>NZ_JBCDMC010000001.1:0-764392 GCF_042465995.1 Vibrio frigidus | reverse complement strand
AGAAATTTGCAGCTTATGAAGCAGCATATCCAGAGCTTGCAGCAGAATTCAAACGCCGCGTAAACGGTGAGCTACCAGCAGAATGGGAAGCAAAAACGTCTCAAATCATCGCAGACCTTCAAGCTAATCCAGCGAACATCGCTTCACGTAAAGCGTCTCAAAATGCATTAGAAGCGTTTGGTGAAATGCTACCTGAATTTATGGGGGGCTCAGCTGACCTTGCGCCTTCAAACCTCACCATGTGGTCTGGCTCTAAGTCAATCACACCGGAAGATGCATCAGGTAACTACATCCATTACGGTGTGCGTGAATTTGGTATGACGGCTATCATGAATGGCTTAGCCCTTCACGGTGGTTTTGTTCCTTACGGTGCGACCTTCCTGATGTTTATGGAATACGCACGTAATGCCTTACGCATGGCTGCGCTGATGAAAGTGCAGAATATCCAGGTTTATACGCATGACTCTATTGGTTTGGGTGAAGATGGCCCAACGCACCAACCGGTTGAGCAGGTTTCTTCTCTACGTTTGACACCAAACATGAGCACATGGCGCCCATGTGACCAAGTTGAATCCGCCGTAGCTTGGAAATTCGCTATTGAGCGTAAAGATGGCCCAACATCGCTTATCTTCTCTCGCCAAAACCTAGCACAGCAAGAGCGCGACGCGTCTCAGGTTGCTGACATTGCTAAGGGTGGCTACATACTGAAGGATTGCGATGGTAAGCCAGAGCTTATTCTTATTGCTACTGGCTCAGAGATTGAGCTTGTCGTTGCAGCAGCCGCGCAACTGACAACAGAAGGCAAAAAAGTACGCGTAGTTTCTATGCCTGCAACGGATGTGTTTGATAAGCAAGACGCCGCTTATCGTGAAGCTGTTCTTCCTGCTGACGTAAGAGCACGTGTTGCTGTTGAAGCAGGTATTGCTGATTTCTGGTACAAGTACGTTGGTTTTGACGGTCGTATTATCGGAATGACCACTTTTGGTGAGTCTGCTCCAGCGGGTGAACTCTTCAAGATGTTCGGCTTTACAGTCGAGAACGTGGTTAAAGCCGCGAATGAAGTGCTCGCGTAACCGTACGCATCATCGCCAAATCAGTCATTCTGTTATGAATGACTGAACAAAAAAACCGAGCTTTTTGCTCGGTTTTTTTAATTTCAACCTTATCGCTATCTATTGAATTTCTAACAGTAATCGATCAACTAAGAGAGTGTATATCAACTCATTATCTTACGTTAAAGATGGTATAATTGTCGCATCGTACATCTGTCAGAAGTATATATAGTGAAAAATACCGTAGTTGAAGTCTGCGTTGACAATATTGAATCATTACACACGGCCATTGACGCGGGTGCAAAACGAATAGAGTTATGTAGCGCGTTGTCTGTCGGTGGTATTACACCAAGTTGGGCGTTTTCACATTATGCCGTGAAGAATAGCACTGTCCCGATCTACGCCATGATTCGTCAACGAGCGGGAGACTTTCTATTCTCCTCAAACGAAATTGACATGATGACAGATGAAATACAGATGATGCGAGATCTGGGCGTCGCCGGTATTGTTATTGGGGCACTCAATGCCAATGCCACTATCAACGTCAGCGCTTGCCGACAATGGATCAATCACGCTGGCGATTTGGGTGTAACCTTCCACCGGGCCTTTGACATTGTACAAGATTGGCAATACTCACTCGAACAAGTCATCGACCTTGGATGCGAACGAATCTTAACCTCGGGCCAACAATCAACCGCCGATAAAGGCATCAATGAAATAAAACAATTCGTCGAACAAGCAAACCAACGTCTTTCCATTATGCCCGGTTGTGGTGTGAACCAGCATAACGCCTTGCCATTGATTGAAACGACAGGGGCAACAGAGATTCACTTATCCGGCAAAACTCAGCGTCAGTCCGCAATGATTAACCTCAATTCCCAAGTAAGTATGGGAGCCGAAACAAGTGGTGACCAACTTATCGACGTGACTTCTTTTGACAAAGTACATGCTGTAGTGAATCTACTCAATGGATAAGAAGACTCGAACGCCAACACTCGCCGATGTGGCCGCCCTAGCCGGCGTTTCAAAAGCGGTAGCATCACGAGCCTTATCTGGAAAAAACAGACCCATTTCAGCAGACAAAAAGACACGCGTTTTGCAAGCAGCTGAAACCTTGGGGTATGTCGCTAACCCTTTTGCGCAAAGTCTGGCCAATAACGAAACTGGGCTTGTTGCCATTGTGGTCAATCATATCTCAGATGTCAGTGACCTAACCTTGTTTGACTCTCTAATTCAGAGCATTCAGGCCATAGGTAAACGTGCACTCTTCGTTCGGTTAAAATCACTAGATGACATAAAAGCGTTACAAAAAAACTCGTTCGTTCAATACGTTGACGCCGCCTTGATTTTCTCTGATCTTATCGAACCAACGCTTGCTGAATCCCTGTTTTTTACAAACAATATCATCATGCTTAACGGAAAGAGCCAACAAGATGGCTACTCAGTAAAAGTCAATGAAGAACCGGGGATATTAAGTGCGGTTCACTACGCACAGTCGATAGGTGTTACTCGCGCTATTTTAATTGCGGGTCGACAATCCTCCGTCACCGAAAAGCAGCGTGTTTCTCATTACCTACAACAATTTAACGCCAACGGAATTGAACTCATCAGTTCCACTTTTTGTAACTATTCGTACGATGATGCGTTAAATTATCTGCAAGCATCTGATATTTCTGACTCCTCTTATCTCGGTGTATTTTGTACATCAGATTCCATGGCAATGGCGGCTGTTGATTATTTTAATCTGAAGGCTTTACCTCATAATTATTGCATATTTGGGTTCGATAATACTGAATTTTCGCGTCGAGGAAACTATCAGTTTTCGACCATCGGTTACAATAAACATGATTTTGTACAGGCCATTATTTCGATTGTTGATCACGTTCAGTCCTCTCAAGGAATCAACATTAACCAGAAAGAAACAGACAATAAAAAATGGCTTCCTTTGAAAGAAAGCCATTGGGTCATTGAGACTCAGTTCTATCTAAATAATCTAGATAGCCAGTAATGGATTAAGGGTTACCATATTGGCTTCAATATTGGAGGGTTAGCATCTGCACCCCACCATTTTTTGTATGATGTCTCATAGTCACCAGAACTAATATATTCAGATACAAACATATCCATCCAGCGTAAAAACTCTTGATCACCCTTTCTGATACCCACACCAATCGGATCATTTGAAAGTAAGCCAGGAAGTGTCTCTAAACGGTCCGTTTGCGTCGCCAAATAATCTATCAGAGAACTGTCTTCAATACCGGCATCAACTCGGCCTTGGCGCAGTAACAAAATGCCATCTGGTGCGAAGTTATCGGTATAAACCAATGTCGCCTCAGGTACTTCACGTTTTAAGAACGTTTCGCCCGTTGAACCACGACCAACGACCACTTTTTTGCCTTTTAAATCCGCTAGAGAATTAATTGCCATCTCTTTTTGATGAATAATTCGTAAGCCAGCTCGCGCATAAGGAATAGAAAAATTAACTGATTTTGCACGTTCGAGCGTCGCGGACATGTTACCAATAACGGCATCAAGCTGGTCGGAAAATAACATAGAAACACGCGCATCACCGTGCACGTCGGTAAAACGAGCTTCCACGCCTAGCTTCTCTGCCAAACGATACGCAAGATCAACATCATAACCAACGGGTTCATTTTTCTGATTGCGAAAACCGATAGGCTCACCGCCTAGAGAAACACCAATTCGAATGTAGCCTTGTTCGCGGATATCATCCAGTTTACCCGCGATAGCTGTCGATGAGCTCAACGCGATAACACCAGACAACATTGTCGTTAATATAGATCTAAATTTCATAGCTTCGTCCCTTATTAATATTTTTCCGCAATGCACTCTTGCGGTTTGTCCATACCGGTTTTATATACCCAGTATATAATATCGCCCTCGCAGCCAACATTGACCACTCGGTGATTGTCCTTGTTATCAATGGCATGGATAACCACACCACCTAAAAATCCACCTTTTAACCTGACAAGCTCTTCAATGGCCAATTCTACTGCCTGTTGCAGCGAATAACCGAGTCGCATCGCCATGACAATTGAATAGGATGTGTTTGCACGAATAGTCATCTCTCCGGTATGAGTACAGGCCGCGGCACCATAACGGCTATCGGCATAAAAGCCAGCTCCCACAATCGGGGAGTCCCCCAATCGACCTGGGTATTTCCACGCCCAACCAGAAGTACTCGTTGCAGAATAAATACTGTCTTGATTATCCTTCGTAAGAAATACCGTGGTGTCCCGTACTTTTTCTGGATCCGTGATCATGGTATTTAAAGGAGCAAGATCACACTGTGATAGATCTGGATTCTCTTCTCCCATTATTTCTTGAAGCTTTTTCCACCATACTTGTTTGGAATCTTCGAGAAGTGGGTTAGAACAACTAAAACCCATCTCATTAGCAAAACGGGTCGCACCTTCGCCGACCAAAATTTCGTGATTAAGCTCTTCCATCACTTTTCTTGCGACACGGGTGATATGGAAATGATCTTTAACCGCACCCACCGCACCAGTTCGCAATGAGTCACCATCCATCACCGCACCATCAAATTCCATATCACCAAGAAGATTCGGCCATCCGCCATAACCAACGCTACGAATACTCGGTTCCGCCTCTACTTTCTCTATGCCATGGATAATGGCGTCCAAACCGTTATCGCCGTTATCTAACATCCTTGCTGTATCGTCAATGCCAGGCCAAGCTTCTGAATTCGAGAGAACAATCATTATTTACTATCCATTTTTTCTAAAAATCTAGCGATACGCGGGTCTTTCTTTCCACCTTCTTCTGAAAAGAAATCATTTTTCTCCAAATCAACTCGAACCTTCCCTTCGTCTAAAAAGACAATTCTATTGGAGATTTTCTTTGCAAATGCGATTTCATGCGTGACGAAAATTAGGGTTGTGCCCGTTCTGGCGAGCTCCGCCAACACATCTAACACCTCAGAGGTCATCTCAGGGTCAAGCGCACTCGTGACTTCATCTAATAAAAGATATTCTGGCTCCATCGCCAGAGCGCGACAGATACCGATGCGTTGCTTTTGGCCACCAGACAACTGGGCCGGATAAGCATTCATTTTATCTGCGAGATCCACTGTGTTTAATAGCGCCATCGCTTTGCTCGTCGCTTCTTCTTTTGTGCGCCCCAAAACCTCTATCGGCGCAAGGGTGATATTGTCTAAGATAGTCAGATGAGGGTATAAATTGAAATGCTGAAAAATCGTAGACACATTTTTCCGTATCTCCGCCAATTCTGCTTTCTTGCTCACCTCTAGGCCATCCACCGTGATGCTACCAGCCTGAATTTTTTCTAACCCATTGATACAACGGATCAACGTGGACTTACCGGAGCCACTCGCGCCAAGAATGGAGATGACATCTCCTTTATTGATGGTCAGTGACACACCTTTCAAGATATGAAGTTCACCAAAGCGTTTTTCTACATTGTTAATTTTAATCATGATAAGCCTTTAAATATTTTCCCAATGCTGATGTTGCTTCAGCTTATTTTCAACACGCTTGCCTGCTTTTGCTAACAGCCATGACAACACAAAGTAAGTCGCACCAATAATTGGCCAAACCGCAAAAGGCTGCCATGTACGTTGGTTCAATATTTGACCCACTTTGGTAATATCCATCACCCCGATGACCGAAACCAATGAAGTAACTTGTAGTTGGTTAACCGCTAAGCCAATCAAAGGTGCAATGGCGACCAGCAGAGCTTGAGGAGTAATAATTTTGGTTAAAATTTTCAGCTCAGAGAGCCCAAAACTTTGCGCCGATTCAATTTGACCTTTATCGATAGAAGAAATGGCCGAGACAACAATGACGGAAACAAACGCGGCGGTATTCCCCGTTAACGTGATCATTGCGGCCTCCGTCGCTGTTAAGTTCACCCCTAAGAAAATAGGTAGACCAAAATAAATCAAAAAAAGTTGAACCAAAACGGGCGAATTTTTAAGGAACTCACCAACAAATGTCGATGTCGCACCAAGGACAGGAAGACGATAATGACGAGTCAGAGCCAATACAATTCCGAAAACAGACCCAAATAGACTCGAAACAACAAACACATATAGCGATATGGAAATACCACTGAGCAGCACAATCAAGTCATAAGGAACAAATTCGTGATTCGACATATCTATTCTCCGACCGTAAATTGTTGATTGAGCTTCTTATGAATACCCGAAATGATGAGTGATAACGCATAGGTCAGCACGCAATAGAAGAGCAACAAAAAGAAATAAACTTCAAACGGTCTGAAGGTTTCCGCAGCAATTATTTTTGCGGTACCGGTCAATTCATTCAGCGTCACTGTCGACAAAATCGACGTGGTTAATATTAAATTGATGAAAACAGAACCGATTGGTCGGATAGAAGTTCTTAAAGCGATAGGCAATATAATCTTGCTGTATATCTTTTTCTTTGCGATTCCAAACGACTGAGCTGCTTCAATGATACCCATATCCACTTGCTGAACACTCGCCCTAAGAATATCGGCACAATACGCTCCAACCGCTATCGATAACGCAAGAATACCCGTGGTATAAGGGTCGATGAATATCCCTAATTCTGGTAACCCATAGAAAATAAAGAAGACTTGTACAATAAAAGGAATATTTCGAAAACATTCGATATACCCATAACCAAACTTACTCAACGCTTTGTTTTGACTGACACACGCAAACATAATACTTAGGCCAACAATGAAGCTGCCCACAATAGAAACCACACTCACCAAGGCGGTAATAGCGAACCCATCAATAAAAACATCGATATATTTAACGATAATACTGATATCAAACATGTGGTATCCATCCTCAATTGAAATCGGTTTCACTATACTCATAAAAACCCCATATCAGCAATAATTTATTTCTCCTTACGTCGTCGCTGTAGCATTAATTGTGCAAAATACACCCTATTTTTTCATTTTATATGCCATAAAAAGAGCAAAACACAACGAAATCATCACTTATAAAAATGAAGTAAATGGGTAAGCGAAATAAGTTTTTTTAACGAGGACATACACCTAGTTTTTTTAGTTTTTTTAACGAAGTTTTTTTAACGAGGACATGCACCTTATGAAACAGACTTTCAATTTTCACTAAATCTTCTAATGCCTCGTAAAACAATGTATTACATGAGAGCCATAACGAATTTTCCGATATATTGGGCTAAATACCTGACATGGACGCCGCTATGACCACTGCCAGAAGCCAGCAAGTTTGTATAAAAGCCACACCTTATTACCACTGCGTGTCTCGGTGTGTTCGCCGCTCATTTCTGTGTGGGTATGATGAGCTTTCGAATAAAAGCTATGAACATAGAAGGGGATGGATAGAAACTCGTATCAAAGCACTTAGTGCTATCTATTGTATAGATATTTGTGCCTACGCAGTAATGAGCAACCACTATCATTTGGTCGTTCATATTAATAAGAGTAAGCTCGACTTGCTGACCGATTTGGAAGTCGTTGAGCGCTGGTCTTTACTACACACAAAACCCGTCATTGTTCAACGATTTTTGGCCAATCAGCTAAGGAGTAAAGCTGAACTCAAGGTTGCTCTCAATATTATCGAACAATGGCGTGAGCG
Organism: Vibrio frigidus; assembly: GCF_042465995.1. Classification (NCBI taxonomy): domain Bacteria; kingdom Pseudomonadati; phylum Pseudomonadota; class Gammaproteobacteria; order Vibrionales; family Vibrionaceae; genus Vibrio; species Vibrio frigidus. The sequence goes on along the minus strand of NZ_JBCDMC010000001.1, from coordinate 756,724 downwards.
TTTGTATAGCCTGAGTTGGTTTATGCGTGAATTGAATTTTGAGATAGCGTTAAAGGCCAATAAAGAAGACAACTGCAAAGGGCATTTTTGGGAAAGTCGATACAAAAGCCAAGCTCTACTGGACGAAAACGCACTGCTTGCGGCTATGGCGTATACCGACCTTAACCCTGTTCGTGCTGGAATAGCCAAAACGCCAGAATCCTCCGAATAGACTTCCATCAAAGACCGTATAAATGCACTCGATAACCAACAAACAACCGCACCTAATTTGTTCCCTTTTATTGGAAACCCAACCAAAGAAATACACTCTGGCATACCGTTCAGATTGATGGATTACTTAGAGTTGGTGGACTGGTCAGGAAAAGCCCTGAGGGACAGTAAGGCAAGCATAAATAACCAATCACCATCTATCCTAGAAAGGCTTAATCTGACCCAGAAAGAATGGCTGACAGTCTGTACTCAGTTGGAAAGAAAACGCGCTCTGTTAGTCAGCTGTAAAAAGAGTATTCAATCTGCTTTACCTCAATTGCAACGAAGTCGGATACGAGGGTATCAACTAGACTAACTTGAATTGCCATTTCTTCACCACAACCAACGTTGAAAGTACGTTTACCTCATATTTACAGCTCTACTATTTCTGCAATAGCTAAAACTCGACTAATACTAGAGTTACGCGGACACATTATTTAAAACCAACATCAAAACTATTTAGTTTCACGACATTTTGGGGTCGAGTAAATCTGCTTGTTTTGTTTTTCTTAAAGTGTATGTCCCTTAAGCTTTACTCTTAAGTTTTTCCATAAGCTTCTAAGGTGTATGTCCCTTAAGCTTTGCTTAAGCTTTGTCATAAAACGTCTATGTCGTTCGCTTAGGGATGCATAAGCTCTAAGCTTCAATTATGCCAAGGCAAATCGCACCGCTGCTCGAGCATGGATCTCAGTGGTATCATATAGAGGCACATTAGTATCCACTTGTTTCACTAGCAATGCAATTTCCGTACAACCGAGAATAACAGCTTGAGCACCCTGCGCTTGCAGGTCATCAATAATTGTCAGGTAAGCCTCTCTAGACTGATCTTTAATTTGCCCTAGGCATAGCTCATTATAAATCACCTCATGAACCGTATTGGCCTGATCTGGCTTTGGAATATCGACGCCAATAGAATAGGAATCTATTAGGCGAGATTTATAGAAATCCTGCTCCATTGTGAACTTAGTCCCTAACAGCCCTACTTGACTAACACCGTCATCGACAAGTTGTTGGGCGGTTGCATCCGCAATATGTAATAGTGGAATGGAGACTGCCGATTGAACTTTATCGACGACTTTATGCATAGTGTTGGTGCAGATCAAGAAAAAGTCCGCACCTGCGGCTTGTAGCGATTGCGCCGCCGCTGACAGTATATCTGCCGTTTTATCCCATTCCCCTTGATGCTGAAGTGTTTCTATTTCAGCGAAATCGACGCTGTACAACACTAACTTTGCAGAGTGAAGTCCCCCGAGCTGCTCTTTCACGCCGCGATTGATAGCGGAGTAATAGCTTGCCGTTGACTCCCAACTCATACCACCTATCAAGCCTATTGTTTTCATTACCATTCCCACGTTTAATTTCAACTAAGAAAGACTAGCGTAAAGTTATCCAAAAATGAATTTAGTTTAGCGTCAGAAACAAAAAAACGAGTCACAATGACTCGTTTTTTTTAAGCGCTCAGAACTACTACCCTACCCTTGTGATGCAAGTTGACCCTTTTTCTCCACGCTGTCATCGACCGCTTTCACGAGAAGTAAGCCTACACCCATAACAATCGACCCACAAAGAACGAAGATGAAACGCCCCCATAACGGGTTGGGTAATACGAACATACACATGACGCCAACACCCGCTATCGCGATGAGTGTACCAAGCATACGACGCTGTTTATTATCTAGCGCTTTCTGCGCATCTGATTCTGACACTAATGGCGTCGCCAAATTGTCAAAGAACTTATCTACATCCTTCTGACGTTCTTCAGATAGCGGTTTGTAGAACAGAGTCGACATTACAAAGAACCCACCCGTAAAGACAACGTGGGATAGTAAGCCAAGGGCTACTTTAATATCTGACCACTCTCTACTTGTTAACTCATTGAGGCCAAACCAGCCTTCTACCATATCTGCAGTCACAACAAAACCGACTGCATATGAGACTATACCACCTACAATGAGCGTGCCCCAGCCTGCCCAATCTGGTGTTTTCTTAATAAAGAAACCACAAAATGCAGGAATAGTCATTGGGAATCCAATTAACGCACCTACGTACATCATCGTATCAAAAAGACTTAACCCTTTGAGTGAATTGATGAACAGCGCTACCAAGATAATGGCGATACCGAAAAATGTAGATGTGAGTTTAGATACAAAGACTAGTTCTTTCTCCGTTGAATTAGGACGAAGTATTGGTTCGTAAAAATTCTTAACAAAGATACCTGAATTACGGTTAAGCCCAGAATCCATTGAAGACATCGTAGCCGCAAACATCGCCGCGATAAGCAACCCAACCATACCTGCTGGCATATATTCTTCAACAAAATATAGATAAGCGAAGTCTGCTGCCTTACTACCTTGTTCAGGATAAATCGCGGCTAAATCAACCCCCTGACCCGCGATAAACCAGCTAGGCATAAACCAAATCATTGGGCCAAGAGTCATCAATACGCACGCTAGCAATGCCGCTTTTTTGGCATTTTTTGAATCTTTCGCAGCAAGATAGCGGTAAGAGTTCAACATATTATTTGTAATACTGAATTGCTTTAGGAATATAAATACTGCCCAAATACCAAATATGCCAACATAGTTTAGGTTATTACCTGAAACAAACGATGCGCCTTCATCAATCGGGAAATTACTAACGATTTCGCCAACACCACCACCCTGAACAATCGCAACAACCGCACACGTTACGGTCACCGACATGATGATAACCATCTGCATAAAATCTGACGCGATAACAGCCCAAGAGCCACCTGTCACCGACATCACCAGAACTACCGCACCGGTTGCAATAATAGTTGTTTCCATATCAAAGCCAAAAATACCAGAAGCAATGATTGCAAGGGCGTTTAACCAGACACCAGCGGATACAACACTGTTTGGCATACTAGACCAAGTAAACACTTGCTCATTCACTTTACCAAAGCGCATCCGAATGGCTTCAATGACGGTGACAACTCGCAACTGTCGAAACTTTGGAGCAAAGTATAGATAATTCATCAAATAACCAAATGCATTGGCTAAAAAGATAACCGCTACCGCAAAGCCATCGTTATAGGCTTTACCAGCTGCACCAGTGAATGTCCACGCGCTAAACTGGGTCATAAATGCAGTGGCACCAACCATCCACCACAGCATGTTACCGCCACCACGAAAATAGTCGCTCGTTGTGCTAGTAAACGTACGGAACATCCATCCTATCGCGATTAAAAATAGAAAGTAGATGCCCACAATTAGAATATTCAGATCCATTCGCTAAGCCTTCATAAAAATAATTTCAGATGACAATATATCTTCTTATTTGGCCTTATTGTAGTACAATAGGCTAAATGCGTGATATAGATCAGCTAATTTATATGATAAATAATCATACAAATAAACTAGGCATGGTCATTAGAAAAACCAGTCAATCATACGCAATATAATTGTATAACATACTATTTTATAAGATAAAATACTGTATACTCGAACTCTACATCATTCATAATGATCAGAGTTCCATCCACATTCTACGCACAAATCGTACATTAACAGATGAAAAATTTCGTCATTACATCGTACATAAATACAATATAAATTATCCATATTTCACAAAATATGGAACCTTTGTATTCCGATATTGAAAACGAGTCGTTCCTGTTCAAATTTGTAAAAAAATACCCATATCGCCTGTAAACAATATGGGTGTAAAGAGGACGGACCGGTCCTCAGAGGGAGGCTAACAACGAGTGTGGTGTTAGCATCGATAATCGCTAATGTGTATAGCTTTATTAATATTGTTAGTAGGCGAGTTTATAAACCTCGATAATCTCTTCTTTGGTAATTGGCTTAACACCTGCTATCGTTTTGGTTCCAGGTAATGCGAACATCCGAACAACATCGTCAGCCATTTTTTCAAAACTATCAGCAGGAATATTATCGTCAGAAAGCGTAATCAACATACCCGTACGCGCCAACCACTCTCTTACTTTCACGGCAAGCAACTTAGCGGCAACGTTATCATCTGTTTCAACAACACCAAAACAACGACGAGCTAACTGTGCCCAACGCTCTGGACGTACACCCGCAAAAAACTCAAGGTAAGGAGGCACAATTACCGCCATGCCTCTTGCGTGACGCATATCAAAATGCGCAGAAAGTGGCATTTCAATTGAGTGCATTGGGATCGACCCTAAACGCCCTAAAGCTTGTAACCCAGACCAACCAAAAATTGAACACAACGCAAGTTCACCACGAACGTTCAGATCATTAGGGTCCTCAATTACTTTGTCGAAATTATCCATTAAGTTAAGGATCATAGCTTCCGTTTGTCTGTCAGCAAAGCCCGAGTCAGCATCACTTGAAAGGTAGTGTTCAATTAGGTGGGAAAAGATATCCACACAGCTTTCATTGGTAATAAAATCTGGCAATGAAGTGTATAATTCAGGGTCAATAATAGCCACTTTAGGGATGCGGTATTCCGAACGACTGAAACTCTTTTCTTTCGTTTCCCAATTACTTAACACGCCGCCAGCATTACACTCAGAACCAGACGCAGCCACGGTTGGAATGGAAATGATTGGGAATGCGCCTGTATATTCACGAGCAACGCGGTCGCCAAGAACAACGTAATCCCAGCAAGAGCCACCAGAATAAGAAGTAGCCGCAATATATTTAGACCCATCAATAACAGAACCACCACCTAATGCGATAACTAAATCACATTGTTGTTCGATAAATAATTCAATCGCTTTATCAATAGTTTGAACACGAGGGTTCGGTTCTATCTCTGTAAAAATAACCACTTCAATGCCACAATCGGCCAACGATGAAACAACCTTATTGATAACAGGAGCAAACGTTTCATTAGCTTCATATGTTGCTAAAAATACTTTTTTTGCGCCTAGTGAAACCGCTACATTCCCTACTTCGCTAATTTTTCCAGGCCCATAGGTTAACTTAGTTTGAAAATTCCACGCAAAATCTTGCATTACCTCTGTACTCCTAAAGATTATTGTCACCAAACACCTTAAAAAACCTTGTCGTATCAATAATGTCTTAAGGTGTCTTATAGATACTGCGAGAAGGAACGGCTTTCTGTTCTTTCTACGTTGTCACTCATGTCATTAACCAAATCAGCAACGACATAAGTAAGCATTAAAATCATAATGTACTACAAATAAAAAATATGGGACCTATATCAAAAATTCACTAAATGTATTACAAAATACAAAATATTCAGACTCAGAATCATAACTAATAAACTATATAAATTCATTCTTGTTTCATAAATACCTATAAAATACAAATAGTTAAGTATATTATTATTTACCCTGCACTAAATGTTCAATTATGATAAAGCCTTAATCACCGAAGATTTCATGATTTACATCAGTTCTATTTGTAGTATTAATCATCAAAAAGGAGAATTAAATTAATGATGATTAGACTTTTGCCGCCTACAAAGTAAGATCGACAAAGTAACTGTCAATAAGTAAGGATACTCCTTTTAAGAGTGCGTAGATCTCTTGAACGGATTGTGGCATTAATATCAACGTTAACTAATTAATGTCATCAATGACGTTGATGAACGACTATAGGTAGTCAGATTTTATTTAGCTTGATAAGTAAGGTAAATCGCAATGAATATAAAAGCTGTTCTTTTTGATATGGACGGGCTTATTTTTGACACTGAGTGTTTATACAAAACGAGTTGGCAAGAGGCCGCTAAAGACCAAGGGTTAGAAATTAGCGATGAGTTCTATGAACATTTTATTGGTGTACAAGATCCAGAATGTGAAGAATTATTGACCCATAAATTCTCGCATTCTCTTGATCTAACTAGATATCGACATATTCGAGATCAACACATTCACAAAGCAAAAAAACAAGGTATACGTTATAAAACTGGTTTCCATACCCTGTTTAAAATGTTGCAAGGAAAAGGCATTATGTGTGCACTCGTCACCTCTTCACATAGACCCGAAGTGTATGATAATTTCGCTCATTCTAATTATCTAAATCTATTTTCGACCATCGTTACCGCAGAAGATGTAGGGAAAGGTAAACCTAATCCTGAATGTTACCTACTCGCTTGCAAGATACTAAACATTGAACCAATGTATGCATTGATATTAGAAGACTCAAATAATGGCATGAAAGCAGGTATAGATGCAGGGTGCAAGACGGTGATGATCCCAGACTTACTTCCTCCTCGAAACGACATCGAGGCAGAGGCCGACCATGTTTTATCTTCATTAGAGGATGTCATTTATCTTCTATCATAGTTAAAATATTACATTGTTCGATTTCAAGTTACCTGAGTATCAAGGTTGAAATATTTCACCCGTTTCAACAATTACATACACTTTATTCTCTCTTTTTGTACCACTACAATAAACAAAGTAGACAGGTTCAATATCAAACGTTCGCGACAGAACCCAGCCGTCCATCAACTCAAAGTCTTCGTACCGGCATGTTCCGTCTTCGATAAGTTTACGTGTTGCGATAACAAACTGATCTTGATAGGTCATAAAATCATCCGATTTATTCACTAGCTTCAGCATGTTTTTTCTAACCTCTCTTTCGGTAATAATGGGTTTGTTGTGAGAAATAAAATCCATATGGACCCAATCCGCAACATCATTACCACTCTGATGGATTTCATATTCAGAAATCCGTACCCAATCGTCTTTTATCTCGAGAGCTTTCAGTGATTTACCTTTACGCAATACCGATCGAATAGACGCGCTTTTTCTGGGGTATGACCTAACGTTAAGCTTATTGGTATCAACAAAATAGTCCATATTCACTTTTACAACCGTTTTGGCCTCCATTTCTGGTTCTTCTACCTCCGCAGCAACCTCATCAGGTACAACCAACCCAGAGTCATCGTTCATCATGAAAAAATAGTAATACGCTCCCCCTCCTGCCCCTGCTAAAAGTAGAAGTACTACAATAATTATCACAATTTTCTTCATAAATTACGCCTATTTATACCCACACTTGAGCTTTCGTTTATAGCAGATAATTGTTCATTCAAATCTCGAGTCCGTCTATTTATTTCGGCCACATCTCAAATTACTTTAGTCGGCTAAGATTAGCAAATTAGGCTACCTAGCTTGCTATGTTGTTTAGTATTCAACGTTTTTTCTTTGTATTTTCATTTATTAGCCGTTTGGCCTACTTCTAATAAAACTATCATTAACATGAGCTAGGCTATAAAGTCTCTTAACTAATTTCGACCAAGTTCAATTAGAATGACTACAATTAAGCTTGATTATCGCCACAACATGCAACCCACTAAATCACATATATTTTCTATGATTGAGTACGGACATACTTATGAGTGCAAAAATAAAATTACTTAGCTTTATTGGTATCTTGTTCACCTTCGCCATTCTTTTAGTCACTGCGGTGAGCTTTTTCAATTTCAAATCTACATCTGTTAGCGGCTATACCCATTCACTTGAAAGACAATCTTTTTTGATAAGCAACGCTCTTGACGAAAAAATGCAACGCTATTTTGACAGTCTCAATTTGATGAGTGCTGGTTTGAGTATCGATGACCAAGGCAATATTGAAGTTGAAAGCGTAACAAAAACACTCAAAACCATCGAAAAAGACCTAGGCGTTCTTGCCTCCTATGTTGGTCTTAAAAGCGGTATCACCTACCTACCGAAAGGGGAGATACCTAACTTTAATGCAAAATCATTAGGTAGGGAGTGGTATAAAAGAATATTCGCGGGTGAAAGGAATATAATAACCACGCCTTATACTAGTAGCACTGGAAACTTGGTTATGGCGCTGGCTGTTCCAGTGATAAGAAGCGACAAAGTCGTCGCGACTCTCTCTGTCAATCTTCCCGTCGATGGCATCACTCAATTTATAGAGCATTTATCACACGATAATCAACTTTTTGTGAGTCGAACTGATGGTTTTATACTCGCGGCAAAGTACCCCGATTATATTGGTAAAAACCTATTCGAAATGCGCCCATCATATAAGAAATACCAAGACAAAACCGGAAGCAGCCATTCTTATCAATTTGAAGGTCAAGATTATTTTGTCGTTAACGCTGTTGCGCAATCTCTGGGTTGGAGTGTATGGGCATGGGATACCAGCGGCAATATCAATGCCGCGTCCAACGACAACCTAGTACAAAGCGCCTCGATTGCGATAATTCTTGTGCTTATTTCGTTGGTCGTAGTATATCTACTCATCACAAAATTGATTTATGTTCCAATTGGCGGGGAACCAAAAGAGATCGAGGATTTGGTCCATAAGGTCGCCAATGGTGATCTATCTTTGCAGCATGCTACTACAGGCAACGAATCCGGTGTTTATGCTGCAACCTTGTATATGACCAGTAATTTGAGATCTATTATCCAAAATATTAACCATGCGGCGGAAGAACTTAACACCTCATCTGTTCAAATGTCCTCTTCCGCTAAAGAAGTAAACCTGAGCTCTGAACAGCAAATGATGCAGTTAGAACAAGCATCAACCGCGATGAACCAAATGACAGTCACCGTAGATGAAGTGGCAAGAAACGCATTACAAGCCTCTAGTGCTGCGCAAGAAGCTAACGATTACTCCGACCGAGGAATATCCGTTGTCACTGAGATGAATCAGAATATTAACAAACTCGTTCAAGGAATAGAAAAGGTCGTTGTTGTCACCAACAAACTTGAACAGGAAACGCAGAGTATTGGCCACATTTTGGAAGTAATCAGTAGTATATCAGAGCAGACCAACTTACTTGCACTGAATGCGGCTATCGAGGCAGCTCGGGCAGGTGAACACGGTAGAGGTTTTGCCGTCGTTGCTGACGAGGTTCGAAATCTCGCCAATAGAACCAAAGAAAGCACCAGTGAAATACAAGAAATGATCACTAAACTTCAGGTAGAGGCTAAACAGTCTGTTGAACTAATGGAAGTGAATGTTCATGATGCTCGATCTACATCTGAGAAATCAGATAGCGCTAATGATGCGCTTCAAGCTATCCGCGATTCTGTATCGATTATTTTGGATATGAACAATCAAATAGCCACCGCTGCAGAAGAACAAACTCACGTTGCAGCAGAGATTAACGTTAACGTAGTAGAAATCAATGATATAGCAAAAAGCACCTTTGACCGTTCCAAGAATAATACACGTATGGCCATGCAACTTACGGATATTGCGTCTTCTCTCAATCAATCCGTCGATAGCTTTAAGCTCTAGTTGTTAAGTTTTTATTCTTTAACTCTCTTTAGCAACCAGCTGCCATCATATGTAAACATCCCGCTTGCAGAGCTGGTGGGATATTTACTTTTCGATTAAGAGCACCCCTACCGCCCGCTTAAGCAAAAAAAAACCATAAACTCACGATCCTTCCAGCATCATCTTATGTCTAATTTATTGGTTTTGACTTATTCGGTACAACCTGCCAAAACAACTTTTTTGGTTTCGATAGATTCGCTTTAGTTGAGCCAGCAACAATTCAGCCGTTGCAACAGAATCTATTAACGCCCCATGAGCGTTGTACTCAGGTAAACCGTACCTGTGCCTCGTAGCACACCGTTCTTTAGCCTTTGCTCAACTGAACCAGTCCTGATGATATAAAGATACCTGTTCTCTTTATCTTCCTATCTATCACCTCTCCTATTCCAAGATAAGTAATCTGGATTGTAATGAGAGTTCTCTAACAATTGTGATAGAAAGTTTATCAAAGGGGTCAGTTTGAGCAATAAACTGAACGATGTGAGGTAATAAGGTTTCTGGCATATTAAGTTATCGAACTACGATACTGTTTAATATTATTATATACTCAGATATTCAATTGATCACTAGTGTTACTTTCATGATATCGAGATAATTTATGTACAAAGGATTCGTCACTCACATGAAATACGCAGCCATATCCATTATCATACCCAACATCAATAATATTAAGTTGAATACAAATTGGGCAACACGACGTGTTAAATAGAGTAATAGCTTAATAACATGGAATTTATTCAAAAAAAACCAGTGCTTAAAGCACTGGTTTTTAATAATTGGTTATACTAACTTGTTGCAGGTAAACGGTGCTTATCCGATTGCAAATGTTCTGAAGACACTTTTTTCGCTTTTTCAGCATTTCCAGCCATTATTGCTTCATATATTTCACGATGTTCGCGCAGGCAAACATCCCCTTCTTTTGAAGAGTGTGCAAAGAAGTTGATAAACATCGACTGTAAAATGTTCCCAAATGGCAGATAAAAATTGTTTCCTGTCGAATTGAAGATTAGATTATGAAACCTCATATCTATTTCTATCCAAGCTTGCTGATCAAATTCAGTCGCATTTGCTATCTCACACATCGCTTGAAATGTTTCAGACAATTCTATTCGTTGATCCGCACTTGCGTGTAAAGCAGCTAACGCGCATGCTTCAGGTTCTATTGCCTTACGTAATCCAAGGAATTGCTGACAAAACACGTCAGTATCAATCAATCCGTCCATCCACTCAATTAATTGTGGATCTAAAAAGTTCCAGTGAGCCCGAGTCTTAACCTTGGTACCAATCTTAGGCCGAGATTCTAACAGACCTTTTGAAGTAAGTAATTTAACCGCTTCTCGCAATGCCGTTCTGCTGATACCAAATTCTTCACAAAGAACCATTTCACCGGGTATAACCGAACCTTCAGCCAAATCTCCTGATAAGATTCCACGAGCAATTTCTCTAGCAACTTGAACGTGTAGACTACGTTTTGAACCCGAGATTGAATTAAATGTACTGGCCATGAGACTCTTCGTAATAAGTGATTATGTATTATTTAAGGAAATGTAACATTTTTTACCTTGCTTACCAATGGATAACTGATTAAACGTGATGACCAGCATGTTATTAATCGCAAGCTTTTGTGATATTAACATCCCTATAACTATGTACATCAATATTTTCCATGAAGGTTTGTAATAGCATGTTCATGATCTAATTATTGATAATAATGTTAACTTAACCCTTGCTGCAATTCCTTTATATTGTATGATTATATAACAAATAAATTACTATAATTACCCGTTGTATCACAAACCAAGTACTTGATATCCATGGCAGGCAAATCACACCCTGATTACTTAATCATGGTTAATATCACGCGGAACTAACCTAACACGTGATTAATTTCTCTCATGACCATCGGTACATATAAAATACGACACCATAGCAATTGGAACGGCAAGCGTCATTCGCTCACCCGTTAGGAGTTAACAATGGTCACTTTTACACTCGTAGCTGAATCTAGCAAAAAAATCCATGTGCAAGTCGCAAAGCAAATCGCCAGAAAAATATTGTCCAGCGAACTTGAGCAAGGAACAAAGCTACCAAGCGAACTCGAGTTATGCGAACTTTTCGGGATCAGTCGTACAGCGTTACGTGAGTCGATGAAACTGCTTACCGCCAAGGGGTTAATTACCTCTAGACCGAAGGTTGGAACAAAAGTGCTAACAAAAGAAAACTGGCACTTTCTAGACCCTCAATTATTGGAGTGGATACAAGATATAAAGGGTACGGAGATTTTTTTGCACCAATTTCTTGGACTCCGAAAAGCGATAGAACCTGAAGCTTGTGCCCTCGCATCTATGAATGCGACGATTGAACAAAGAAAAGAGATCTCAGTTTTATTCCAAAATATGAACAAAGCGGCGTTAGAAGATGACGAACTGTCCTGGATTGAAAACGACTTGCAGTTTCATTGTGAGATATTTCAGTCTACAGGCAATAACTTTTTCATTCCTTTTGGTAATATCCTCTCTACTATTTTTAGGCGTTTCATCGACCGTTCAGCTGAAGGCGGTCATTATTGTTTGGATGAACACAGAGCAATATACGAAGCGATCATGGCTGGAAACTCAACACAAGCCAGACTCGCTTCTGTTGCTTTATTGCAAGACCATAATCAACGGCTGGCCGCAGTCTCTGACTGTTAGCTAGTCCGCTTCTTCACCTTTCTATGCCTGTCTCCTATTTCTCTCCATATTTGCTCCTTTATTAGGATTTATATTCGTAGGCAGTAGAGAGCATTGCGACTCTACTTAAATAGACACTCATTTGCGTTTTTCCGCCTAGAGGCACCCTTTCCCTTACATTAAGGAACTCTAGGCGTTTTTTTAACATTTCAATGTATAAGATTAGTGAGTCATATATGAATAAAGTTGTTCCAATCAAAACCGCAATAATGGCCCTAGCGGGTTGCATAATTGGCCTAACCACTCTTTTCTCTTACGCCAATACAGACATGCCACAAAGGCAGATGCCACCAACTTTTGAAGAGATGGATGCAAATGGCGACAATTTGTTGAGCCTAGATGAAGTTAAAGGACCGCTGGCAGATGATTTTGATAAATTTGATAAGAATAGTGATGGCTATCTTGCACAAGATGAGCTTCCGCCGCCACCAGGAAAAGGTCAAAAACCTCAATAAAAGATACGTTTTTTGAGTAGCTTTAACGCTGCTCATTCACGCCCAATTTAACCAATTAATGTGGTTTAGTTTGAATGAACTTCATATAGGCATTGGGTTTTCCATTGACATATTCGGCTGCCGAGTGTGTATTGCTATCCGCATTGCCTATAACACGGTACTCAATGAAGTCTGCGCCATCTTGAAATACAACAAATAAAAAACCCTCCACTATTTTCCAAGATCCTTTTCGTTGCTGGGAACCAAACATATCTTGTTCATAAGCTTTTCCGTTAGGCCTAAGTATCACTTCCGTCGATTCACCATCACTCGTAATTTTCACCCAGGGTTGTAAATGAACCTCAAAATTCAGGATTTTTCTGCGCTTTTTGCACCACGATTCTAACTCCTCTTTCTGTCTTTCCGACAGATGAGGCAGATTATCAAGCGACAGAAGCTTGTACTGATTTTCAACCCAAAAAAGTTGTATGTGAAGAAGTGTCATTTTAGTGCTCAAAAATAACCACAAAATTGTGATTTATATCTAAATATTTTAATCTACTTTGATACAAACCGGTAAGTATGTCAATTAAGCACCGTTGATTGACAACAGGGAACCGTTCAAAACGTATTGGATTTATTGATCAATGGGAAGGTATTGCGTGTAACTGTTTAGGAATCGAATTGAGACAAGTTATTAAAAAACTTTTGCAGCAGAAAGCAAACGCCTATAACTTAATATAGGCGTTTTTTAGTTAGAACAGAGTTGGTAAACCAGCCGCTTCACACGCTTGATTTAGTCTTACTTGGGCCGTTTTAATATTCTCTTCCCATTTCTCATCTTGTGCCCACATCTCAATGACAAGGGGAACGACAATGTTAGACTTTTTAATGGTTTTGAATATGGCGTCAAAATCAACTTCACCCTCACCAATAACAAGGTCACGGAACTGTCCTTTATATCCTTCTTTCACTTTGTAGGTGTCCTTCAAGTGAATCTGAGTGATATTTGGAGCACTTAACGCAAGCTCTGTACAGGTATCATAGTTCCAACCATTAATATTGCCGACATCCGGGTAAGCGGTAAAAAATGGCGAGCAAACCGCTCGATTAAGGACTTCAAACTTACTTAACGAGTTAAGGTATTCGGTGTCCATTATCTCAACAGAGAGCATCACGCCTGCTTTTTCAGCCAACTTAGAACAATAACGCATGCCTTCTATAAAGCGTTTATGTGTCTCTTCATTAGCAGGCTCATAATAAACATCATACCCAGCAAGCTGAATGTTACGCACACCTAACTTATAGGCCAGCGTTATCGCTTTTTGCATATGGAGCGCAGCTTGGTCCCTAACTTCAGATTGAGCGGAACCAAAAGGAAACTTTCGATGAGCGCTTAAACACATTGATTGAAGCGGTATACCATATTGTTCGCACAGATGACGAAGCCCATAGATCTCTTCATCACTCCAATCCAATCGACTGCGGCGCTCATCCGATTCATCTATTGATATCTCAAGAAAATCGAATCCCAACTCTTTGGCTTTCTTGAGCCTACTCTCCCAAGAAAAATCGTTTGGAAGCGCTTTTTCATAAAGCCCAATACGGTGACGTTCTAAGTTATTAAACATACCCTTCCTTACTTACCAGTAACGGTTAATCTGCTTACGCAATGCTTCTGCGGTCTCTCTTCCTTTATCTCCTGCAAGCGCACGGCCGGCAATGAAAGTTTTCGCTTTAATACCTTCAAAAAGATGCAGTTCTTCCGGTACAATGCCGCCCGTAATAGATAGCTCAATACCTAAATCCGATAATGCACGCATTTTGTCTAGGTCAGCATCCGTCCAACCAACTCCAGCGAGTTCTGCGTCACGAGAGCGATGGTAAATAGCTTGCTTAATGCCTAGGTCAACCCACGCCTGTGCATTTTCCATGGTCCAATTACCGTAAATTTCGATTTGAATTTCACCGTTGAACTCATCCGCCACTTTTTTACACGCTGCAATTGTTGCAATATGCGCCGCTGCAGACACTGTTATCCAATCAGCTCCAGCTTCAAAAGCCATACGCGCAAGAATGGCACCGCCATCCGTCGTTTTCATATCACAGACTAAGATATGGTCGGGATGATTCTTTCTCAGCGTTGCAACAGCGGTCATGCCTTCCGCAAAGGCCAGAATAGTTCCTACCTCTATAACATCAACAAAGCTTTCAACGTTATTGGCAACAGCGATGGCACTCGTTAGGTCAGTTTGATCTAGTGCGATTTGAATCATTGGTTTAGTCATAATTTTATCCTTTAATTTTCTCACGAATAAGATGGGCTAGCCCACCTTGGTTGTTATCTGATTGACACACGAGATTAGCGGTAGCTTTAACTGTCTCATCGGCATTGCTCATTGCAACACCTAACCCCGCTAGCGTGATCATGGAAATATCATTGTGGTTGTCACCCACCGCCATTACTTGCTCTGGCAGGTAACCATGTTGCTTTAAATATTCAGCTAATCGGCTGCCTTTTGAATTGCCTTTAGCGGCAAAATCGACCCGATTGGACCAAGAACGTTCTCCGGAAAAGTTATCGCTTACAAAATTTAACGACTCTAATTCGGCGATATTTTTCGGATCTCCTTCGATGACAAATTTCCATATATAATCGGCTTCATCTATCTCTTCTTCGAAAGAATCAACACGTTTGATACTTGGCCGTAGATGTTCGTCAAAACTACCTGCCCAAGACTCTAATGCCGTCATATAGTCAATGGGTTGGTGGCGTGAATAGACCATAGAGTGAGTGGTATAAAGCACAACTTTCATGCCATAACCTTGAGCCAACTGTAAAAACTTTTTCGCGTTTCGTTTGGAAATAGCGTTTTCTATGAGCACTTCATGATTGCGATAATCATAGATATAAGTTCCATTACAACAGATGGCCGGAGTATCCAATTCAAGTTGTTCATAATAAGGTTTTGCAGCAGTATGATGACGACCGGTTACCATCAATACGTGGCATTTTTCCTTCGCTTCTCGAATTGCTTGTACAACATCTGGATGAATACCATGTTGGCTGTTGAGTACTGTTCCATCCATATCGAGCGCAAGAACCTTATACATGACTACTCCTCCTCATTACTGATCGTTAACGTTATCGCTGTCCATAATAAGCATTGGCACCATGTTTCCGGTTGTAATGTTTATCTGATAACTCTGATTGAATTTTAATATCGCTATTGAGAGAACGAGTCGCAAGAGCCATTGCAGAGACCTCTTCTAAAACGACCGCGTTGTGAACCGCATCTTTGGCGTCTTTTCCCCAAGAAAACGGAGCATGACCAGCAACAAGGACACTTGGTACCGCTTGAGGGTCAATATTTCGGCTATGAAACTCTTCAATAATCACATGACCCGTATTTTTTTCGTATTCAACGTCTATTTCTGCAGGCGTTAAATTACGCGTACATGGGACATCACCGTAAAAATAATCCGCATGAGTCGTCCCAAGAGCGGGAACATCTAAGCTAGCTTGTGCCCAAACGGTTGCACTTCGAGAGTGGGTATGAACGACACCACCAATATTTGGAAACGCTTTGTAGAGCTCAATGTGAGTATCGGTATCACTTGAAGGGTTCAAAGTTCCTTCAATTCGTTGACCTTCAAGGTTCACGACAACGATGTCATCAACACCCATATCGTCATATTCCACACCTGATGGTTTGATCGCGATAACACCTAATTTACGATCGATTTCAGAAACATTTCCCCAAGTAAATGTTACCAAACCGTATTTAGGTAATTGCAGATTTGCATCTAATACGCGTTGTTTAAGTGCTTGATACATATCTTTTAACCTTATTCTGGATGTAAAGAATCACTCGGCATCTGCGTTGAGAAGCCGACCTTTACATGAATGATATTGTGGTACTAAAGCCCGATTAAGAGCGCTTTAGCTAATTGAATTTATTCCGCTAACGCGGCATCTATCACTTGATAAACGTCTTCCACTGATTGGCAGGCCAAGAGCTTTTCAACATCAACGCCAGATTCGCTATCTTCATCATCAAGTACTTGAGTAACTTCCATCAGCCCTTCCATATGCTCATCAGATGAGCCTCCTGCAAGTGTTACCATCACTCTGACTTGTTCACCTTCAATATCGAGTGGCGTTGCCAAAGTAACCAATGCGAAAGCCGTTCTGTTTACACCATCTTCAGGGCGAGCATGTGGCATTGCAAAGTCTGGAGCGATACAGATATAAGGGCCTAGTTTTTCAATACTACGAACAATTGCTTTGTAGTAACTGGGTTCAACCGCCCCTGATGCTTCAAGCATATCAGTGCCGATTTTAATCGCTTCACGCCAGTCCGACGTCTCTACATTTAACTTAATTGAATTGTTTTCGATTAGTGATTGTTTAAAACCCATTATACATCTCCAGTAAAAAGGGTTGCTAGAAAGGGCTCCTAGCAACCTTTGTTTCTTATTATTTATTAATATTTATACATTTTAACACGGCTTAGTTGGTTCTTTGAGCCGCAAATGTTTTGTCAATTAGCTCTACCAATTCATCACCAAATGTATTCGGGTTAAGCATATTCTGGACACCTAGAATATATTTGCCTTCACCCACTTCCATTTCGCTTGAAAGGTGTTTAGAAGAAACGATGATATCGGTTGAAGATAATTTCGACTTATAGTCCGATACCGCGCAAGAATCCATCACATGCGGGATACCTTTCTTCTCTAGATATTTACCGATTTTCATTTTCATCATCATTGATGAGCCTTGACCGTTACCGCAAACCGCTAGGATGCTGATAGGTCTAACGCCATCTGATTGTGCGACAGCTTGTTGTACTGCTGCTATCACTTCTGGTGCTTCTTGTTGTAAGTCGTTACCACCATCTTGCGCCTGTGCATCTTCTTCCGCACGTAATTGCTTAGATGCGAAGTAGAAGTATACGAACGCTAATGCAACCAATACCCAGATGAATGATTTAGACGCAGAGATACCAGCAAAGATAGGTGGGAAGACTAATGCCCAATCGGCCATGCCCATCCAACCGCTAAACTCAACACCATGACCACTGATTAATTGAATTGCCCAAGCTGAACCAACCACTTCGATAATACCCATCACGAAGCAGATCTTCATCACGGCTTTCCAACCACCGAAGTGGTTTGCAAAAACACCAATCGTTGCGTTAGAGAAGAACATTGGGATAAAGCCAGGAATAATCATGATTGGCGAGTCAAACGCCAACATAGCAAGTACCGCTGTAAACTGACCAATCGCACCCCACATGAAACCAAACACCATCGCGTTTGGAGAAAATGCATAGATAGCCGCACAGTCAATAGCAAGTACCGCATTTGGAATAACGCGCTCAGAGATACCTTTAAATGCTTCAGACAATTCCGCGACGAACATACGTACGCCAGCAACGATAACTTGAATAGCAACAGCAAACTTAAGACCGGTTTCTAGAATATAGATAGACCAATGCGTTTTGCCAGCCATTGATTGAAGGTTATCAAGACCGAAAGAAAGAAGAATGATACCAAAGAAGACTGTCATTACGATGGCAGTAGCGGCAATACTATCGTGGAAAATATGTAGCCATTTTGGTAACTCAATATGATCTACGCTATCGTTTTTATCGCCTAGTTTCGGAGCAATTTTAACCGCAATCCAAGAGGCAACTTGTTGTTGGTGACCAATAGAGAACCCAGCACCGCCGGTTACTGCTTCAGTGGGCTTAAACATGATGTTGGCTGAAATGCCCCAATATAGAGCCATCAATATTGCTGAGTATATGATGGTTTCCCACATTGTATAATCAAGAATATAGTAGAAAACAGCAACAAGGCCGGCTTGCTGGAACATGATGTGTCCAGTAAGCATGATAGTACGTACGCCTGTGAAGCGGCGGAACAATACCATCACAATATTAAGACCAAGCGCTAAAAGAACGGCGTAACCAACCCAAGAGTAGTCATCACCCATGTTCTCCATTGTCGCCATCATTGTGGTGTATGGGTCGATAACAGAACCAGTCAAACCATGGAATTCAGAAAGTTTTTCTATAACAGGTTTGAATCCCTTAACTAGCGTTCCCGCACCCACTTGTACCAGCATAAAGCCGACAATTGTTTTTATAGTACCTTTAATGACTGTCGTCGTATCACGTTTCAACAGACAGTAACCGATGCATGTTACCAAACCAAGTAGTAACGGTGCTTTCGTCATTACTTGACTGTAAAAAATATAGAATACGTCGTATAAAAACTCCATATTTTTACCCCTTTTCATTTTTTAATAGTTTTGTATAGGACAGAGCTAATTGATCTATTATCTGATAAATTAACTCACGATTGTTTTGCTCACGTCACTAAACATAACAATCATAAATAATCATTCAATGCTCATTCGTGATTATTTTGATTTAAATCAATAGTACTCACCATTGACCATAAAAAATGTTGTTTTGATCCACAAAAATGACCAAAAACAATCACGATCTATATAAAACAATAACTTACATGTTTTTTATGACGAGATTCAAACTTTACAACTAGTATGATTTGACATGACAACCCGTGACCGTTAGACTCATAACGAGTCAAAAGTAATCACGTAGTAATCATTTTGTGATTTGCACTGATAAAATAGTTGGTACCATAATATGAACGAAGTACAACGACACAACGGCATTCTTTCTTTACTTGATGACAAACACGCCATCAAAGTAAGCACTATTATTGATACTTTTAATGTTTCTCCAGCAACAGCAAGAAGAGATCTCTCTAAGCTTGATGATTTGGGAAAATTAAGAAAAGTTCGTAACGGGGCTGAACGTATAGAGAAGCTTAAAAAAGTTTGGTCACCATTAGGCCCTGACAATACTGAGCATTATGGTGAAAAGACGAGAATCGCTGCTGCTGCCGCCGGTTTATGTGATAGAGGTGATAGCGTCGTTATCAACTGTGGCTCAACTGCATTTATGTTGGGACAAGAGTTATGCGGTGAAGACATCAAAATCATTACCAACTACTTTCCATTAGCAAGCTACTTGATTGAACAAGACCACGACTGCGTCATCATTACGGGTGGTCAATACAATAAATCTAAAAATATCTTCTTAAATCCAACACCTGAATTAACAGGAACGTACGCTGGGAACTGGATGTTTACCAGTGGTAAAGGCTTTACCGAACAAGGCCTTTATAAAACAGATATGCTCACAGCGGTCGCTGAACAGCAGATGTTGGAACAAGTCGGTAAATTGGTTGTGGTGGTAGACAGTTCTAAAATTGGACAGCGCTCGGGCATGTTATTTTGCACCACTTCCAAGATAGATATCCTAATCACAGGCAAAGATGCTGATCAAACTGTTATCGCAGCACTGCGAGAGAAAGGCATCGAAGTCATTCTAGTTTAATGAATCAATACGGTTATTAACAAATCAATAGGGTTATACGATGAGCAAAGTAAACGAAATCACTCGCGAATCTTGGATTTTAGACACATTTCCAGAATGGGGCACTTGGTTAAACGAAGAAATTGAAAACACAGAAGTACAACCAAACACGTTTTCTATGTGGTGGTTGGGTTGTACAGGTGTATGGCTTAAAACGGAAGGTAACACAAATATTTCGATGGACTTTTGGTGTGGTGTTGGCAAAAAAACACAAAAAAATAAGTTCATGAAAAATCAACACCAGATGATGCGTATGGGGGGTGTTCGTGAACTACAACCTAATCTTCGTACTTCTATTTTCCCACTCGACCCATTTGCAATTAAAGAAATTGATGCAGTATTGGCATCACACGATCATGGCGATCATATCGATGTTAACGTTGCGGCTGCTGTGCTTCAAAATTGCGGAGATCACGTTAAATTTATTGGACCAAAAGCCTGTGTCGATCTTTGGCAAAGCTGGGGAGTGCCAGAAGAGCGTTGTTTAGTTGCTAAAGTTGGTGACGAAATTCAAGTCGGTGACGCATTAATCAAGGTACTTGATTCGTTTGACCGTACAGCATTAGTAACATTACCTGAAGGTACTTCATCTTTAGATAAAGATATCCTTGACGGAATGGATGATCGAGCAGTCAACTACTTAATCGAAACTACTGGTGGTTCTATGTACCACTCTGGTGATTCACATTATTCAAACTACTATGCTAAGCACGGCAACGATCACAAGATCGACGTTGCGCTGCTTTCATATGGTGAAAACCCACGTGGTGTTACGGACAAGATGACCTCTTCCGATATTCTTCGCGCTGGTGAAGCACTAGATTGTGAAGTTGTTATCCCTTTCCATCATGATATTTGGGCTAACTTCCAAAACGATCCAAAAGAGATAGAAGTCTTATGGAACATGAAAAAAGATAGACTTCAATACGGTTTTGCTCCGTTCTTCTGGCAGGTAGGTGGCAAGTATACTTACCCTACAGACAAAGGCCGTATGCACTATCAACATTTCCGCGGATTCCGTGACATCTATACCGACGAGCCAGAGCTACCGTTCAAAGCGTTTTTGTAAGATACACGTATAGCCAATCTGATAATAAAGCCCTCGTTTACGAGGGCTTTTTGGATCTTACTTTCCACTCCCACATGCCTGTCGACATTAAACCGAAGATAAAATCCAACCTAATTGTAGCTAGAAACGTATTAAAGCGACAAGTCGGAGCTTATGCTACATAATTCGTCAGCAGCTCGCTTATGACGTAATATCGTTTAAAACACGCTCAAAAAATTGAACATGGTTTAGGTTAACCTTACCCAAAGCGTTCCGCGTGTTAGACAAAAATAAAAATGACACTATTTTACCAATGAATTGCGTTGAAAAGCGGATTTGTGGCGTTATTTAACCTAACGATAAAACACTCGATACCTATCAGTCATTCTCATAACAACAAAACTTAATTACCACCAAATTTGATAAAAAAGGAACCGTTAATGTCTATTACCAATCAGCTTTCATTATTTATTGATGTTGTTCAGCAAGGTTCTTTTGCAAAAGCGGCCACACTGCATGACATGGATAACTCTTCGCTTTCCAAGCAGATAAAAAAGCTAGAGATGACGTTAGGTGTTCAACTTCTCAATAGATCAACGCGATCTTTTTCTCTGACATCCGCGGGTGAAGAGATTCTCAAACAGACTCATGTCCTAGTTAACACTTTAAATAATATCCACAACATCGCCGATTCTTATCGTTCTGAGCCAAAAGGTATCATTCGGGTCGCTAGCTCGATCTCTTTTGGACAAGAATATTTACAGCCAGCGATCACCAAATTCATGCTCAAGTACCCCGAAGTGAAAGTGACGCTTGAACTAGAAGATAAAAAAACGGATATTATCTCAAATCAGTTTGACCTAGCATTTAGAGTTGGAAAACTAGCCAACTCTAACCTTATTGCAAAAAAAATTGCCAGCACCAATTTCGCATTGATCGCATCTACGTCTTTTTTAAAAAAATATGGTCATCCGAAAACCCCCGAAGACTTAATCGCCTTACCTGCTGTTGTTTATAGTAACGGAGAGACAACACTAGACTTGATTCAAATGAGCGATTCGCCGCACGGCAGCCAATTGAAGAATTACAAAATGAAGGGCAATTATAAGGTTAGTGATGCCCGAGTTTTGATGAGCGCTGTTAAAGATGGATTAGGGTACTCTATGATTGATCTATTTAACTTAGACCGTCCACTGTCCGAATCCGACCTTGTGCCATTACTTACTGACCATACAATATCTACAATGAACACGGGTATCTACGCAGTCTACCCCCATCGAAAACAGACGATACTTGTAACTGAGTTCATTCAATCGGTTCAAGATCACATTGGCACACCTCCCTTTTGGGAAGCTTACATTTCTAACTATAAAAACCTCTACAAATAAAGCTCAGTTTCTGGTTTAAGGGGCATGCCGCCCCATTGAGTCATGCCTTCCTGAATACCAACAATATTTCTTAATACAATATTTAAAATGCTGCTATCAGAAATTGTCAATGAGCAATTTTGATAAAGTGTGCGAATAATGTATTTAAACGTCGATAAACCTGTTAATAACATGACCTACATCAAGGTTCTGACGAACGTATGTGATCGGGTTATCACTCAGAGATATTCCTCTTTGATGGGCATATAATAATACAATATACTTTTTACATCATTTGAAGACACATGGATTTGAGGTATGAAAAGTCATATAGAGATCGCGAAAGACGCTATTTCAGTTGTTACCCCATCTATCGAAAAACTTTTCGAGCGAACCAATCGTCAAGAGCTTCACATCGTCATTATGGATCCAAGGCTAAGACCGTGGGATAGCACATTTGAAGATGCCATTCTTTATCAAACATCACTAGGTCAGCCTGAGTCATGGACTATTCCATTTGATAAGCTTGCTCGTAAAAAAGCAAAACAAGCGTGGTGCAACAATAGCGCTAACATCCAAACTCAACTAATACACCCCTCTTCGCTCCAAAAAGACGATATTCTCTATTTCGGTTCTTTTGTATATGGAAATGTCGTCGTTGGCTGCAGCGGAGTTCAACAATGGTACGACATGCTCATCAGCGGTTGGATAGCTGTTGCGTTCGAACAACTCGCAATGCATGAGTATCAAACATCAAAAATAAACAACCCTACCCAAACCTACAGAAACTACGAATAAAGGTATAAATATGAGCAAGTTATTAAAATCCTTGATGATCGCCGCGGGTATTCTAGCATCAGCATCGACATTCGCTGCTGATTATCCAAGTAAAAACATCCGACTTATCGTTCCTTTTGGTGCTGGTGGCGGTACAGATGCAGTGGGTCGTACTATCGCAAACAGTGCGAAAGATATTTTAGGTCAAAACTTTGCTGTAATGAACCGCACAGGTGGCGCTGGTGCAGTTGGAATGAGCTTTGGTGCTCAACAAAAACCGGATGGCTACACACTGACTGTCGTTACCCGTGAAATAGCATCTCTTCCTCAAATGGGATTAATGCGCCACTCTGCAGAAGACTTTAAACTTATTCGTTTGGTTAACTTAGACCCAGCAGTCGTCCTTGTTCCTATTGATAGCCCTTACAATACAATCAACGATTTAATCGCAGAGGCGAAAAAGGCCCCTGGTAAAGTTAAATTTGCCTCTACAGCAAAACCTAACTTCTATTTGATGGCACTAGAAAAGCATGAAGGTATCAAGCTTAATGCTATCCCTTACAATGGTTCTTCTGAGGCGATACCTGCCGTACTCGGCGGCCACACTGATGTAACAATGGTGACGCCTGGTGAAGCTATTTCTCAACTTCGTTCAGGCCAGTTGAAAGCGTTGGGTGTAATGTCTAACGACAGAATTTCTTACATTCCTGACGTGCCGACACTTAAAGAACAAGGCGTTGATGTGACAACAGGAACATGGCGTGGTATCGGTGCGCCTAAAGATACGCCAGATGAAGTTATCGAAATTCTTGGTAAAGCGTTTGACGAAGCAATGGCATCAGCTGAATTCAAAGACTTTATGGAAAAAGGCGCAATGACTATCCATAATATGAATGCGGAAGACTTTACTCAATTTGTTAAAGATGACACCAAAGCGCTTGGTTCACTGATTAAATAACTTTCTATTTTGGGGCTGACCATTAGCCCCTTTTCTTTTGCGATATTATTTTAAGGATGGATTCTATGCTAGATAGAAACGTCATTTTCCCGTCCATAGTTATTCTTTTAAGTGCAGTCGCATTTTTCTTTATTGGCCAGTTTGACGAACCCATGTATCAGGAAGCAAGCGTAGACGCTAAATTCTTCCCACGAGTGATCGTTATCGGTCAAATAATTCTTTGTCTCGCTTTGATATTCCAGCACAAAGCGAAATCTAGGTTAAACGAACCCCAAGATACAACCTCGATTTTTTCAAAACTCTCTATTTTCGGACTTGGGTATTTAATTGGATACGCAGTAATAATGAGCTTCGTTGGTTATTTAATTGCCAGTCTACTTGCTTTTATTAGCTACCTTATTTATTTCAAAGTAAAAAAACCACTCTACTATTTTGTCGCTGTTGGTTTTGTACTTGGTATTTATTATCTTTTCGGCACTGTGTTTCTCATTGTTTTACCCGAAGGGTCTTTGTTCTACTAGGAGTTTCTCATGATTGAGCATTTATTAAATGGGCTGCTCACAGCGTTCAGTCCTGGTGTTCTACCCGTTCTCATTTTTGGTGTATTGGGTGGCGTAATTTTAGGCGCTTTGCCTGGCTTAACCGCGACGATGGGTGTGGCTATTTTATTACCGTTTACCTTTGGTATGGAACCAACAGCTGCTCTTGTCATGCTTATTGGCGTGTATATCGGTGGTATCTATGGTGGTTCCATTGCTGCAATACTATTGAAAACACCGGGGACGCCGGCTTCCGCCGCTACAGTATTAGATGGTCATACATTAGCCGTGAGGGGTGAAGCCGCCAGAGCACTTAGTATCTCAGCGGTTGCTTCATTCGTTGGTGGGTTGTTAAGTACGATCGTGCTTATTGCTATCGCTCCAATGCTCGCTAAATTTGCTCTAAAATTTAACGCTCCTGAATACTTTGCACTCGCACTTTTTGGTTTAACTATCATTGCTAGTGTATCGGGTCAAAACATTCTTAAAGGGTTACTGGCGGGAACTATTGGTCTACTTATTTCAACCGTTGGCCTTGACCCTATCAGTAGCGTTCCTCGTTTTACTTTTGATGTTATGGATCTCTATAGTGGTATTAACGTAATTCCAGTGTTGATTGGCTTATTTGCTATTTCTGAAGCACTCAATCAACTAGAAAAATTACTCAGTGAATCACACGTTAAACCACCTAAATTTAGTCAAAAATTACTTAGCAAACAAGATCTAAAAGATATGATGCCGACAGCAATAAAAAGTGGCCTTATTGGAACAACAATTGGTTCCGTACCCGGGGCTGGTGCCGATATTTCGGCATTTGTTTGTTATAACGAAGCAAAACGGTCGTCTAAAAATCCTTCAGAATTCGGTAAAGGCTCGGTACGCGGTTTAGCCGCTGCAGAAGCAGGAAACAACGGAGTCACAGGGGGCTCTTTAGTTCCGCTACTTACATTAGGGGTCCCTGGAGATGCGGTTGCTGCGGTATTGTTAGGCGCTCTCATAGTCCAAGGTTTAACACCTGGTCCACTGCTATTTAGCCAAAATCCAGAAATTGTATATGGTATCTTTAGCTCAATGCTCGTCGCTAACATTGTGATGCTTTTGGTCGGTTTACTTGGTATTAGATTCTTCTGCCGTATTATAGAAGTGCCTAAAATGCTAATGATCCCTATCATTATTTTCTTATCTATTATTGGTGCTTACGCGATAAATAATTCAATGTTTGATATCGGTATCGCTATTAGTTTTGGCTTGTTAGGTTTTGTACTAGGAAAATTAGACATACCGTCTTCACCTATTTTGCTGGCTATTATCCTTGGCCCAATGGCAGAAACTAACCTTAGGAAAGCACTACTCATGTATGAAGGCAGCTGGTCATTCTTATACGAAAGACCCATTGCGCTTGCTTTCATTCTGCTCGCCATATTCTCTGTTTATTCAACAATGCGATTAAAGAAAAAGCAAGCCGCAGTCACTTAATAACCATACAAGAAAACAAAAACAACCTATCCGAAGCAGTTGGATAGGCTGTTTTTATTAATATGAAAATATCAAACTGTTCTTATGATGATCGGCCCAATAATAATATATTCTTACTTTGACAAATATATACCTTACTCCTTGCAAAGATAAGAATAATCACGCTATCTCATTGTATTTATACTAAATAATCTTCGGTTAGTAAACATAATCACATTCATATTGTTCTCAAACTTACTTAGCTCTACATAAATTTCTAATCAATAATTTCTCGTTTGATATTAGACCAAAATTTTGGTCGTAAAAAAACCGAGCAATAAAGTGATCGGCTTAGACGGTCTAAATATTGGCTATACTAGCGCGAATGGACCTTGCCATTCGAACGTCTCACCATCAAACGAAATGCTCTGTTTCATTGCGTGATGTTCTTCGGTTAGGTTAGATATTGCATAGCGATAACAGTTTCCAGTAGTGGTCTTAATATTCACTACTGTAGCCTCATCGTTATGTCCTAACACTTCAACCGATGTCACCAAACCTCGAGCTCCAATTGACGCTTCTATCGACTCATTAAAATAACCATGTGTTTCTAGTACAGAGGCAAACACATGGTTTTGGCCGATCTGACGCTGAATCAAAGCGGGTTCGCTACGTAGGTTAAAATCATGATCTTTTGCACCAGTACGAGCAAAAATGAGTTCCGCATTATCGCAACCAGAAGTAATCAATGAATAGTAGCTGTCACCTTGTAACCAGGTGATTAGCGAACCTGCGTCAACACAGCCTTTACCTACATTCCACAAGTGCTCGTAACCATTGTCTTTACCCAAAGGACGTAACTTAGAGGCAACCTGGTATTCAAAATCGGTACGAATTATCTGACCATTGTAGTGGACTGGCAGGTCATATTGATGCTCTCTGCCTGCGACAATTCTATAGACGTCAATGACCAATGGTTTTTCAAATTCAGGTAATTCGACCAACAAAATACTACGCTGCATATCAATACCGTCATAGTACTCTGATATCGTTCCGCTCATCCCCTGAAGAGACTCGTCTTCAGTCACGAAGAAATGCTTTTGGCCAAAACGTGATTCAGCCGTAGCCGTATCAAAATTGTTCTGCGTTTTTTGATCAACCGTTACCGTATTGTGCGCGACAGTTTGCTTACAATATGATTTGTTTTCTGGGATATAACGTCCACCAAATTTTGGCTCTACATTTACCCAACGACCAAAACCATAGTCATTTAGCACTTCCTGACCACGATTAAACACGCTTAAATGCAAACCGTCGTAATGCCCATGATCGAGTGCTGAGTGATATTGATGATCACTGCCGTGTTGACCAAACCATAATAACGCCATGGTATCGTCATCTTTCTTATCTCGGTGGCGAAGAATACTCACACCACCCATCTCACCTTCTGGCCCATCAGTAAGAAACAAGCTTCCCCAACTGAATGGTTTGATATCGGTTGCTTCTGCTACGGAATTAGATAGGTTTTGACCACATGCATGAACCCAAACATCTTGTTGATGGTTGGCCATACTTTGTAGCGTATCGCTTTGTTCATAGCGTTGAAAACAGACGCTTGTTGCGATAATAACGCCTTCATCATTGATACTAATCGTTTTAGATGAGTCATTTAACGCTGGCAATGTTCCGTCTGGAAACGCTGTTGCCATCACTGAATAAGTCGTTGTTTTAATTACTGAATCATTATAATGGTAGATGTCCAAGTCTGGCTGACGACGTTCAATCGCTTCCGCAAACAAGAATATTGGACGTAAGGAAAAACGATGATAATACGGCCCTTCCATGTAATAACCATCTGGTGAGAATAACTGGTCTAATTGCGCGAGAAAACCACCACTCACCCTGTCCATTTTTAAGCCATATAGCGCTTTGTCTACCGCCGATTGATCGTTTATCGCATAACCACAAATGCCGACTGCAGCTACTGCCCATAAGCCGTGATTATGGACAATATCAAAATCATGTGCATAGGTGATTACAAACATATCAATCATCTGTTTAAAAAGGTCATCTTCTAACTGACGTTTCGTTTCTTCCGTTAACGTGTGAAATACACAGCTATATGCACAAGATGCATACAGCATCCACATATTTTCATTCAGCGTTTGATGAAACAAACGACCCGGTGGATTGCTATCTCGACTGACATTGCTTTCTAATGTTGGATATACCGTCGCGTAGGCCGTGAGCATTTCAACAATGTAGCCACGGTATTTGTCATCTTGAGTGATAAGGAAAAGACGACCGGCTAAATCCATATGAATGTAGTTTTGCTTATGGCGATTATGTTCGTAGCCTCCTGCTTCACCATGCCCTGGTACCTCTATTCCTACTTCATTAACATAAGATTCAACAAGTGCAATATCGCGATCAAGTGCTTTGCCTAATAGCGTATCCTTGCCTAGATCTTTACTTAATTCAGCCGCCTCTTCGAAGCTTAACAGTAAGGGTTGGTAGCTCATTATAGTGTCTCCTGCTTGACAGCAAAGTAACCTGACCAGCTGTGGATTTTGTCTTTTATAGTGATTGTATGCGTCGCGTTTTCGTCAGAACCTTGTTCATTGCAGAGCATCAAGGTGAGTCGAGTTTTATCCGTCATAATTTCGATAACAGAACCTTCATTGTTAAAACCAACAACATTGATACCTTGAACCTTGCCTCTAGCATTTACAGATTGCTCGAACTCTTCATTGAAGTAGCCATGCGTCTCTAACACAGAAGCAAATAATGTGGATTCACCGTTTGAACGTAAAATGAAACTTGGTTCACTTCTAAGGTTGAAGCTAGGGTCTTTCGCGCCACTACGGGTGAATATCACCTCATCGTGTTCATTAGAACTTGTACCGAGCCATGTGTAGTAGGTGTTACCCTGCAACCAACTCACTAATGCAGTCCCATCGATCGGTCCGCGGGCGACATCCCACAAGTGGTCATAACCGTGTTTATCACCCAAGGTGGCAAGTTCTTCCGGGCTTGTGTATTCAAAGTTAGTACGAACAATTTGACCGTCATATTGCTGTGCAAGGTCGTATTGGTGTTGACCTTCCGCATTGATTCGATAAAGGTCGATAAGCAGTGGCGCTTCTAATTCGTCAGTTTGCAGCATAAAGACACTGCGTTGCATCTGAGTATTGTCATAATGGTCATCAGCAAACGCACTCATTCCCTTAAGAAATGCACTTTCTACACTGAAGAAATGCGGTTTTCCATGAATACCGTCAGCACGCTCTACATCAAAATAATTTTGACAAGTTTCATCTATTGTCACCACATTATGCGCAATCGTTTGTCGAGAGTACGATTTGTTCTCGTCTAAATAACGGCCACCAAATTTTGGTTCAACGTTAACCCAACGACCAAAACCATATTCGCGAAGCACTTCCTGCCCACGGTTAAAATAGGTAATGCCAAGCGTATCAAAATGGCCATGACCCATTCCGTGTTGGCCATAGTTCATACACAACTGGAACACATCTTTGGTTTTGTCTTGCATACGGACAAAGCCTTGTGCTCCTTTGTCTCCATCAGGGCCTTCATTCAACTCTGTACTTGGCCAAAACGGCATACCAATACTCTCAGATTTTTCTAAAGCACGAGACAGTTCTAAACCACAAGAATGCATCCAGACTCTATTCTGAATTTTGGCCATGCCGACGAGATTATCATCCAAACCGTAATGTTTTGCATATTGACTAACCGCAACTTGAACGCCCATGTCCCTAATACCCATCGTACGAGAGGCATCATTAAGCGCTGGGAAGTCTCCATTTGGATAAGCGGTTGAAAGTAGGGCCTGTACCGTATTACCAATAACGCCATCTTTATAGTTGAAGATATCCAATTCTGGCATATGACGATGTAATACTTCTGCAAACACACACGTTGGACGTATCGCATAGCGATGATAATACGGGCCTTCCATATAGTAACCAGAAGGAGCAAATAATTGGGAAATTTGAGCTAAAAATCCGCCAGTCCCATCGTTGTCGATACCAAATACTGACTTTTTCAGATACTCAGTTTTACCAATCGCTAGTCCACATATGCCAACAGCGGCAACGGCCCAAATACCATGGTTATGTATACGATCGAAGTCATGTGCATATTTTACCGTGAACATCTCTAACATCGGATCAAAGAGTCGGTCAATAATATGTTGACGTTGCTCTTCATTCATCGTTGAGGCAACACAAGAAAAGGCGATACTGGTATAAAACAACCAAACATGTTCATTCAAAATTTGATGAAACAAGCGTCCTGTTGGATTGGTATTTTTCTGAACGTGATAATTGAAAGTAAGATATTTGTCTGCATACAACGCCAGTAATTTAGTCACAAAGTCGGCGTATTTTTTCTCTTCTGTAATGAGGAAAAGACGTCCTGCAAGATTCATATAAGAGTAGTTTTGCTTATGGCGATTATGTTCGTAACCACCTGCTTCACCATGGCCGGGAACATCTGAGTCTAGCTCCATAAACGCCTCTAGTTCACCTATATTAGCTGCGATGGTTTTACCCATTAAGCTATCACGTCCTACCTCTTTTCGTAATTCAACTATTTCTACTTTATTCAGTAATATTGGTTGGGTAATGACGTTCATTATTATCCTCTATCGTTTCCGGCTTGAGCTCAACATCAGGACAAACATTGTTTAAGCACTAAAACCTAAAATTTTCATAAAAATACAAGTATAAAGTAATACAATTGAATTAAAAAGTCTCGATTTTCTTATAAAATAAGGATGTAAATCACACTACCTCTATCCATTTACATCATGAATATGGCATTAGAAATATATGAAAGACATAGTAAACACCTGATTAATAATACTTTAGAAAAATACATTCGATTGACATCACAAATATTCCGTCTATTTGTATGACAATATGTCTTTTGAGTAGTATG
Organism: Vibrio frigidus; assembly: GCF_042465995.1. Lineage (NCBI taxonomy): Bacteria > Pseudomonadati > Pseudomonadota > Gammaproteobacteria > Vibrionales > Vibrionaceae > Vibrio > Vibrio frigidus. The sequence goes on along the minus strand of NZ_JBCDMC010000001.1, from coordinate 725,480 downwards.
ATATTGCGATAGAGTTGAGAACATTGTTTACGCATTTCTTAGGAGAGTTAAGTATGAACCGTTTTTTTAAAATTTCCGAAAATGAATGGGAAGAGCTAGGTGGAGGCATCAAGCGCAAGATAGTCGGATACACTGATGATCTCATGGCTGTCCACCTAAACTTTGACAAGGGCGCAGTAGGAGCTCCTCACTCCCACGACATCCACGACCAAATTGGTTATGTCGTTGCAGGCAGTTTTGAAGCGGAAGTAGACGGGATAAAATGCATTTTAACCGCTGGTGATGCGTATATCGCTCCCAAAAATTCTATTCATGGCGCCGTCGCACTTGAAGATAATAGTATCCTATTTGACCTATTTTCACCCCTACGTAAAGATTTTCTTACCAATAAATAAGGCATTCTATGGCATCTTTAAACATTGCTGTTTTGGGTGAATGTATGGTCGAGCTGCAACAGCAGCCCAAAAACCTTCTCAAACGAGCTTTTGGTGGCGACACACTAAATACCGCTTTATATCTAACGCGTTTAACTAGAAAGCATTCTATTAATGTGAGTTACGTTACCGCCTTGGGTAACGACCCTTTTAGTCAAGACATGATTGACCAATGGAATAGCGAAGGTATTGACACAAGCTTGATCCTACGTTTGGAAGATAAACAACCGGGTCTTTATTATATAGAAACCGACGACACTGGTGAAAGATACTTCCATTATTGGAGAAACGATGCGGCAGCTAAGTACATCTTTGACCAAATAGAGTCAAAAACTCTACTCGACAAACTATATAGCTATGACGCTATCTACCTAAGTGGAATTACGCTGGCTATCCTAACCGATAGTGGACGAGAAGTGATGTTTACATTCTTAGACCGTTTCAGAGAGAGTGGCGGCAAAGTTATTTTTGACAATAACTATCGACCAAAACTCTGGAAAGACAAGGTTACAGCGATAGAAAACTATGTGTCAATGCTGCATAAAACAGACATCGCTCTACTCACTTTTGATGACGACCAAGATCTTTATGGTGATCAAGATCTAGATGATTGTATCTCTAGAACGACAAAAGCCGGTGTAAAAGAAATAGTTATAAAGCGAGGCAGTAAGGCGTGCCTGGTCATCACTGATGATACAGCAGAATACGTGACGGCAACGACGGTGTCTAACGTTGTTGATACTACCGCCGCGGGAGACTCCTTTAGTGGCGGCTATTTGGCAAAACGATTTATCGGCGGCACAGCTGTTAAGTCTGCAGAAATCGCACATAAAGTGGCAGGAACTGTCATTCAATATCCTGGCGCTATTATCCCAGCAGAGGCTATGCCCTCTATAGAACTAGATTAATTAGGTGGACAAATGACAACGTTAAACGAACAATTAGCTGCTTTAAAAGTAATACCCGTCATTGCAATAAACAAAGCTGCAGACGCTATTCCATTAGGCCGCGTTCTGGTTGAAAACGGTATGCCATGCGCAGAAATCACATTTAGAACGGAATGCGCAGCAGAAGCTATCGCACTAATGCGCAAAGAATTTCCCAAGATGTTGATTGGTGCAGGTACAATTCTGACCAATGCGCAGGTAGATGAAGCGATAGAAGCGGGTGTAGACTTTATCGTTAGCCCAGGATTCAACCCTCGTACTGTTCAATATTGCTTAGATAAGAAAGTTACCATCATTCCAGGAGTAAACAACCCTAGTTTGGTTGAACAAGCCATGGATATGGGATTGCGCACTCTAAAATTTTTCCCTGCAGAAGCTTCTGGTGGCACTGGAATGTTAAAAGCACTAACCGCGGTCTATCCAGTTAAGTTTATGCCAACTGGTGGTGTTAGCGTTGACAATATAGGCGAGTATTTGTCTATTCCATCCGTGCTTGCTTGCGGTGGAACGTGGATGGTCCCTACCAAATTGGTTGATGAAGGCAAATGGGAAGAACTCGGTAAGTTGATAGCAGATGCAGCAGTAACCGTCAATTAAGCCACAAGCCTAAACCCTATTTCATCATCCTAATTAAGCGCCTATCTCGGCGCCTTTTTCATTCTGTAAATAATTGTAAAGTAAGATAAAGTTGCGTAAAGAAACTGTCATCTAATCGGCTTGGCCTTATGATGTGCTTATACATACATTCGTACCGTTTACTCACTTTGGTCAACACACTATGCTTAAATTCACCGCTCTACTTACCCTTCTTTGGCTACCAGCCTTGCTTGTCGGCTACGACAAATTTGGTGACTTTTTCTTCTGGCGATCACAATTAACCATGTATACAGGGATACTGAGTCTGGGCTATATGAGTCTGGCCGTATTGCTTGCTGCACGTTTTAGTTGGGTTGAATCTAAGGTAAAAGGATTAGATAAAGGTTATGCGCTGCATAAAACATTAGGCATAGGCGCCACGATTGCGTTGATTTTACATTGGGTTACCGTAAAAAGTGCTCACTGGCTTATTGATGCTCAACTAATAGCAATGCCAAACCGCGGCCCACGACCAACATTAGAAGGCATTGACTGGCGCGGAATTGCAGAACAAGTCGGTGATATTTCATTTAAAGTATTTTTAATATTTAGCCTGATTTCCCTAGTACAAGCCATAAGCTATAAAAAATTCAAATTTACTCACAAACTGGGGGGCATACTGGTTCTTGCTGGTGTATTCCACTCTATGATGTTGCTCAACTGGGATATCGCTTCTATCCCAATGAACAGTGCTATTACGGCTTTATCGATTATCGGAGTGTGGTGCTCCTTCATGTCACTTACTGGTAAGATCGGAAAGATCAATAAGACAAAAGGCCATCTATCTGAAGTAACCCAATTTTCGATTACAAACGACAGCCACTCTGTGGTTCGTTTTTCGGTACAACTCGACAATGAAATAAACTATAACGAAGGCCAGTTCGCCTATCTAGATTTCCACGATGGTGAAGCTCCCCACCCGTTCTCCATATTAGATTATGACAAAGACAACCGACTCGTTTCATTTGGTGTCAAAGACCTTGGGGATTACACTCATCAACTCGTCAATAAATTAGAAGTAGGTCAAGCCGTGACAATTGAAGGCAGCTATGGTCGCTTCCAGATGTCAGGTCATGAACATCAGGTTTGGGTCGGTGCTGGTATTGGTATTGTGCCGTTTATTTCTCGCTTATATTGGCTGAAACGCAAATCGGACAAGACTCAACCTTCATTTAAGAAAATTGAACTCTTCTATTGTGTGAATAGCAAAAAAGAAGCCTTTTTTGAAAGTGAGATAATTAAGGTATTAAGTCATCTACGTTTTATTGAGTTCCACCTGCTAGATGCGGAAAAAGGTGAATTGCTAAATGGCGACCAGATTGCGTCGAAAATGGCTGGCAAAAAATACGATGTGAGCTTTTGTGGCCCAAAAGCGTTTGGTCAAAACCTACAACAACACTTAGCGTTGACGGGATTACCAAAGGAAAGGTTTCATAAAGAGATTTTTAAGATGAGATAGTTTTACCAGCGTCAGTAAACCTGAGCCGAAATACCAAACTGAATAGGTTTTTCATTATTATAGATGTAATTACAGCGGCCGTTTTAGGCCGTTCAGCAATCGGCATCCATGCCCATTGCTGTCTACTCCATTACAACCCTATTATTAATTAATTGATTTTCCTGAATGGTGCAAGCTCCCAACGCATGTGTAGGAGAACCCGTCTTGGTTTACAGACGCTTAGTTTTACAGAAACTATGGTGTATGGATCACGCCACTTGGTAGACGCGATTGTGTCCATTCTTGAACCGAAAGGTCCATTTCAAACGTTTTGGCTAATTCAACGTCTAGATCAACCCCTATACCCGGAGAATCTGATGCATAAAGGTATCCATTTTCGGTTTCTATTGTACCTGGAAATACATTACGAATATTCTCATTAGGTGCATCCCATTCTTGAATAGCTGAGTTCGCGAAAGCTATATTCAAATGTAAATTTACACTATGGCCAATCGGAGTCATATCTTGAGGACCATGCCATGCGAGTCTAACACCATGCGCTTCGCAATATGCCGCTAATTTTATCGCTGGAGTAATCCCACCTATTTGACTTATATGGACACGGATATAGTCGAGTTGCCTTTTTGCGACAATACTTTTCCACTCCATAGGATTATTAAATAGTTCACCGATAGCAATAGGGGTAGATGACTGAGCGCGAATCATTTCCAACCATTCCAATTGATGCGGTGGTAGAGGATCTTCAATGAAGAATGGTCTGAATCTTTCCATTCTTTTCACAAAATCGACCGCTTGTATCGGAGTCAGTCGTTCATGAACATCATGCAGCAAATGAACACCATAACCAATGGTTTCTCTAAGGTGTTCAAATAACGTGATCACGCTCTCCATATAGGTTTCTTGATCATAATATGCACCAGGAGTAGGGTCTTTGGTCAAATGCGGGACCGCCTCTTTACCGCCATATAAACCCATTTGGCAACGAACATAACGATAACCTTCTTTTATATATTGGCGAACGTTTTGTTCAACTTCTTGAATTGTCGATCCATCCGCATGCCTATAAACCGGAATCGCATCCTTAGATTTCCCGCCAAGAAGTTGATAAAGAGGCATACCAGCAAGCTTGCCTTTGATATCCCAGAGCGCCATATCGATACCACTCATCGCATTGTTGAGCACTGGGCCATTTCGCCAATACGCATTAACCATCATTACATTCCATAGATCGTTAATATTATTCGCATCTCTGCCAACTAAAAGCGGCACTAAATATTCTTCAATTACCGTTTTGACTGCATACGGCCTTTGTTGGAACGTCGCGCATCCTAATCCATATACACCATTATCCGTGTGTACTTTTACTGCGACTAAATTATGTTCTTTTGGTTTGGTCAAAACCACTTCTATGTTAGTTATAATTGTCGGCTTCATTTTGATCTCTTGATTAATTTCGTTGTTAAATTTTTATCTACAGTCTCGTGCTGTACTGTCTTTCTGATCGAATTACAGTAGAGCGCCGCTAGTTGGGTTAAACACCAACAATTTCCTCTTATCGAAGGCCAGCGATATACACTTTTTACCTTCTATTTTTTCGAAGAAATCGTAAGAAACTCTAGAAATAATATTATTGCCCTGGATAGCACCCTTCAGAAGTACGCTGTATCCCAATGGTTCTACCAACTGGATATCCACTTCAAACTCTTGCGGACAATCAATAACTTGCAAGTCATTGATATTCTCGGGCCGAATACCTAAGACCAAAGGGTCGTTCAACATAGGTTCAGTAGTAAATGAATAATTTGAAAGGCCTACTTTAAGTTCTTTACTACCATTTAGAACAAAGTACGGTTCACCATCTTCTTTGGTGAAATACCCTTCAAGCTTATTCATTGGAGGGGAACCTAAGAAACCCGCTACAAATAAGTTTATCGGTTCACTGTAGACTTTCTTTGACGTGTCAGCCTGCTGTATAACACCTTCGTTCATTACTACAATTTTAGAACCCATCGTCATTGCTTCTACTTGGTCATGAGTCACATAAACCATCGTTTTGCCGAGTTTTTCATGCAACATCTTAATCTCACTGCGCATTTCAGCTCGCAGCTTTGCATCAAGATTTGACAACGGTTCATCAAACAAGAAAACTTTTGCATCTCTTACCAATGCCCTTCCAATCGCAACACGTTGACGTTGGCCTCCAGATAGTTGCGATGGTTTTCGATCTAAGAGATTGGTGATTTGAAGTAATGAAGCAACCTCTGAAACTTTCTTATCTCGTTCATCCTTAGGAACTCCCGCCATCTTCAAACCAAACTCCATATTTCCACGAACAGATTTGGTTGGATAAAGCGCATATGATTGGAACACCATTGCAATATCTCGGTCTTTTGGTGCAAGATCCGTTACATCTTTACCGTCGATATAAACACTTCCGCCTTCAATTTCTTCAAGACCCGCAATAATGTTGAGAAGTGTAGATTTTCCGCAACCAGATGGACCTAGCAGCACAGTAAATTCGCCCGATTCAATCTTATAGCTAACGTCCTTCAATACGTGGACCTTGCCGTCATAAATTTTATCAATGTTTTTAATTTCAATAGTTGCCATTATTAATCCTTAAACCCTTAACCTTTTACTGCGCCGTTAGTGATTCCACGGACAAAGAATTTGCCTGAGCCGAAATACACAACTAGAGGAAGCATGGCCGTAATCATCGTAACGGCCATATCAACGTTATATTCTTTTACACCAAATGTTGAATTCACAATATTATTGAGCATTACTGTCATTGGTAAGTTATCGAGTCCTGCAAATGTCAGCCCTATCAAATAATCATTCCAAATCGCCGTCACCTGAAGAATCGTACTTACAATCAAGATGCTGGAAGACATCGGAAGTATTATGTGGAAGAAAATTCTGAAAAAATCACCGGTATCAATTAAGGCGGCCTTCATTAAATCATTTGGCAAGCTCATGTAATAATTTCTGAAAATAAGTGTATGAATCGGCAATCCAAATAAAACGTGAACTAAGATAACCCCGGGTAATGAACCGTATAGTCCAGCAAATGCCATCAATTTTACCAATGGGTATAGAAGAATTTGGTAAGGCACAAACGCACCAAGCATTAATGCTGAAAGCAGCATATTTCCCCAGCGAACCTTCCACAAAGCAAGTGCATACCCAGTAATGGCAGCAAGAAAAACTGAAATAATTGTCGACGGAACGACGATTTTCACTGAGTTCCAAAAACCTGAAGAGATGCCTTCACATACCGCTCCAGAACAAGAACTGTTCCATGCTTTATCCCAAGCATAAAACGTTATTTCGTTAGGTAGTGCCAGTATATTTCCTGCTCGAATCTCACTCATATCCTTTAACGAAGTAACAAGCATGATATAAAGTGGAACGAGGAAATATAAGGCAAATATCACTAAAAAGAAGTAAACGACTATACGCTCAACACCAAATTTCTTCTTTTTGTTTCGCGGAGCAACAACAATAGCATCCATGATTATTTACCTTTTCTTAGCTTTTGTACGATGATAAATGGAGCTAACACCGCAAACATGATGAGAAGCATATTGACGGCTGCCGCACTGGCAAACCCGATATTTGCTCTATCAAATAAATAGTCGACAATGAACTTACTCGGGATGTCTGAAGAAAACCCCGGCCCACCTTTAGTTAATGCCACCACCAAATCGTAAGACTTAAGCACATGAGTTATTAGGATAATGGTACTTGTCAGCACCATCCCTTTTATCATTGGAATAATGATATGAAAGTACATTTTGAGCTTTGGGATTCCATCTATCATGGAAGCCTTCCAGATGTCGTTGTCTATCCCTCTTAATCCAGCCAACATCAATGCCATAACTAAACCTGAGGAATGCCATACAGCTGCAATGACTACAACGTAAATAGATTTGTCGTAACGTGTTAACCAGTCAAAAGTAAATGACTCGAAGCCCATTCCTCGGACTATATTCTGCAATCCAATTTCAGGATGCAATATCCATTGCCACACCAAACCAGTAACAATAAAAGAGATAGCAAGCGGATATAACATCGCCGTTCTGAAGACGCTTTCAAATCTTATCTTTTGGTCGATTAGAACCGCTAACAAAAAGCCTATAATTAAACAAAAGGTTACGTATAGAAATCCAAAAATAAACATGTTTTCGACAGCGGTTTTCCATCTTAAATTCCTAAACAAACGTTCATATTGTGCGAACCCTACAAAGTCGTAGGTAGGTAGAACCTTTGACGACGTAAAAGATATCAAGGTAGTCCAAATTAATGGGCCGTAAAAAACAAAAACGATAGCAATTACTGTCGGAACAAGTACTACATTCTGACTTTTTGATAAGCGGATCATATTATTTCGCCATTTCTACTGCATCAATAATTGACGCGATACCATCTTCGTTTGAGATATTTTTGTTATTCCAAAAATTAGTGATTGCATCCATCAAACCACCCATAGCATCAGGTGACATAACCTGAGTAGGGTTAAGAGATTGTTTACTTGAATCGCCTAATAAATTGAAGGCATAACTTACACATTCATCTAAATGAGAAACATCAGCATCTTTACGAATAGGGAGCGAACCTTTGTGAACACTAAATTCCTCTTGAGATTTAGCTGAAGTCGCTGCTTTGATGAATGCATTTTGTGCATCAATATTACCGCTGCTTGGTGCAATGAAGTTATCCACTTGAACCATCAACGCCTCATAACCCGGAGCAACTCTACAGCCATAATCTGAGCCAATTTTTTGATCCGAGGCCGAAAATTCGCCCTTCGCCCAATCGCCCATAAACTGGAATGCTGCTTTATCTTGGATAAGTAATCCAGTAGTGTCATTCCAATTCCGTCCCGGAGATCCTGCATCAACAAATTCATTCAGTTCTCTGAACATTGTTATCACGCGTTTACCCGTTGGGCTATCTAACTTCTCAATATTGCCCTTAAGAAAAACATCTTCAAACCAAGTCTTACCACCTTCTCCAAGTGCGATTGACATAAATAGAATTCTCTCTTGCCACGCTTCTCCACCAAGTGCCAAAGGAGTAAAACCAGCCGCTTTGATTTTAGGAGCGGCCTCTAGGAATTCGCTCCACGTTGTTGGAACTTCAACACCGGATTCGCTTAACACATCCATAGAATAGAACATCCAATTAGCGCCATGAATGTTGGTTGGGATAGAGTAGTACGAGCCTTTATACTTACTAAGCTCCTGAACCGATGAATAGAAAACACTATCCCATTTTTCAGCTTTAGCAATATCATCTAAGTTTCGAACTTGATTGGCATCTACCATCTCAAACAATCCAGGTCCTGGTTGCCAAATAACAGCATCTACAGCTTGGTTTGCCGCTCGCATGTTGTTATAAAGTGACATAGCAGTACTTCGATTATTCCCTGAAATATCCTTCCAATCGTAACCTTGTTCTTTCACATTATTAATTATCACTTCAAGGGCTTTGGATTCACTGCCTGTAACCCAAAAGTGAACCACTGACACTTCCTCACTCTGTGCTAAAAAGGAGCTGCTTGCCAATAGTGATGTAAGAAATATTCCTTTAAGTTTTGTGCGCATTTCTAATCTCCGTAGGGTGTGTTTTTGAATGCTGAGGCAACTATAGGCAACATAAAAGTAGTCGTCAACGCGAAATGATATCGTTATCATTGCAAATGAGATCGTTATCACTCTCTATGATATCGTTATCATCAATAATGAGATCGTTATCATATTCACTTTGACATTAACCGAGTTTAGATTAGAATAATAAGCCATTTCCAAATTGGGTTATCGGAGATTAATACCTTGACTAAACCTGTCACACTTAAAGAAATTGCTCAAAAGACTGGGCTTTCTGTTGCTACCGTAGGACGTGTTTTTGCATCACCTGAAAAAGTAAAACAAAGTACAATCGACACCGTTACTTTGATTTCAGAACAGTTAAATTACCGCCCCAACTTAGCTGGAAAATCTTTAAGAACAGGTAAAAGCTACGAAATAGCGATGATGCTACCTTTCGATAGAAAAGATTCCGCATCGGCGATGGGGGCTGGTCAATACAATTTAATCTCAAGCTTTATGAGCAATCTTTCCAACAGCGGTTATTCGCTAAAACTGCTTCCATACACAAGTAAACATGAAGCTAAACAACTGTTTGATGATTACTTAAAAAACAACACACCCGATGCTTTCGTTGTTACTCAATTAGAGCCGCTTGATGCACGTATAAATCGTTTAGATCAATTAAACATACCATTCATAACATTTGGCAAAAGTAATGCAAAACTGCCACATAATTACTTTGATTATGATAACTATTTATTTGCTTACCAAGCGACTAAAAATGCATTAGACAACGCGGCTAAAAAAGTCATCTTATTAACGCTCAACGACAACTATATACATTATCTTTTACAAATTTCTGGATACGAAGACGCCTTAAATACACATGATAAAGAAACAGATAATTGTATTGTTCGCGTAGATGCTAATGATGATAGTTCCACATTAGCGAAAATTGAGGCTGTTTTAGATAGTGCTGACACCGTTATCACAGTATCTCCACACTTAGTCTATTTGACGAAAAAAGCAGCAAAAAATATGGGCATTGTTATCGGGGAAAATTTAAGTATCGTATGCTCATCAGCTTCACCTAGTCTATTACAGATGCTCGAAATACCTATCACCTGTTACTATCAAGATTTTGCGAAGGCTGGAAGTATTTTGTCAGAGTCCGCGCTACAACTTTCGAACAACAAAAACTGCGACATCATATCTATACTAGAACCTTACGAAGTCATAGATATACATGGATAGGAATAGTCCAAACTGCTCATTTTATGACCAGAAAAAGGTCCTTTAATCAGGAGTTTGGACATCAATTAAAGGTTATTTAAAAAGGAATGACCAAAATTCAGATCAGCTACGTTTAGGCTGCTTGTAGGTCTTACCTGCAGCTTGAAACGTCTCTTTGTGTTTAACATCAAACATAGCAAAAAAGAACCAAGCAACAAAATTAACAACATGATCGCCTTCATTCATCACGTGCTCTACAAATTCCTGTTCTTCACCAGTGTCATTCTCTTGCAATGTCACGTGATAGATACGTTTTTCACCATCGACGTCGGCCAAAGAAAACTGTCCTGATAATGATTCGGCAGCCTCTGCTATCTCTTCATCTTCACTACTTTTCAAGTGTTCTAATACCTGAGGTAGATTTTCTAGCTCACAAAGTACATTAACTAGGGTCTCAAATTCATTTTGAAGCATGCTCTAATCTCTATTTATAGAATTGCGTTGATTGTATGTGACAATGAAAAAAGAACCAACCTTAGGTCAGTTCTTTTTAATATCATTTAGATTATCGACTTACTTGGTAGTACTGACTAAAAACTGCTGACCTAGCAACTCATTGTATTCAGCTATCCTAGCCTTAAATTCCGTCATCTCTTTTTTAGGCACCGAACTCGCCATTGGTATCTTCGCCTTCATTGCATTGACCGCTTTATTTCGGATCATAAATTCATAATGCAAATGTGGGCCCGTTGAACGCCCAGTATTTCCAGAAAGTGCAATCTTCTGTCCTCGAGAAATCGCCTGGCCTTTTTTCACCAATATTCTACTCAAGTGTAGGTACCGAGTTTTGTAGCTACTGCCATGCTGAATGACGATGTACTTACCTGCATATGGGTGGTTTCGAGTCAGTATCACTTTACCATCCCCTGTAGAATAAACAGGTGTACCGATAGGGGTTGCGAAGTCGGTGCCATTGTGAGGCGATGTTCGACCGGTTACTGGATGTTTTCGATTGGGATTAAATGAAGATGAAATTCTATACCTTTTACCCGTTGGATACCTTTGAAATGCTCTTTGTAAACTCTTACCGTCTTTGTCATAATACTGACCATCTGTGTGTAAAAAAGCCGTAACAGTTCGTCCTCTATTATGTATTCGAATAGCCTGAACTTCTTTCTTCCCCGTCGTTTGATCACCTACATACTGCCTATTTTGAACAATCTCGAACTGATCACCCGCTCGTAAATCACGAGAAAAATTCAGCTTATCCTTCAATAAGGTATTGATCTGCTCTATCTCGTTATTCCCAACACCGACCTTGTTCGCAGACTGAGAAAAACTACCATGGATCTCGCCAACATATGGTTCTAGTTTCCACTCTCCAGGTACCGAGATATCTTTGAATTGATAGCTCTCATCTTCATGCCTTGTATATAGCACTTTGTCAGCAATATTGAATTGTAGAATCATCTTACTAAGGTGATTTTGTCCTTCCGTTCCCCAAAAAAGCAGTTGATTTCCGGGCTTTAACGTATCCAACATCAGATAGTTGAGATCGGCCTCCATAACCTTAAGTAAATCGCTATAAGGAAAGCCTAACTGATCAAATATGGAGCTGAGATTATCACCTTTTTGAATGGTATAACTATAGTCGGGAGCCGAATCAAGTCCCTCTGATGCCACTTGTGTTTCGGCACTATCGTAGGTGGGCATTTCTTTGAGTTGAATCGGGACAAACTTTCTATCTTCGGTTCGAGAGTCAATACCTAAGCTTACCAGCGTGATAACCGCAACCAAAGGCAACAGGGTCGCGAACAATCTTTTTTTGAAAGGTACATCCTGAGACAAAATATAACTTACAGGAGAAAATAGTTTTCTAAACACAATACATCCAATCGTTCTTTTATCATTGATATGCCACTGAAAGCGCTATAACACTAGCTTAAAATGATCATCCATTTCCAGTGGGGTTATACTACAATAGGTGCATGTTGAGCACCATTGAACTAAAGTCAATTTTATGACAATTGATATAATATAACAATTCCTTTGAGGTGCGCTACTAACTTTACAATTGTCAACACTTTGACACAGTATGCATAATTGATACAAAACACTGTTTTAATTTGAGAATTATTATTAATCCGTTAGATTGGAAATATCACTGTTGAAGGAAAAAGCTATGTCTATAATTCGCACTGCGTCGTGTTCCTGCAATCTCGTGACTATTCGTTGTAAGGGTGAACCTATTAGAACGGCAATTTGCCACTGCTTTGAATGCCAAAAGCGGACAGGAAGTGTGTTTGGTGTGCAGGCCCGTTATCTGACCGAAAATACCGTGCTAGATGGCGAAGTCGTGTCCTATTCCAGAATCGCCGATTCTGGAAATCAAGTTACTTATGACTTTTGTCCCCGTTGCGGAACTACGATGAGACTGAAACTGAACGCCGTACTTGATGCCACCATCGTTCCTTTAGGTTTATTCAAAGAACAAGACTTCGCAAGCCCCAGTTTTTCTGTTTATGAGCAAAGAAAGCGTGGTTGGATATCGTTTGACTGCGAAATGGACCACTTTGACTGAATGGCCCTTATAGACGCAAAACTCAGATCAAACATACCTAATTGATATGTTGCGAGGTATCGGTTATGCAACATATTTATCCATAGCAAAGGGCAAATACAACCGTGCTTGCTGAATATAACCCATATACAAGTGAATACTATTGCAATTCGAGACAACAAACGCTAACCTTGCCCCATTCTGACTAAATACGGACATTTAGTGAATAACTATGCCAAGGACATCGGCGGACAACACCAAAATATTTAGAGACTTCAGATGCCAAATAATACCCAAGCTAACCAGCTTGAAAAAAGAAATAGCACCTTTTGGATTTTTTTCATTCCCTCTCTTTTGGGCCTATTTCTATTTATGGCTCCCATCAGTTATGAAGGTGACATTACCATCCCTGTGGCGATACTCGCTAAGGGCTTAATCGCCTTACTCGATGAATACTTGATTCCAATCGTCACCATTATTATTTCATTTATGGCCGTTGCGTCACTACTTTATAGAGCCGTCAAACCCTCATTTATTAAAAACAATTTATTTTTTGACCGCCTATTTAACCCTTCTCTACTATGGCTTATCGTTCGAGTCATTGGTGGGTTAGCAGTCATCATGACCTATTACCATCTAGGTCCGAAAGCGGTATGGGAAGAGAATACCGGCGGCTTAGTACTAGAAGGCCTACTGCCAACGCTTTTTTCAGTCTTCATTTTTGCTGGATTATTATTGCCACTTTTATTGAACTTTGGACTGCTAGAGCTTGTGGGCACCTTACTCAGTAAAGTGATGCGACCGATATTTAACTTACCGGGTAGAAGCGCAATAGACTGTATTGCCTCTTGGTTAGGTGATGGCAGCGTTGGTATCTTGTTGACCAGTAAGCAATACGACAACAAATTTTATACTCAAAGAGAAGCTGCGGTTGTTGGCACCACCTTCTCTGCCGTCTCTATTACGTTTAGTCTCGTCGTATTGGCTCAGGTAAAGTTGGAAGCGTATTTTCTACCATTTTACGGCTCGATCTGCCTCGCAGGTATTGTTGCAGCGATTATCATTCCACGTTTACCACCATTAAGTCGTAAAAAAGACATCTTTGTCGACGGTTCGGCTCCAGACAAAGATATCGACCTCGTTCCAGACAATCACAACGCTTTCTCTTGGGGCTTAAAGCTTGCTTTAAACAAAGCATCTCAGGTCACCAGCGTTAAGAAAGTCGTTAACGATGGTCTAGAGAATGCGGTTGATATGGTTTTTGGTGTATTACCCGTTGTTATGGGTCTTGGTACCGTCGCGCTTATCGTCGCAGAATATACGTCAGTGTTCTCTATTTTGGGTACACCGTTTGTTCCCTATTTAGAGTTGCTCGGCATACCAGAGGCGGCCGCAGCATCGGAAACGATGATGGTTGGCTTTGCAGATATGTTCCTACCTGCCATCATTATATCTTCTGTAGATAGTGAAATTACCCGATTCGTTATTGCCGCTATGTCAGTTACTCAGCTTATTTACATGTCAGAAGTGGGCGCATTGCTTTTAGGTAGCCGTATTCCAGTTAACTTTATCGAACTTTTCATCATATTTATATTGAGAACACTCATCACTTTGCCGGTTATCGCAGGTGTCGCACATTTGGTATTTTAAGCGAATTGGTTTTTTAGAACCGTTTGGATTATTGAAACAATCAAGTGATTAAAAATGATGTTAACTACCCCCGCATTCGCGGGGTTAGTTGTTGATTATAAAACCTATTCGCACTATATTAACCGCAATTCCAATTATAAATAACTCACATGAAAAAGAATGGTTTTACTCTCATCGAATTGGTGATAGTCATTGTTGTCTTGGGTATTCTCGCGGTGACAGCCGCTCCTCGTTTCCTAAATTTACAGCAAGATTCTAGAATTAGCGCCTTAAACGGTGTTAAAGCTAGCATGCAGTCTGTTAACAATATCGTTTTTGCCAAGTCTCAGCTCGGCTATGTGAAAAGTCGAGATGGAGCGTCATTAGCTCGTCATACCTATATTGACCTCAATAAAAACAACATCCAAGATGATGACGAATGGGATCTCATTTGGAACTATATTGATAATACGGATATTGGCAAAGCTATTTTGCTGGATGGTGATTTAGTGACCGAAGAGGAAGGTGCTTACTATCTTTATGTCGGATTCGATACGGATAACACCGGAACACCGAAATCGGGAAACTGTTGGATCAAATACACCCAAGCCATTGATGAAGGTGGCTCCCCTGCATATGAATTAGAAACCACTGGCTGTTAATCTTTTTAAAAAACGATACAAAAAAGGAAGCAATTACGCTTTAATCGCTATTCAATTAAGACTTCAAACTCCGTCATCATTACAAAAGTGGGAATCTAAAACCCACACAGATTCCCGTTTTCACGGGAATGACGACTTTTTCCTAAATGATCAGCATTAGCAAATACGCCTTCCTCTTATTTATAATCGACTAATAAGAATCGGCCTAAGAGCGCTTCTTCCTAAAAATAGCCATTCCTAACATAACCAACGTAGACCAAAGCGGGACACTACCGCCACCGCCGCCACCAGAACCTAAAACATCGGATACCGCATCCGGTAAGCGCCCATTTAGCCGATAGTATTCTCTATCACTTTCACTCGTCGTATAGGTTGCTGCAACCAACCCATTTTTGACATTAGTTATCCAACCTGAATAATCAGCAACTTCAGTAAATACCGATGTTGCGGTTATTGTCGCAAGCCCACAACCAGCAAGAGGCCCATAACTTGTAATACCTACCTGATTACCATTCCAATACAAAGGGCCGCCCGAATCGCCTTGGCAAGTCGAATTACGTAAACCACTTCCAGCATCAATGTCACCTGACATACATAGTTGGGATTCAGATGCACCACCTACTTTGTATTCAGTACATGAACTGTTTGCAATATATGTCAATGTCGCCTCTTGTAATAAGGTAGTGCTGTCTTCACCTGTCTTAGTATTACCATGGCCGACGGCAACAAATGTCTCGTTAACACCATCCGCTCTATATAGATTTTGATCGCTAGCAAACTGCGTATATGAACTTATATTTACGGCTGATTCCAGTTCCAAAATAGCGATATCATTTAAGAAGACTTGATCAGGGTCGTAATTTTCATGAATGTAGAATTTGGAAACATAATATTTAGTTGCATTGGAAGCATCGTCTTCATCATCTAAATTAGGTATTGCCACCGTAAAGAGGAGGTCCACTTCGGATATATTGTCGGCATTTTGGTCGACACAATGTGCAGCCGTCAGTACATGGGTAGCGTCGATAAACGTGCCGCCACAATAGCCATAATTGCCGTACTCATTATAATAAAGACGAGCATAAGAAGGATAAGTAGAGGTAGAGGTATCTGTACCGTTGACAATATAGGAGTCAACTTCTAGTGCGCTGAGAGACAACGAGAACAGTGCGGTGGATATCCCTAAAGTCAGCTTTGTTAACATATTAGCTACCTTTTTAGCATGTATATAGTTAAATAATAGTCTTTTTGGACCACTTAAGGAATATAATTAATAGGTTAGAACCTTCAAATTTTGTCCTTAAATAATCGACAAAAGTATTAATTTACTCAGCACAGAAGTCTCCACCTACAAGAGGTTGTGCTCGTCTAACGAGTTAAAGCAACGTTAGCGCTAATGTAGTCACGAAGAGATGAGAATAGCGAACTTTCTGATAATGAAAGCTCGCTATGCATAATTGAGAAGCTAAGCGTAGGTGATAAAACAGAAAATATTTATTAACCTCGATAATACCTTTGCGGTACAAACGGCATTTTCTCCACTGTCATAGCCAGTTTTTTACCTCGAACTTCGGCAAAGATTTCGGTTCCTATTACGGAAAATTCCTTCGCAACATACCCCATCGAAACAGGCTTTCCTGCATTGGGCCCTGCCGTTCCACTCGTCACTATACCAATTTCGTTATCCTGCGCATCAAACAGTTTGCAGCCTTCACGTACCGGTGCTTTGGTTTGCCCAACGAGTCCTATGCGCTTACGTAGAACGTCTTTAGTTTCGATTTGTGTGAGAATAATATCAGCGCCTGGGAAACCACCCGCTCGTTCGCCGTCACGACGACGATTCTTACTAATACCCCAAAGCAAACTCGCTTCTACTGGTGTTGTTGTCGTATCCAAGTCATGGCCATACAGGCACAATCCGCACTCTAAACGCAATGAATCACGCGCACCTAAACCGATCCATTCTACGTCGTCAACCGCCGTAAGCTTACGAGCAAGCTCATCCGCTTTATTTGCAGGAACGGAGATTTCATAGCCATCTTCACCCGTGTAACCAGAGCGACTTACATAACATTCAGCGCCGTCGATATCGATAATCTGTGCGTCCATGAATACCATCTCGGCAACCGCAGGTTGGAAAGCAGACAATATCTCAACCGCTTTTGGACCTTGAAGCGCAAGCAGAGCCCGGTCTTCAATTATTTCTAATTCGACACCGTCAAGTAGGTTCGCTTGCAGATGCGCAATATCTTGTTCTTTACATGCGGCGTTTACAACGACGAAGATATGGTCACCAAAATTGGTCACCATTAAATCATCGAGAATGCCACCTTGTTCATTGGTAAAAAAAGCATAACGCTGTTTGCCAGCAGGGAGACCAATAATGTCGACAGGAACAAGTGCTTCCAATGTTTTTGCTGCGTTACTGCCTTTTAAACGAAGTTGCCCCATGTGAGAAACATCGAAAAGCCCGGCTGCATCTCTAGTGTGTAGATGTTCCTTTTTTACACCAAGCGGATACTGGACTGGCATATCGTATCCGGCAAAGGGAACCATCTTAGCACCCGCTTCTATGTGCAGTGCGTGTAAAGGGGTTTTATGTAATTCGGTCATCACTTTCTCCATAAAGATTTGGACTATTGAAACAGCGCTGTTTCCAATAATAAACATTGTTTACTATGCAGAGCATTAATAACAGATTGTTTTAAATTGTTCACCTATTTATTAACAAAAATGGCACAAGAATGATGACAAACAGCCGAGACGATTGTGGTTATTTTGCCGTCACCCAAAGGATCAAAGCGTCCTCATCACTGACAGACGTCAACATATGTCCCATGTTTGCATCGTAATAAGCACTATCACCCTCTTTGAGATTAATGGGCTCGTAATACTCAGTATAAAGAGTTACCTCTCCTTCTAAAATCAGTAGAAACTCCTCTCCATCATGCTTGACCCAGTCACCAAAGTCTTCAATTCTACGGGTGCGAATACGGCTTTTAAACGGCATCATTTTCTTATGCATTAATTGGGTAGCTAAAAGTTCATGTTCATAGGTTGGTGTCGGATGAGGCTTGCCCTGCCCTTGCATAGTCAGATCTCTACGCCCTGTAGCCATTGTTGTTTTTGGCGGTTCAAAAAGTTGAGGCATATCTATTTTCAATCCGGAAGCGAGCTTTTGCATTGCTTGGAACGTCGGGGATATCTGTTCATTTTCTATCTTTGAAAGCGTAGAGCGGGCCAAGCCTGTCCTCTGGCTTGCCTCTTCTAATGTTATCCCTAAATTAGATCGTATGTCTTTAATCTTTTGCCCCAGCTTCAAAGGTTCAATACTTTCACTAACCCCATCTTTTTCTAACTTAATCGAAGGATATTCGTCTAGGTTTTCAATAGGCATTCGTAATCCATCCATTATTGTTATGCTTTATCTTATTGTTGCATGAAGCCTAATAATAAGGAAACAGCAACATTTTCACTTCAATTTATCAAACCATACGAAATTATGTTTCCTATTGGAAATTTTTGATTGATTATTGAAAAAACAATGGTTATGTTACCAACATGTCAATGGCGTCGTCCCTCGAATGCAATCGATTGCGGAAACGACGACTGACCATTAATACACGACAATTAAATACATTAGAGTTCACTCAAGCAGATTAAGAGTATTAAAATGAAATCTTCATCTTCTTGTGCATATTCTACGCTTATACTGAGAACATGCTTAAGTTCGCTCTTCTTAGCGACAATTGCTTAAACGATTTTGGCTGCGAGCGAATGACGTTATAAACGTAACCAGTTTTTCAATTATTGATATTAACAGTTTGGAGACAATAAGATGGACAACACCCTGAAATTTACAGAAAGCCATGAGTGGATAAAAGACAATGGTGACGGAACTGTAACTATCGGTATTTCAGAGCACGCACAAGAGATGTTAGGCGATGTCGTATTTGTAGACCTTCCTGAAGTTGAAAGTGAAATTGAAGCAGGCGAGAGTTTCTCTTTGGTTGAATCTGTAAAGGCCGCTTCTGACATATATTCACCTATCACGGGTGAAATTGTTGAAGTTAACGAAGAACTCGACGACAGCCCAGAACTTATCAATGAAGAACCATATGAAGGTGGTTGGATTGCTAAGATTAAGATGTCTGACCCTTCTGAGTTAGATAACTTAACCAACGCAGAAGAATACTTAAGCAGTATTGAAGAAGATTAATTTGGAAAAATAAGAAAAAGCTGCTCTAACTGGGCAGCTTTTTAACAAGGTACAAAGGAAATGACTGAACTACTTCAACATCTAAGCACACAAAACGAATTTGTTTCTCGCCATAACGGTCCAAACAAAACCGATCAACAAAAAATGCTGAAAACTGTAAAGGTACAAAGCCTTGAACAGTTAATTGATCAGACGGTTCCGGCAGCCATTCGATTGGAGAAACCTCTTTCATTGGATGCGCCGATGAGCGAATCTGATATGTTGGTTAAGCTTAAGAAAATAGCCGAACTCAATCAGATCAAACGCACCTTTATCGGCCAAGGTTATTACAATACCTTTGTACCCAACGTTATTTTACGTAATGTACTTGAAAATCCAGGTTGGTATACCGCTTATACCCCTTATCAACCTGAAATTTCACAGGGTCGTTTAGAGGCACTACTAAATTACCAACAAATGGTAATGGACCTTACAGGTATGGAGATCGCCAACGCGTCACTGCTTGATGAAGCGACCGCCGCAGGCGAAGCGATGACCCTCTGTAAACGTGCAGGCAAAAGCAAAAGTAAGGTATTCTTTGTTGCCGACAATGTTCATCCGCAAACCATTGAAGTGGTCAAAACCCGTGCAACCTTTATCGGCTTTGATGTTGTCGTCGGTTCTGTAGACTCTTTAGCTGAACAAGACGTATTTGGTGCCTTGCTTCAATACCCCTCTACTTCCGGTGACGTCACCGACTTAACCGACGTTATTGCCGCCGCTCAAGCCAACAAAACGCTCGTCACAGTTGCCACTGATCTTCTTGCTTCAACGCTTATTAAACCTGCTGGTGAAATGGGTGCAGATGTAGTCATTGGTAGTGCACAACGTTTCGGTGTGCCAATGGGTTACGGTGGGCCACACGCCGCATTTATGGCAACAAGAGACAAACACAAACGTACCATGCCTGGTCGAGTTATTGGCGTCTCGATCGATTCAAAGGGTAACAAAGCGCTTCGCATGGCAATGCAGACTCGTGAGCAACATATTCGTCGCGAAAAAGCGACATCCAATATCTGTACGGCACAAGCACTACTTGCCAACATGGCGTCATTTTATGCGGTATTCCACGGTAGCGAAGGGCTTAAAACGATTGCGCGTCGAACTCACCATATGAGCGCAATTTTGGCATCTGGATTAACCAAGTCTGGTTATGAATTAAGCAATAACCACTATTTTGATACGATTACCATCGAAACAGGCGATGCCACCGACACATTGTATACCAAGGCACTTCAAGCAGATATCAACCTACGTAAGTTAGATGGAAAAATAGGGGTCAGCTTTGATGAGACCACCACAACACAAAACATTGCTGATCTATTTGCCATTTTTGATGTTAATGAAGATATCAATGCATTGTCGACGGTTATTACACGCAATGAGTTTGCGGCTATTCCTGAAACTTGTCGCCGCGAGACTCGCTACTTAACACACCCAGTATTTAATACGCATCATAGTGAAACACAAATGATGCGTTACCTAAAACAGTTAGAGAATAAAGACTTCTCGCTCACCCACGGTATGATTCCACTTGGTAGCTGTACGATGAAGCTAAATGCTGTTGCTGAAATGCTTCCCGTCACTTGGCCTGAATTTGGGTCACTGCATCCATTTGCACCTAAAGAGCAAACCAAAGGGTACGGCAAACTTGCCACATCTTTGAAAGATATGCTGTGTGAAATTACCGGCTATGATGAGTTCTCTCTACAACCAAACTCTGGTGCTTCTGGCGAATATACTGGTTTGATCGCCATTCAACGCTACCACCAAAGCCGAGGCGATGAGCACAGAAACGTTTGTCTTATCCCTAGTTCGGCCCACGGTACAAACCCGGCAACAGCTTCAATGGTTTCCATGAAGGTGGTGGTAGTTAAATGCGATGAATCTGGCAATATCGACATCACAGACCTCGCTGACAAAATCGAAAAGCACCGCGATAATCTATCTAGCATTATGATCACCTATCCTTCTACCCATGGTGTGTATGAAGAGCAAGTGCAGCTCGTATGTGAAATGGTTCACGAGGCGGGTGGTCAAGTTTATCTCGATGGCGCGAACATGAACGCGCAAGTCGGGTTAACGACGCCAGGTTTCATCGGATCGGATGTCTCTCACTTAAATCTACATAAAACCTTCTGTATTCCCCACGGTGGCGGTGGTCCGGGCATGGGCCCTATCGGTGTAAAATCTCACCTAGCACCTTTCCTTCCGGGTCATATTGAAGGGGGCCTAGAGGGTGAGGACTTCGCAGTTTCTGCAGCCGATTTGGGTAGTGCGTCTATCTTGCCTATCTCTTGGGCCTATATTGCTATGATGGGTGAACAAGGCCTAACAGAAGCAACCAAGGTCGCTATCTTAAATGCCAACTATGTGATGGAGCGTTTGACGCCTCATTATCCGATTCTGTATCGCGGTACCAACGGCCGTGTCGCGCACGAATGTATTATCGACATTCGTCCACTGAAAGAAGAAACGGGCATTAGCGAAGAAGACATCGCTAAACGTTTAATGGATTACGGATTCCACGCACCAACTATGTCTTTCCCGGTAGCTGGCACACTAATGATTGAGCCAACCGAATCGGAAGATTTGCAAGAGTTGGATCGTTTCTGCGAGGCAATGATCGCGATTCGTCACGAAATGAACAGTGTGAAAAATGGTGAATGGCCACTAGAGAATAATCCATTGGTTAATGCACCACACACACAGGTCGATCTTTCTTCTGAAGAATGGGACAGGCCATATTCACGTGAATTAGCATGTTTCCCATCAAAACAGACGAAAATTTCAAAATACTGGCCAACAGTAAATCGCGTTGATAACGTGTATGGCGATAGAAACCTTATTTGTTCTTGCCCTAGTATTTCGGAATATGAAGAATAGAATTTTTTGATGTTCACAGATAACTAAGTTGAAAACTAACTAAAATAATTAAAGGCGGATCATTTGGTTCGCCTTTTGTTATCTTGGGTAATTCATTAGAGTCGGCTGTTTTACTAAATCACTACAATTTTTGACAATATATAATTTCCATAAATTCAATAGATGGTTTGTTTATGCTTTAGTAGCTAAACTGTCTAAAACCAATACGACAAGGAAAGTAGATATGATTCAGAAAGGTCAACCATTGCCAATAGCAACCCTTAGCGAGCTCGGCGAAACAGGAATGTTAACCCACAACACTGACGAGCTGTTTGCAAACAAACGCGTTGTTCTATTCGCTGTGCCAGGAGCGTTTACACCAACCTGTTCAGAGGCGCATTTACCTGGATATGTCGTCTTAGCTGAAGAGATTAAAGCAACTGGTATAGATATTATTGCGTGCATCTCAGTTAACGATGCTTTCGTGATGAAAGCTTGGGGCGAGGCACAAAACGCTACTGAAATTATGATGCTGGCTGATGGTAACGCAAGCTTTACCAAATCTCTTGGACTTGAGATGGATACAGCTACTTTCGGTGGCACTCGTTCACAAAGATATGCAATGGTTATAGAAAATGGCGTAGTGACACAGCTAAACGTCGAAGAACCAAAACAATTTGAAGCCAGTAAAGCCGAAACTATCTTAGCGACGTTGAAATAGTCTCAAGATCATAATGGTTCAGGATAACCTATTCTGAACCATTGTTCGGTGAGATACACATAACACCGCGTGAAGGTGTGAGCAACGCCAACCACCTAATCCATTGCGACGTAAACACAAAACCCAAACTTAATCTGACAATGCCAAGCGTTGAAAGTCGCTCTTAAATATTTGTTAGCAGTTTGCCCAAGTACACGCTTAGCCCTTTCCAAAACATGGTCAAAAGTCATAATTGTCAGGTTACGGTCGCTTGAATTTAAGATTCTAAATATTTCTTTTTGATCAGTATTCCAGTCTTTTTAGCGACCATGAATTAAAGTGCGTCGTGGTTTAATTGTAGTAACACCACTGACTTTCTTAAAGAACTCATGACGTGTTAACTGAAACAACCTATCAAGGTTAATATGTTAAAAACACAGTGAAAAATTTGTTCAAATTGGAATATTTAACCCGATTTTTATATCCTTCATAACCACATTAGTTCGAAATTTGTGTATGGTACTGTCATTCAAAAATAATTCTCTCGTTATTTCTTCATATTTCTTCATGTTTTCTGCAGTGATGATTAAGACAAAATCAGTGTCTCCAGCTACGTAATAACATTGTTGGACTTCTGGACATTTCTCAACTTTATCCTTAAACCCGTCCATTATTGTAGCCCCACCTCTAATCATCAAAATCTCCACTATTACGGTTACATAACCACCAACCTCAGTACCATTGAGCACCGCAATCTCTTTTGTTATCACTCCTGATTTTCGTAACTTATTGATTCTTCTTTGCACAGAAGACGCAGATAGTCCTAATTCAAATCCAATCTCTTCAGATGTTTTGCGTGTGTTAGATTGCATGATTCTTAATATTTGCCTTTCAAACTCATCCATTTGCATAAAACCTTCACCAAACTCAAAAACAAGCAGATATTCTGCAATATTGGGCCATATTAGCTGCGTAAAATAATGACTACAAGTCTAAAATAAAGTCACGAATTAAAGTGATAAATATTGAGGTCATATGGTAAGTTCAAAAAAGAACGTATGGGGGGGGGGTGGTCCTTGGACTAATTGCATCACTTATTTGGGGGAGTTGGCCAGTTATTTCTAAATTAGCAACGATTCAAAACTTGTCTGCTATTGATATTACATTAATAAGATTCACCATCGCTGGTATAGTCCTATTTCCTGTGCTCATTTATAAATCTATATCAGTAAAAATGATTACTAAGAAAGGTGTATTATTAACTATTGGAGCAGGGGCTCCGTATGTTTTTTTAGCGATAACTGGAATAAAATATTCAAGTAGTGCTCATTTTGGAATGATCGCCCCTAGCACAATGTTGCTTTTTTCAACAATTGGCAGTGTCATATTTTTTTCCGAGTCAATTAAGCCAATAAAAGCGTTTGGGATTATACTGATATTATCTGGCGTTTTAATTATTGGAATAAATGGCATAAAAAGTATTGATTTAAGAACCTTATTTGGTGACATAATGTTTGCTTTATGTGGATTCCTTTGGGCTTATTATACACTTTTAAGTAAACATTGGTGTCTCAATTCTTGGGTTTCAACTTCTTTAGTTTCAGTAGTATCTTGTATGGTTTGCTTACCTATTTTAACCTTTAATCTAGCGAGTATAATGGAAAAGGTCTCAGCATACGATTTACTTGTACATGGAATATACCAGGGTATTGTGGTCGCGATTGTTGCTTTATACTGTTACTCAAAGTCGGTCTTTATATTAGGGGCAGCAAAAGGAGCCATCTTTGCCTGTTTAGTACCACCTTTTTCTCTGATTTTAGGTGTATTTTTTCTTGATGAATCATTAGGAAAATCAGAGCTAATCGGTATCATATGTGTTTTTTCTGGGATGATTTTAAGTCTAGAAATAATATCATTACGTCGTATAAGACATAAAACAACAACAATTAGTCGCTATTAATACCAAATATGTAATCTACTGAATTGATCTTCAATATTTTTGTATAAATGCAGGGTGAAAACATGAACAACTACTATCACTATATACCTATTTTTCACAGTAAGAATTTTCAAGAAAACCGAGACACACTTTCTTTATCACACAAAAGAAACCAGCACTCAAAAAACAATTGAACAAATAAATCAGCACTAATATTTATCACTTTATTTTTACCTTTTTTCTAATTTAATTACAACCAGCCTCACAAAAAGCACTGATATATACTATTTAAAGCAAACTAATAACATTGTGTATATAAAAATATTTACGCACATAGCCCATTATTTTATCTCGCATGATATTTAATGGTTGGTTTATACTGAAACTCAAACAACGAATAGGACTCAATGAAAATCTTAAGGTTAATCGTCCGATGATATAAAAGCTCAATTGATGTTAAGTACATTTATTGAATGTACTTAACATCAGTCTCGAAATAAAATGTGCTAACCTTACTGCAACTCACCACGAGATAACAACTACAATGAAAATATTCAGCAACTTCGAAAGTGGCAACATTCACGTCGTTTCAGCCGATTCGCCACAAAACATTCAACTGACTATTCCTGCAGATAACCAGACGAAAATTTCACAATGGTTCTACTTCCGATTAGAAAGTGAAGCTCAACAGGCACACCACTTTACAATCAATGAACTGGCAACGTCGGCCTACCCAGAAGGCTGGACTGATTACGATGTAGTTGCTTCTTATGATCGTGTAGAGTGGTTCCGCATCCCTACTAAGTTTGATGGCAACACACTGACGTATGAAATAATTCCAGAGCATGATTCGATGTACTTTTCTTATTTCGCACCATACTCATACGATCGCCATCAAGATCTTTTACACAGTGCGCAAATGCACCCAGCGTGTAAGTTAGAAACACTAGGCCACACACTAGACAACAATGACATCAGCTTACTGACGCTAGGAGAACCAAGTCCTAAAAAGAAAAACATTTGGATAATTGGACGTCAACACCCTGGTGAAACGATGGCAGAATGGTTCATCGAAGGCATCTTACAACGCTTACTTGACGAAGCAGATACCGTTGGCCGTTCATTACTCGACAAAGTAGTTATTCATGTTGTTCCTAACATGAATCCAGACGGCAGCATTCGCGGTCACCTTCGCACCAATGCCATTGGTGTGAACCTAAACCGAGAATGGCAAACCCCATCGGTGGAACGCAGCCCTGAAGTGTACCTTGTTCGAAAGCGCATGCTAGAAGCGGGTGTCGATATGTTCTTAGATATCCACGGTGATGAAGCTATCCCGTATAACTTTGTTGCAGGTAGCGAAGGAATCCCTTCTTACGATACGCGTATCGCTCACTTGGAGAACCACTTCAAAC
Organism: Vibrio frigidus; assembly: GCF_042465995.1. Taxonomy (NCBI): domain Bacteria; kingdom Pseudomonadati; phylum Pseudomonadota; class Gammaproteobacteria; order Vibrionales; family Vibrionaceae; genus Vibrio; species Vibrio frigidus. The sequence continues at coordinate 699,149 of NZ_JBCDMC010000001.1, read as the reverse complement.
AAGCATTACTAACGATTACGCCTGAATTCCAAGATACAGTAGGTTACGACAAAGATGAACCAGGTAAAGCTAACCTAACCGTTGGTTCTAACTGGGTTGGTGAGCAGTTTAATTGCTTGTCTTACACCATCGAGATGCCGTTTAAAGATCACATCAGCCATGTCGATGAACGTTACGGCTGGTCTCCAGATCGCAGTGCTGCATTCGGCCATGATATGCTAGCAGCAGTTTGGGCGACCGTTGGTGAGTTGTAAGTTATTTAGTTTAAATTCAATGAAGGACTAACGAGCTGGTCCTTCATTTAAATGACAAAATGCATACTGTCACAGGTATCAGATATTGCCTTTTACTTTCCAGTGTCACTAGCGTTACAAATATTTCTCTATCGGTAATAGCTGCAAAAAACGTGATTTAGCCCGTTCCCACTGACCCGTTTCTGGGTCACTCTCCCAGATTTCTGTACCGGAATACCAACGGAGATCTCCTTCAAGTAAATTCAGACGCCAGCTATTGTCCTCGTTCATCGCCTGCTCCATATCGTCCGCAAGATTTTCAGCAACACGTTGATTTTCAATCACGAGTATAGACTCAGTATTGAGATAGGTTGAACGTAGATTGAAGTTAAAAGAACCGATGCCAACCACGCGCCTGTCAAAAACAATCGATTTGGCGTGTAGGCCATAAGCCGTTGTCGGTGCGCATTTAGACGAATCTCTCGTAGACTCCTCACACAGTTCCGTATCTGGTTTCATCTCAAATAACTGTATACCATTGTCAAGCATGTCCTCGCGTCGACCCGCGTAACCAGAGTGATTCGTGATAAGGTCATTCGAGATCATTGAATTGGTCAATGCTTTTATCTGAACACCACTGTGGGTCAATACCTTCAATCCTTCTAACTGGCGATCATCAAATATTAGATAGGCGGATTCCAATAAGATTTCTTGGTCAGATTGGCGAGCCAATTCTGCCATTAACCTGGCTGTAGCTTTCGGTTCACTGGTGTTTTCTTCATCGATTGGTACTGGTCGGTCAGAAACAAAACGAGCCTTAACCCAGATCATCTCCTCCATTAAATCCGTTAAGAATCGATTTGCTTCCATCTTTCCTTCTGGCAAGGAAGGATAGTGCTTGTAAACGGGCGCTGCCACCACATCTAACATCGGCCGATCCGAGGCGGCTTTGCCGCCCAGTAAGGTGACAGGGTAAGACCAGCGACTGTCCCAGTATTCTCCAAAACTCGCTTGGATATCCGTTACCACGGAACCCATTACCAGTACATCACGGTCACGGAAATTAATTTCATCAGAAAGGTCAAAATATTCATCGCCGATATTACGCCCTCCGACAACGGACAATACACCGTCTACGGTAAAAGACTTATTATGCATACGACGGTTTAAACGAGAGAAATCACTTAATACATTTAACCACTTTACTAACCCACGACGACTGGGGATAGGGTTGAATATACGGATCTCTATTTGAGGATGGGAATCAAGAGCGGTGAGTAGGTCCTCTCGTTCGTTAAGATTGATATCATCAAGCATTACGCGAACTTGGACACCACGATCTGCAGCCGCTATCAAGCGGCTTGCCAGATAGTGTCCAGAAGCGTCTGAATTCCATATGTAATACTGGATATCAATGCTGTGTTCAGCGGTTTCAATTAACGCCAATCGTTGAGCCAATGCATCCCAGCCCGTGTCTTGCAACAGAACCGCACTCATCCCTTGAGCCGGCGGTTCAAGCCGATAAGTGTCACTCAATTCAGACAACGTAGTCGTCGGCCGGGTAATAACTGGTTCTATCGAATGCTTAATCTCCTCAGGGAGTGATGCACACCCTGTGAAAAGAACGACTAAAAGCATGGTGACACTAATGCGTTGAAGCACAGGCATTTATTACACTTCCTTTTTAATTGCGAATAACCAGTTCTGGCTCTATCAGTTCATTATTTCAGGTAAAGCCTAAAATTTATAGCGACTTATCTATGCGTTATAGTATACCAAACTGACGATATTCCCCCGCACTAGCTCAATATCTACAGGTATAAGCGTACTTTTTTTACCAACGGTTTAGTGACATCTTTATCTGTCCAGTACTTACCATGGCTCCATGGGTTCCAACTCGAAAAGATACCGCCTGCATTAATACAATGGTCCGTAACCAATTTGCTATACGAATCACTTAGCGGGGATAAAGGCCAACCTAATACATCATCTTTATCAAAGTAGTTGTCCCACGTAAATTTATCCGACGGTTTTTCAATGGCTTTTATTGGATCTAGTCCACCAACAAACATAGGTATATTACAGCCCGTTGTGATTAAGTGAACACAGCTTTTTAATCGTCTAAACTCTTTTTTATTGTCATTTCCTGTCGGTTCAAAGCCGTTGAAAATGCCTGTATTATTTTTGGCATCCCAAATATAGTTAGAAATAACCTGACACCCTAACGACTGAGCAATAATTAAAACCGGTTTATTTTGATTCCCAAGCTTCAGGTACGCTTCGTCGAGGGCGCGGACAACCTCATTCTGAACCTGAATATACTGGTCACTGATACTAGAGCGAGCGCTGTATTCGAGTGAGCCCGCATCGGAAAAACCATATAAAAGGAAGCGACGAAGTATCGCACCATCTAATGGAAACTCGTTCATCCTTTGCCAAATGTTGTTTTGATTGTGTTGAAGAATGGGTTGATATTGAATAGGTACAAAAGCAATCTTGGACCAATCATCACCGAAGCTTTTCATCAGTTTTTTCTTTAGGCCTTGAAAATAGTTAGGTTTGTAATCACCCATCCCATGTAAAGTAATAATGGCTAATTCTTTGTCCATGTCGATCACCTCCATTGATGTATACCAATACAGTAAAGTCAACGGAAACGAAAATAGCCTACTCTAATGTGAATTTTGTGAGGTGCTATTAAATTAAAAACAGTTTACCTGTTGGCTGATAACCAAATTTGAGGCGGTGAACGACCATTGTGGGCAGAAATATACCAGGGCATGGTTTACGAAAAGCTATTAGGTAAAAAATTAACAGGAAAGCTAACAGAAGGAGTTAACAGGGACATACATATCAAATAGACATTAATCAAGACAAAAAGCCAACAGTTCGAGAACTGCTGGCTTTAAAAATTCTAAAACTACGAGATATTAGTCGTTGTTGTTATCGCGGGCATCAAAATGATAATCAACATTCACGATAGCGCGGTAAGAGATTTCACCGCGAGCTTCAGAGAACTCTTCAATCGTCACAGCGGTGTCGTCCAGTTTAAGATTCGAGACCGTATTTTCTCCGATGGGTGCCAATTTGAAACGCAATTCAGAATGGCTCGCCGCTTCTAGCGCATCAACGTAATCGAAACCCGCTTCATACGCGGCCGCTTTAGAAGCGAAACTGGCTGTGGATAGATTTGCTTCGCTATAAACCGTTTGAGTACCTGCAAAGGCGGTGGCGCTAACGAGTAGAGTTGCGGCTAAAACTGTTAATTTTTTCATCTTATTTACCCTTAAAGTGTCTGTTAAAAATGAGTGACTACTTGTTGGGGTTACTGCCCCTCTCACTCGATGATGCTATTATTCACTATTAAAACGTGATGTACATCACGAGAATTCGCCATTCATTATGGACGATTTAGCATCAATAAAATGAAAGTTTTTAAGAAGATGGATTTTGTAACGGAAAGCTAGCTGGAAAACACACCGATGTGTAGAGAGAAATCGGCAAAGAAGAACAAGCTCTTGCCAAAAGGACCGACAAGAGCTAAACCGTGTTATTTCACTTTTTTTCTTGAACGTTGCTGCTCTTTTAGAGCCAGTTTTTCTTTTTTACGTTGCTCTATTAAGTGAGCGGCTTCACCGCCAACGTGGGTTTCTCCGCGTGCGTTAGCCAGTTGCACTTGCTTTTCGCGTTCTCGAAAGCGGGCTTTTTGTTCGTCACTGTGTTTATCCACGCACTTAGGGCAACTGACACCTTTCTCGAAATGCTCAGACTCTTGCTCTTCACTTGTGATAGGTAAACGGCATGCATGACATACGTCATAACCACTTCTTTCTAACTGATGGTTAACAGCAACGCGACCGTCAAATACATAGCAATCGCCTTCCCACATGCTTTCATCTTCAGGTACGTCTTCTAGGTACTTAAGAATACCACCTTCAAGATGGTACACTTGGTCAAAGCCTTGTTCTTTCATATAGGCGGTTGATTTCTCGCAACGAATACCACCCGTGCAAAACATCGCTACTTTCTTATGCTTCGCTGGGTCTAGATTATCGGCAACATATTGTGGGAAGTCCCGAAATGACTCGGTGTTAGGGTTCACAGCATTTTTGAATGTACCAATGTCCACTTCGTAGTCGTTACGAGTATCAACTAAGAGTACCTCCGGATCAGAAATTAGCTCATTCCAATCGTTAGGCTTAACATAGGTCCCAACAACGTTAAGAGGATTAATGCCTTCTACTCCCATTGTCACGATTTCTTTTTTCAGTTTTACCTTGGTGCGGTTAAAAGGCTGTTCCTCACTGAATGACTCCTTGTAAACAACATTGGCAAGACGAGTATCTTGCTTGAACCATTCAAGCAAAGCATCTATCGATTCACGCTTACCTGCAACGGTGCCATTGATGCCTTCACTTGCGAGTAGCAAAGTACCGCGAATTTTTTTCACTTCAAGAAATTCAGTTAGAGGTTGGCGAATTTCTTGATAATTATTGAGTGTTACAAACTTATATAGTGCACATATAACATATTGAGACATGGTTTTTCCTTCAGCGAGCTGGAACGTAAATCCAGAGCGTATCTTTACAAACTAATTAAAATCACGCGCAGTATAACTAAGCGTAGGTATGACAAAAACCAACCAAAGATAGGGTTATATAACAAGACACGAGACATCGTTTATTAGCGTGTCGGAAATGGCAGCCTTTTCATACAGTGACTGTCCTTTCTGTGTTTTGTGTTATACGGTGACTGTCCTTTCTGTGTTTGGTAGACTGCTTACATCAGAATAAATTCTAAAGCACTATGCAAACCCATTCCCATACAGCGATAGATATACCATTTGATTTTCGACATACATGCTGGTTTTGTGGTGAACCATGCTCTACAAGCCTACATTTTCCTAATAACGCTAACTCAAGCTTGAATTTGGAATACGCCTTATTAACGATACCAATATGTAATGAATGCAACTCTATCAAATATCCTAGCGACTTAACGTCGATTTGGGCGTTGCGTTCCTACATCAAGCAAGCTCTTATATCTAAATACACCAAGCACTTAGCCATAGGAGAAAACTGGACGGAGCAAGAGCTCAAAGACAGCGATTTTTCAGGTTCAATATTGGGTGGTTTTGGTAGAAGTGCATGGCGAATGTATGAAATCGCAAAACAGAGAGTGACGTTTCAAGGCTGGGTCATCAGTATTGACGATCTTCCATTAGATACCATTGATGATACAAGTGGTTTTGAGTTTGAAGGTACAAACTATTCGTCATTAAACACATGTATCAATTTCTTTGCTACTGCCACGGCTGTCGACAAAGAGCTGCTCACTCAACTTGTGGATATTGTTACACCAAGTAGATTTAATTATGCTTTGAAAATAGCAAAATTGAATAAACGTATTTCTAACACTCAGCGCGCCCAAATCATTCGTGAAATTACCGTTCAAGAAACTGAGAAACGGGAAGTTGCTTTTAATAAACACTCTAGAAGTGCCAATAATCAACCCATTATGGAGGTGTCCGTTTCAGGCGCTGTCGCTCCAATATTTGCAATCAAGTGGGCGATAGAGAAAGGCGTTAATACTCTCTCTGATCTGTGCCACTTAGAAGATAATTATTTTAATGAGTTCCAGCATTTAGGTGGAGCCGCTGCATTCGCATCGTATAACGGATTACAACTGTACTTAAACGCTCGAGAAGAACCAGCGTGGGTAGAAAGCAATGATCCAAACAAAGATTGGTGGCCGCAATAAAACCGTTATATAGCTAATTGCTGATCGACATATCCATGTCTCGCTGTGGGATTAGATCTCTATACCATCACTACATTTCACTGATAAATCTCAAGGAAATGCCAGTAAGAGTACCGTAAAATAGACACATTAAAGTCAGGGAGAGATAACCCTAAAATGAAAAAAATATTATTGTTCATTCTGTTCATCACTTTTACGCAAAGTGCAAACGCGACGACATACTACTGCAGTGACAGTAACTGGGATAAGCTTAGTACCTTATTCAGCAAAACCGTAAAGAGCTACAATCAGCTCCTTCGGGAAATTGATGAGTATGAAATAAAAACGAACCCATCAGCGCTTATCCACAATAGATATACGCTAGAAAAGTACAGCGCCATGTGGAACATGAATAATGATGTGGACAGGAAATCCGTTGAAAGATTTATTACCAACACAAAAAAACAAATAGATCGCATTGACGAACTCAATAACGAGATGCAAGCAATAAAAAAAAATGGACGAAACTTAGAATACAATTGGGAGAAGTTGGCCGGTTACTGTGACGATGAAGGTAAATATGATGACTACAAATTAGCCACCAAAAACTACGAATCCGCATCAAAAAATCTAAGAATCTTCAAAGAGAAAATAAAGAACCTTAGAGAAACAAAAGCCAACTATAATACCGAACTCGCGTTTTTTATAAAAACCAAGGAGCTTTCGAAATAGCGTATCGACAAATGCAAATGAAATACATACGTTGGCACTGAGGACTCATGAGTCAACCAAACAGCTCACCGACAACATCGCATTACTAAAGTGTGCTTCCCAAGAGATAGTGAAGCAAGTGAATTGTAGTGATAATGAAATTAAGAAATCAGCGAAAGTAAAGACACACGCTTTAGTTCTAGCTTTTCATCGCGGCCTTTTTGTCTTTAATCCGATTTATTGTTGCTGCGAAGAATGCAAACAATAGCCCCACAAAGAAAACGGTCGTGGTCATACTTTTGCTGATGGTCAGTGCACTTGAGATTGAAACCAAGCGTTCTGGCACTTCTGGATAACTGGCCAGGATTTTGAATATAAAGTAGTTTTCAGAATAATCAAACACACCCACAAGCAATGGGAGTAAAGATAATCCCCTCCATACTATGAACTTCAATCGACCAAATTTTATTACCCATAGCATCAGCAGGCTATAGGTAACAGAAAATAATACGGGGTAAATTGAATCGAGTAATAATTGTGTATAACGATAAAAATTTCGTCCTTCTTCTCCGAGTGTACCTAAAAGTCGCTGAGCTTCAGTATGACTGTAACCGAATGGAGACATATCGAATATATCAAATCCTTCTGAGTAACCAACTAATGTAGGTATGGAATAAAACAACATTGTGAGGTAGACAATATTTGTAATAACAAACAAGATCAAAATTGTACGACCTTTAAGAAATCCTTTCATGTATGTCCTTGAAAAACTGTTGAGTAACTGATTTGAATAATAGTGCTTACTGAAGCAAAGCTGGATTTGCAAACCTCTCACTACTCGATAATGGCTAGAACGAATTCGGTCTTAAGTTCAAACAGGTCGTTGACAACCTACACCAATACTTGGCGTGTATTTCTGATGTAATGATGGATCTGACGCTCGACTTTAGAATCGATCATCTCTTCCGGACGGCATTTATTTGGACAAGGCATATTCGGTGTTGTTCCGAATACTCGGCAAATAAGAGGCCGTTCCTCGTACACCTTACAGCCTTTAGGACCTAAGTGTACGCAATTAAATTCATTCAATGCTGCTTCATGCTGAGCGTCCGTTTTTCTCGGCAATCGCGACATTTCTTCCGAAGAAGTGGTAACCGGTCCACAACAATCATGACAACCCGGTACACATTCGAACGTTGGAATACGCTCGCGTAGGTAGGCAATCATCTCTTGGTTATTGTTCATGGGTACCTAAGTTTGTGTCGTTAAAATCGTTACCGTCTTATACCTAATTCACTAGGCGTTAGCAATGTCTTTAAAGCCTACTGTGTGTCACAAAATATATTCAATGCGCAAGCGCCTATACTCGGGAAAAACACGCGTCATTAACGATGTAGTGAAATTAAACACTTATTCATCACTGAGTTGTAACTTTTTCGCCAATGGTTCGATAGCACCGCCTTGGATAAATACTGATATAAGCACGATGAAGAAGACCATATTGACTATGGTCAAAGCATCACTAACACCCGCGGCTGCAGGAATCAAAGCAAATACGATAGGTGTTGCTCCTTTTAAACCTATAGCTGATATAAACAGCCGTTTTTTCCAACTAGCTTTAAAAAACGGCAAATAACAAACTTGAACGGCTAAAGGTCTCGCCACCAATATTAATAATATAGCAGGGAGTAAAGAGAGCCAAAGAACGTCAAATAACTGATCTGGGAAAATTTGTAACCCAAGCACAATAAACATTAACGCCTGAGCTAACCATGACAAGCTATTAAAAAAGTGCTTATTTATTTCTCTACCGCGTTTTATACCATTACCGATTACCACCCCAACAACATACGATGCCAATAAAATATTACCGCCAGCAAACTCACTGCCATATGTTGCTAAAACAAAGCTAGAAAGAATAAATACAGGTATTAATCCGTATTCTTCCAACTTGATATGGTTAAGCAACCAAACACTGAGTCGTCCAACTAGATAAGCAATAATCAATGCACTTGAGATTTGGAGAAGTAACTCAGTTCCGATGACAGTCATCGAAACAGGATTATCGGGCGCAAGCGCCAACTCTGTCAAAAGCACCACTAGAATAAGTGCAACAGGATCATTGGTGGCGGATTCAAATTCAAGCACTGTGTCCGTCTGTTCCTTCAACTTGAGTTTTTTTGACTCTAGAATTGAGAACACGGCAGCGGCATCTGTCGAAGAAACAATGGCCGCGAATAACAAACAGTGGATAAATGATAGTTCCAATACAAATGAAAGCAAAATGGCAAAAAATAGAGTCGTGAGAAGCACACCCAGAGTGGATAAAACGCCGCCTTCACGATAAGCAATACGAACGCTCGCTGTTGACGTATTGAGGCCTCCCACGAAAACAATAATATTGAGGGCGATGCTTCCTACTAATGATGTTATCTGAAGGTTATCGTAAACAAAATCAAACTCACCATTACCGAGTAGTAAGCCAACGCCCATGAAAATCAACAAAGAAGGAATACCAAAAGTGCGCGATGGGTGATGTAAAAGTATACCAATGCAAATCAAAGCGGCAATGCATATTAGTATCAGTTGGTATGACATTCATTTCCCTTAATTTATTTATATTTCTGCACTTTAAGTGTTTCAACGACTTCTCCCGTGCCTTCTGACTACGGTTTACATGCTCATCGTTCCTTTAATAACGGTGACTGCATTGCCAATTAACTTAACCCTTTGATTTGGCAATAATTCAACCTCAACAACGCCCCCTCGTTCGGATGCTTGATAGCCTCTGAGCCTAGGCTTATTAAACTTTCCCTCCCAATGAACCGCTAAGGCACAATGTGCAGAACCAGTAACAGGGTCTTCATTCACTCCTACCCAAGGAGCAAAATAGCGAGACTTAAAGTCAATATTATTCGATGTCGATTTAACCGTTACCACCACCCCACGACCATGTAATCTCTTCAGGCTGTCAAAGTCCGGGTTGAGCGATAACAGAGCAGCTTCACTATCAATTTCTATCAATACTTTTGAATCAAAAATGCCACTAGATACGACTTGATCAGAACGTATACCCAGACTGTTCAACATTTCAATACTTGGACCAATCTCAACATCAATAATCGGAGCTGGGAAATCCAATTCGATATAGTTATCTTCTACGGTTACTAGCAAAACACCCGACAGAGTGTCGAATGTCAACTTTTCACCAGCAGCAACTAAACCATTTTCTTTCAAAATATGTGCAACAGCCAGCGTTCCGTGACCACATAAGTCTACTTCTACTTTCGGAGTAAACCACCTCAGCCTCATATCCTCTAGTGACAAGAATGCCGTTTCAGAAACGGCCATTTCAGCCGCAATGGCAAACATCATATTTTCATCAAGACCACGTTCCATGATACAGACGCCTGCTGGATTCCCTTTAAAAGGCTCCAATGTAAACGAATCTACTTGGTATATATCGATATCCATCAATTATCCTTGAATGAGTACTTGGCAGCACATATTCCTTCAGTAAGAGATGACAGATTGTAGACCACATACGAACTATTAACTAAAAGTATGAAGGAATTGAATCTTCAAAACTGTTTGACGATTGATCTAGACACACCATACAGCTTGTACTTTGAATACACTGATATCCTAGTTTTTCATAGAACTCAGTATTAATATCGCTATGTAGAAAGACAGCCCTCGCCTTTTCTTCATTTAACAATTTATGCGTCAGCGATTGAACCAAATACGATGCAAAACCTTTACCTCTCATTTCATTGTCTGTCGCGACAGAGCCAATACCATAACAACGTTCCACTAACCCAAATTGTTCCGAATACACGATCAAGGAAGCAGCAGGGTTGCCATTTACGATAAGTGCATACCAACAACCTAGTTTGTACTTAGAACTATTTCGACACTCAAGTAAGTACTCGTTTAGCGACAGGTCTTCACCCCAAACGTCATACCCCATGAGATAAACGGTATCTAACTCTTCTAATTTAACTTTTCTTATCAACATAATAGTATTAGTCATTATAAAATAGATTAACTAGCGATTTGTCCGTTGAATGTTATACATTAAATATCTGTCGATATTGAAGTAAAAACCAATTTACCCCAAAGATAACTGCAAAAATGAGGTGTATCTGTATTTAGGACACACGCCATAAAGGCTCGACGCTGAGCCCTGCATTTAGGACAGACGCCCGAAAAGCTTAACCAAAGAATGAATTTACACTAAGTCAATCTCAAATCAATTCGATTAAATTAGCTTAATTGCCCTTAAGCGATACCTTATCCGTATCTATTTTTATTACATACGGACTGCCTCATGACTACCGCCCGAAAACACTTGGTCTCCATTGAATCGACACCCTATTACCACTGTGTTTCTCGCTGTGTTCGACGTAGTTTTTTATGTGGTGTCGACCCGTATACTCAGCAGAGCTATGAACATCGTCGCTCTTGGATTGAACATAAAATTGAAGCTCTGTCTCAACTTTACTGCATTGATATCTGCGCTTACGCCATTATGAGCAACCATTATCATTTGGTACTGCATATGAATCGTGATGAGGCTCTCGGGTTGTCTTCTAATCAAGTAATTGAGCGCTGGCAACTCAGTCATAAAATGCCCGCATTGATTCAACGTTGGCTTTCCCACCAAATAACGACTAGAGCAGAAGAAAAGGAGTGCCTAAAGATTATCGAATCATGGCGAAATCGTTTATGGGATTTAAGTTGGTTTATGAAAGAACTCAATTTCGATATTGCCTTGAAAGCGAATCAAGAGGACAACTGCAAAGGGCATTTTTGGGAATGTCGTTTTAAAAGCCAAGCTTTATTGGATGAGCAAGCACTCTTGGCAGCCATGGCTTATGTCGACCTTAACCCACTAAGAGCTGGTACATCAGAGACACCTGAAACCTCAGAATTCACGTCAATAAGAATCAGGTTACAGGCATTAAAAGAGCAAAAAGAGAAAGTCCACTTCCTGTTCCCTTTCGTCGGTAACTCAACCAATAAGATCATTCACGGCATTCCTTTCCGATTGGTGGATTATATTGAGTTAGTTGATTGGACAGCACGACAGTATCGAGAAAACAAAGCGACGTTAAAGGCGTCACTCCCACCTATATTACAAAGGCTTGATATAGCAAAAACGACCTGGCTTAAAGCCTGCACTCAATTAGAACGATACGGCGTAACCGCAGTTGGATGTCATTGCCACGCAGAAACCGCAAAGTTACATATGAAAAAGGTAAGGATTCATCTTTTTCGGTTGGATAATTAAATTTTCTACTTAACTTATTACCCGATATTTTCAACTTGCCTTCGCTAGTCGTTTTATATACACCCCACCTGGCTTTACACCTGAAAAAATAGAGTATTCAAATGTATTACACGTAAAAAACTAGCGAACAGTCCACTGTATTAACAATCACGCTTCAAATGAACCGAATAATTCTACTCATCAATTCTTCGTTAAGTGTATGTCCTCTGTAACCGGCTTAAGGTGTATGTCCCCATTCAATAACGCAATTGATCTACATCAAATGAACAGCATAAACTCACTAAAATTAACCACAAACTCCCTAAGGGCTATTGTTATGATAATCGTTTTCATTTAGATTAACTTTGTTAAATGACAATCATTATGATTTGGCATGTTCGTTTAATCGGGCTCAATCAATGTTGAAAGCAAGAACTCTAAGCTATATTGCCACTTTGGGAGATGGAATTTTGAACCAAGCCATTTTTAGTCTAATGCCAGCTAAGTTAACTAAGTTAACTAAGTTATTGCAAACTAAAAATAAAAAAATAAGCGTTCATCGCAATATTAGAAACTTATCTGAAGCAACATTAAATAAAGAATATGAAATTAAAAATGTAATTCCAGATGATAAAGAAATGGTGCATTTCCTTTTTACATTAGGTTGTTTTAAAGGTGAGTCAGTAACCGTTATATCTATTTTATCGGACACTTATGTGATTGCGGTAAAAGATGCCAGATACAGCATTGACTTGGACTTAGCAAAAATAGTCATGTTGATTTAATTAATCAAATAACGATGAGTTAGCCAAGACTGACTCAATGTTTAAATAAGGAAAAAACACTTTGAAAATTGCATTAGCAGGTAATCCCAATAGCGGAAAAACCACACTCTTTAATGCCATTACAGGAAAAATAGAACGTGTTGGCAATTGGGCAGGTGTCACTATTAGCAAAAAAGAAGGGCTAATAAAAACAACCATCAGTCATTCAAACCACGACATTATAGCCGTTGATCTACCCGGTGCCTATTCCATGTCTCCGTTTACTTCAGAAGAAACGATCACTCGAAATTTTGTCAAAAATGAAAAACCTGATGTTATTCTGAATATCGTTGATTCAACAAATTTAAATAGAAGCCTATTTTTTACAACTCAGCTCTTAGAACTTGGTATTCCCGTTGTTGTGGCCCTAAATAAAAGTGACTTAACCAAGAAGAAAAACACTGAAATTGACATTACGTTATTAAGCGAAACTCTCGGATGCCCCGTGGTAGAAACAACGTCTACAAACAGTAGTGACAATGGCTTAGATAACCTTATCGAAAAAGCGATTGAGATTAAAGGACAGTCTCAAACAGTGCCGTTTAGTAGCCAAGACATTAATTTAAGAGATGCGGAATCAGTTGAGTCTTCCGATACTGAGCGTTTTGAGTTTGTAAAAGAATTGGTTAGAAAGGCCGAAAACAGATCGACAAAAAGCACAGTACAAACTAATCAAGATGTCGCTGACAGAATTTTAGCCCACAAATGGTTTGGACTACCTATTTTTGCTGTCGTTATGTGGTGTGTATTTTCAATATCACAAACTCATTTGGGTCCAATTTTGGCAGATATCCTTGTTGGATGGATAGACGAGCTTTACGCATTTGTTGAAGGTTTATTGGGTGATGATGTCTCTCCGTTACTAAGTGCTTTATTGCTAGACGGTATCATTGGCGGCGTGGGTGCAGTGATTGGTTTTCTTCCTCTAATTATGGTTCTCTTTTTCTTACTTGCATTACTTGAAGACAGTGGTTACATGGCACGCGTCGCCGTCATTATGGATCGCTTCTTCAAACAAGTAGGACTTTCGGGGAAATCTATTATCCCGATGGTTATAGGCACAGGTTGTGCAATTCCAGGAATCATGGCAACAAGAACTATACAAAACGAAAGGCAACGAAGAACGACTGCAATGTTAACCCCCTTCATGCCCTGTGGTGCAAAACTACCCGTCATCGCTTTATTTGCAGGAGTCTTTTTCAACGATGCTGCATGGGTTGGCACTACGATGTATTTTGCGGGTATTGCACTCATCATTTTTGGCGCGCTGATGGTGGTTAGAATTACAGGAGAGAGACATTCAAGATCATTTTTCATACTTGAATTACCAGAGTACCGTTTTCCGAGTATTCAAAGAGCCGCTGTCTCGACATTAGCAAGAGCGAAAGCTTTCATAATTAAAGCTGGAACCATCATATTATTATGCAACGCTGCCGTGCAAATTATGCAAACATTTAACTGGCAGTTTCAAGTTGTCGCAGAAGGCGCGGAACACACAAGTATCTTGGCTGGTCTTGCTTCCCCTTTCGCCTTTGTATTAATCCCACTTGGTTTCGGTGCATGGCAGTTAGCTGCAGCGGCAATCACAGGTTTTATTGCAAAAGAAAATGTAGTCGGAACATTGGCCGTTGTATACGGCATTACCAACTTCATCGATACAGAAGAGCTTGCATTGGTATCTGGTGGCGCGGACGTTGCTAGTGTTATGGGATTAACTTCAGTCGCTGCATTTGCATACCTTATATTCAACCTTTTCACTCCCCCATGTTTCGCAGCGATAGGTGCGATGAATGCCGAGTTAGAAGATAAAAAATGGTTGTTGGGAGGCGTAGCATTCCAATTTGGCATTGGCTATGTCGCTGCATTTACAACTTATCAGGTCGGAAGTTACCTCACAACGGGTGTATTAGGTCAGGGATTTATATATGGCCTTATCGCCTCCTTAATATTGTTCGGAATTCTGATGTACCTAGTAAATAAAGGTGTAAAGAAAGAAGGACAAAAATTAGATCTATGTTCTTCTTAAGGAATAGCTCATGGAAAATATAATTGTAGCGTTAACTATTATTTTAATTATCGCGCTCTCAATATTTAAAATAGTTCTTGAGAAACGCAAGGGCATAAAATGTATTGGATGTTCCCTTAGTGGCGGATGCTCTTCTAATAAAGGGCAACCAAATAAAAAAGTAGGCAAGAGAATAAATATCAAAGAAGTAAAATAAAAATAATTTTACTGATTATTTTGATATTTAGATAATAAATACCACGGTAAAACGAATATTTCCAAAAATTCAAAAGGACCAATACATTGGTCCTTTTGAATTTTCATCCATTTTGTTAGAATGCGCCCCTTTACAAGGTAGAGCCTTGCCAGACAACATTAGGTCATAGATACGCGACATGAAAGATACCAACACGATTATAGGGTTAGTTAACCCGAAAAGCCCAGTGAACGTTGGCGGCGTAATGAGAGCGGCTGGATGCTACCAAGCAGACGCTGTGAGATATACTGGTCAACGTTATGACCGAGCAGTCAAGTTGAATACAGATACTAAATCCGCAGTACATTCCATTTCATTAACTGGTGTGGATTCACTATTTGATGATCTGCCATCCGATATGAAAATTGTTTGTATTGAGTTAGTAGAAGGCGCAACACCTCTACCCAACTTTCAGCACCCTAAAAAAGCGATGTATATTTTCGGACCAGAAGATGGGTCTATCAATCAGAAAATCGCTGATAGGGCCGACCATGTGGTTTATGTTCCCACTGTTGGCTGCATGAACCTAGCAGCGTCGGTTAATGTTCTATTATATGATCGACTATCAAAATCCGACGACATCATTCAAGGCGATGACCTTATCCGAAGCAGTCGCGACAACAACAATAAACTTCGCATTAACAACTAAAATTGATCGTTATCGTATTGAGGACTTAGACGAGTAAACCTACCCGTATTCATTAATATTTGTAGCGTCTGTCCCGTCATCAGACGACATCATTCAAGACGATGATCTTATCCGAAGCAGTCGCGACAACAACAATAAACTTCGCATTAACAACTAAAACTGATCGTTATCGTATTGAGGACTTAGACGAGTAACCCTACCCATATTCATTAATATTTGTAGCGTCTGTCCTCTTGAACATTGTAGCGTCTGTCCCGTCATCACGCGCGTCATCGGCATTAAACAGAAGTCATAAGCGGAGCGCGCGCGATATTACTTGTCTACAAACATATGATTGGCAGGTGTCACACCACGATCATATGTGCAAAATGTATCCGTCACCGATTCCGTTTTACTATGAATTTTAATATTTGTAATCACTTCTAAAGCGCCAGCGTCATAACATGCTTGTTGAGCACGCTTCACAATATCAAGTAATTGATCAAGTTCACCCTTCATTGTGGTTTCCATTGCGCCTACTTGATAAGGCACATTCGCGGCTTTGACAACTGCTATCGCTTTATCGACGACTTCAAAGTTGTTGCCCTCTTTCAATCTAGGTATGACTTGAAAAGCAACAAACACATCCTTAATTACCGAATTTTTAATCGACATTTTTATTTATCCCTCTGAAGTTAACTGTCTGAACATGCTATCATTTTTACTATCAGTTACGAAGTAATAGGGGCAAAGTAAACAAGGGAAGAAAGTACCTGATGACATTGCCATTCTTGTAACCAACCTCATATTAGAGTGATTATGACGGGCCTATAAAAAACAGTGTCGATTTTTTAACCTATTGAATTCACTGACTATACAACACCATATATCGTCTACTTCAAATTTAATGATTTAAATTCTAATAAATAGCTTATTTTGTGATTTATTCTTATTTCGCTAATCCTAAATAGGTATACACTCAATTTTTAACCAATACATTCTCTTACTATGAAATTCAAAAAATGGTCTATTGCGTTAATTGCAATTATTGGCATCATTATTGGCTGGTTTAGCCTTGGTGGTACTGCTGTTGTAATGCATCTTACATCAAGCACAGAATTCTGTGTTTCGTGTCACACGATGGACGCCCCCTATCAAGAATACCAAGGTTCTAAACACTTCAGTAACGCAAAAGGAATAAGAGCAGAATGTTCTGATTGTCATATTCCTTCCGACCCTATCGATTACGTTATTACTAAAATTAGAGCATCCAAAGACATCTACCACGAATTCGTAACGGGAAAAATTGATACGGAAGAAAAATACGAAAACCATCGCTTAGCGATGGCTGAAACCGTATGGGCTCAGATGCGAGCAAATGATTCCGCTACCTGTCGTTCATGTCACAGTTATGATGCTATGGACACCTATGAGCAGTCTGAAAATGCGCAGAAAATGCATGAATATGGTATCGAAAACAACCAAACCTGTATCGATTGCCATAAAGGTGTCGCTCATTTTCCACCAGAGCTTGAAATGAGCAGTGAAGCGTATGACAACCTAATTGAACTCACCAATGCAACGAAACCTGATGCTCAAAAAGTCTATCCAATCGATACCATTTCTATTGGTGACTTTGGTACGGTCAATCCGACGGTAGAACTCACTGTACTTTCTAATGACGCTAACGCCAGAACGGTTCAAATTTCTGGTTATCAGATGAAAGGTGCAGAGCAAGTTCTTTATGTGGGAGAAGGCAAACGCGCCATTATTGCGAAGCTAACTGACAAAGGCCAAGCCGCACTCAAAGTTGGGGAGTTTGCAGAAGACGAATACGGCAACGCCTGGCGTACTGCTGAACTTCAGGCAACGACGGACGCTGCGGTTCTTGATTCGATTGATCCTCTATGGAGCTACGCAGAAGAGTTGGACAATGTTTATTGTGCAGCCTGCCACTCAATCATACCGGGCCATCACTTTACCGTTAACGCATGGGGCCCTGTCGCCAAAAGCATGGGTGAACGAACCGATATTACCGACTTAAACTTAGAAATTTTAACCAAGTTTTTCCAAAGCCACGCTAAAGATGTGGTTGGTCATTAACGAATAATTACAAACAATTGCGAACGAGAGAAGAGGAACAATGTCTATGAACAACATTTCACGTCGAGGTTTCCTAAAGGGAACGAGCATGGCGGCTGGTACTCTAGTATTTACCAGCATCGTACCAATGCAAGCAATGGCAAAACAAAAAGGCGATGGTGTGCTCACTGCAGGTCGAATGGGTGCAATGATCGCAGAAGTTAAAGATGGCAAACTTGTTTCAACAAAAGGCGCTCTTGCGAGAACCGTTCCGAATAGCCTACAAACGACCGGCCCGGATCAAGTACACACCAACGCACGTATTAAATATCCAATGGTTCGTAAAAGCTATCTGGAAAACCCAACCGCTCCAAAAGGGACGCGTGGTGATGATGACTACGTCCGCGTTTCTTGGGATGAAGCCTATAAATTGATCCACGAACAACACATGCGTATTCGTGAAGAAAATGGTGCAGAGTCCGTGTTCGCGGGTTCTTATGGCTGGCGCTCTAGTGGCGTTCTACATAAGGCTCAGACACTGCTTCAGCGTTATATGGGCATGGCTGGGGGTTATTCTGGGCATCTGGGTGACTACTCTACCGGTGCCTCACAGGTTATTATGCCTCACGTGATGGGATCGATTGAAGTCTATGAACAACAGACAACGCATCCCGTTATTCTTGAGCACAGTGACGTCGTTGTTCTTTGGGGTTTAAACCCAATGAACACATTGAAGATTGCATGGTCGTCTACAGATGAATCAGGATTAGAGTTCTTCCATCAGTTGAAGAAGTCAGGCAAGACTATCATTTGTATTGACCCAATGCGTTCTGAAACCATTGAGTTCTTTGGCGATAATGCACAATGGATAGCGCCAAACCCTATGACAGATGTTGCTATGATGATGGGTGTCGCGCACTCACTCATTAGCAACAAGAAACACGATAAAGCTTTCTTAGACAAATACACTTCAGGCTATGATAAGTTCGAAGCGTACTTGTTGGGCAAAGAAGACGGCATTGAGAAAACACCTGCTTGGGCAGAAGAAATTACAGGCGTTCCAGCGAAACAAATGGAAGTTCTGGCTGATATCTTTAGTAAAAACAGAACAATGTTAATGAGTGGCTGGGGCGTACAACGTCAACAGTTTGGTGAGCAACGTCACTGGATGCTCGCTACTCTCGCCGCAATGCTAGGGCAGATTGGTCAACCGGGTGGTGGTTTTGGTCTTTCGTACCATTACTCAAACGGCGGAAACCCAACACGTGATGCCGGCGTACTTCCAGCGATATCATCGTCTATCGGCGGTGGTTCTTCTGCCGGTAACGATTGGGCGGTTTCTGGTGCAGTCAATGCATTCCCTGTGGCGCGTATTGTAGAAGCGCTTGAAAACCCAGGTAAAAAATACCAACATAATGGCCAAGAACTCACTTTCCCTGAAGTCAAAATGATCTGGTGGGCAGGCGGCGGTAACTTTACCCATCACCAAGATACAAATCGCTTAATCAAAGCATGGCAAAAACCTGAACTCGTCGTTATCTCTGAGATATATTGGACGGCGGCGGCGAAGCATGCGGATGTTGTTCTTCCTATCACGACGTCATTTGAACGTAACGATATGACGATGACGGGTGACTATAGTAATCAACACCTTATCCCAATGAAGCAAGCGGTTAAACCACAGGGTGAAGCACGTAACGACTTCGACGTATTTGCGGATATGGCTGAGTTAATCAAATCTGGTGGCCGTGACGTTTATACCGAAGGGAAAACGGAGATGGACTGGCTGAAAGGTTTCTACGAAACGGCGCAAAAAGGTGGCCGCGCAGCGCGTATCCGTATGCCTAATTTCGGTAAGTTCTGGGATACCAATGAACTGATAGAAATGAAGTTTAACAAAAAAGCAGCGCAATTTGTTCGTCATGCAGAGTTCCGTAAAGACCCTGTAATGAACCCGCTTGGAACACCTTCAGGTAAGATAGAGATCTACTCAAAAACCATCGAAAAATATGGCTTAGAAGATTGTCCTGCCCACCCTACTTGGCTAGAGCCAACAGAGTGGCGTGGAAGTGCTAAGAAAGATGAACTTCAACTAATGGCAGCTCATGCTGCTCATCGTCTACACAGTCAATTTAACTATGCCAAACTTCGTGAAGAATACGCAATAGCGAACCGTGAACCTATAACCATTAATACCGAGGATGCAAAAGCCCGTGGTATTAACAATGGAGATCTAGTTCGTGCTTACAATGACCGTGGTCAGGTACTTGTGGGTGCATTAGTTACAGATGGAATCAAACAAGGTTCAGTCTGTATCCACGAAGGTGCTTGGCCTGATTTGGATCCTAAAACCGGGTTATGTAAAAACGGTGGAGTCAACGTACTGACGAGTGATATACCGTCTTCACGTTTGGGTAACGGTTGTGCTGGTAACTCGGCGCTAGTTAAAATAGAGAAGTACACTGGTGAAGTGCCTAATTTGACTGCATTTACACCTGTAACAAACGGTTAAATTACCATTAAATATAGGCCCCTTTCACAAGGGGTCTTTTTTTTGATTCCAAGTTACCCTTCTTAAGCTATCCCTCTCTAATTAATCACAACTCAATGACGAGTTCGAACTAAGATAAAAGAAGCAAAGTTGTATCCCGTATACCTAAATAATAGCGAATAGCTTTCAAATACCTAAACTCTTAGTGTGAGGTCGTCAAGCCAACTAATTAAAGGTCACATAAGAAGCGAATTTGTAGGTCAGTTGAGGACAAGTCTTGTCTTTTTCGCTAGTATTCACACAATTAGAAATATAGGTTGAGTTAATATGAAAATTTCCGTTGATAGCGGTTCTTTTAAGGTCTCAATAGAGACCGAATTTGAAGGTTTAATTGCTGAAGCAACAGATATCTTCCGAACAACGGTAAAGCAAGCCAAATCAAACGATAAAGCTGTCTTACGTTTTTTGCAGATCATTCTTGAACACCGCGAAAGCGATGATGCCATTGGTTATGCCGTTCTTGGACTATTAGGTTGGTATAATGACGTGATAGGCGCAGTAGAAAATAGGGATATCGAACTAAATTTACCTAAAATTTTACCGCATATCATCAATCCTGCTGGTGATCTAACCGCAACGAGTGCGAATGAACTAAATACCTTTAAATCGTCGTGAATCAAATCTAACTTGCTCTGCTAAAGCACATTGTCTGGTGGGCGTTCATCATATTGAGGTACACCATCAGCAATGACTTCCCATGAGGCTTTTGACCCGACAAATATATGACGACTCAACTGAACCTTAGGATCACCGTTGACACAACCTAAAGTAACGCCATGCACTTCATCTTTAAAAACACCCGTTAAAGTTGAACCGCATTTGCTACAAAACTGCAGACCAAACCCGTGTTGTCCAATGTAAGAAGATAACAATTCTTCGCCACTAAGCCACTTAAATTCGCTCTGATTCACTAACGCATAAGCAGAGGCCTGAGCACTAAACGCCTTTCTACACCGTGAACAATGACATGACCGAGCATCATATAAAATACCATCTACCTGATACTTTATATCTCCACAAAAACACTCCCCAGTTATCGTCATGTGCACCTTCCTTTTTAGAATTTCCGTTTGATGGCATTGACGATAATAGCAGGTTTAGGTTATTTAAACCGACGCAATACCGAGACAATGATAAGGACAGACACTTTAATTTACCTTAACTTCGACGCCTTAATCTCTTTCATTTCAAGTCGCAACAATATAAGTTTACCTGTGTTAGGGTACAGCTCTCCCTACCGCTTAGTAGGGACCTCTTGTACTTTTCCGATGTCTTATCTCGGCACTTTATAGTCGCCCTTCTAAGCCCTAATTTATTAGGCCATATAATGTCAAACTTAGCACCAGAAAAAACGAACACCTCTCCGGTTATCTCACCTTCAACCTCAATACCAACCGCGATAATTTATTGCGAAGGCCAGTTCGGTAAAATTGATGGCAAAACGGCGAATGGGCTTGTAAGACACTCACAGAAATACCAAATTCTTTCTGTAATAGATAGCGAAACCGCCGGTATGAATTCAGGTGAAGTGCTTGGTGAAGAAAAAAACAATATTCCTATTGTTTCAAGCATTGAACATGCAATGGCACATTCAAAGAACAAACCTGATTACTTCATTTTTGGTATAGCACCTTCCAGCGGAATCTTATCTGAACTGGAAAAAGCAATCATCCTTAATGCGATGTCACGAAAAATGAATATTGTTAATGGGCTACATGAGTTTCTAACTGACGACTCAATATTTTCAGAAGCCAGCAGACGGCACAACGTTAATATAATAGATATTCGTAAGCCTAAAAACAAAGAAGACTTAAAGACATTTAGCGGAAAAATTCACAATGTAAAATGCCCACGTATCGCGCTTATGGGAACAGATTGTGCTATCGGCAAGCGTACAACTGCAACAATATTAACCAACATATTACGAGAAAAGGGCCTTAATGTTGTCATGATAGCAACCGGCCAAACGGGCATAATTCAAGGCGCGGCCTATTGTGTTGCTTTGGATGCTGTACCTTCTCAGTTTTGTGCTGGAGAATTAGAATCAGTCATAGTTGAAGCGTACGAACAAGAAAAACCTGATCTGATTATTATTGAAGGCCAAGGCGCGTTAAGCCATCCCGCGTTCTCAACCAGTTCATTTATACTCCGTGGTAGCTGTCCGACTGGAGTGATACTGCAACACTCACCTAAACGTATCAACCGCATAGATTTCCCAGAAATGGCAATGCCATCTGTGGCTTCAGAGATACATCTTATTGAAACTTTTTCTGACACAACAGTAATAGGATTAACACTCAATCACGAAGAAATGTCAGCAGACAAAATACGCTCATCAATCGATAACCACGCCACTCAACTAGGTATTCCAACAACAGATGCATTAACTCAACCTCCAAGTCAACTTGTAGAGATGGTGTTGTCTGCTTTTCCTTATTTAGAAAGCAAAATGACGATTGAACGTTGAGTTACCCCCGGTTAGAAATCGACTGCGCAAAAATATCTCATAATGCTAAAGTGCTTATTTATCAACTCGGTTTAAAAAATATAGCCGTGACACCAGTGACAAAAGTTTGTCTAGGTCACCCCATTATTGCTCAGGCATTAATAGAATCCGGTGCGAACCTACTTGCAGACTCTAGAGTCGAGAATATAATAAAAATGAAGCAATCAGGTATGATACTGCCTACAATGCTTATTCGTTCGCCAATGTTAAGTCAGATTTCTGATGTTATTCAGTATTGTGATATCAGTCTTAACACTGAAATATCGGTGGTACAACAGCTTTCCGAAATAGCCTGCCAGCTTGGGATTACACACCGCATTATTGTGATGGTGGAGCTAGGTGATCTTCGAGAAGGCGTTATGCTAGAAGACCTAATTAGTTTTGTAGAGCAAGTGGTTAATTTACCCAATATTGTTTTAAAAGGCATCGGGTCCAATCTTGCCTGCCGATATGGTGTCGCTCCCGATGATGATAATATGATGGTGTTGTCTAATCTTGCCGACGAAATTGAAAGAACATTCAATATTAAATTAGACATAATTTCAGGGGGGAACTCCGCCTCCCTTAACTGGGCATTAATAAATGCAAGATCCACACGGGTGAATCATCTTCGACTGGGCGAAGCTATTTTTTTAGGTTGTGAGCCCTTATATCAAGAAAAAATAGCAGGTTTATTTGGTGACGTTGTCATACTTACTGCGGAAGTTATCGAATCTAAAGTTAAGCCTTCTTTACCTTGGGGAAAACAGGCCGCGAATGCGTTTGGAGAAAAGCAAAAGGTCCATGATAGAGGCTTTGTATCACAAGCTATTCTCGCGTTAGGACGACAAGACGTTTGTGTCTCTGGGCTAACACCTCCGACGGGAATAAGCATTGTGTCATCAACAAGTGATCACCTACTTATTGAGACCTCAAAGGGTTCCTTGGTTGTAGGACAGAAAATTCAATTTCAATTAAATTACAGCGCTCTTTTATCCGCAATGACATCACCATTTGTAGATAAGTATTTTCTAGAGCCACTGAGCTAAACTTAATCAAAGGTTTAAAATGGATGACCATAAATTTTTCACAAAGCTTAATGATGCCATTTTGCTTAATTTTGAATCATTTACTTTGTGGGAGAGAGCATTCCTGTCTGAAATACTACAAAAAGTAGTGCATAAACAGGCCGTCTCTAAGAAACAGAAAACACTCGTCGAAAAAATTATAATTAAGCGCCAGAAAAAAAAGAAATAATTATCCTTGATACAAAGACCGAGAGCGATGACGGATAAACGAGGACATATAAGGTCCTCGTTATCGTTGGAATTGGAGTTAAGTCGGGTCATCAACCTTTTCCGCGAAGCCTTTTGTTACACAATTAGAAACCAGAATTCGGCTCTTTCAAAAACGCACGCTCTTCTTCTGTTGATACTCGTCCCAAAATATCATTTCGATGTGGGTAGCGGCCAAATCTATCAATAATCACCTTATGTTTCATCTCAAAATCTAAATTGCCCGGTTGCCCCAGCGCTTTAAAAAGCCTTAACGCTTCTTGGTGAATACACTGAGATTCACTGTGCATATAAGGCATATAGAGAAACGTTCTCTCGGCTATCTCAAGTTGTTGGTCGTAGCCACCAATAATAGCCTCTTGAGCTAAGGCTAATGCAAGAGTGTCGGTCGCAAAGGCGAGAGCCGTATCTCTGAAGATATTTCTGGAAAACTGATCTAATACAATAATTTCGGCCAATCGTCCTTCCGCTGTCTTCCTCCACTGAAACAATTCACATTGGCTTGCCTGTTGATGTAATGCCATAAAGCGATTCTGGATAACTTGATCAAATTCAAGATCTTTCTTAAACCACATATCTGGTGTGCATTCTTTGAACCAAAAATCGATTATAGCTTGGCTGTTTTGCTCTGTTTTCATCTTATCTCCGCTCCAATTAAACGATGCTTATAATGATAGACTATTATTTAGCTTAGATTAGAACTATTCTCAACATGAAGCAGATCAAATTCTGTTAAAAAACACGTCACTCAGCTCATACTTTCGGCGGGAAATCATCACCTTATTTTAAATGCTCGTTAGAATCATGTTCTGTAAAACTAACCGTAAATGAAGGAACGTAAATGAAGGAACAGGCGCATATCTTGGTCGTTGACGATGATCACGAGATACGAGATTTGCTAGACAAATATCTTACTAAATCTGGATATCATGTTTCCGTAGCGGAAGATGGTGAGGCGATGTATGCGCATTTACAAGCGCATGGCTATCCGACACTTATTCTTCTCGACGTGATGCTACCTGGAGACGATGGATTTGAACTGTGCCAACAAGTAAGAAAGACCTCTAACGTTCCTATTATCATGCTGACTGCTGTGTCAGATGAAACCGACCAAATTATCGGCTTGGAAATTGGGGCCGATGATTATATTGCCAAGCCTTTTAACCCTCGCCAACTTATCGCCCGTATAAAGGCGGTATTACGTCGAACCCATTTCGAAGAAGAAGGTCATATAGACAAATTACCAAAAGCAATTAATTTTGGAGTCTGGCATTTAGACACATTAGCCCACGGTTTAATCAACCAAGAAACCAATGAACAGTTTGAGTTGTCCGGTAGTGATTTTGCGCTGTTAATGCTGTTCCTTTCTCGTCCTAACGAGGTACTAGATCGCGATACGATTTCTTGTGCCACACGTGGCCGTGAAGCGTTACCTTTCGAGCGAGGCATTGACGTGCAACTCAGCCGTCTGCGTTCTCGACTTGGCGACAATGGCAAACAACATCAATACATCAAAACCATGCGTGGTAACGGCTATATTTTTACAGCCCCTGTAAGTTACGAGCATTAATTTAATGAAGAAAATTTTTTTTCCGCGTTCACTGGTTGCGCGAACACTCTGGCTTACGCTTATTGCCGTCATTTTTGCTCAAGGGATCGCGACTTCCATTTGGTATTCACAATCGAAACAAAGAGAAATAGACGGCATCGGCTCTACCTCGGCAAGTATGGCAACTATGTTTGCTTCTACCATCAATTTTTTTCAATCTCTTCCGGTAGAATATCGACACATCATTCTAGATCAAATAAGAGACATGGGGGGAACCCGCTTCTTCGTCTCATTTAATAAAGAGCAACTTAAAGTAGATACTATCCCGGACAATTTTTTAGAAAAAATCGCCGTTACTTCCGTTCAAGACGTACTCGACAAAAAATTAAATCATGTTAAAAAAATCATCGTAGAGTTTTCTAAACCCGATCATCTACGAATCTTAAAAAACGATATCTTCTTAGATGACTTACCCAAATCTTGGGCCCATTACACCCTAACGTTGGATCCGATCAAACCGCCTATCCTCGTGGTGCAAATTCAATTAGAAAGTGACGAGTGGATATATATCGCAGCACTTCTGCCTGCGCCTTATGTCAGTTTAGACGACACAATCATTGGCTCTCAACAGCTGCTTTTTTTGCTGCTATCTACTACCACGTTGATGCTACTGGTATACCCGCTTATTCGTCGGCAAGTTCGGCCGCTAAATAACCTGGCTAAAGCAGCGAATGAAATGAGCATGGATATCGATCAACCGGAACTGGTTGAAGAAGGCGCGAATGAATTGGTCACCGCTACCCGCGCATTCAATCGAATGCAACAACGTATTCGTCGATATGTAAATGACAGGGAAACACTTTTTTCTGCCATCTCCCACGATCTAAAAACACCCATTACGAGGCTTAGGCTAAGAACTGCGCTTTTAGAAGAAGATGAAGAACGTGATAAGTTCAATAACGATCTCGACGAACTTGAGATGATGGTTAAAGGTGCACTTCAAACGGTTAAAGATACTGACATTCATGAAAACAATGCGGTCATCGATATAAAAGAAATCCTGCTTTCTATCGCAGAGTCTTACAATCAGCAATCTAATCGAGTCTACATTCCATCAATGTCTATTCGGCCAATTGTAGGTAAACCGCTTGCGATTAAGCGTCTATTAAGCAACCTGATTGAAAATGGAGTTAAGTACGGTCACCGTGTGGTTATCATCCCTAAAGACAACAGAAATAGGTTATCGCTAACCATTCAAGATGAAGGGAATGGTATTCCAGAAGATAAGTTGGAAGCGGTGTTTGAACCCTATTTTCGAATAGCAAAAGATCGCGACGGGCACGGGCTAGGCCTTGGGATATGCCGCAATATTCTACATGCACACGGCGGAGATCTCATTCTGAGAAACTTATCCGACGGTGGCTTCTCCGTGGAAATCCTTATACCACGGAACCTCTCTCACTAGTGTAACGGGGTTGTTACATTCACGTTACTCTTTGTTTCAATCCAATCTGTTTTTTCTTATTAATCTAAATGTTGATAGGATATTTATTTGTCCAATCACTACATAATAATCATAATTCAAACCATGGATGAGAACGATGAACATTAAAAAAACCCTACTTACTCTATCCCTACTCTCTGCTACTCAATTTGCAACAGCTGGCGAAGTTGAAGTGCTTCACTGGTGGACATCTGGTGGCGAAGCGAAATCTGTATCAGCACTAAAAGACATGCTTGAAGAACAAGGTCATACTTGGAAAGACTTCGCTGTTGCTGGTGGTTCTGGTACAAGTGCCATGACCGTTCTTAAAACTCGCGCAGTATCTGGTAACCCACCAGCGGCCGCGCAAATTAAAGGACACGATATACAAGAATGGGGTGGCTTAGGTTTCTTAGCTAGCCTAGATGATGTTGCTACGGCAAACAAATGGGATTCTTTAGTTCCACCTATGGTTGCTGACATCATGAAATTTGATGGTGAATATGTAGCGGTTCCTGTCAACGTTCACCGTGTTAACTGGTTGTGGGCAAACAAAGCAGTATTCGAAAAAGCAGGCGTTGAAGTGCCCGCGACCATGGACGAATTTTTCATGGTGGGTGATAAGCTTAAAGAAGCAGGATACATTCCTTTGGCGCACGGTGGTCAAGCTTGGCAGGACGCGACAATATTTGAAGCGGTTGCACTTAGCGTATTGGGCAGCGAAGATTATAGAAAAGCCTTTGTTGACTTAGATATGGATACGTTGAGTGGCGATAAGATGGTCGAAACATTCCGTCTATTCAAAAAAATGCACAACTACATTGATAAAAACTCTCCAGGACGTGATTGGAACGTAGCGACATCGATGGTTATCAACGGTGAAGCCGCAATGCAGATCATGGGTGACTGGGCGAAAGGTGAATTTACCGCCGCAGGCAAAATGCCAGGTAAAGATTACGTCTGTGTTCCTGCTCCAGGTACCGCTGGTCATTTCACTCATAATGTAGATAGCTTTGCATTCTTCCAACTGTCTGATCCTGAGCAACAAAAAGCACAAAAAGCATTGGCAGCAACTATCTTAACGCCAGAGTTCCAAGAAGTATTTAACCTTAACAAAGGGTCTATTCCAGTACGTTTAGATGCCGACATGTCTAAGTTTGACTCTTGCGCTGTTGATTCTATGAAAGACTTCAAAGCAACGGCAAAAAGCGGCGACCTTCTACCAAGTATGGCTCATGGTATGTCTACCACTAGCTACGCTCAAGGTGCCATTTACGACGTAGTCACTAACTTCTTTAACGATCAAGACGCGGATCCAAAAGAAGCGGCTGGAAAACTTGCGAAAGCAGTGAAAGCAGCTATGTAATTTAAGTTGGCAGGCCTAAAAACCTGCCTTTCTTAAATGCTCTCTACAAAGAGAACTCAGATCGTGGTCACCTCCCAGATCACGATCTTCCCATTCAAATATCATACTCATATTATGCAAAATGTTATGCAATTTGAACCATTAAGGATTAGTTATGGAGCGTGTTTTGAATTCGCCTAACACACCACCTGTACCTAAGCGAAGCTTTAGCAGTAAGCTACAAGTTTGGCTTCCTAAAATCGTACTTGCGCCAAGCATGTTAGTTGTTGTGGTCTGCATTTACGGGTACATCTTTTGGACCGCCATTCTATCAGTGACCAACTCTCGATTTTTACCGAGCTACAAATTTGTCGGTTTGTCTCAGTATGAGAAGCTGATGGACAATGATCGCTGGACGACCTCAATTCTTAACCTCGGTATTTTTGGTGTGATGTTTATTGTCATCGCCATTGCCCTTGGCATCGCCTTAGCCATTTTCCTAGATCAAAACATTCGACAAGAAGGCGCTATTCGTACCATTTATCTTTACCCAATGGCGTTATCTTTTATCGTAACGGGTACGGCTTGGAAATGGATTCTTAACCCAGGATTAGGCATTGAAAAAATGGTGCGTGACTGGGGATATACCGACTTTACTTTTGACTGGATAGTCGATTCTGACATGGTGGTATACACCTTAGTCATAGCCGCCGTTTGGCAATCGTCTGGTTTTGTTATGGCCATGTTCCTTGCAGGGCTTAGAGGTATAGACAATTCCATTATCAAAGCGGCCCAGATAGATGGAGCTAGCTTACCGACCATCTATTTCAAGATAATTATGCCGTGCCTAAGACCTGTGGTCTTCAGCGCCGTTATTATCACATCGCATATTGCGATTAAGAGCTTCGACCTCGTCACTGCACTAACGGCAGGTGGGCCGGGGTATTCGTCTGATCTCCCAGCACTCTTTATGTATGCACATTCATTCACTCGGGGTCAAATCGGGTTAGGTGCCGCCAGTGCTATGATGATGTTGGCAGGAATTCTAGCTATTTTGGTTCCTTATCTCTATTCAGAACTTAGGGAGAAGAAATCATGAGTACTAAATTTAATTTTGGCAGAATTTTTATCTACACCGTTCTCATCTTCTTCTGTGTTATCTATTTGATGCCATTGTTCGTAATGGTCACAACATCACTTAAAACGCTACCCGATATCAAAGCAGGTAATTTACTTTCACTGCCTACCGAGTGGGTATTCGACGCGTGGTCGAAGGCTTGGAGTAGCGCTTGTACTGGTGTGAAATGTGAAGGCGTTCAAGGCTATTTCTGGAACTCCTTCCAGATGGTCATTCCTGCTGTTGCACTGTCCACTTTGTTAGGTGCATTTAACGGCTATATCATCAGTAAATGGCAATTCAGAGGGTCAAACTTCTTCTTTAGCGCCATGTTGTTTGGTTGCTTTATCCCTTTTCAGGTTGTTCTATTACCCATGGCGACAACACTTGGCAAACTAGGTTTAGCAAATACGACGATCGGTCTTGTACTTGTTCATGTTATCTACGGATTGGCGTTTACCACACTGTTCTTCAGAAACTTTTATGTCGGTATTCCAGATGAACTAGTTAAAGCCGCCAAGCTAGACGGTGCAGGTTTCTTCACTATCTTCTTTAAAATTATGCTGCCGTTATCGACACCGATCATCATGGTTACGGTCATCTGGCAGTTCACCTCTATCTGGAATGATTTCTTGTTCGGCGTGGTGTATTCAGGTTCAGACACGCAGCCCATCACGGTCGCGCTTAACAATTTAGTTAACACCAGTACCGGTATTAAGGAATACAACGTTGATATGGCTGGTGCCATTATTGCCGCCTTACCAACCTTAGTGGTGTATGTATTAGCTGGTAAATATTTTGTTCGTGGTTTAACCGCCGGATCAGTAAAAGGATAATAAAAATGGCAACACTAGATTTAAAACAGATCCGTAAGACATACCGAAACGCGGAAGTAGAAACCCTGAAAGGTATTGATATCAGTATCGATGACGGCGAGTTTCTTATATTAGTTGGCCCATCAGGTTGTGGTAAATCCACGTTAATGAACACCATTGCTGGTTTAGAGGATATTAATTCTGGCCAAATCCTTATCGACGGTGTTGACGTATCTAACGTTGAACCAAAGGATAGAGATATCGCCATGGTATTCCAATCCTATGCTCTTTACCCAAATATGACGGTAGAAGGTAATATTGCATTTGGTTTAAAGATCCGGAAAATGCCACAAAATGAGATCGACGCAGAAGTAAAACGCGTCGCCGAAATGCTGCAAATGGACCAGTTATTGGATCGTAAACCGTCGCAACTCTCTGGTGGGCAAAGACAGCGCGTGGCAATGGGACGCGCTTTGGCCCGTCGACCAAAACTTTACTTGTTCGATGAACCACTTTCTAACCTTGATGCAAAATTAAGGATAGAAATGCGCCACCAAATAAAGCGCCTGCACCAACAGCTTAAAACCACCATTGTCTATGTTACCCATGATCAGATAGAAGCAATGACGCTAGCAGACAGAATTGCCGTGATGAAAGATGGAGAACTGCAACAACTTGGTACGCCTAAAGAAATCTACAACAAACCGAACAATATGTTTGTAGCAGGTTTTATGGGCTCACCTTCGATGAATTTCATTGAAACTACGGTTGATCTAGATGACGATCGAAACCCAATCATTAAGGTGGTTGGCAGTGCGAACAGTGAGCATCATATTAACCTACCACAATCCATGCGAGATCAGGATGGACACAAAGTCGTCATTGGACTGCGCCCAGAACACATCACGGATACTGACAGTGAAGATACCACCGCGTCTACACGCCTAGGCTTACAGATAGAGGTGTTGGAACCAACTGGCCCAGACACGATTGCAATGGTTAAAGTAAATGGTCAGGAAGTCGCGTGTCGCCTTTCTCCAGAGTTCGAGGGAAATATTGGGGAAATAGCATCACTTAACTTTGACCTTTCAAAAGCGGTCTACTTTGATGGCGAAACCGAGCAGAGAATTGATTTTTAAATTGGAGTAATCAAACGACAGGCATGAGAGATTAACCATCTTTCATGCCTTTTTTATACTAATCGCATTAAGATCTGTTGAATTAATTACGCTTTCAATATTGCTCAACGGTAAGCAATGCGAACGTTCGACGTGTTGTTGGATTAAGATTGATCATCGTGATTGATTTCAAATTCCAAAATATCACCCGGTTGACATTCAAGTACCTCACAAAGTTTATCTAACGTCGTGAATCGAACGGCTTTAGCTTTACCATTTTTCAATACCGACAAATTAGCTTCTGTGATACCAACCGCTTGGGCCAACGTTTTTAGGCGCATTTTTCGCTTTGCCATCATTACATCTAAATTTATTCGTATAGACATAATACCTCCTAGATCGTGTGCTGGCTTTCAACAGCAAGAACATACCCTTCTTTCATCACCCATGAAATTATCAGGACAATAAACCCAAATACTATTGTAAACGCGTCCATTCCTGCAAAACCTACCATCAATATACGTTCACCAGGTGGGTTATTAAACGAAAGAATCACCGACATCACAGCACCATAAACCACGCTACCTGCCACCCAATAAAACAAACAGTAGCCGAGTTTTTGATAACAATTAGCATTCTCAAGAGAAAAAATTTGACCCGATTCATAGTTACGAAATAGATGCACCAACACCTTCAACGCATAGTTGACGATGCAACAAAGTAATAAACTCGCAATAATAGCCAGTACCCGTGTTGATAATGTTAAGGATGCCTGTGTATAGCTGTCGATGTCCAAACTGAGTTCAATAATGCCTAATGAGGTCAGAAAATCATAATCTGTTTGGACGGTTAACCAGTAGTAAAGCACCATCATGGGAATAAGCAGGAACAGTGACTGAAAAAGCATACGGACACGGCGACTTTGTTTCTGAATTTCATACATAATAATAATCCTGTGTAATTGACCACTCAAAGATTACGATAAACAGGAGTATTAAACAACAATTAATTATTGATAAACGATAATTAATTGTTGTTTTGATTGCAGGATTATCTTAATAGAAACTAATTGGCAAGAAAAAATCCAATTCGAACTTTTCATCCTCCGCCAAAAAATGATTCTTAATATAATTCACGTAAGCTGGTGTCGATCCTAGCTTAAAGCCCGAGTCTGGCAGCCATTGTTCTAGTACGTGGCTTATCTGCGGCAATAACTCACCATAAACACCGTGTAGCCTAAACACAGCATGCAACCCTCCCGGAATGGTAAGTTGATTAACAATACCGCGATAATTGAGTCGCTTATCAATTTCAATACAAGCGACATAACGACACTTTTCTAGCGCTACCAAAGCTGGATTGGAATGATGTAAGCCGTATTGAACTGAAAAGTCCCTTCCTTCTGATTCAGCCCACGCCTTTAAGATCAACCAAGCTCGATGGATCGATCGGTTATAACCTTGATGTCGAACATAAGCCGCATGCCTTTCGGCAACCTCAACGATATCGGGAGTTGGAATACCTGTTCTAGACACTCGTGCATAACCTGCTGCAATCTCTGGATCGGCTAGATAAGGCTTATCTGCATTATGGTAATCATGCTTTCGCCATTCTCCAGGAGACATATGGAAGGTAGCCTTAAATGCTCGGCTAAATGATGAAACAGAATTGAACCCGCACTTATTGCCGATGTGCAACACCGAGGACTGAGATTCAAACATAAGCAAGTTTGCCGCATATTCCATACGCGTTCGCCGAATATACTGATGAATCGGTTCGCCAACGACTTGTTTGAACAATCGATGAAAATGTTGTTCTGAGTAGGCAGCAATATCTGCCAACGTATTTACGGGCAAATCTCTGGCAATATCTTGATGAATATAGAACAGTACATCATTAATTCGAGAGAGGTGTTGGGTATTCATAATCTAAAAATAGCATAAATGGACATATTGATAAGCATAAATGGACACGATAAATAAAACAACTCCCTGTATGCTCTATCTATAAATATTGAAAAATTCGAACGGGTATACAAATGGAAATCGCTCAATCACTACAACAGATTCAATCGTCTTACATCCGAGAAATATTAAGTGCCGCGAGCGACAAAAATGTCATTTCTTTAGCAGGGGGATTGCCGGATGAAAAGACCTTTCCCATTGAGCTTATGAGACCAACACTAGAATCACTTTCCGACATGCCCGAGATTTTTCAATACGGAAGCACTGCAGGTTATGGTCCATTATTGACCCACCTTACTGAGCGATTCCAGCTTCCTGAAAACCATACAGTCATGATGTGTACTGGCTCACAGCAAGGCTTAGATCTTATTGCAAGAGCCTATGTAAACCCAGGTGATACTGTTGTGATGGAAGCACCTAGCTATCTGGGTGCCATGCAGGTGTTCGGCCTAGTACAAGCCAACATGGTGACGATTTCACAAACCGAATTTGGTCCTGATTTAGAGCAGCTCGAACAGTGCTTTGCAAAGCAGGCACCGAAGATGTTTTATGCAGTGCCAGATTTTCATAACCCTACAGGCGTATGTTGGTCTTTAGAAACACGTCAAAGAGTCGCTGAATTGTGTGTTCAGTATAATGTAGCCTTAATTGAAGATGCACCCTATCGTGAGTTGAGATTCAACGGTGAACCTATCGAGCTGGTATCAAACTTTTGTCCAGATCACTCAATTGTGTTGCGATCATTCTCTAAAATCGCCTCACCGGGTCTAAGGCTCGGGGCAGTCACTGGTAAAGTAAGCTACCTAGAACCTATGATAAAGGTAAAACAAGGAGCAGATTTGCATTCTAGTGTTCCAATGCAAGCCCTTTTGCTCGGCTTACTTGAACATGCTGATTTTGATTTGCACATCGACAATATTCGCTCAGTTTACAAACAGAGATATCAAAAGCTTTTCTCTGAATTACAAAGAAAGTTGCCAAAAAACTGTGAAATTAAACCGGTTGATGGAGGCATGTTTGTGTGGTTAACCTTACCGGAATGTGACACATTTGAACTTGCTAAAGTGTTGCTATCAAAAGGAGTGGCTGTTGTCCCTAGCCCAGTATTTTATCCAAGTTCCGACGAGGCAGAGCCGGCACTACGGTTAAACTTTACCAACTCTACAATAGACGATTTGGACAAAGCTGTTGACTGTTTAACCGACGTCTTAAAAGCGTTTCTAAGCTAGCAGCATACTTGATAGGAGTGATGATTAAGATAACACCATCACTCCATTTTCTCTTTTTTGTATAAGCAGCCACATCATCATTGCCGCACTCATCATGACCCCAGCAATAATCATAAAACCATATGACGTCAATTGGTTTGCTGTTAACCAGGCAATAAGTAAATAGCTCAAACTTTGAGACAGCGTTGAAAACAGCTTCAACCCTCCGTCAACTCTTCCTCGCTCAGAAACCGCCACCATATGATGCAGCTTATTGATTCTAGATATACGGTTAAACGCATTAAAGAAACCAATAATAACGGTCAATGTAACCATGACGATAGGTGACAAAAACACGCCTATTCCCAGCAATAGTATCGACATAATGAATATGGAAAACAGCATTGATTTATCGGGACTAAAGCGCGTGAGAAGCTTAGCTACGACCAGACCACAGATTAACGCTCCTACTCCATAGCTCATTTTCCATGTAGCAAACCAACTGCCCTCAACACCTTGCTCAGAGAAATAAATGGGCACCAGTTTGACCAAAAAGGTGAGCACAGGATATGAGAGACACGATAATGCGATAAATGCATAAAAAGCGGGGTCTTTACTGAAAATGCTTTTACTCTCTACTAATTGAGAAAGATAGGGTTCTTTAATTTTCGTCGATAACTGACGTCGATAAGGCGTGACCAGATAGCTTATTGCGGCGAACGATGAGGCCAGCGTGGCCAGAAACGCAAACTCAACCATTGACCACATCTCTAATACAACGATTCCCAGAGCACCAGCACCTAACACGCTCGTTTGCATAACGACTTCATCATAGCTGGATATTTTCGCGTATTCGTTTGGATTAAAATTCTCGTGGACGAATGCATTATTCGTACTCCACGCCATATCACCACTTAACCAAAAGACAAGCTGGGCAAATGCAAGCAGCCAGATGGACTCGACACCATACCAATAGGCTAATAAGACACATAATGCCGTGCTCGCCTGAACCACTTGCATCAAAACCAATAGTTTTTTGCGCGAAAATCGGTCAATCAATGTTGCCATAAAAAGCGTTGATACAAACGATGCACCCGTGCACACCAATGCCAGTATCGCAACAAATGTCCCCATTCCTGATTCATTTAACATGATCCAAGGCAGCGCCATCATAAACATCCCAGAAGAGACGCCATCAAATAATCGTCCAGATAAATAAGGTAACACTCTTTTTTTCATCGCTTTTTCCTTGCCTTAACGTCCAGTATCTCGTTGTCTAAAGACATGGTAATAGTTAAAGTAAACTTTAAGTAAAGCGATTTTTCTGTTTTTGATTTGCTATTTGCTATTGAACATTTTCTGACCGCTCTTATCCTTGTCCGACCAAAAATTGATATTAAACTGCGCATCTTCACTCAGTTCTATTCGATGCCAATATTCAGGTGGACTCGTCGCAAACTGTCCGGCTTCAATCACAACCTGCACCTCTGGGGTATTCGCCTCAGAATCGGCAAAACCATAATAGGTAACAACACCTTCCATTACGCATAGCTGCCCAAACACACCTTCTGCGGTATTGTGGTGAGTTAGCAGCGCCTCTGGCACATTTTGTCGAGTAAAAAATGGTGTCGAACGTTGGATAGTCCAGTTCGCTGGGATTCTTTGATGGCTCATGAGAATTTCCTTCTATTTAGTTAATTAATTTATGTCACTACCAATAATTTTCGGAACCAAAATTACCGGGTGTCTTTCTTAGGTGTTTTGTTAAGCCCAACGTAATTAGCGTTTGGCTTGTATCTTTAACCATCTCGGGATTACCGCATAAATAAACGAAACTCTTGTCGACGTGGAACGATGTTTCAGCAGCGGCTTGCAGCTCTCCGCTAAGTAGCAGATCTGGAATTCGTCCTGACAAAACTCCGGACACATGTTCTCTTGAAATAATTGGGACATAACGGATCTCCTGATTCTTTTCCAATAACAAACGAATCTCGTCTGTATACGTTAACTCTTCTCTATTTCGAACCGCGTGAACCAAAACAATTCTCTGAAATCTATTCTCTATCTGCTTATCGCCAAGCATCGAGATAAAAGGGCCTGAAGCACTTCCTGTCGCCATTAACCATAACTCTGTTACGGGGGTGGGGATCTCATCAAGCGTCATAAACCCTGCTGCCGTATTTCCCACGTAAATGCTGTCACCTACTTGTAGCTGGTTTAGCAGCGGAGAAAGCCGTCCTTTTTCGTCAGTGATGATGAGAAACTCTAACGTATTATCCCGCTTATACTGCTTCGGATGCGTGACGATTGAATAAGCCCTTCTAACCAACTCACCCGACTCATCGATTAATCCTAGCTTGGCAAACTGACCCGCCGTATAATTGAGCGCTTCAGATTTGATACAAAGCGAAAACAAGGTTTCCGTCCAATCTTTGCGAGCGACAACCGTACCAATATTCATTTGTTGAGGAATCGTATTCATTATTACCTCACTTATTGATCTGTTGTTTATGTTCACTTCATTCTAATAGAAACTATTTATATTATCTAATTAATTACCATTCTCATTTGCAGTTGTCGTGCCAACTATTTATTATATTGTTTTATAAGCTTTTTTTATTTCTCATTGATTATAACTGTTATTATGACAGCTCTTTACTTATGTCTTAAAGACACTATAATTGTCAAAACAACAGCAAATCAATATAGCGAGTCAAACCGTGAGCAACCTTAATAAAGAATGGGTGAAAATTGCCTTAGATCTAACCTCTGGAATTTCAGATCAGGATCGATTTGATCGCTTACTCTCCTCAATTAGAGAAGTGTTGAGATGTGACGCATCCGCCCTACTCTATTTCCAAGATCAACAGTTTGTTCCATTGGCAATTAATGGCCTTTACGACGACGTACTTGGGCGACGATTTGATATACAACAACATCCAAGATTAGAGGCTATTGCGCGAGCAGGCGACGTGGTGCGTTTCCCTCCAGACAGCGACCTGCCAGATCCGTATGACGGATTGATACCTGAGCATGAACATGATCTAAGGGTGCACTCATGCATCGGACTACCGCTTCTTATCAATGACAGATTAATTGGTGCAATAACCATTGACGCCTTTGACCCAGCGCAGTTCGATTCATTTCGAAACCAAGATTTACGGGTCATCAGCGCATTGGCGGCCACAAGCCTAAATACCGCACTCTTAATGGAACAATTAGAGAGTCAGGTCGGCATCGAAACCTCGTCGTCCGCGGCAAACAGCAAGAGCATCGTACCGAGCGAGATTATCGGTAATTCAGAGGTCATGCAGGAACTAAAATCGCATATCTCCGCCGTGGCAAATACCGATTTGTCGGTACTTATTATGGGTGAAACCGGTGTCGGTAAAGAACTGGTTGCCGCGGCTATCCATGCGAATTCGGACAGAGTCAAAAAGAATCTCGTTTACTTGAACTGCGCGGCACTGCCAGAATCAGTTGCAGAGAGTGAGCTTTTTGGTCACGTTAAAGGGGCATTTACGGGTGCGATTAGTAATCGAAAAGGCAAATTTGAACTGGCCGACAATGGCACACTGTTTCTTGATGAGATTGGCGAGCTCTCTTTGGCTTTGCAAGCTAAGCTACTAAGAGCACTCCAGTATGGCGATATTCAGCGCGTGGGCGACGACAGCAATATAAAGGTAAATGCCCGTATTGTGGCGGCAACCAACCGCGTTATGCATGAGGAAGTAAAAGCGGGACGTTTCCGTTCCGACCTATATCATCGCTTGAGTGTGTTTCCTATCTTTGTCCCTCCTTTGCGCGAACGCGGGAAAGATATCACGCTTCTTTATGGTTTCTTTGCAGAGCGTTGCCAACACAAATTGGGGGTGACGAATATCAAGATAGATCCTCAATCAAGTATGTTGCTTCAGAATCACAGCTGGCAAGGTAATGTGCGTGAGCTAGAACACGCCATAAATCGCGCGGCAGTGCTCGCGAGATCAGAATCGAGATCAGACGTGATCGTATTGCTACCAAAACACTTTAATCTTGAAGAACAAGATGGCCTTGTGTCAGACAACAGTATGAAGAATACCCCCACATCAGGTAACGCTATCAGTATCCCATTGACCGTTATCGATTTGAAAAATGCAACCGATGAGTTCCAAGTAAACCTGATTAATCAAGCCTATAGAGAAGCAGGAAACAACTGGGCTGCCGCCGCGCGTCTATTAAAAGTAGATTCAGGAAACCTACATAGATTAATGAAACGTCTCAACATGAAGTAAATTAGCAACGCAAAGTGTCCAAATGACAGTTTACAGTCATTTGGACACTTTTAATCTTTGTCATTTAGACTAACAAAAAATGTACAAAACCTTATAAATCAATTAGATAAAATCTGGCACGATTGTTGTAATAGAGAAAGCGAAATAGACAACAACAAAGGAACAGAAGATGACAAAACAAAAATTGTCCATCATCGCTCTTATTATAGTGTGCTTAACCTCGTTCACTATATTATTGAGTTTGGGCAGCCAGATTTATCGTGAAGCACCACCTATCCCTACTTCAGTAATGAGTAGTACCGGAGAAGTGATTTTCACCAAAAACGATATCCAAGATGGTCAACTTGTTTGGCGTACTATGGGTGGACATCAACTTGGTTCCATTTGGGGACACGGTTCGTACATCGCACCGGATTGGACAGCAGATTGGCTACACCGTGAATCTGAAGAGTGGTTAGATCTCACCGCTAAAGCTCAGTTTTCTAAACCTTTTGCACAATTAGACAATTTCCAGAAAGCCGAGCTCGAAAGTAGATTGCGCGATGATATACGCCCTAACAGCTACAACGCTGAGACAGACATCATTACCATCTCACAAACTCGAGGCGAAGCAGTTAAAACACTGCAAACCTATTACTCTAATGTATTTGGAGATAACCCCGACTTTCAACACGTTCGTGAAGACTACGCAATGAAGGAAGCGACGATCGCTTCTGCTGAAAATCGTGACAAACTTTCTGCGTTCTTTTTCTGGGGCGCTTGGGCTGCGGTAACAGAGCGACCAGATGAGAGTTACACCTACACGAATAACTGGCCTTTTGACCCTGTTATTGGTAACACACCGACATCAGACAACATCGTTTGGTCCGTGTTGAGTTTTGTTGTCCTAATAGCGGGTGTTGGCGCTCTGGCTTGGTATCACGCCACTTTAAAAGCGCATCCACTGCCTAAATTGCCTGAAACAGATCCGCTGTTCGGTGTAGAACCAACCAAATCTCAAAAAGCGCTGGCTAAATATTTCGTCACCGCCGTTGGCCTGTTTTTGCTTCAGATTTTATTGGGTAGTATTACCGCTCACTATGCTGTTGAAGGACAAGACTTCTACGGATTCCCTCTATCAGAGATTCTACCTTACTCTGTTACTCGCACATGGCACACCCAATTAGCCGTATTCTGGATAGCAACAGCGTGGTTAGGTACGGGTCTTTACATTGCACCCGCACTTTCAGGCTACGAACCAAAATACCAACGACTCGGTGTCAACGTACTTTGGGTGGCACTGCTCATTGTGGTTCTCGGCTCTATGGCCGGCGAATGGATGGCGGTTCAACAGTACTTTGATCTCGATTTAAGCTATTGGATAGGGCATCAAGGTCAAGAGTACATCGATCTTGGACGTATCTGGCAGATCCTATTGCTTGTTGGCTTATTGATTTGGTTAGGACTGGTTACCGCAGCGATTCGTCCTGCATTATTCAAAGATGGCGAAATGAAACCTGTCATCTGGGTTTTATATGCTTCATGTGTCGCAATTGGATTGTTCTACGGTGCTGGTCTGTTCCAAGGTAAGCACACAAACTTAGCCATTGCTGAATACTGGCGCTGGTGGGTTGTACATCTATGGGTAGAAGGATTCTTTGAGACTTTCGCTACGTCAGTTATCGCGCTTGTATTTGTTCGCTTAGGCCTTATTCGTGCACAATCGGCTAACAGCGCTGTATTATTCGCGACAGTAGTATTCTTAACAGGTGGCTTGATTGGTACGCTACATCACTTGTACTTTACCGGAACGCCGACATCCGTCATTGCTTGGGGCTCCGTATTCTCTGCATTAGAAGTGGTTCCACTCGCGCTTATTGGTTTCGAAGCAGTAGAAACCTATCGATTTAGAAAATCGACACCTTGGATGGCTCGTTACAAGTGGGCAATCATGTTCTTTGTTGCGACTGCATTTTGGAACTTGGTCGGTGCTGGCATACTAGGGTTCTTAATCAACCCACCTATTGCGCTTTACTTTATACAAGGTTTGAACACCACAGCAACACACGCACATGGTGCCTTTATGGGTGTGTACGGAATGTTGGGTATTGGTTTGATGTTGACTTGCGTACGCGGGCTAACAGGCGATACCAAAGCGTGGGACGACAAATGGCTTAAATGGTCTTTCTGGACACTTAACTTTGGCCTTGCCGGAATGGTCTTTATGTCATTGTTCCCTGTCGGGATCGTACAGTTCTTCGCGGTCATCGAACATGGATATTGGTACGCACGTTCTCCAGCCGTGATTCATAGCGAACTGGTCGAAATGCTTGTTTGGTTACGTATGCCAGGCGATATTCTGTTCGGTATTGGAGGAATATTCATCGGCATCTTCATGACGAAACTTATATTCGCGGCGTTCAGTAACCGTAAATCAAAGCTCATTACGCAAACTGCTTCAAATTAACAACAGCATATAAAAAGAGCGGGTTATTCCGCTCTTTTTATTTCTTTATCCATCCTAGCCCTAGGTAAAAACCATGTATCTAGAAGTGAAAACCTTTCACATTGTCACTGTCACCATCAGTATTTCATTATTTGTCTTTCGGTTTCTTCGTTACTACGCAGCATCAGAAATAAAAACTCAGCCTCTATGGCTTAAACATCTACCACACGTTATTGACACTCTACTGTTTTCCAGTGGTATCGCCCTTGTTTCTATCACTAAGTTCATCCCTTTCACCGCTTCAGCTCCGTGGCTTAGTTACAAACTTGCTATGGTTGTTCTTTATATCGCTTGCGGATTTGGAGCCATGAGTCAAAAAGCCAGTAGAATACGTCGAATTCTATTCTTCATCGCATCAATTGGTTGCCTTTCGGTGGTGATTACATTGGCTTTAACAAAACAGATTGATACCATTCTTGCAATTTTCCAATAAAAACTTCGTTCCAATAACGGTGCTTTTTCCGATCGTAATAAGCTAAGCTTACTAAACGAATAGCACACTAGGGACTAAAACCAATGCTGAACATGGACTTCAACCAGAGACTGGTCATTGAATCTGAAAAAATGGAATGGTTAGCAAGCCCGGCCAACGGCGTTTGGCGCAAACCATTTGAACGACAAGAACAAGAAGCGGGACACACCACCAGCATTGTAAAATATGACGCGGATTCTAAATTTAAATCCCATCCTCATCCAGTAGGGGAGGAAATTTTTGTGTTAGATGGCACCTTCTCAGATGAGAGTGGTGACTTTCCTGCTGGCACTTACTTAAGGAACCCACCGAATAGCGCTCACGCACCATTTAGTAAGGGTGGCTGCATACTATTCGTCAAGCTTAATCAATTTGATGAAAACGACTCAAAACAGATCCGAATAAAAACAAAAGAACAAAGCTGGTTAGCAGGGTTAGGTGGTTTACAGGTAATGCCTCTGCACGAATTTAAGCATGAGCATGTTGCGTTAGTTAAGTGGCCAAAAGGCGAGCATTTTCAACCCCATAAACATTTTGGTGGTGAAGAGATCTTGGTTCTATCTGGTACATTTAGGGACGAATATGGGCACTATCCAAAAGGGACATGGATCCGTAGCCCGCATATGAGCAGCCACTGCCCATACGTGGAAGAAGAAACCGTTATTTTAGTAAAAACAGGTCACCTACCCATCCCAGATTCATACTATTCCGCTTAGTAGCGAAGGTAACCTTGTTAGCAAATGAAGCTATTGCACGGTTTAAAGAGGTGATTATCTTCCAGAGGCACCTCTTTTTTCACCCCAAAGCAAGACTAGATGTGCTTGGCATTCTCTGCCAACACCTCTTTGAATGCGAACATACCGTTTAGAGCCGCCGGAAAACCTGCATAAATAGCCATCTGAATGATCACTTCCTTTAATTCCTCTTCACTACAACCGACATTTAATGCCGCATGTAAATGAACCTTTAATTGAGGTTGGCAGTTTCCTAGGGCCGTTAATGCCGCAACGGTGGCGATTTCTCGTGACTTTAAGTCTAACCCTTCGCGCGCGTAAACATCACCAAACGGAAACTCAATGGTGAAACGTGCCAGATCCGGGGCGATATCTTGTAGGCTATCAATCACTTTTTGTCCCGCTTCACCGTCTATCTTGGCTAAATTTTCGAGACCCATCTCGTATCTCGTTTTACTCATATCTTGCTCCTTGGAATGAATTACAAACCTAGGTTACAAGTTAGAGCCCACTCTAAGTCAAGCGTGATTTTTATAAAACTCAATTTTATTATCGAGTGCGGAGAGGTGTCTCATTTGAGATTCTATTTGCGTTTTGAGTACCTCTCGGTGATTTTCCAACATCATCTGCCGAGCTACAATGGTTTGATCACCCTCGTCTCTAAGTGCTCCATATTGCAAAATC
The DNA here is from genome assembly GCF_042465995.1 of Vibrio frigidus. Classification (NCBI taxonomy): domain Bacteria; kingdom Pseudomonadati; phylum Pseudomonadota; class Gammaproteobacteria; order Vibrionales; family Vibrionaceae; genus Vibrio; species Vibrio frigidus. The sequence goes on along the minus strand of NZ_JBCDMC010000001.1, from coordinate 655,820 downwards.
TGCTCTAGAGGCATCCCGGTTTCTTTCAAACGAATAATAAATTCAACCCATTTAATCTCTTTAGATGTGAATGTTCGGTGACCACTCCCATTGCGTCGCACCTCTTTCAATAGGCCTATTTTTTCATAATATCTCAGTGTGTACGGCGTTAAACCCGTCGCCTCTGCAAAGGACTTGATGTTCATCAGTTTTCTCCAATCTCGAGTGTTTAGACAAATCTTAAGCGCTTATATGATGCCTCATAACCATTCATATTCAACAACTGAATAACCGGATTAAACGTCAGCCAATTCACTCGTTGACGTTCAATAAAGCCTAACGCCTTGTTATTCTTGGTTCTGCTTTTGCAGTTTCACGCTATTTTGTCTGAGCAGTTCCTTGATGGTCATTCCAATAATAATCAAACTCACGCCGGCTATCTTCATAAGTAAACTGTCAGGATTATGGGACGATGTATCCAGAAGCAAACTAAAAAGCATCTGCCCACTAATTACAAGAATTATCGCACTTGTAGAACCGAGTTTTGTTATCACCACACTATTTATGGCCACATATAATGCGCCAATGACGCCACCAGCATACATCAGGCCTTCAGATACTGGGGCAAACTGAGGGGGGCTCAAAAGTATTAGCGCCATCAATGAAAGAAAACAAAAGCCACCAATATGATTGATGTAAGAGGCTTTAAATGCCCCTTGATAACCACTTAGTTGCCCGTTCAATATTCTACTCAAAGCGATACAGACGCCATTTAAAAGGCCAATCAAAATATAGATAGTCATCATTAAACCCTTGCGTATATCAACAGAATGGATCCCAGTACAATCAGTACAATGGGAACAAAATCAACCATAGAAAATGTCTTTTTCTCCAGCTGTAACCAACCAAACCGTTCGCATATCAATGAAAAGATCAACTGCCCTATCAACCCTAATGCTAACGTTCCCGATAAGCCGATACTACTGTTAACAGTGATTGACGCGAGAATGACCGTAAACGCGCCAGGTATACCGCCAAGATAAAATAATCGTGGTGCCTTACGTTCATCCATCTCAACAGCATGCCGTTTTGGGCCTAATATGGAAAGAAGAATCCAAGCGGTAACCGCTCCGATACCATGAGCGAACCATGAAGCGCTTAACCCTGTTGTACCCAGCGCAAGCTGACTATTTAAATGAATCATGAGCGCAAGAAGACAACCACCGAAGACGGCCATCCCTGAATACCAATTTATTTTTTGCATAACGACTCCTTTGTCTTGAGCCGTACTTTAGTTTATATGCAATATCATGATAATCTTTAATATAGAAACTTATAGTAGAGTAATAGTTGACAATGAAAGAAGACTTTTCGGCAATACCTGTTTTTGTGGCGGTCATAGAGTGCGGCAGCTTTTCGGCGGCGGCCGAGAAGCTAGGCATGACCAAGTCGGCCGTCAGCAAGAGAATATCCGTTTTAGAAGACAACTTAAGGGTCCGATTATTCAATAGAACGACGAGAAAAATGACGCTAACCGAAGCCGGCGAACATTTCTCCGATTATGCAAGGCACTCATTGGCGCTCGCTCAAGAAGGATTTACCGCGTTGTCTCATTATCAGGGCTCCCCTAGGGGAACACTCAAGATCAATGCACCAATGACGTTTTCCCGCCGACATCTCGTGCCCTACATGAAAGAATTTCTAGACCGCTATCCCGACATAAAAGTGATTCTTAGTATGGATGATAAGGTAATCAGTATGGTGGAAGGTGGTTTTGATGTCGGTATCCGAATAGGTGAGCTAAAAGACTCATCGTTGATCGCCAGAAAACTGGTGAATTGCAAAAGTGTGGTGTGCGCTTCCCCAAAATATATTGCTCAACACGGCATACCCAATACTCCAGAAGATCTCTCTAACCATAACTGTCTATATTACAGCTTATTTCAGGCTGGGGTTGAATGGACATTTTTCCAAGATAAACAAAAAATAAAGATAGAACCTAAAGGCAATTTTGTCGTCAATAATAGCGATGCGATAGCGGATGCTTTACTGCAAGGTCTCGGTATTTGCCAGATGCCCACCTTTCTCGTCTATGAGTATTTAGCGAATGGCCAACTCGTAACATTATTGGACCATTATTCTTTACCAAGCCATGCCATTTTCGCCGTTTATCCAGAAAGGAAACACCTACCGGAAAAAGTGAACGTATTTATCAACTTTATGAAAGAGAAGTTAGAGGAAAGCTCAGGAGGTTGGGAGGTTTAACGTGGAATCTAAGCGTTGGTATTATTTATTAGAAACAGATCTAATCAGTCTAAGTACCAAGGCGGTTTCAAACCATGATAGCGCATACGCCATCATGGTTTGATGGTAGATAATGTCTAACCGTTTACCGGATTCATCAATTAGGTAGGACGATCAACCCTAATTTCTCAAGCAATTGTTCCTGTTGCCATTCACAAATTTTTACACCCGTCAGATCAACCTTACGTGGGTCCAAGCCATCCAGTTCTGAATGGCTTAGATTACAACCTTCCATACGAAACTGCCCCCAGATATCTCCAGAAAACGACCCTCGACTTAAATCAGACTCTTTTAAAGACGCACCTTGTAGATTGGTGCTAATCCATCGATTTTCAAATAGATCACACTTCTCGATACACTGGCGTTCAAAATTGGCGTAAGACAAATTACAACCGGTGATGTAAGCGGAGCAAAAAAACATCTTGTAGCTAACCTGATTGACGAAACTCGCTCGAAAAAAATTCGCACCTTTTAGGTCACAATCCCTTAATTCAATACCAAAACAGTTGGCACCACTGAAGTTGGACATAGACAACTGACAATCCTTGAAGGAGGCATCACGCAAATCACAAAAACCAAAATCACAACCTTCAATATCCCCTTGTCTAATAAAGGTACAATCCACAAAATGCGCATCTCGTAGATTCGCGTGATTAAAATCGCACCGAATAAAGGTACACTTCTCAAATAGCGAATCGCTCAAGTCTTGTTTAGTAAAATCGGTGTCGTCATACAACTGGTTGGTCTTTTTCATAGTTTGCCCTTATCTTTTGTACCACAGAGATTATCATCGACTTAATAAAAACGACATAAAAACAACTTCAATAAAATCAGCATCTTAAAAACGCCAAATTCGCCGATTTAAGGGGTCATTTCAGCATTTAGAGCGGTCATAATTCGTTTAAGTCATGCCTGCTGTCAAAAAATAGTTTTGTAGCACTCAGAATCAATCATGACCAATCCTACAAATGACGCAGAAAGCCGATTAAATTTGCAATACAATTGCCAAACCGAAGCGAACTGATAATACATAAACATAGAGATTAGGCGCGCATGATGAGTGATTACTTTGATTCAGTTGCACACACATGGGATAGCAACCCATTAAAGGTTGATCGTGCAAAGACAACCGCGAATAAAATAAAAGAACTAAGCTTCAACTCGACAAACAGCATTGTAGATTTTGGTAGCGGTACGGGCTTACTTGGTGTTCAGTTAACCGATACATTTGATCGCATTGTGCTCGCGGACGCTTCACGGCAAATGATTGAAATAGCAAAGGAAAAAGTCATTAGCGCGAATCTGAGCAATATCGATACTCAACATATTGAACGACTTAGCCAACTTGAATCGAAGCATTCTGCTATAACCACTCTCATGACCCTTCATCATATTGCCGATATATCCCTATTCTTTTCAGACGCATTTAGCACCTTAGAAGATAATGGTATGTTGATTATTGCGGATCTATATGCAGAAGATGGCTCATTTCACCAACATAATCCATCCTTTAGCGGCCATAATGGATTTGATGTGCAAGCCCTTACAAATATCGCGGAAAATGCAGGGTTTCAAATACTTAAAATCGAACAATATTACGAAGTGTGGCATGAAAACTATGCAGGGGAAAATTGCCCTTACCCACTGTTTTTCTTTGTTGCCAAAAAACAATCGTAAAGGGGTAATACTTTTCACTTAAAGCTATCAGATGTCGTCATCCCCATGAAAATGGGGATCTAAATTCACCAAGATTCCCGTTTTCACGGGAATGACGAAGTATTTAGCACTAACCGAACAGCATTACGTTTGCACTGGACGACGGCGAGTTAGTAAATATTTTGTCTTAACTAATCGGCATTAATCGTAGAGAGGTTCATTTATTTCACTTTGATTCTCTGCGCCTGCTCTTTTGCTAATGCGATGTTCTGTAGTTCTTTTATCTCTTGCCATTGCTTGCCACCTTCAATACCAGAAACGCGCTGTTCATACTTTTTACACGCGCGTTTTAGTACCGATTCGACAGTCACACCTTTTTCTCCTTCCAAGGCAATAAGCGCATTAACGTAATCCCACAATACATCACCAAGTTCATCTTCGAGATAGCACACTCTCCCTTTCGGTAACTCTTCTATTACTTCGTCCACTTCATTTTTGATTTCATTGATATAGGTTTCAGCGCCATCCGCCCAACTACTTGTTTTATCAAACGTGGCTTTACGTTGTGCAATATTGAGCAGTATTTCGAACGCTTCCATACTTTCTCTCTTGTTAAACAATCGAGTAATTGACACTTAATTGAGATACTTCTGCCAATGCAACAAGCCTTTAAGTACCACTTGGTGATCTTCAAATCCACATCTAGCATACCGTTTTTTTGCCACATGATTGTCGTCGTCTACTTCTAAAGTAATCTTAACCATATCGTTTTTTCGAGCATGTTCTTCAATAGCCGCGAGTAAGTTTTTGCCTAGCCCTGTCCCCCTAAAAGCTTTCGCAATCATAAAATCATGGATATTAAGTACAGGCTGAGATCGATAGGTAGAAAATGATTCAAAACAGACGGCAAAGCCAGCGGGTTTTTTATCAACATACAAAATAAAGCCTGTGAAATAAATAAGCGACGAGAGCTTATCTACAATATCTAATGCGACTGTTGAACTATACTCAAGAAACAACCGCTCAAGGTCTTGCCTGTGCTGACTATTTTCTGAATCAAACGACAACGTTGTTATGTTTTGCATTCCTAACCTTATTTGAGATTTTTTACCCATTGAGCTCGCCACTGAGGCGCCTCGTAGTCATCCGGCCAAAATTCAACTTGCTTACTTATTAAGCCATTCTGCACTGTCGAGAATGTAATAGCTCGTGCTTTAACGCTGCCATCAGAAATAGACACATCCGTCACAACGACGTCGCCTTCGCATACTATGGTGTTAATCACAAATTCCCAGCGCCCTTCCGCAGGATAGGCGGTATTAATCGCCGCAAAGTTTTTACGGCCACAGATTCGTTCTAACGACTGGGGCCACTGCCCTTCGAAATCTTCCGTTAACCATTCACTGGCCGCAACAAAATCATTACTTCGCATAGTTTCCCAAAAAGCTAACACTACTTGTTTTGAATTCATTCCTACTCCTAATAATTCAATCTTGTGCTGATAATTCCTAATTGTTAACCCTATCTACTATGGATAACTATAACGCCTTTGAATTTCGACTACCTCAACCACATACGATTGATACCACTTTTCTTTTCCAAGTTTTTGCGCAACAGCATGTTGCGCATCATTATGCCATCGTTGGATATCTTGCTCAGACTCCCAGTATGAAATGGCTATCTCTTGGTCGCCCTCAGATGTTGCAATAAAATCTAAACAACCGTATTTCGAAAATGCCAGTTCTCGCATAACAGCCACCATATCAAGATAATCCTTATCTTGTTTACCCACTTTTGCTTTAAAAATCACGGCAAACATAACACATCCTTTTTGCTCAATAACAACACACCGTTACTTGAGGCCAACGGTTATCGTCTGTCTGTTTTTCATCAAATACGCTATATCAGCCAAATAGCTAATATGATGGCTATCTTCTATATTTTATTGAAATTGCTTGTTACCAATTTCTTCCCTTAAGCGCATAATGATAAAAGGTAAATCAATAAAATGTAAACCAATCAACACACATAATAGATATTGGTTGGAAAGTTAAGTGAATTTAAGGTGATGTATGAAGCTACTAGCGGATAAAACTGGTGAGCAGTTCTTGACTATTCTTGAACAAAACGGAGACAAACTTTTGGTTCAATTCATATCAAATGAAGGGATACCAAAAGGACAACCATTCAAGGACACACTTAGTGGATTGTTGCTTGCAGGTTGGTCTCACAGGATGACATCTACCGCTATTGGTTGGTATCGATTCGTACATGGCTATTTAGAAGATGCACATGTCAGCTACGCACTGCATCGACTTTTTCCATGGGGTCGCAAGGTAAAACTACCAACGGGTGAAACTGGTCGTATTGCTAGTTACGCTAACACCAACTCCGACGGCTACTATATGTATCTTTCCCCGGATGACGAAGGTGAACTCATGCGAAGAAAAATAACACCAGAATGGGTGTTGTTACCGTCTGAGAAATTGCTTGCCCTACCCTATTTTCCGAAACCAAAAACGCAGGAAGAGATAGATATTATAGATAATTTTGACCGATGGGCGGGAGGATTCTGACCGAATAACGAATAACGCGACAAATCATGAGTAATCATCTTTGTTACTTTCTCGTTTCTACTTTCTACTTTCTACTTTCTACTCATAAAATAAGTTACGCCCCTAATAACGGTAGATGTTTAACGCTTTTATAAGTAAGCGCTAACTGAATACAGTGCCGGATAACCTCTTTTGGCAATGGTTCATTGGGATTAAGCACTATTTCTCGATTCCCCTGAAAATGAAGCGTATCGGAATACAACTCTCTATAGGTGTCAATTAGCGTCGTTTTACAGTTGAAATACAAACTATATTGCTTCGGCGATGTCGCTTTCCAATCCATACGAATTGCACTTCCTCCTTTGACTAAGTAGCTTGGCTCCCCCCATTTAAGGCTTTCTTCAACTTCCTCTAGTCCTAAAGATCTCGCCACCTCAAATACTAAGGTTCTTAGCTCCATCATTCTTGCTTTTATTTCAGATGGGTAGCGATCATATTTGGCTTGAATGTCTGGATGCATATAAACGGCCTTAGGTGATTTTTTCCTATAGTGTAGCGGAAGATGAATGGAAAACAAAAAAGGGTTCAGTCTAAAACTGAACCCTGCTAATCCATTAAATAGCGATTAGTCTAACCGAATTAAACAAGGCAAATGGACAATCCGTTACCACCACATGTCGGCTTGGATGCCTACGATTACATCACTTTTTTCACGCGCAGTGCCATCAAGATAGGTTGCAAGGAAGCGTATTTCTGGCGCTGGTCCCATACCGGTATTGACAACTACAGTCGGTGCAATAGTCAGTTTATAATCATTATCTGTGCCTGTCGTTCCATCAACGTTTTCGTAACCAGTATGTTGAAAACCAAGTTCTGTCGCAACAAAGAAGTTTTCATTTACGCTATACGTTGGGCGAACCATTGCTGATGTCCAGTAGTCGTTACCGCCGTCGTCGTAATCGTTGTATTGGCCTTGGATAGAGGTAAAGTAGTTCATCTTACCCTCAGGGAAATAACCTCCCCAAGTAAGCAAACGAAAAGAGTTATCGCCATCTTTAACTTGGGTCAAAAAACTTTGACCTTGACCGCGACCGGAACCCGGTTTGTATGCATTGTATTCCGTCATTGTACCACCAAGTAACTGACCCGAGCCTAACCCAGTACCCGCTTGACCAATTACTTTAGAAAAACCATTTCCCGGCAGTCCCCATAGGCTATCTAGATGATAAATACCCGTCACTTCAAAACCTGTTTCTGCGAAGTCACCTGTTGTTACACCGTCCACTGTGTTGTAATTGTCCGGCAGGTATTTCGCCATAGAATGGATCTCAAACTTACCGAGATTTACACCAACATGAACCGAATGCATAGTATTGTTGGTGTTGTCACCCCAGCGACCTGCATCGTTGTCGTTTTTATCACTCGCCATATACGCGAAGTCCCAAGCATTATCACCCAATGTAATGCCTTCAATACCAGCACCAATACCGGACATATCTGTATAAAAGAAGTCTGTCATAAAGATATAGTTATCTTTACCATAGAAACGTTTCCCTCCCCAAACAACACCGGTTTCTGTCACGCCTTCAAATTCTACGAAGGTTTCCATAATGCCTATATCGCCACCATTCACGTTTGATGAAAGCTGATTCGTCGCATCTCCGTTGTTATTATCTGCGCCTGCACGAGTTTTAATTCTGATTTTTTGGCCATTGTCTAAATCAAAGTTTTTTTGTAAAGCAAGTTCATAGTGGTTGTCAGACTCAATACCCAAACGCCCTAAGGTCTCTTTTGTCGCCGGAAATTTGGCCCGCTTTAAATCATCTTCAACGCTAAAGATTGCACCAGCTCGAAAATAACCATGAAACTCAAAGCCATCGGTTGTATCAGCAGTTGCTATTGGGGAAAGGGAAAGGCCAGATGTTGCCATCAAGCACGCTAAGGATATTTTTGATAATCTCATTATTAACTCCGTCGAGGGTACTTTTGTTTACAGCGTCTCAAATTTCGTAGTTCAAACCACAAAGAAAGCGCTTTCTTTTTAATTTTGTAAAATGACCAATTTAATATACGAAATTAGAGTTCATCCAAGATATCTGGTAAAAAGTTTATTTCATTGTTTAACTTGGCCTTCTCGTTAGATTATATGGTTACCACACCCCTACAAAATGTGATACAAACACACAAAGAAAGCGCTTGCTTGAGCTTGGTTCACATTTTGAACCGTAATTGAAAATAAAATAAGATTAACTAGAAAAAATTGACACTAACGCTAAGTTTCAGAATAGGTCTTTGATAAAGTAAGTGCGATCAACGATGATAAAACCAAAACTAGTGACAAACCTTAATTCGTGTAAAATTCGCAGTAATAACCGAATCGGAACACACCAAGCCTAAAGGACCGAAGAACATTGATAACCATTAAAGAAGTTGCGGAGTATGCTCAGGTATCGCAGTCCACTGTTTCTCGAGCTTTAAACAAACACGAATCGGTAAAAGAGAAAAATAGGATCAAGGTATTTGAAGCGATTGAGGCACTAGGTTATCAACCCAATGCCTTTGCTCAGGCACTCGCTTCCAATAAGTCTTACAGCATTGGAATGCTAGTGGGCACACTTGATGGTCCTTTTTATGGCCCAATGATGCACAACGTCGAAGAGGCCGCTCGTAAAGAAAACTATCACGTCATTATTTCCAGTGGCAATGAACGCCTAGATCAAGAGCAAGAATCCATCGCCTTTCTACGATCAAAAAAAGTAGATGGACTGGTTTTAACATCGGATATGCTATCCGACAGCGATATTCTTGAAATTGTACAACATACACCAGCAACAGCATTACTTAACCGATATATTCCCGAAATATCAGATAAATGCATTTATATAGATAATGAACATGGTGGGGCTATCGCGGTGGACTATCTCATTCGTATGGGGCATAAAAAAATCGGTTGTATCACCGGGCAGTTAAGTAAAATTGATAGCAGAGATCGTCTACAAGGTTACCGAAATGCCTTGGCAAAAAATGGGATTGAATATGATGCAAATTTAGTTGTTGAAGGCCGTTTTGACCATCAAGGTAATGACGGGGCCGTAAGGCGTCTTTTAAACAGAGACACAGAGATGACCGCCATATTTTGCATGAACGACAATATAGCGATGACCGCCTACGGGGTTTGTGCAGAAAAGGGATTGCGGGTAGGTGAAGACGTATCGATTATCGGTTTTGATAATAGCAACTATAGCCAATACATGAACCCAAGCTTAACGACCATCGACTTCCCTCTTAAGGAAATGGCGATTCAGGGTGCAAGCTATGTACTCAATGAACTAAAAGGAAAACCACTAAAGTCAGGGGAAAAACGACTTCAACCAACCTTAATTGAACGCCAATCGGTTAGAGACCTGAACTAAGGTAAACGGAAAAATTACTATTCGGTAATATGGGTGCTATGGATCAGACAGCAATGGGCATGCTTGCCCATTGCTAAACGTACAAAGAAGACTTGAGTTCCTTTATTTATAGACTAATCTCTAATAAATATCACTCAACCCCAGCAACTCTTTCTCGGTACGAACACTCTAACTTTTTCAACCTTGCCAGAACGGCTAAAGATATGTTCGCAGAGAGATAATGGCATGGTTGAACCTTGAACGAATTTCTCACTTCCGTCGTTCATTACGATGCTCATCTCCATTTCGCTACTATCCGTTATTTGATAAATAAAAGGCACCTGACAATAAGTAAATGCAAGGCAGCCTTTCTCAACAACCTTAACGACCGAGTCACCAAACACATTCTCAAATTTAAATGAATCTGATTGAGTTAAAAACTCACTTGGCTTCAGGAGTTTTGGATTGATCGTGATAACCCCACCTGAAATATTGAGCCCCAGCTCTCCAAATCGAGTAATGATTTCCTCTTTCACCTGACCAGTCATGCCTGGTTGCTGAGCACCCGAGTGCTTAGGCGTATGCGAATAAGGGTCGGTTGGAAAAGCGCCGTAATTTTCTGGTGATTTGTTGAACCCAATACCTTGACGCACTAGATAGTAATAGTCGGCCAGCTTCTTGGTCTCTTGACTTGTTGGGTTTAATGCTAATGAAGAGTGATAGTTCTCTTGTACTGCAAGCAGTAACTTAGAAACCATATGCCAATAGATACTCCCCAAACCTTCATAACCAAACATCGTACCAGAGCGCCCCGTAAAGGCTCGATGGTTAAATACCTGTTCATAAATGCTCATCACACCTTGAATACTATCTTCAGAAACCTCTGTGTATTCGCTGCGAACTTGCTCTAAAACCTCTTGTAGGCAGCCACTGTTTTCAAAACTAGCATTGAAATGACATTGATCGGTTATGTCCTTATTCAGAATACGAGTATCTCCTTTTTCAATCATCAAAGAGAGTAACTCGTTTTCTTCTACTAGATCGCTTGCAATCCGGTTTTTATCGCTAAATGAAGCGAGATCTCTATCTGGATAAAGCATAAAGCTTTGCTGATCGTCACGATACATCTCGCTAGCAAACAGTTTATCTAATAACTGAACGGCTTGTCTTGGTGTCAGCACACCAGAGCTAAGAATAGCGACCTGCCCTTCCAACATCGGATATAATTCAGACACTTCTACCTGCTCAGCAGAATAATTTATAATATTATAGGCATTATAAAGACCATCACTTCGCCTGTTATTGGCGATCGTATCGTCTACAACCGCTAAGCAAACGTCCATCATTCTAGATATATCAGCCGTCTCTACAGTGGATTTCCCCGAAAAACCATTCATGCGATACACTTTTTCTCGGTACTCTTCGGCCGCTTTTTCAAACTTAGTTAGAATCGCTTTACGAGTTTGACGTGTAATCGTTTTTTGAGCTATCTCTAAAGCAGCCTCAGATAAGATCTTACTGGTGTTAAACATCCATGCAGACACCTCTTTTGAGAGTGCAATTGATGCTGGAGCTTGAACCAATAATTTTTGTAGAAAGGTGACATATCTACGCATGTAATACAATGTCACCATGGATAGACCATTGCCTACAATGGCATTATTTGCGTCATTCCATTCTGGTCTTTGAGTGTTCAGCCAGATACCACCATCGAGCACCAAGTTACTCAGTTTAGATAACAAAGGAACCAGCATTTTTTCCATTAAATTGACAAGATAAACATCACTACCGTTGTGTAGTATTAAGCGCCCATCACTGCCAATTTGAGACACTCGATGTTCAATCTGTTGCTGCTTTTCACTATTAAATACCACGGTGTCTTTTGGGTTTGCAAACAACGACTCTACTCCGCATAACTCATAAGGCACATTGGCATAAGCATAGATTTCTTTATCCAAAAGATTAACCAAATCTGATTGGCTATATTTGTCGGCTAATTCTAGGAATTTTAGCAAGTAGATAATCTGGTGATCACCCCAATACCCTATATTGCTCCACGGATCTTCTGCGTCTAACAGCTCCCAATCGACACCATCTTTGGTTATGCGATATGGGTTATATCCATCGGCAGTAGAGGCATTCACGAATTTCGCAATAAACGATGGAATAAAACCGGGATAGCTTAATGCAGATGCTTCCCAGTTTTGGAAGATATCACGCCAGTTTCCCTGATAGGATAACAGTCTGTCCCCATTCTCATCTTTAACTTTGATTTCATAATGATTCCAAGGACGGCTGGGGTCACCATGACGACGGCCAAATGTCAGAGGAAGATATTCATAGCAGAGTCGCGTTAACTGCGTATCTCCCGTTTCTTCTGCTTGCTTAATCAAAGCACTATGTGAAATAACCTTCGGCAATGAGGTAAAAAACGCTTTGTTACTCTTAACTACCAATTCATTAGCGTTCAGCATGGTTTTGTATACATCTGAAGTATCTAAATCGTAATTGTTTTCAAACACACCACCACGCATGTTGTTAAACAGTACATTGGCGTAGTGATGTACACTGGTGTTCTCTTCTGACGTCAACTGCCAAGCGTCGGCACCCGACATCAAACTGACGAGCTCAGAATGATTGTCCTCAATGCTTCTTTCAATGGTCGTCGCTAATTCACCAACTCGATTGAGGTTTGGCCTTAGTTTTGCAATATCAGAATGGGTTTTATCTATGTCGGCAACGATAAACCAAGAGTTACTTTTAAAGCTGTCCAGTGTCATCGACTTACGGATGAAATAAGCACCTCGTATGCCCTTAGTTAAGGACTCTCCTGTCACTGGTTTGCCTTTTCGGAAGTCATTAAGCTGTTTGCTGGATAGCAGAATATCACCGTCATCACTATCTACGCTAAATACGGTGGTCGCTCTTAGCGATTCGGCAGGCTCGGCTTTGTCGCTTAACATGGCATACATGCTGAACAGAGCCAATGGCGATGTCTCTACCTGCTCATTCCACTTGTAGGCGTCTACCAGCGCACTTCTTGTTTGCAGCGCCTGCAACGGGGCACCAGAGGGTAGGATATTTTGAATACCATCAAGCAGTTCAATTTGACGTACGTCGCTGGTTAAATTTGTTAGCTCCGATCGACGCACAAATCCAAATTGTTCACTGGTATTCCAACTGTACTGAAACTTGAGTTGTAACGTTATATTGATCTCTTCAAACGTAATCTTATCGCCGACGCTATTTTTATACAGATTCCTCTGAAGCTCATATAACCCATCATGTTGAGGATTAAATGGTTCCCACTTAGCAACACCTTCTTGTGAGGTAAGTCGAATGATCGTTTTTGCCCCTGTATTTTCAGCACTTTCATGTATATGGTCAACTGACCGGTAAGGAAAAAGCGCATTTTCTGGGCGAATCCTACCCGCTGATAGACAGCCAGTAGAAGAGATAAATAACCAATGATTACTTGCAGAAACAACGCTAATAAAAAACGGATCCATTCGATCAACATTCTCTATTTTGTAAAATCGCTCGCCATTAAGATTGACGAATTCACCGTTGACGAGCTCTGACTCTTTATGAGGGGTATATTGCATATTAGTACCAATATTATCAAGGCGCAGTTACGCGCTTAATTTTCAAATTTATAGATGATGACAGCGGGCAAAGTGTTCGACACCAATTTGAGTCGCTTCTGGCATAGCGTCATTACACTGCTGAGTCGCTTTAAGGCAACGCGTCGCAAATGGACAACCCACGCTGTCTGGTTTCCACATCGGAATTTCGCCTTTCTTAACCGTTAATTCACGTCGACCTGACTTGCCCACTTCAGGAACGGCAGACAGCAGAAGTTGCGAGTAAGGATGTTGAGGGTTCTGCGTCACACTGTCACTGCTTCCCCACTCCACCATATGACCCACATACATCACCGCCGTTTTTTCTGCGAAATAACGGGCCGTCGCAATATCGTGGGTAATATACATAAACGAGATGCCGTGTTTATCTTTGAGGTCTGACATCAAATTCAAGATACCAAGGCGAACCGATACATCGAGCATCGATATTGGTTCATCTGCAAGGATAACCTCCGGGCTAACCGCTATCGCTCTTGCAATAGCAACACGTTGTCTCTGTCCACCACTAAGTTCATGTGGATACTTTTCCGCCGTTTCTTTCACGGGTTGCAACCCAACCAATTCAAGTAACTCATAAACCAGTTTCGCCACATGTTGTTTCTCAGCGCGCTTATGAATAAGCAATGGTCTAGCGATATGGTGGTAGATAGTATGGACAGGGTTTAAAGAGCCAAATGGGTCTTGAAAGATCATCTGTACTTGGCGGGCATATTCTAACTCGCCGTTTTTTTCGATATATTCTTGAAGCGGTTCACCCTTAAAGATGACATCCCCGCCAGTCTTATCATAGATACGTGTGAGGATACGAGCACCTGTGCTTTTTCCTGAGCCAGATTCACCCACAATGGCTAATGCTTCGCCTTTACGTAATTCAAAAGTAACATCGTTAACCGCTCGCATGAGACCGCTTTTCGCTGACTGACCGAGTGAGAAATCTTTGACCAAATTATTGACCGAAAGAATGACCTCTTTTTCTTTTACTTGTTCCATCTCTTCTCTCCTACACAAGATGACATGACACTTGATGTCCGGTTTCTAACAGGGACAGTGTCGGTTCTTTCGTTTTACAGTCAGCAAAACAATGGGAGCAGCGATCTTGAAAATTGCAGCCTTGTGGTGTATTCAATAGATTTACAGGGTTGCCTGGGATTCCATACAAACGCTCTTTCGGCCCATGTATAGTAGGAAACGATGAAATCAAACCTTGGGTATATGGATGTTGTGGTGAACCAAAAACGGTTTTTGCGCTACCTAATTCAATCAGGTTACCTGCATACATCACACCAATTCTGTCGGCTATCTCGCCCATCAAACTTAAGTCGTGGCTGATAAAAAGAATTGAAAATCCAAATTTGGTTTTCAGATCATAAAGCTCATTAAGAATTTCACGCTCTACCACCACATCGAGTGCGGTCGTTGGCTCATCCATAATGATAAGTTTTGGCTCGAGTGCCAGAGCAATAGCAATAACGACGCGTTGTCTCATTCCACCACTAAGCTGATGAGGGAAGCTCGACAAACGATCCGCGTGTATCCCAACAATCTCAAGTAACTCCGCCGCTTTCTCGTAAGCTTGTTTTTTGGTTACTGGCTTATGCGCTAAAATCACATCCGTTAACTGCTCACCAATTGTTATCACAGGGTTTAGAGAGTTCATTGCACTTTGAAATACCACTGAAACTTCGTTCCAGCGAAAATTTCTAAGTTGTTTATTGTTCATTTTCAGAACATCTTCACCTTTATAAAGGATCTCACCTTCAGAAATAAGCGCCGGCGCTTTATGCAACCGAGATATCGCGAACGCCAGGGTACTTTTTCCACAACCTGACTCCCCTGCAATTCCTAATGTTTCGCCCGGTGCAATAGAGATACTGACATTATTAACCGCTCTCGCAATCCCATTTGGAGAAACATAATCAACACAAAGGTTGTTAATCTCTAATAAATTACTCATCTTAAACCTCTGCGAATATCTGCTTCTTTCTTCAGTTTGTGCCAGATCTTAATATGCGGACCAGTTTTTAATTTTGGATTACTCACCTGGTCAATTGACATGTTTATTAATGCCAATGCACCACCGGTAAGGGCGAGAGCCATTGCAGGGACAATCATTTCCCACCAAGCACCAGTGTAAAGAGCAGATGACGTTTGTGCCCAATACAGCATTGAACCCCAGCTCACTTCTGTTGCATCCCCCAAACCTAAAATACCCAAGCCTGCTTCTGCGCCCATTGCGTAGATAACCGTGCCAAGAAAGCCGCCAAACACAATAGAGGTAAGATTAGGAAGTATCTCTACTAAGATGATACGAATTTTAGATTCTCCCATTACTTCCGCCGAAATAATAAATTCTTTGCTACGAATAGCCATCGTTTGGGATCGTATTACTCTCGCCCCCCATGGCCAAGATGTGACCCCCAATAGGACGGTAATAACCAGAGATCCCACCTGCCCTAGGAATGCCGCAAGTACGATAAGTAAGGGGAGCTGAGGAAAGACCAAAAACACGTTGGTCACAAAATTTAAACGCTCGTCAATTTTTCCGCCAAAATAGCCAGACGAAACACCAACAATAATCGCTATTGTCATCGCAATTACGCCAGCAGAAATAGCCACGGTTAGCGATTTCCTTGCACCGTAAAGCACCTGACTATATACATCACGTCCGCTTCGCGTTGAACCCATAACGTGTTCTGCGCTAGGAGCGACATGTGGCCGTGCGACACGTTTTTCAGGGTTATGCGTGGCAAATACTGGCGCAAAAACAGCACCAGCAAGAATAACCGTCAGTAAAAAACCACCCATTATCGCTGGCGGGTTACCATAGAAAAAAGCATACAGAGTATTCATAACACTTTTCACTTTCTTCCAAGAAAAGTTCGGCTCAGTGACATCTAAATCGTTTGGTTGGTTAGGAATAAGTTTGTCCATGATGCACCTAATTTGAGATTCGTGGATCGAGCCAAACATATAGAAGGTCGGCAATGAAGTTAGCGGTAAGCACCGCTGAAACCAGAATAAGGAGAATGGCTTGTATAAGCGGATAGTCACGCGCAACAATGCCTTTTAATAGGATATTTCCAAGTCCTTGATAGTTAAAAACCACTTCAGTCATGATAGAACCTGCAAACGAGAATCCAATCGCCATCGCTATCGCCGTTGCTACCGGCAAAATGGCGTTTCTCCCCGCATAGCGATACATCACTCGGTAGTTACTTAGCCCCTTTGCTTCTGCCATCGTGACATAGTCTTCCCCGAGTACATTGATCATCGCGTTTCGCATATTGAATACCCACGTTGAAATACCGACCACCACCATAGAACCGACAGGCAAAATAGCGTGTTTAGCGACACTGCCAATAAATTCGAGTGTAAAACCGGGCGTAAGTGACGGGTCATAGGTGTACGCAAGTGGCAAGAGATCAAGCTTTAAACCGAAGATGTAAAACAATAATAAAGCAGTAACGACATACGGAAAATTACTGATAAAGGCGAGCACCGGCGGTACAACCTGTCCAAATATCCCAGCACGATTGTACGAGGCGTACGTTCCGATGCTGACACCAATAATAAGAGCAACAATCAATGAGCCAAGTGCAAGAAACATAGTCCAAGGAAGGGCCATTGCGATAACATCAGACACACTAACAGGGAACATCAATACCGACGGCCCTAAGTCTAAGGTAAATACGCTTTTCATATACGCGAGGTACTGTTCGAAGATATTGCCATCAAGAAAACCATACATTTCACGAACAGCGTCCATCTGAGCAATATCCATTCGACCTTGTGCAGCCGCAAAAAGCGCCTCGACAGGGTCGCCAGGCATCAAACGTGGCAGCATGAAGTTGAATGAAATAGCAATCAAAAATGCGGTAAAATAAAAGCCAAAGCGGCGAAGTAAAAACGACATAAGGAATCTTTTAACCTAGGAGCCACAGGATGCTGTGACTCCTTATCAAGGTACATTTAATTAGTGAACAACTGGCGATTTAACGCTGGTTGCGGATAGGAAACGTAATCTATCCCGAGTTCACATTACTTAAGGTGTAGGTTGTTAAGAATGATGACTCGCTTACCACCGTCATACCATACTGGTTGTACATATGGGTCTTTCTCACTTGGCCATCCCACAATCTTATCTGTACGGTATTGGAACCAAGTTGGGTTAGAGAAAAGAGGAATAAATGGCATATTCTGCGCGGTAAACTCTTGAAGTTGATCTAGAATTTTTTGCTGTTCCTTCGTATCACCCGTTTTGCCAAAACTATCGATCAATGCGTCGATCTCTGGGCTGTGTACACCATGACCAGCGTGCCAAGTTTTACCAATACGAGAGGTTGAAAAATACTCTTGATACGCAAGAATTGGGTTAGTTGCAACCATAGACCAGTTGATCGACATCTTATACTTGCTCTCTTTTAGATTCGCATCGTATACCGCCCAATCCACTGTCTTAATCTTGGCTTTAATGCCTACCTCTTCAAAATACTCCGTCACCATCTGTACAACTTGTATCCAGTCAGTCCAACCGTTCACAACTTCGATATCAAACTCAATCGTGTTGCCGTCTTTGTCATCTCGGAACCCATCACCATTTTTGTCTGTTAGGCCAACTTCATCCAATAAGGCTTTGGCTTTATCTTGGTCAAACGTAGTGAGTGATCTGTATTTTTCGGATATCCCTTTATTGATGCTTGTCTCATAAAGCTCACCAATACCACCAGCGTTAAAGTTGGCCGTTGGGTAACCGTAAGCAGCGATGTCTACAATTGCATCGCGATCCAGAGCCATAGATAAAGCCTGACGAACTCGTAAATCATTGAAAGGTTTTTCTGTAGTGTTTACATAAAGATGAATCGCATCGTTCGCTGGATACCAATAATGATTGGTCTCTGGTGATGCTTCAACAAATGTCGCATCGATATCAGCAATGAAGTTTGAACCCCAGTCAATCTCGCCTTTAATCAAAGCAGGTTGAAGCTGTGAGTTGTCGTTATAAGAACGGAAAGTCACACAGTCGAGATACGGACGCCCTTCGAGATAGTAATTAGGATTACGGCATAGTTCCATCTGCTGAGCTTTGAGATATTTCACCGTCGTCATGGGACCACTGCCAACCGGATTCGGGTTGGTAAATGTGGTTAGGTCTTCAACCTCACCCCAAATATGTTTGGGTACGATATGGTATCTTTCCAAGTTCCAAATAAACGTTGAATCTGCTTCATTCAACTCAAATGTCACCGTTTTATTATCAAGAGCTTTGATTTCTTTTAAATTTTTACCCGACCAAATACCTTTTTGATCAAACGCAGGTGCCTCTTTCGTCAACATGAAGCTGAATACCACATCGTCTGCAGTTAGTGCCGAACCATCAGACCATTTCAAACCATCTTTAAGCGTTAAGGTAATGGTTTTAAGGTCATCGGAATAAACCGCAGACTCAGCAAGACGATAATTCGTTCCACCTGTCATGTTGTTAAAAACCATTAGTGGTTCAAACATAATCCCGTGTAAAAGATCTTTAGTTGTATACGGATTGAAATTGTCAACGAACCCAGTGTTGATAATTGGCACCGTAAGCGTACCACCTTGCTTTATCTCTTCGGCTTGAACGGCGGAAACAAACATAGCACCACATAAAAATGAAGCCAGTAAGGTTTTGTTTTGCATCACGTATTCCCTTATTATTTTGTATTTAAATCACTAAGAAAGCGCTTTCTTTTTAGGTTATAAATAGTATTTCTAAGTGACTGAACGTAGCTCACCCTGAAAAGAAAGCGCTTTCTTTTGGTGAGAGACTACAACAGCGTATAGGCTCCAACAACACGAAATAATCTAAAAGTCTACCAAGCTCACAAAAATGCCACATGTTGCCGAATACTATTTTTATTGTTTAATTACAATTAGTTAATAACATACTCAACACATAACCAATACTCCCGATTCGCCCTAACCCATTAAAATTATTAAATAAATATTATTCTGGTTAGGTTTATGTATTAACCTATTTCTGTGATCAGAAAGCATATCGACTCCTAACGCCATACCTAATCATCAATTTTTCTCTGTACCTCGCATTTTCCTATTTGAATTTGATCTCTCTCGAATCCGTTTTTCAGAACAGGTCCCAATGAAGACTAAATAGCTTCATATCTTTGTCAAAATGCATTTATTCTACTTAGTATCAAATTTCACAACCAAAACGAAAGCGCTTTCTTTATAAGTCTGATATCGTGCTTGGCATTGAATGGTTGTTAAACCTTTCAATAATTTTTTATGAACAGATTCACCTATTAGTAGAAAGATGATGAACAAAATACAATTTTGGAACGGAAACAAATCCCTTATTCGTCAGCAATATGAATTAGCGATTCTAAATGCAGTCTTAGATGTCACACAAAGTACTACGAATCTAAAACCTGAAGTGATCGTTGATTACACTGATTACCCCTCGGCTGAAGATGAAGGTAATGTATTTTCAAAGGGGTCAGACCTACTGGTAACGGTAGCAGGGAATCTGAAGTTTTCAGATAAGACATACATACCAGTACACAAACCGATCGCTAAAGGATTATTAGGGTATCGAATACTCATCACTCGACAGGATTTCAAATCGCTTTTAGAACCCAAATATAATGAAACAAAACGGGTTGTTCTTGAATTAAAAGCGGGTATTCCAAAAACGTGGGCAGATGCTGAGCTGTTCAGAGAAAACGGCTATAAGGTGTTCGAAAAAGGGAGCTTCGATGAGATATTTCAACACCTAAGCGAAGGTGAATGTGATTATGTTTCTTTAGGAGCGAATGAAGTTCAGTCGGTTTATCAACGTATTGCCAATACGTATCCAAACCTAATAATAGAGCCTGATCTAGTACTGTACTACCCATTTCCATTGGTCTTTTATGTTCACCCTGAAAAGCTAAACCTAGCAAAACGTATTGAATACGGATTAGCTCTACTGACTGACAACGGCCAATTAGATGCGCTCTTTGAACACTATTTTAGCGAAACCCTTCGTGAATTGGATCTCGGTAATAGAAACGTTATCTCGTTACGTAACCCCATTTTACCTGAGGAACTAACAGGTACTTCAACACCAAGTTTACTTAACGTTTATTAGGGGCTGTTAACCTTTTGTGGCTAAATTACAAAAAAGTACAACACGAAAAAGGGAGAGTATTCACTCTCCCTTTAGAATCAAAGCTTGGGTTAGCTTGAGCTATCCTTCACAAACCTCTAGTCTCACGTTGGTCTGATTCAATACTTCTTGGATATAGGCAGGCGGTTGCTCATCTGTAAAGAAAACGGTCGCTTCACGAATATGTCCCAACTCAATCGACCCTTTCGGCGTGTATTTGGTTGAATCTAGCGCTACAAATACATTTCGGGCTGACTTCATAACCGATTGGGCCACCGCGGTTTCATTTAGGTCATATTCTAATAAAGTACCATCCGAATCAATAGAACCGGCACTCGTGATCAAATAATCAAAGCGGAAATGATTAATAAAATCGAGGGCTTCAGTCCCAACTATTCCGCCATTGGTCGCACGAATTTTTCCACTTGGTATAAGTACATCAAAGCTTTTATTGCTATGCAGTACATTGGCCACACGCAGAGAATTAGTTATGATTTGAAGGTTACTCTTCTTAAGCAAGTGCGTAGCAATAATCTCTGCCGTCGTACCTATAGTTAGGAAAACCGTCGAGTTATCAGGGACCATATCTGCTATTCGTTCACCAATGGCATTTTTTTCATCGGTTTCGGATACTTTACGAATTTCGTAGTCTAAGTTTACTGTGCTAGAAGGAGAGCTCGCGCCTCCATGATGCCGCACAATTAATCTTTCATCGCTTAACTTTTTAATATCCCGTCTTATTGTTTGTGTAGAAACTTGTAGAGTTTCTGCCAAATCTTCAACGGTACAGTAACCCTTATCGATAACTAATTGTAATAATTTGTCTTGTCTAGGATTAGTCATGATAAACCTTATTATTATTTGTTTACATCGGCGTTAACGATTTCCCTACTTGGAATACCCTCACGCCCACCTAATTTGGTGCATTTTAAAGCCGCAACTGTGTTTGAGAAAACAACAGACTGCCTTGACTCCATTTGCTCTGAAACCGCAACTGCAAAGGCTCCGTGAAAAACATCACCAGCACCAGTTGTATCGACGACATCGACAACTTTACCTTCCTGATGCTTAAGTTCACCACCTTCTAACCAGTAACAACCTTCGGCTCCGACGGTAACATAAACTTTACCTTTTGTCCTTTTCTGAGCAGTTTTTAACCCTTGAATTGGGTCATCTGTCTCAGTAAATTTAGCTAAGCCCGGCTGAGAAAAGGCAACATGATCAGCAAGTTCCACTAGATCTGAAATAGAGTCGGGTGAAAGGTCAGCGTCCAGCACTGATGGAATACGATATTTCCTAGCCTGTTCTAGCGCATATTTTGCACCTTCTGGCCAACGCACATCACAAAGTATGGTTGAGTATGTAGAAAAATCGACAGACTTTAGTGGCTCTATATCACGGCTAAGTGATTTATCTTGATAATTGATAATCATACGTTCACCTTCGTCATCTACTAATACAGCAGAAAAGGCTGACGAAGCACTAGGAATGTGTATTGATTTCGCCACGTTTACACCGTAACCAGCCAACTCATCAAGCATCGTTTTAGCAACTGAATCACCACCAACACGGCCGATAAAATCCACTTCATGTCCTAACTTAGCCACTGCCACAGCGGCGGTAGCGGCGGGACCACCACCTATCTCGAAATAATCTGTCGCTACAAATTTACCACCCGACGTCGGGAGTTCTTTTACTCGTTGCACTCTATCGAGCACAGTAATTCCAAGGCACGCTATTGGCATTGTTCGATTCTCTTTTATTAATCACCTATCTGAATGTACGTGGAATTTGTAAACAAATACAGACAAGCGTAGGACTACAGTATGATTACATTATAAGAAAACTGTCGATATCTACTGGGAGTACAATCACAAAACAACAACAAATGAACACAAAACAACAAAATGTGACATTGATTACAGTAGTTTTTGACGAAAACGTTATATTGGCCGCAATCCCAACACGCATAAAAGGAACAAATCATGTCAACTATCGGCTTTATCGGTCTTGGTCAAATGGGTAGCCCAATGGCGGCAAACCTAATTAAAGGCGGTCACTCTCTAAAAGTTTTCGATATCAGTGAAGACGCAGTGCAAGCGCAAGTAAACCAAGGCGCAGTGGCAGCGACTTCTCCAGCAGAAGCCGCTACAGACGTTGAATTCATTGTCACTATGCTGCCAAATGGTGCTCTAGTAAGAAATGTAATATTTGGTGACAACGGAATTACATCAACCATGAGCAAAGAAGCGCTATTGATTGATATGTCCACTATCCACCCATTCGAAACGGATGCACTTGTAAAAGAGATGGCGGATAAAGGTTTCAGCATGATGGAAGCGCCTGTGGGTCGTACGTCTGATCACGCAATAAAAGGTGAACTTCTTATCTTAGCGGGTGGTTCTAAAGAACAGATTGCAAAAGCACAACCTCTTTTCGATTGTATGGGCAGTGAAACAGTAGACGCTGGTGGCGCTGGTAAAGGCATCCGCGTAAAAATAATCAACAACTACATGAGTATTGCGCTCAATGCACTATCCGCGGAAGCTATCACGCTAGCAGAGGCTATCGGTCTAGATTTCGATACGGCAATGGCAGTAATG
Source organism: Vibrio frigidus (assembly GCF_042465995.1). NCBI lineage: Bacteria > Pseudomonadati > Pseudomonadota > Gammaproteobacteria > Vibrionales > Vibrionaceae > Vibrio > Vibrio frigidus. Next base: position 632,546 of record NZ_JBCDMC010000001.1, on the reverse strand, counting down.
AGCGGCACGCCAGCAGGCAAAGGGCACTTCACTACAACGTGGCCAGGTAAAGTTTTGTCTGGCGATTTATCTCCAGCGTTTATGGTCGACCTAGCACATAAAGACCTCGGTATCGCGCTTGATTTGGCTAACCAAGTTAATGTTCCAATGCCATGTGGTGCGGCATCTCGTGAGCTTTATAGCATCACTCGCGCTGCAGGTCGTGGGCGTCAAGATTGGTCTGCGATACTGGAGCAACTACGTGTAACTTCTGGTCTAGAACCAAAAATTAAGTAATTACTCGTTAGCAAATTCCATTATCAACACTAACCGAGGCCAATAACGTGGAACTTACCATTACTTCTTGGGGGTCTGTAGAAGGTCAGGATAAACCTGTTCAACTTTTTACACTAACCAACAAAAACGGCGTGAAGATATCGGTCACCAACTATGGTTGTATCGTCACTTCAATTGAAACACCGGACCGAAATGGCGACCTAGCCGATGTCGTTTTGGGGTATGAAAGCTTAGAGAAATACCTTGGTGGTCATCCTTTTTTTGGTGCCATTGCTGGCCGTTTCGCCAACCGTATCAAAGATGGTAAGTACGCTTTAGATGGTGAACGGTTTCAACTAGAAACCAATGAACCACCCACCGAGCAGCATTTGCACGGCGGTTTAAAAGGATTCGACAAATACGTTTGGGATTACTCGATTGAAGAGGCGCAAGAAGGAACTTTCGTCCATTTTAACCGCGTGTCACCTGATGGTGAGTCCGGTTACGGTGGCACTTTGAGTGTTGTCCATACAGTTGGTCTAGATGAAGACAATCAGGTTCACTACAATTTTAAGGCCACGACTGACAAGCCAACTGTCGTTAACCTTGTGAACCATAGCTACTACAATCTCGCTGGCCATGATTTCGGCACAATAGACGGCCACGCATTGAAAATTAATGCTGACTTCTACACCCCGGTTGCGGAAAATATGATCCCAACAGGTGAAATTTTGTCTGTTAAAAACTCTGGACTGGACTTTACCTCAATGACAACGATCCGTGATAATAAGCTTAACGTTCCGGATGGCGCATATGACCACAACTACATCTTGCACAATCGAGAAATGGAAGGCGAATATGCTTTAGCCGCTGAATTATATGAGCCAAATAGTGGCCGTTTGATGACAGTGCTAACCACTCAACCTGCGGTACAGTTCTATAACGGTTCCAAGTTATCTAACAAACCTTGGTTTGCTCGAAATGGTTACAAGTATGAAGCGTATGCCGGTATGTGTTTGGAAACTCAACACTACGCCGATAGTCCGAACCAACCCCACTTTCCGACGACTCGCTTGAATTCAGGTGAAATTTTTGAGGAAAAAACGATTCATCGTTTCAGCATTAAATAGACGGTCGTTTTAACAACACATGTAAAGGCGCTCAATGATGAGCGCCTTTTTTGTAGAGATAAAAATGCCCGTCCCCTCTCTAAAGCTACCCGGTTAGGTTATCTATACCTATGATCCTCACAAAACCAGCGTCATCTCCACGAAAGTGGCGATCTAAACCCACCCAGATTCCCGTTTTCACAGAAATAACGAGCAGTTAGAGTACTAAACCGAACGGTATCGAATACGATGTTTTTTTGTGATTGATTGTGTTCTAGTGCTCATTAATGTCCATTTGTGATTGTTTTTGTAAAAAATGCTACATAACTAACAGAATTAAAATCTACAAACTGATAATTTCAGTAATAACAGACAGTAAACAGAAACACTCAAAACGCCAAGACATGAATAACTAAGCGTTGCCCCATAATATCGGGGCTATCTCGACTTAAAACACATTATAATTGTTGTTTTGCTTTCGATATTGACCTTTACTGTATTTAATTAGAACTTAACACACACCTTTACTTTCAAAACTGTAATTACTTGGTTTGTTAAGCTTCGCTCTATCTTATTATTTGTTTTCACTAGAGGAAATATTGTATGAAGTGGATTAACACCAGATCCCATAATTCTTGGTTAGAAACTGAAACAGATCGAATTTTTGATTTTGGAAGAAAAGCAGTAGTTCCAAATGGATTTGGTTGGGTCGGCAATAACGGCAGCATTCGTGAAGAAATGGGAACACGACTATGGATCACGGCAAGAATGCTACATTGTTATTCTCTCGCTGCTTTGATGGGTCGTCCAGGCGCATATGACCTTGTTGAACATGGTATTGCTGCATTAGAAGGACCATTGAAAGATAACACCCATGGTGGTTGGTATGCCACGATAGATAACGAAGGCAACGGTATTGTTGATGCATCAAAACAAGGCTATCAACACTGCTTCGTTTTATTAGGTGCCGCAAGCGCAGTAACAACGGGGCACCCGCGTGCTCAAGCTTTATTAGATGAAGCAATTAAGGTTGTTGAGCAATACTTCTGGAGTGAAGAAGAGCAAATGTGCCTTGAGTCTTGGGACGAAACATTCTCAGAGACGGAAGACTATCGTGGTGGTAACGCCAGCATGCACGCCGTTGAAGCCTTCTTAATTGTTTATGATGTAACAAAAGATACAAAGTGGTTAGACCGAGCACTGCATGTTACTGAGTTTATGATTCACAAGACGGCTAAAAGCCTCAACTACCGTGTAAATGAGCACTTTGACTCTAACTGGAATCCACTTCCAGACTACAACAAAGAAACACCTGCAAGCCACTTCCGCGCCTACGGCGGCACCCCCGGTCACTGGATCGAGTGGGGACGCCTAATCTGTCATCTTCGCGCAACACTACTAGAGATTGGAGCGGAAGCTCCAGAGTGGTTGTTAGAAGACGCCAAAGGCCTATTTGATGCAACCGTTCGCGATGCATGGTCTGTTGATGGCGCTCCGGGTTTTGTTTACTCCGTTGATTGGGATGGCAAACCAGTGGTACGTGAACGTATTCGTTGGACGCCTGTTGAAGCCATTGGTACTGCTTATGCGCTTTACACGGTAACAGGTGATAAAAAATATGAAGAGTTCTATCAAACTTGGTGGAATTACTGCCGCACTTACCTGATGGATTATGAAGGTTGCTCATGGTGGCAAGAGCTTGATTCGAATAACGTAGTTTCAGCCAAAGTATGGGATGGTAAGCAAGATATTTATCACCTAATGCACTGCTTAGTGATTCCACGATTACCGTTAACCCCAGGCTTAGCACCTGCACTAGCAGCCGGTCTATTGGACCAAGACATGAAGTAAATTTCCACCACTTTACTGACGTTTTGTAGTTAGATATTAAAAGATGATGGCTTATAGCCGTCATCTTTTTTTTGTCCCCTTTTAAGAAGAAGCGGCATACTCATTCGTAGAGTGACAAGATGTGTTCTAGCACTCACTTTTGTCCATTATTGGTTGTTTTTGTCGTAAAATGATACATATCTAACAGAAATGAAATCAAATGACTGATAATTTCTACATTATCAAACAAATGAAGAGGATTATCTCAAATGCCTTACCTATCCGGCAAAACAATGATTAAAGAAGCGTGGGAAAACGGCTACGCTATCGGTGCATTCACAGCTCACAACCTAGAAACCATCAAAGCGGTACTTCTAGCAGCGCAAGAAGAGCAGTCACCTTTTATGTTGCAAATTGGTCAAAAAGCCATTAACGAAATTGGTATGAAACCGCTTCGTGACGCAGTAGATTCTCTTATTCAACACCACAACATCACTGTTCCAGTCTGTATTCACCTCGACCACAGCCGTAAGTTTGAACAGTGCATGGAAGCGGCAACACGTGACTTCCAGTCACTGATGTTTGACGGTTCTGCGTTACCTTTCGAAGAGAACATCCGTATCACAAAAGCGGTGGTTGAAGTAGCAAGAGCACTTGGCCTCGGTTCAGAAGGCGAGATTGGCAAGATCGGCGGCACCGAAGATGACATCACTGTCGATGAAAAAGACGCGATGATAACAACGGTTGCTGAAGCACTCGATTTCTCTGAGCGCACAGGTGTTGATTATCTAGCAGTCTCTATCGGTACTGCTCACGGCGTGTATAAAACAACACCAGAACTTAAGTTTGACCGTCTAACTGAAATCAAAGATGCAGTGAAAAAACCTATCGTTCTACACGGCGGTTCAGGCGTGCCAGATGATCAGGTTATCGAAGCAGTTAAGCGCGGTGTTGCGAAGATAAACGTGGATACTGAGTTGCGTCAAGGCTTTATCAAAGGTGTACAAGCACACTGGGCTGACAACGAGAATGACTTTATTCTTGCAGACGCAAACAACGCCGGTATCGCCTCTATGATGGAAGTGGTTAAACACAAGATCCGCCTGTTCGGTTCAAACGGTAAAGCTTAATAAAAGTCACTCTTATTTAGGGAGTTCGCTCCCTAAATAATGTCAGAAATGTGACATGAAATATGCAGATAATGACAAGCATTGTTTGGATGTGAAAAGCATCACGGTCAATTTTAACCAAAATGCTAGAATTTCGCCAAACAAAACGGACAATTAGCAAAAAATAAGCTTAGTCATAAAGAGCACAGGAAGTGCTTAATAGGCGTGAACTAACTCTACAGAATATCAGCTCCAAATTATTGATTTAATTAAAATAAGTCAACGTTTGCAATGCTAAATTCTAATGGTGACTCTATGTTTAAGAGTATTGAAAAAGCGTTAAATAAGATTAACGCACCTATAGCAAATTTTACTGCTCAGTTATCAGGTATCTTATTATTAGTAATGACTGCCATCGTGCTACTTCAAGTCGGCTGTCGTTATATATTAAACATCCCTTTAAGCTGGACTGATGAATCATCACGTTTTCTGATGATTTATATGACTTATCTGTGTCTACCTATCGTTTATTTGCGTGACCAAAACATCGCGATGACATTTATAACAGACAAGTTTAAGAATATGCGCGTTTACCACATTTTTATGATAGTCGCACACGTTGCTGCTCTCATTTTATTCACAATCTGGATCTACTACGGGTACATATTCTTTACCACCGGTGGCGTAATGGCAGATAGCGTGCCAATCCCGATGTATACCATCTACATCATCCCACCTGTGATGTTGGCGTTGTCATGCTTAACTGCTTTTGAAAAGTTAGCGGCGTCGATACACAATTTCATCCATTTTTCTGACGACACAAAGTCAGTTGAAGTAACTGGATAGGACGCCGTATAATGATTTCTCCGATTTTCCTCGTCTATTTCATGACATTCTTGCTTATCGGTGTGCCCGTTCTTTTTGCACTCGGTCTTTCACCAATCATCACGTTTGTTCAAGATGATCAAGTTTTGTTTATTAACATGCTTTATCAACGACTTTATTCTGGTCTTGATAACTTCCTTTTGCTTGCTTTACCGTTCTTTATGTTGGCTGGTGAGTGCATGTCGAGCGGTGGTATTACACCTCGTATCGTCTCGTTTGCTCAAACCCGTGTTCAACATATGCGTGGTGGCTTAGGGCACGTCGTTATTATCGCAGCAACCATGTTTGGTGCATTGACCGGCTCTTCTGTAGCGGCAACGTCAGCGATAGGCAACATGCTTATCCCTGAGATGAAAAAGTACAAATACGATCCGGCCTATGCAGCGGCATTAACCGCAGCGGCAACCGTATTGGGCACTATCATCCCTCCGTCCGGCATCATGTTAATTTACGCATTCGTAATGAATACATCTGTTGCAGCCATGTTCCTTTCCGGTATTGTTCCTGGATTGATTTTCTGCCTAGGTTTGATGCTGGTTAACCGTTTCCAAATCCGTCACTACCCTGATATTCAACCCTTTGAACGTGCATCTAAAGAAGAGCGCCGTAAGAGTATGAAGATGGCGATATTGCCTCTAATGACGCCAGTGATCATTCTTGGCGGCATCTATGGCGGTATATTTACACCAACAGAAGCGGCGGCAGTCGCCGTACTGTACGCCATTATTCTGTCGGTTTATATTCTTAAAGTAAGCACCGTTAAAGCAACATATGCTCTATTTGCAAAAGTATCGGTCAACGCAGCAGCGATTTTAATCATTGTCGCCGCAGCAAGCGGGTTTGCTTCTGCTATCAGCTTCTCTGGTATCTCTAATAGCGTTGCTGATTTCTTTAACGGCATCACTGACAACCCTTACTTGTTATTCTTCATCATTAACATCTTCCTATTTATTGTAGGTATGTTCTTGGATGCGGGCCCTGCAATTCTAATCTTTGCGCCAATCATTGCCCCTATCATGATTGCCGCCGGTATCGACCCTGTGCACTTTGGTGTGGTCATGGTGTGTAACCTTTCTATTGGTTTAGCAACACCACCTATGGGTCTCGTACTCTTTGTAGCTTCCGGTGTATCCGGAGTACCGCTACAACATATTTCGAAGGCGATTATTCCTTTCCTAGCGATAGAGTTTTTAATCATCTTCTTAATTTCGTTCTTCCCTAAACTAGTTATCGGCTTACCGCAGCTACTAGGGGTTATGTAACACCCTCATTGATATACGTGAAATAAAAGCTTTGGCTTTATAATAAAATATATTTTAAAGGAACATAATATGAAAAAAACACTACTTGGATTAGCAACTACAGCAATTCTTGCTTCTGGCGCTGCAACCGCTGCGGACTACAAATTAACGGTACCGCACGTATCAAACCTAGATAGCTATAATCACCAGTCTCTACTTGTTTTCAAAAACTACGTTGAGTCCCGTTCTAATGGTGCTATTTCTGTAGATATTTATCCTTCAGGCCAGCTATGTGGCAATGCAAAAGAATGTCTTGCGGGTATCCAAGCGGGCATGTTTGATTACTTCCAAACGACTATCGCTGAGCTAGCAAACTACTGGCAACCAATTGGGGCATTTGACCTACCTTATATGCTTCCAAATGACCGTATAGCTGAATGTGTATACGATAACGAAGAATTCCTTGGTGACGTGCGTGGCAACATTTTAAAAACCGCTCCTAACTCACGTCTAATGATGGTTTCTAACTCTGGTGGTTGGCGTAACATTGCAACAACGAAAAAACAAGTTAAGACTCCTGCCGATCTAGACGGTCTGAAGTTACGTACTGTACCAGCTAAAATTCAGCAAGAACTTGTTAGAGAACTTGGCGCTGCACCGACACCTATCGCATGGCCTGAAGTATATACTGCCCTTTCAACAGGTGTTGTAGATGGAACGAAGAATGGTATCGTCGATATCGTACAAAACCGTTTTCAAGAAAGCCTGAACTACATCATTCTTGATGGCCACGCATACATGGGTGGTGCTTGGGTATTCAACGACAAGAAATTCAAGTCGTTCCCAGACGAGTTAAAACAAGTCATTGTTGATGCTATCGATGCTCAGAATCAATACCTACGTTCTTATCCTAAGCACCGTGAATACACCGCTTACGAAGAGTTCAAAAAAGCTGACGGTACAGTTTATAGCCCAACGGCTGCAGAGAAAGCTGAATTCCAAAAAGCAGCTGCACCAGTACGTGATTACTTCGCAAAAACAGCGGGTGCTGACGGTCAAGTATGGCTAGAGCGTTTCCAAAACGAAATCAAAACGTGTGAAGCTAAAATCGCAGCAGAATACAAGGTTCAGTTTAAATAAGAATATTATTTAACTGGAAGTAACTATCCCTCCCTAATCTGGGGGGGATTATTTTAAGGCAACAACAAACCTATAGGTTATTTATTTTTATGTTATTTATATTTCAGAAATATAAATAACATAAAAATAAGCAACCTTAAATTAAACGATTTAATTAAACCGTTCCCTCTTACAATTTCGGAGCTATATAATGGACGTATCTTACAACGACAGTGCTTTGGTTATAACACATAAAAACAGAACTATATTCAAGCACTCAGCTCAAAGCCCATCACTATTTTTAGGTGTCGGTGAAGCAAACTACGATATGTATCGTGGTAATTTTGATATTACTGATTACGTCACCGAACGATTACCTCTTCGTCAATACTCTGTTGAAGAAATCGACGGTAAAACGGTAATTACATTTAACTTTGATGGTCAGCCAGCCATAAAAATGTTGATATCCGAAACCGCTGAATCTCGATTAAAAGCAGAATTCGAAGCGCTAGATCCTAAATACAATCGCTTCTGGCTTCGCGTAGCCGCAACAGAAGAAGAGAAAGTATATGGATGTGGTGAACAACTTACCTACTTCAACCTTCGCGGTAAAAATTTCCCACTATGGTCTTCAGAACCAGGTGTCGGTCGTAATAAAGACAGTTACGTCACATGGCTCGCCGACACAAATGATAAGGCGGGTGGTGATTACTACAATACCAACTATCCTCAACCTACATTTGTGTCTGACAAAAAATATTTTTGCCATTTAGAAACCACAGCTTATGCTGATTTTGATTTCACTAATGCCAATTTCCATGAACTTCAATGTTGGGATATTCCAGAGTACTTGCTTCTTGATTGTGAGGCGTCGTTCCCGTCGCTTGTTGAAAACATTACTGGTGTATTCGGTCGCCAGCCAGAGCTACCTGATTGGGTTACCAATGGTGTCATTCTTGGTATTCAAGGTGGCACAGATATTACGCTGGAGAAAATTGAAACAGCAAAGGCCGCTGGTGTTGAGGTTGCTGGAGCATGGTGTCAAGACTGGCAAGGCATCAAGATGACTTCATTCGGTAAGCGTCTGCAATGGGATTGGCAATGGAACAAAGATCTTTACCCAGAACTCGATACCAAAATTCATCAGCTTAAAGAAGAAGGCATTCGTTTCTTAGGTTATATTAACCCGTACGTTTTAGAAGATTTCCCTCTTTATAACGAAGCGGCGGAGAAGGGTTACCTCGCGACTAAGCAGGACGGTTCAAAATACGTCGTCGATTTTGGTGAGTTTTATTGTGGTGTTGTCGATTTCACGAATCCAGAGGCTTGCGAATGGTATAAGGGCGTCATCAAAACAAACATGATCGATTTTGGTCTTGATGGCTGGATGGGTGATTTCGGTGAATACCTGCCAACAGACTGTAGTCTAAGCAACGGCGTTAGCGCTGAAATTGAACACAACAAATGGCCTTATCGTTGGGCGAAAGTTCAACATGAAGCGATTGAAGAATCGGGTAAAACAGACGACATCTTATTCTTTATGCGCGCTGGCGGTGCTGGTATTCAAGGGAAGTGTCATGCTTTATGGGGCGGTGACCAATTAGTTGATTGGTGTATTGATGACGGCCTTGCGTCCGTTATTCCAGCGGCATTGTCGTCTGGCCTAATGGGTAACGGCATTCACCATAGTGATATTGGTGGCTATACAACGCTTCACGGTTGTAAACGTACTAAAGAGCTATTCCAACGCTGGACTGAAATGGCTGCGTTTACACCAATTATGCGTACGCATGAAGGTAACCGCCCTGGTGACAACCATCAATTCTATACCGATGCTGACACATTAGCGCACCTAGCGCGCATGACGAAGATCTTCAAACATCTTAAGCCTTACATTAAAGCCGCCTCTAAAGAGAATGCTCAAAAAGGCATGCCTATCCAACGCCCACTATTCATGCATTATGAAAACGACGTGGAAGCGTACGAAATCAAATTCCAGTACCTGTTTGGTCGTGATTTACTCGTCGCTCCTGTTTATAACCAAGGTGAAGAAGTTAAAAAGGTTTACCTGCCGGAAGATGAATGGGTACACGTATGGAGTGGTAAGACATTCACTGGTGGTTGGATTGAAGTTGATGCTCCAATCGGTCAACCTGCCGTGTTCTATCGCAAGGCATCCAAAGACGTTGAGCTACTGAGCCAAATCGCTACTCTCTAATCCAATAACCAGATAGCAGAGACGAAACCACCTTCAATGAAGGTGGTTTTTTTATATCTAAATACCAGCATTAAGTTATCATTCCCGTGGCAACCGGAAACTTCTGACCAGTAAGCGACACCGTTAACAGATAAAAATAGCGGCGTATATCGAGAGTTAATGCTCCGCATCAGACCAAGCTCGTACTGCTTTCACTGCTCTTTTCCAACCATTATAACGTTTCGCACGTTTATCCTCATCATCTTCAGGTATGAAGGTTTTATCGATTTCAGATCTATTCTTAACTTCTTCGATACTGTCCCAATAGCCAACCGCTAAACCGGCCAAGTAAGCGGCGCCCATTGCCGTAACTTCGGTTACTTTTGGCCGATGAACGTTGGCATTCAAAATGTCGGCTTGGTACTGCATCAAAAAGTTATTCGCTACCGCACCGCCATCAACGCGCAAATCCGTTATCTTAATACCTGAGTCGGCTTGCATTGCGTCGATAACATCACGACTTTGATAGGCAATACTCTCTAAAGTTGCTCTGATGATATGGTTTACACCCGTACCTCGAGTCATCCCCATGATCGTTCCACGAGCGTAGGCATCCCAATAAGGGGCCCCTAAACCAGTAAACGCCGGGATAACATAAACACCATTAGATGAATCTACTTGTGAAGCAAAATACTCTGAGTCTTTTGCATTCGCTATCATCTTCATTTCATCACGCAACCATTGAATGGAAGCACCAGCCATAAACACGGAACCTTCAAGTGCGTACGTCACCTCGCCTTTTGGACCACATGCTAATGTGGTTAGCAGGCCATTAGACGAAGAAACTTTATCTAACCCGGTATTCATCAACAGGAAGCAGCCCGTTCCATAGGTGTTTTTGGCTTGACCCGCTTCTACACACATTTGTCCAAACAATGCTGCTTGCTGGTCACCTGCAATACCTGCGATAGGTATGCGAGTACCCCCTTTACCGCCTAAGTTGGCTTCACCATAAACTTCCGAAGAAGCTTTAACCTTTGGCATCATAGAAAATGGTATTTCGAACTCAGCCAATATTTTACGGTCCCACTCTAGGGTATTAATATTGAAAAGCATGGTTCTCGATGCATTGGTGTAGTCAGTAACATGCACTTTACCTTGTGTCATTTTCCAGACAAGCCATGTATCAACGGTTCCAAACAGTAATTTACCCTCTTCGGCTTGTTTGCGAGCGCCCTCAACATTGTCTAGGATCCATTTCACTTTAGTACCTGAAAAATAAGGATCGAGTACCAACCCCGTATTCTCTCGCACATATGCCTCAAACCCTTCATGTTGTTGATACTCTTCACAAATGGCGGCGGTTCTACGGCATTGCCAAACAATCGCGTTATATATTGGTTTACCTGTTTCCTTATTCCAAACAATGGTCGTTTCGCGTTGATTCGTGATACCAATGGCCGCGATCTGCTCTGTGGCAATTCCCTTCTGGATTAGCGCTTCGATAAGTGTTGTTGTTTGAGTAGCATAAATTTCTAACGGATCATGTTCTACCCATCCAGCTTGAGGATATATCTGGGTAAATTCCCGCTGAGCAACACTGACAACATTCGCATCGTGATCTAAAATAACCGCTCTTGAACTCGTGGTCCCTTGGTCAATTGCAACTATATATTTGTTATCCATATGAAGAACCTTCGTTTTCTGTGCTTTATCTTCTACTGAAATTGTAACAGAGACCAAACGCACACAAATATGAGTGCCAAAATAGTCGCCGGGTCTTTAAGTGAAATGGTTATCATTACGAAACCTTTATGCAGTTTACTTATAAAAAATGGACCTTCAATACCCAAACGCGCGCTAAAACGCGCTTTACTTCACATTTTTTCAACTTGAATGAACATGTTTTTATGTTCGAACGACAAAAAGGAACAAGTTTAAAGCAAACCAACACCCACACTTAGCATTATCGTCTCTATTTTTGCAAAATAATGCTATTTACGAATGACCAGGACTTCAACAACATAGAGGCAATTAATGCCACTAACTCAAGGCCTTCAAAGATGTTGTTTTCGCAAAATTGTTTAGATATCACCATGCTCTCCAACTTAGTTGCCACTAGCATCAATAATGAAGAACAACTCCATCTTATATCCAACATTATTGATGATATTGAAGCCGTGATGTGTGCCAAGGACACGGAAGGCAGACACTTCATCGCTAATAGGTGTTATGAACAAAGCGTGGGGATTGACAGAGAAAACGTATTTGGGAAAACAGACGAAGAAATATTTTCATTTTCGCCTGAAACAGCAAAGGAAATTAGAGAAAAAGATCTGGAGGTGATGCGCACTAAGAAAAAAAAATCTTTTGAAGAGAAAGTCCCATGTTCGAATGGAGAAATAAAATATTACCTCACGATGAAATCCCCAATTTTAGATTCAAATGGTAACTGTGTTGGTCTCATGTGTCTTGCGGTAGACATCAGTAAACAAAAAATTCTAGAACAAAAACTAGTGAACGCAACGATGGCCAAAAACCTTTTTTTAGCCAAGATGAGCCATGAAATTCGCACACCTATTAGCGCCGTTGTAGGTTATATCGACCTTATTAATCATTCTGACTCATCAATGCACAAAAAATACCTCAACAACATATCAACATCTGTCGAGCACCTATTAAATCTGGTTAACGATATTTTGGATATCTCATCAATTGAAGAAAATAAAATACAATTAGATCATAAAAAATTCAATTTACTCGAGATATTAGAGAGTGTTATTTCCACCCTGAAATTCAAAGCCAATACATGCAAAATAAAAGTCATCACTAAGATAAAATCGAGCCAAAGCCATCACTTTGTTGGCGACGAAACTAGAGTTAAACAAATTATCTTGAATCTCGTCTCCAATGCCGTCAAGTTTTCCAATGGAAAACCGATTGAAGTTAGAATCTCGGTCAATCACAGTAAATATGATGGTAAAAAGAAGATATCAATCATCGTTAAGGATCAAGGTATTGGACTAAATACATCGAATAGAGAAAGAATCTATCAAGCCTTCAGCCAACTAAAAAATTCCGACCGCTATTTTGAAGGAACAGGGCTAGGATTGGCGATAGTAAAAGAGCTCTCACAACTGATGAACGGCTCAATAAAATTCTTTTCAGAGGAAGGACACGGAACTATTGTAGCAGCATCAATCCATCTAGAGGAGTCTTACCGCACAAACCAGCAGAGCCCTAAGTTCACCATGTACGACTCTAGCAGTAGTAAATTACTAAAAAATAAAATTATCTGTATCGCAGAGGATCAAACATTCAACCGTGAAATTCTCAAATTAATGGCACAAAGTGAAGGTGCTGAGGTCATTGCGTTTGCAGACGGAGAACATTTAATTAAAGCCGTGAAATCTAATAGTTTGCCACTCAACATTGACTGTTTTTTAATTGATATTCACATGCCTATTATGAGTGGTGTAGAAGCCCTAACCCTATTACGAGAGTTTGCAGAATACAAAAATACACCCGCCTATTTCGTCACTGCAGATGCTGTACAGGATAACCTCGACCGCTATTGGTCTAACAACTACAACCTCAGCGGGATCTATTTAAAACCTCTCAAGCGACAGGAGCTTATCAATTGCGTAAATGGCAACATTGAGATAGCCTCAATCGAAGGCGCGAACTGATCGCCCAGTTATTTAGCTCGGTTTAGAGGAAAACGATAATAATGCCAGGACAAACAGCCACACAAAAAATACTCAATACCGCTTTTTCTCCGTTGATAGTTAAGCGTTCACTAAAAGTGTCCGCCGTCGTCGGTACTATCCTGATGATGATCAACCACGGAGAGGCACTATTAATGGGAAACATCGATACGCAACGGGCAATTAAAATCGCACTTAGCTATTGCGTGCCCTACCTTGTATCAACCTATTCTGCCGTTTCAACCACAATAGAAAATCAACGTAGCCAGTAACCAGTTTTACGTTACTTCAGTAATACTTGATGGCTCTACAATACGGCTTTTAACATGGATAAATTAGGCACTATTGCCGTTGGTTCAATGCCCCATGGGTCAAATATCGCGTCCTCCGATCGCTTAACCCACGTCGCTTGCATGCCAGCGGATATCGCGCCGATAACATCAAATGGGTTACTAGATATCAACCACACCTCATTATCTTTAGCTTCTGATTCACGCAAAAAATGAGTATATACCGCAGGATTCGGTTTAAAGGATTGCACGTCATCGCAACTCACTACACCATGAAACAATTCACTGATCCCCGCAGATTCAAGCAACTGGTTTACCGCTATTTGGCTCCCATTAGAAAACGCATACAGGCGAAAACCAGCCTGTTTTAATTGCTTCAAGGCGGCAGTAACATCGTCAAAACATGGTAATGTTTTGTAGCTCTCTAGTAGAGCTTGTTTCTGTTCAATGGTTAATTCGATTTTATGAAACTGACAACTATAATCGAGGGCATTGGCGGTACAAACGGCAAAATTTTGGTAATTTTGCATCAAACCTCGTCTAAATGAGTACTCAAGTTGCTTGTTTCTCCATGTATGAGAAAAAGCATCTGCTTTGTTCCCCATAAAATTCTCTAAGATTGATGTAACCCCATGAGTATCAATAAGTGTTCCATACACATCAAACGCTAGTGTCGTCGGCATTGAATTCTCCTTTTGAGACCATAATATGTCGCATTTTATTAAACTTTCCAAGCAATACACGACCAAATGTAACTTAACATGTGAGAGAAAAGTACGACTTTATTGATTTGATTGATCTGATTGATCTGAAATCAAGGGTAATTACATTCTAGATAATTTTTGTTACCTTTAACTAACATCTTAAAAGGAATTGACCTATGGCTTCTTCAGTAAAACTCTATTATGTGTATGACCCCATGTGTTCTTGGTGTTGGGGATACAAACCCACATGGACGGAAATCGAGAAACATCTTTCCGAACATCTAGAGATCGTTTACGTAGTTGGAGGGTTAGCACCCGATTCCGACGTACCAATGCCAGAAGAAATGCAGCAACAAGTGGCTTCGTACTGGAAAAAAATCGAGGGCTACTTAGGTACCGAATTTAATTATCAGTTTTGGAAAAATAATACCCCCCGTCGCTCTACCTACCCAGCTTGCCGAGCCGCCTTAGCCGCGCGGAAACAAGGCGCCGAAAAAGCGATGCTAAGTGCCATTCAAAACGCCTATTATCTTGAAGCACGTAACCCTAGTGATAACGAAATACTCATTTCGCTCTCTGTCGAGATAGGGTTAGACAGTAAAAAATTCACAGACGATCTTCTATCTGACGCATTAAATCAAGAGCTAGTAGCTGAGATCACTTTCGCCCGCTCTATCGGGGGAAATAGCTTTCCGTCCTTGTTCGTAAGGTCAAATGACAATATTGCAGAACTCCCTATTGATTATCAACACTCTGAAGAGACCATTAGCCAAATAATGAAAGCTTGCAATATCAGCCAATGAAAATCTGTGAGATATCAATCAAGCAACGCCAATCTTATAAAACGCGCTCCAATCATGTCCTAATTAGCATAGCGAAATGAGAGCAAGAATTAGACTAATTCTAACAAGAAATCAAACTACGACTAGATAAAGAAAGAGAACACATTGGAATTATTAAATATTGATTGCCTAGGTAAATCGCTTCGTCTCGAAGGTTCTATGGCTGGTTGGCAGCAACTTTTTTGGGACAACAATCTCGTTTCTGTTATGCCGGCATCGGCCGACTACCAAGGCATTAAAGAACATCAGTTTGAACTTCAAACGCAACCAGCAAGCATGACAGAAATAACTGACCCGTCTATGGAGACGGCACTAATACAAACCATTGCAGTACGCTTGACCACGGATTTAACGTGGCAACCATTTTCGATTAGCTATCAGCTTTTTGTTAATAATGAACTGGCTTTCCAAGGTACTCGAAACACCAAAGATATCGAACAACAGACGCCCGTCACACTTATCAAACAACAGAAAAAACTCAGCATAATTGGCCTCACATCGTTAGGCTTCAAGCTGTTGAAAAGCGCCAAAGTCATTAAAGTTGTACTCGTTGGGGCTAGTGTGGCGGCATATTCATGGTTATTTTCAGTACAATTTGCTTTGGCACTTATTGCTTGTCTGGTGTTCCATGAATATGGCCATATTCGAGCGATGAAATACTTTGGAATGAAAACCAAAGGCATTTACCTTATCCCCTTCATGGGAGGACTTGCCTTAAGTGATGAACGTATTAACACCCGTTGGCAAGATGTGGTCATCTCAATCATGGGACCGACCTTTGGCCTGTTGATGTCGGGACTCTCTCTTATTGTTTACTGGGTAACCGATTTGGATTTTTTTGCAGGTCTCGCGGCCTTCAATGCACTGCTGAACCTCTTTAATCTATTGCCTATTTTGCCGCTTGATGGGGGTCATATTTTAAAAAGTATCAGCTTTTCTATGAACTCTATTGTCGGATTATCATTCTGTATTGCAGGTGCTGCCTTTGGTGTATATTTGAGCTATACGCTAAATCTGACCCTACTTGGGCTTATGTTATTGATTGGCAGCGTCGAAATTGTTTTCGAATGGAAAGCCCGCCACGTTAGCCACTTGTTACCATTAGACAGATCTGGACAAGTTTTTTCAGCGTGTTGGTACTTTATTACCGTTATCTGTTTAATTGGTATTATTTGGTATTTAGCTGGCAGCGGCAATGACATGCTTGGATTGCCATTAAAGATTTTGCAAAGCTAATGTAGGCTTAAATATATCGATTCTATTTCTCCTCGTTTGTAATCACGATTAAACGAACGAGACGCCCATCAACAGTATGCTGTTCGGTCTGACACACGTCAGGCCTTTGCATGCTCAATTACCATTCTGACGAACCCACATCAGATCACAATAGGCTCTGATGATAGCCCCACGTGAAGATCATGCTCTGCCCTTGCTCTTGCTCTTTATACGATCTTTTTTAGTCTGTAGCCTCTGTTCTGGTAAGAGATTTAGTTCATTATAGTTGTTCACCCAACCATCAAATGCCGACGTTTCCAATGGTTTAGAGAATAAATACCCTTGCACTTTCTGGCAGCCTAATTCGCTTAACGTCGTAAACTGTTCCATGGTTTCAATCCCCTCAGCGACCACTTCAAGGTTGAAGTTTTTTGCTAGCCCAATGATAGAACTCACCATCATAAAGTCCGTTCGGTCTGTTAAAAAATTTTGGATAAAACTTCTATCAATTTTTATCTCCGAGACAGGTAAAATTCTCAGTTGATTCAATGCCGAATGTCCGGTGCCAAAGTCATCCAGTGAAAATTGGATACCAAGGATTCTGCACTCCTTCATCGTCAGCTCTACTTGCTTATAATCGGTTATGCTCGCGCTTTCTGTGAGCTCTATTTTCAGTTTGCTCGGACACACCATTGGGTATTGGTCCAGCAGTTTTTTCAGACTTTCAACAAATTTAGCTCGTTCAATATGACAAGCGGTTATATTGACACTAATAGAAATATTATTATGTTTTGCGATTTTTCTGAGGGCAGTTTGAATTACCCACTCACCGAAACGACTACTAATGGGGTGGTTGTCAATCAGGTGGATAAATTTGTCTGGTGTTAAGAACCCTTTTTTAGAGTGATTCCACCTAACCAATGCCTCTGCACTTAACACTTCTCCCGAATTCAATGCGACTTGGGGCTGAAAATACAAAGTGAGTTCATTGTTCTCTATCGCTAAACTAAGCTCCTCTCTCATCTTAAATTCGCTTAGCTTCCTTTCTTCTTCTGCCTTCTGATAAATTGTATAAGTTGCATCATCATCATGCTTACTCTTATAAAGCGCTTCGTGCGCCTGCATGCTCATATTGACGGAAGAGATAGCCTTTTCAGTGTGGCTAAGAGAAGTCAGCCCTAATTTACAATAGATG
Source organism: Vibrio frigidus (assembly GCF_042465995.1). NCBI lineage: Bacteria > Pseudomonadati > Pseudomonadota > Gammaproteobacteria > Vibrionales > Vibrionaceae > Vibrio > Vibrio frigidus. Next base: position 614,848 of record NZ_JBCDMC010000001.1, on the reverse strand, counting down.
GTCGGTTCCCGAGCATTTAGTTTGTTAAATTTTAGCTGTTCAGACAAGTTGCGAGCCAAAACATCGACGCTTTGACCGTCAGGCAGTTCGATCAACAGTGCAAACGTATTGCGACTGGGTTTGGCAATTATCCAGTTCAGACCAGAAATATCACTGATTCGGTCGCTTAATTTTATCAAGCTGTTATCAACCTCTTCTGAGGAGTAACAGTTATAGAGGTTTTCGTATTCAGTTATATTGACCAACACTAGAACCAAGGTAACATCCGACTCAGTAAGGCTTTCTACCTTCTCATCCAATAAGCTTTCAAAGAAAGCACCGTTGGGTAAACCGGTCAACGCATCAAACTTTAGTTTATTCTGGAATTCTTGCTCCGCGAGTATTCTTTTCTGAACCTGACTAAGTGCATCTTTAAAACGGCGAATGGAAAACCACAACAAAACAGCAGGGCTTAAAAGGATGACAAGAAACAGTTCATCTAACTGCTTATCCTCTTGATTTTTTAGAAAAAATATAACTTTTTCAAATACCTCAAAATTCTCAAACAATACAATTGCGAAAAATAGGACGGCGAAAGAGATGAATGAATCTTGAATGATCTGTTTTTTTATCTGTTTGTGCATTCTGTTCCCTGTTACAGACACAAGCTATAAACTTTTTACACGTTAGCGCTAAAAACCTAATATCCACACAAAACATCCATGTGACGCAGAAAAATTATGAGCTATTAAAATAATTTATTATTCTATATTTAATTATAATAAAGATCAATATTGGGGAGAAGATCACTCTATTATAAATCCATTAATAATCTATTCATAATCTAGAAATGGCTAGATAGAGTGGTCGACAGTGGTTCTTGCTCTTCTCAGAGATCAACGAAATGTACGTCGAAAAGCGCCTGCCTTAGCGCTTCATTCAACAATACCTTCAATATAGAAACTTAATTGACGTCTTTCCCAACAAAGGCTTCTATAAGCCCTTAATGTATTGGTTGTTGACCGTACCGACGAGATTACTTTCTAGTGTCTGTTGCGAATTCTCTTTATGAAGAATCAGGTCAGTAAACATAGTAACCAGTTCCCCCTTATCTGCCTTTGTTTTTGTCATCGTCTCAATGTCTCGCAGATCAACCATAAAACCAGTAAACAGCTCAGGCAAGTCATGAACAACATTTGGATTGTAGAAATGATGATGACCATAAAGGGTGTTATGGTTCCCTTTTTGTTTATCGATAATATAAGACGATTCATTGAAATTGATGATAGACGTATGCTTGTTACAACGCGGTAAGCACCCTTTGTTAATCTTCATCTTCTTGCAACCGCTCGTCTGCTGGAACAAGCATTGGCGACTGGTTAACAAGCCGTTGGGGTGGTAGATACTGTGCAGAAGCTGAAACCCCTCAGGACGAACTATCCGTCTCATCTGAATTCTTGTTATCTCGTTTGAGATAAACGCACCGCTACAATTGAACTCTTCTTTTAAACACTTAAGCGCATACGAATTAACAATATTGAATTGTGGGCCTGCAATCCACGCAATTCCTTTCTCTGCGGCCAAATAACCAATCCCCATATTGTTGGTAACAATCAGAGCCGGCTTTACCTCATCTAAAAATTCAACAGCGGCATCATAGTCTTTGTCGATAAGAATAGCAGGAAACCACGGAATCAAGGCTTCATTCGAGTGGAACACATCCAGCAACTCTTTGAGCGAATAAGCCAGTGCGTTGGGTAACTCAAAATAGAGATCCGTGTTGTCGCCTTGCACCTTTTCAATATCTGCTTGATTTGATATTAGTACCGACAAACGAGCATCTTCATCTTTGGGAGTATGTGCCACCAATTTGGGAATCGTATCCACGCCACCAGCTTTTAAGCTTACAACATGTGATGGTGTAGAGTCAGACAATAGATTTTTTGTCTTTTCTTCCACCATACGCATGATATCTGTTTTCTTATCGAACAGATCTTGTTGTACTTTTTTTACATCTTCTTCCGCTGTTACACCGTATATTTTAACAAAGTGCCTTGAAGCGTTATCCCGCGGATGGTTAATGTACATCTTATTGCTGATTTCACCTTGCAGATAACCATCTGAAAAATCACGATTAAACACAGTATAAAGATCAGAAGTGTCCGTTAGGAGATCTTGCCCATCGCAATACGCATCAATCTGTTTGCGCCAGTTATCAACGACGGTATACACATAATGTGCTTTCTTTATCCGTCCTTCTACCTTTAGTGAATAAACACCGGCATCTGCTAGCTCTTTCAGATCACCAAAAGCCGAGTTGTCTTTCATATTAAGCGGATAGTCACTGCCCACTTCCGTCGTTTGATATTGATCTCGACAAGGTTGACTACAGCGACCTCTGTTTCCCGACGCACCATTTTTAGCGGAGCTCATATAACACAAACCCGAAAAGCCAATGCAATATGAACCATGAACAAATACTTCCATCAATACATCGTGTTCAAGTCCAAACTGAGCGAGTCGTTTTATCTCTTTGATGTTCAACTCTCTGGATAAATTCACTCGGCTAACGCCAAGTTTATTCATAAACAGAATCTGCCCTTCGTTGTGGGTGTTGAGTTGAGTGGACGCATGGACATCTAGCTCTGGGAAGTGATGTTTGAGGATGTAAGCCAGACCAATATCCTGAACAATAACACCGTCTACTTTGGTGCTGACAAGTTGCTTCAACAGACGGGTTATCGCAGGAATTTCATTCTCTAAAATAATAATGTTAAGCGTGAGGAATATCTTACAGTCACGTTGATGCGCAACCTCAATAACATCATTAAGGTTCTCTAAACTCAGATTCTCAGCTCTATTACGGGCATTAAACCTATCTAGGCCACAATAGACTGCATCAGCACCAGCAACAATCGCCGCTTTAATCGACTCTAAATCGCCACCCGGCGCTAACAACTCAAATTGACTTTTATCCACGATTCTACTCACTTCACACTTTTAGAAGCGGTATTCTACTGTGCTACAAGCAAGATTTCTTGTGAAATTTTAAGATAAATGCTGATCAGGTTCGTTATGTCATCAGCACTTATTATTAATTATTATTAATATCTTTTAATATCAACGATAAAGATTCTTCTACTCGCTTATTTTTACCCTGCATCGCTTCACGATATTGAGCATAATGGTCATCCATCAGAAACTGCAATTGTCGTTTCAGATCTTTTTCCGTACAACTGCGAATGACCTTTTTTAGGTCGTCTAACGATTGACTCAAGTGAACATCTTCCAATACTTCTTTATCATCTTCATTCAACAACGTTAGTTGTTTCAGTATCTCTGAATAAGGATTATTGCGTGCATACTCATCGTAGCCTTCATAACCGTCTTTTTTTAGAACTCGGGACATGATCGAATCTTTATTCGATATAAATCCCAACATATCATTGACTATAACGTTACTGACACCCGTATCATCAACTTGGCATGCTGCAGTGGCATTAAAGGATAGTACTAATAGAAGTAGCCATTTTTTCATCAATTCAATTCCACAGGTTTAATTATCATTGGTAAGCAAAGCGAGATTTTAGGGTATTTTCATCCATTTTGCTATGCGTATTGGGAAGGATGATGCAGGCCCTGTTAGGTAAACAATAAATAACCTTATGCATAAGACAAACCCCATCAACTGAATCAGTTAATGGGGTTCTTGTTATTCTTATGAGCGAATACTTAATATACGGCTTACACTAGCGCGAGCACCGAAACAACGACGGCCAGTGAAAACAGACAAATGCGCTCGATAAAACCTAGAGATTCATTATTGATCATAACCGGTTTCATTATTATATCTCCTCTTTCTAATTTGTATATACATTGTAATGCATTGTGAGTGCATTGTCTATGCCTTTAGTTTAAAGAGAGTTGATTTATTCGCATTTAGTGGCTAACCACCCTTGATAAACGGCGTCAATGTCTTTTGTACTGACTTATAATCCTGATATGCTCACAATAGCGAATTCAATAATGAGACATTAATATGCACATTGGTAACTTAGATAACCTCGCCCTTTCTTCACAACTGCATCCTATTGTAAAAGACATCCTCAATACGGTCGCCGATATGATTCAACGTAATGAACTGCCAGACGGTAAACACTACCTGCAAGAGGATATTTTCCTTTTTACCGCAGAAGTAGACACCGAAACACTCGAGATGAGACGATCTGAAATTCATAACGATTTCATGGATATTCAGATTTTACTCGATGGCGAAGAGAGATTTGGATACAGCTACAAAGGGTATGAAACCGTTACCGAGAATCAACTTGATAACAACGATATCGCTTTTGTCGACGATGTTATCGATGAAAAGTATGTTAATCTTACCTCTGGCGATTTTATCATTTTTTACCCTAATCAACCTCACAGACCAATGATTTGCGTCGATACACCCAAAGCGATTAAGAAAATGGTCGTCAAAATAAACAAAAAAGTCCTGTTATAAGCAAAACGCTATCATGGTCAGGATTGTTTTTAATGGGGTAGCATTTTGAGGCCAAAAGTTCAACGTTCATTTATCCCCATTAACTCACAAATAACCACACGCCAACGCCCATCATCAAGGTACCGGAGATTCGATTCATAAACCGTACATTCTTAGAATGCCCAAGTACACGTTTAAGCCCTTTCCCACCGGTTGCATAAAGTGTCATGCAGACAAATTCTGACACCATAATTATCGAGACTAATAGAATCAATTGAGTGGTGAGTGGCTTGCTGTTGTCGATAAAAGGAGGAAGAAGTGAAACCATAAACGCCCACCCTTTCGGGTTAGCAATGGCGGTAACAAAACCTTGAACCACAAGGTCCCAGTTTCTTCCAACAGGCATTTCTGTGGTATCGCCGCTTAATGCGAGCTTACCTTTTGATAGCCACATCTGAATGCCTAAATAGAACAGATAAGATGCACCAATCGTTTTGAAAGCGATAAACAACCATGGGTAATTCAGCATCACCGCGGCAATACCTAAAACAGCCGCGACAGCAACGAGCGCAACGCCAACCACTTCACCAGCCATCATCCACAATGCGCGCTTATACCCAACACTCATCCCCAAACCTAGTGCCAAAGTCATACACATGCCCGGGGTAATCGATACAAAGAAAAACGTAGGTATAAAGACACTCAAAAGAGCCCAATTCATCGCGATATCCTTTCCGCTATATATTTACTTGCAGCCCACTAAAATAACGCGGCTTTTTAAAAAAAGATACACATAATTACGGAACCTGGATGGAAGAATTATTTGGGATATAAAACCGCTTCCTTGGCACTATTACTAGACTATTGACTAGAAGTACTATAAATCTATCGCGACCATCATCATGCAACTTTGTGGTTCAAGAGTGAAATTAAGCTCCCCCTTATCCACTTTTAATTTTGAATCGCTGAGTAGATCAAGCATATCTTTTTGCCAGTCCATACTAATCTCGATTCTATGATCGGATTTATTGATGGCAACAAGGCCAGTTTCTCCTCGAGAAAAAATAAGAAAATCCTCATCCCCAAGCATTCGCTTCATCGGTTCACCGTGTGCAAAGTTATGGAAACGGATCATTTTCGCCATTCTTGGGTCTTTCCACGCGTTCATCCAACGAGGTTGACCACATTTATCTACTATTCCACTGGTATCTAAATCCGTATAAACAAGTGGTACACCACCATCTCGGCCAAGAATATAGCAATAGGCTAACCATTCATTCGTTTCTTCCATCACAAGGCGACTAAACACATCGTTATTTGGAATGTCGTGGGTGATAGCAAACGTGATGGCACGAGTGTTAGATAACGCTTGGCCAAACGTATATGGATTAATTAATGAAGTCATATCACCCTTGGGTTGAAATGCCTCAAAAACCGTAGTAAATAGTGGAAAATCATAAGCACCAAGCTTGGTGCTTTCCAAGTATGGCTGCAAAAAGATCTCATACTCTTCTTTTGAAGCACCACCATCGGTAATGATCTCACCGAAAATGTGTACATCTTTCATGATGTCATCAGTCCACACCCTGCGTAGGTGCTCTAATGTCATATGTTTTGCGGCATCAATACGAAAGCCCGCGACGCCCATCTCTTTTAGTGCTTTTAGATAGGCCTGCTGCTTTAACACCACATTGTCGTTATGTCGTAAAGTGGGTAAACCCGGGTCTTCATGACCACCCGTGATGCGACCGTTTTGAACCTCCCACTTGTCTTTCCAATCTTCGATACCAAAGGCTTCAACAAAATCATCTTCCGTAAACAAAGGTAGGCTTAGATCTCCAAACAATCTTAGTTTTTGGATCTCTTCCCAATCGGCACGATAACGCTGCATATCGAACTCGTTCGGATAATCAAGATCAGAACGCAAGTAGGCTTCATTTGCCATGTGGTTGAATACTACGTCGGCATAAACACGGATGCCAAATTCATTTAGCCTCTGGACCATGGCAGAAAAATCGTTGGTATTACCAAGTTGGTTATCAATGATCCGGTAGTCTTGTGGTTGATAACGCTGCCACCACTCGGTGCCATCATCACGAATTGCCGATTTCATTGGGGGTGAAACGAGGACAGTTTTATAGCCTAATTCACTGATTTCTTTTGCATTTCCTGCAACATAGGCATATTGCCAATCAAACGCATGGAGGATCACGTCCGTTTTATCAAAAAGCGATCGTTGTTTATCTGAGAAACAGTTAGTCATTTCATTTTCCTTCTATACGAGCTTGCTGAGAAAATCATCGGACACATTTCCGATAGGAAGAAAGCAAGCTACTTGGAACAACTAGGTGACATCGAAAGGACATCAACCTAATACTGTAGAATTGAGTGCATTATAGATACCAACATGAGAAGTAAATCACCCTTTTATGAAGTATTTTAGGGGGAGCGATGGGGGCGTAGAACGTTGAATATACCGTTTCTGAAAAATATAATACGACACATTATGTAAGATAAGCATCAGAATATATAAAAATTAAATATATATCAATGTGTTAAAATATTTTCAATTTATACATAACAATCTGTGGCGCTCAGAATCTCACGCATAAATGCCATACACAAACACAGGGTGAAATGTGAAATTTTTATAACACAGGAAGTTTTGACCGTCTTATAGACTCATTTTGGTGCTTTATTCACCAAATTGACGCAACGCATCACTAAAAACTCCATTTAATTTGTGCAAACATTAAGGTGCTGGAGGATTGTGAAAACAGGCTATCTTTATCCCCATCGAAATATTGCACGACACCGAGCAACTGCCAGTTATTCGCAAGGGAATAGTTATTGGACAACCCCAAGAAATAAGAACCATCTTGGTAGTAAATAGTCGACAACGTAACTCGGCTCAACGCTGACACCTCAAAGCTTGCATCCAGGTAACTGGTTAACTCTGTAAAACTCAGGGTTTTTGCCGTTAAAGGCAAACTAAGAAAGGCGTTAGCATTAATGGGCGCTAGCGGATTCGAGTTGTGCATAATCGAACCTTTAACGGTCCAGTTACCTTGTCCACCGAAGCTGTAATCCATCTCTAGACTGGAGACCAGCGCGCTGACCTGATCGACGTCTTGCCAACTATCCTGCGTTGGGTCAAAGTAACTCACCTCCGCCCTTAATCCACCACCTTTAATATCCCCAGCGATGCCCACGCCTATGACGTTATCTAATCTTGCCTTTCCACCTATCAATTGAATATCCCACTCCTCTACATTAAAAAGATAGCGCATTACGTAGCTGTTAAGGTGGTGTTTCTCATTTGGGCTATAAACAAGGTCAAAACTACTTGCAAAGCCGAGCTTCCGACTTAGCGAAAGTGCATCCGTGCCCGGCCTTTCTTCATAGTCAAAGTCATAAATAGAATAAGAATTAAATACATCGTTAGGGTTCCACACGGTCGTCATGCCCCAGTTAATCCGAAATCGTCCCCCAGTAATCTGCCAATTGTCTTTTTTCCAGTCAATATAGAGTCGATCTAGTTGACTATTTCCAACCGTTCTCTCTCCTTCGGCCCAGTTTTTTGACAGATCGACATACCCTAAATCCAATCCGATGTAGTCAGAGTAATAAAGGCTTTCGGCAGAATCACCCCAGATGAATCGATTTCTCATTCCCGCGTTAAAACGTAGATTTGAACTCAACCGGTATTCGAAATTAAAGCGTTGATGGACAAGGTTGTCGAATAAGTTATCGCCTCCATCTGGCAAGGTTGCAGTGCCCATGTACTTAATATAACCACTCAAATCCCACGCCTTTTCGGGTTGTAAACCTGGAATATCGGCTTCGGCAAAACTCGAAAATGCTAATGTCAGGGCAAAAACACGGTAACGGGAATTAAACATTACGCTATTTCATCTTGCGTTTCAGTGGTGTTCCAATTGTCTTGCGTAAGTTGGCCATCTTCAAAAACTATCACTCGCTTAGCGCGTCTAATCACTCTTGGATCATGGGTAGAGAAGATAAATGTAGTCCCTTCTTTTTCATTTAGTTGCTGCATAATATCGAGCAATTCAGCGGTACTTTTCGCATCCAAGTTCGCCGTCGGTTCATCCGCCATAACAAACCTCGGCCTAGGGGCAAGCGCACGCGCTACGGCCACACGTTGTTGCTGACCACCCGACAGTTTACTCGGTACCTTATTCAATTGATTCTCTAGCCCAACTTGAGTAAGTAGCGCCTTTGCGCGAGTCAAACACGCTTCATTGCTTTGACCCTGTAACTGCATAACGAATTCCACATTCTCAACCGCTGTAAGCACCGGGAGTAAGCTGTAGTCTTGAAAAATAAAGCCAATATTATCTCTGCGAAACGCGATCAATTGCTTCTCTTTGAGCGTACAGATATTACAACCGTCAATGTTAACTTCACCTGAAGTAGGCGTGTCAATTCCACCTAGCATGTTCAGTAACGTGGTTTTACCCGAGCCTGACGGGCCCATCACCGCCACAAACTCACCCTGTCCAATAGAAAGGTTGAGGTTCTGCACTGCATAGACCGGAAAATCCGTATCTTGATTGTAGGTCTTACATAAACCTTTTATTTGAATCGTCATATCCACCTCTATGGGAAAATCAATGCTTCTCTGACATGGCTTCGACAGGCCGCTGCTTTAATATTTGCCGAGCTGGGTAAAGTGCTGCAATAAGACTTGAGAAGACCACTGTAAAGAAAATTACCTCATACTCATAGGCAGAAACTCTCGGATAAAGCACCGTATCCACGCCATACGCCCCGAGGCCTTCCGCCATTTCTCCCAAAGGTAAACCTGTAAACTGCAGGATTTGAATCATCGTCATGCTTGCCAAAAGGCCAAGTGCGGCACCACAAATACCTAGCCAAATCGTTTCAAGCATAATCAAGAGAAAAATCTTATGTTTCTGCATGCCAACCGCCATCAAGACCCCAAACTCTTGGGTGCGTTCAAATACTGACATCAGCATGATATTGACAATACCGAAGCCCATCGCGATGACAAAAATCGCGAGCATAATGACATTACTGATCCCCATCGTCGCGATCATAGACGCCAACATAGGTTGAACTTTGGTCCAATCACGAACCCTGTTTTGCTCAGAACTGAGTGCGCGTAATTGGGCAGTAAATTCGGATAAAGCGCCCTCTTTTTGCGTGTTTATTTCATCTTTCAATAGGATCGCTATCTCGTGGACCCCAGTAAGGTGGGCTATTTTTTCTACATCTTTTTTTCGCACATAGACGTTATTATCATCAAACGTGGTGGAGGGTGTTTTAAACATACCTCGCACTCTGAAAGCCGAGCCCGTGACTTCCCCTCGCCCATCCGTAAATGTCAGAACCACTTTAGACCCAATTTTAAGCTTGAGTCTTCCGGCTATTTTTTGCGAAACTAAAACCGGGTTTCTTCCTTCAATTGCAAGGCTTTCTCCCCGCATTATGCTGCTTAAAATTGGCGTAACTCGGCTTTCTGATTCAATATCCACACCATTTATTCTGACCCCTCGCGTGCTTCTTGCCGACCCGATCATGCCATCGGCCAAAAATCGACCAGACCACGCTAAAACATCGGGGTTTCGACTAAGGTCTTCAAAAATAACATCCGGTTTATCGATGAGATCCTTTATATCTGGGTTCTCGACATAATTCTTGTTTTGAATTTGCACATGACTGGTTTGCCATGCAATTGCATTGTGAACCATGTTGTCGACCATTCCGGACATAAAGCCCATCATGGTCACCACACCCATCAAACCAAATATCATGGCGCCGAGCATAATTCCGGTCCGAAGTTTATTCCGCCAAAGGTTACGCCAAGCTAACTTAATGAGCATGAGCACCACCTTTTAATGCGCTAACCAGCTCTAGCTTTAAGATTCGGAGCATAGGATAAATAAGACTAAGCACTAAAATTGTCAACACAGAGAGGATCTGATTAATAAACAGGTAAGGCGCTAGAAGCACAGGCATTACCGGTTCGAATCCAGAGTCACGCATGAGCTGTGCCGACTCTCCGGTGATCTCAATAGGATTGAAATAGAGATAGGTCAGAACAGGAAACGAACCGAGCAACCCCACCATCACACCAATAAAGGCGATGAATACAGACTCAATAGCGATCAGTTGCAATAGACGAGATCTCAACATTCCGGTAGCCAACATAACACCAAATTCTCTTTGGCGTTCTAAAGTCATCATCAAAATAGTCGCAAATAAACCAAAACCAACCACACCATAAAGTAGGTAAATCAGAAAAATCCCACCGGCTTTGTCCATGGCGATCTGCTGAGATAATTCTGGGGCCAAATCTTTCCAATCTCTGACATTGTATTTATCACCATAGCTGGCCTTCAATTGCGAAACGGTTTGATCTAACTGAGTGATATCCTTGGTGTGCAATACCCATGAAGTGACAAGACCATCTGCGCTGTATAAGGTTTGCGCGAGTTTAAGTGGTAGATACACCAATTGATTATCGAGTTGTGGTAATGGGAAGCGAATGAGCCCTTTAATCCGATACAGCCCTGCGGCGGTTTGACCGCGATACCCTTGACCATACAAAACCAGCTCATCACCAACAGACAGGTCAAAGAATTTTGCCAATCCTTCACCAACAAGAACCTGTTTATCATCAGCCGTTAAATATTCACCTAACGTCACTTTCTCGCTGATCTTTGAGTAGTTATTTTCTTTCTCAGGATCGACACCCATCACGACAACCCCTTTCGACTTTTCCGCTGAAGCCGCAAGCGCAAATGACTCAATACGCGGCAACATGACGTTGATGTAAGAGTGAGACTTTATTGGAACAAGTACCTCCCCAGTTGTCGCGATAACATCATCAATACTTAAGCTATCCGCGTAATCGGGATGTTGGACTTGAATGAGACCTGTATAGAAACGAGCTGAATTTTCAATATTTGCTTGATAGGTGCCTTCTTGTAGCGTTCTTACCAACAGAGAAAGGAACAACGCCAACGCGAGGGCGGAAGCCGTCAAAAACGTGCGCCGTTTCTGCCTCCATAGATTACGCCATGCTAACTTGACTAACATGCTCGTCCCTCTTTATTGATCTGCTCTAATAATCTACCCTTCCATCTCACGTTAATCACGTAAAGATTTCATCTGGCTTTGCGAGAAAAAGTTATCACCAATTTCAAAATCAAATTGCGCTTCGTGGGTTATCATTTCTGTTTTGTGACCCTCTTTTTCTGCCGGGATCATCTCCATACGCGTCGCAATCATTCGACCACCTAGTGATTTAATATCATAGGTTTGCATTAGATTAACGAGCTCATCAAACTCATCATAAAACGCAACTTTACGTTGTAGATACGTCTCTTTGGAAATCCAAAGGCGCACCTTACTCCACACGACAGGTGCGTCTGGCTTGGCAACGGCATCGATGACATAAGTCAATTCTCCATCGAACCGTTCATCTTGGATAAGCACGTGGTCATAGTCCACCACAATGGACGACTGGTTGATCAGATCGTCATTGGTAAAGTCGGAACCCATCCAAGATTGACTTAGCATAGAGGGGGCGATTTTAATTATTCGTTCAATACTAGGAATCCAATTCCACATCTCACGTTGGCGTTTAAGCGAGGCGCTGCCTTTGTCCTTCGCTGGTGCAGTCACTAAAACCAAAGAAAGATCTTTTCCTTTTGTCCAACTTTTCATGCTCATACTACGAGTCCAATCCGGTCGAATAATGTTCATTGTTGCTACGGTATAACTCGAGTCTCCACGCATCTGCTTGTCTGATCTATCGACAATATCGAAGGCGGATTCAGCCAATGCTGAACCAGAAAAGAAAGAGAGAATAACAAAGAAAAATATTGAATTAGTGCGCATGCTTTCACCCAATTATCAAATACCTAAAGATAATATAGCAGTTGTTCATGGCTATTTATTAGACGTCCTGAGCAATACGGTATGATGGCCAAAATAAAGAAATGGAGCTAGATTAATCAATATTTATCAATTACTCTTGTTTTAATAATATTTTGTTATTAATTTAGGGTTCATCTTTATGCTCAACGCGCAGTGGTTAAACACATTCATCACTTTGGTTGAAATTGGTCATTTCACCAAAACGGCTGAAAAATTGTTCATGACTCAACCCGGTGTAAGCCAGCATATTAAAAAATTGGAAGTACAATTAAATGCCTCACTGCTCGAGAAAACAGGCAAACAGTTTGAACTCACAGACGCAGGCCAAAAGGTTTACCAATACGCATTGACACTACAACAACATGAAAACGCACTGATAGAAGCGGTTAAAATTGACTCGCCCTATATTGGCAATTGTCTGTTTTCGATGTCTGGTTCTTTATGTATGCAGCTTCAAGCGGTTTTTCTCAACCGGCAAATAGAGCATCCATCCTTATTCATCTCATTAGAATCTGCACCAAATTATCGCATCGTCGATGAGTTATTAAACCGCAAGATTGATCTGGGCATCGTGACACAAAAAATTCCCTCTCCTCAACTTGAGTACCAGTTGATCGGTGAAGAAAAACTGTGTTTAGTCGTGCCAAAAGGGTTTAATTCCCAAGACTGGAATCTAGACGGCCTAAAATCATTAGGTATTATCAATCACCCAGATTGCGAACACTACTTACTTCAGTTTTTGTCCGCCTATAATCAAGAACATGAACTAAATAACATCCAACATTCTGGCTATATTAATCAGCTAAGCCAGATACTTTACCCTGTCGCAAAAGGGTTAGGTTTTACTCTGCTTCCATCCAGTGCAGTGAATGCGTTTCCAGATCAAGACCAAATCACTATTTTACCCCTAACAACAGAAATTAAGGAATCCCTGTATCTTGTACAGAAGCGATATCGATCCCTGCCAGCCCGATACGACTGGTTCATAGAGACCATACAAGCGTCATTTTGTAGCACATGACAAACAGTTTCTGCGTTATCTTGGTGCACCCCAATTTTTAGTTCGCTTTACTATGGTGCATTAGTAAACGTCTCGAATTAAATGTTCTTATATTTCATATGGTTAATAATTGGCTCGATCCTTGAATCGTTCTACGTAAATAATCCATAATTAATCAGATGCACTGAATCAGGGAGTGATAAAAATGCAAGAGACTTTAACGGTAGTACTCGCCGGAGGAATGGGATCGCGTCTGTCACCACTGACCGACAATAGGGCAAAACCCGCAGTACCGTTTGGTGGGAAATATCGAATCATCGATTACACCCTGACCAATTGCCTACACTCCGGTTTACGACGAATCTTAGTCCTCACACAGTACAAGTCACATTCACTACAAAAACATCTTCGTGACGGATGGTCAGTGTTTAATCCAGAGCTCGGTGAATACGTTACCGTCGTGCCGCCTCAAATGAGGAAAGGTGATAAATGGTATAGCGGAACGGCTGATGCCATTTATCAGAACCTGTGGCTGTTATCTCGTAGTGAGGCAAAGTATGTGGTGGTACTTTCCGGTGACCATATTTACCGTATGGATTACGACCCAATGATTCAGCGCCACAAAGAGACAGGGGCAGATCTAACCATCGCGTGTATGGAAGTCCCCATTGAACAAGCGAGCGAATTTGGCGTAATGGCTACAGATGAACAAAACAAAATCATCGCATTCGAAGAAAAACCTGAAAAACCCGCTTCACTCCCAAACGACCCGAATAATAGTCTGGCTTCTATGGGTATCTACGTTTTCACTATCGATGCATTAATTGAAGCCTTAGACAAAGACGCAGAGGACCCCAGCTCTAGCAACGATTTTGGTAAAAACATTATCCCTAAACTGATTAATCAGGATAAGGTTTTTGCGCATAAGTTTGGTGGCGATACCGGACGAGTGACCAAAGATGCGTACTGGCGCGATGTCGGTACTATCGACTCTTTCTATCAAGCCAATATGGATTTATTAGAGCCAGTCCCTCCAATGGATTTATATCAACGCGATTGGGCAATCCGTACATATGAACCGCAATTACCGCCCGCGAGAACGACCTCCTCCGCAACAGGCAATGAAGGGATTTTTATCAACTCACTTATTTCAAGCGGTGTGATCATCTCTGGCGGTTCGGTGCAAAATTCCGTCTTATCGTCTAATGTGCGGATCAATGATGGGGCAACGGTCTCTGATAGTATTCTATTTGATCACGTAGAAGTGGGCGAAAACTGCCAACTTAAAAACTGCATTATTGATAAACACGTGAAAATACCAGATGGTACAGAAATTGGACTTAATCCAGTCGAGGATGCCAAACACTTTACCATTTCTGATAGAGGTATCGTTGTGGTACCCGAATCGTATGTGTTCGAGTAATAGGTATTTTTAATGTGAAATACCGTATTGGCGCAATGATGATCAGTTTAGGCAAAGTACCCACTAATTCGACGTCATTCCCGTGCAAACGTAATGCTGTTCGGTTAGTGCTAAATACTTCGTCATTCCCGTGAAAACGGGAATCTTGGTGAGTTTAGATCCCCACTTTCATGGGGATGACGAGATTTGGTCGTCTAAAATGAACAGCACAACCCTAATGACTGTCGTGTTTTTATGAATCAGATTAGCTTGTGATGCTGACCAGCTTGCGCCTATAAAATAGCCCCACGAAACCAACGACAAGTATTACGGTTAGGATTATCGCGACACTCTCTGCTCCAGAGTTCGAGAAGATGCCACTTAAAAAAGAGTTAACGATAGCGGCAACAATGTTCGACAAAAACAACCAAGAATATACTTTGGTTAGTGCATTCTCTCCCCATTTCTGACGCACTCTTGAAGCGTACAATACAAGGACACCACCGTAGTTAAATCCAGCCAACGCGGCTAGCACTAACGGAGAGGACTCAAAGTTGAATAGCCATAACAGGCTAAATATTGATATCGCCTGTAGCAATAGGTTCGCCTTCAAACAATTGCTTACAGAGATGATATCGCTCATTGCCCCCCATGCGACCCGCCCTATTGCATTACACAATGCAAATACGGCAACCAAAGAAATAAACGACTCAAACCCATTTCCGGCGATGAGTACAATCTTGCTGTTTACAAAGAAACCAGCCGTTAGGCCAACGGTCATCGCAATAAATAAACCCAAAAATAATGGGTCCTTAAGCAAGTCACTCAGATTGATATGGAACGTCTCTTTCGATTGATGGTAGGCCGTCATCGGTCGATACATTAGCGTCGCCGGGATAAACCCAACAACAAAATAAAGCCCTCCAACCACCGCCAAGGCAGTAAACGGCGTAAATTCTGCAATATAAATCAGATAATTAGAAAACTCACCCACAAGTGCTGCTCCGGCAGCAAAGCCACCAACGGCTAGTCCTGTAATTAAACCGCCTCTATCGGGAAACCACGCTATACCAACCAATATAGGCACGAGATAGGTGAGTCCAACGCCGATGCCCCCTATGACACCAACACCGATAATAGTGAAGATAAAATTAACGTCACCAAAATTAGAGAGGAGCCACCCACAAGCAAAAAGAGCGATACCAATCTGCGCACTCATTCGAGTACCAAAACGAGAAATTATGCGGTGAGAAAACAGTAATGTCAGGGGAAACACAACATAAAACACGTTAAAAGGCATCGTTGAATACACGGGATCGACTTGATAGTTTTGGATAAATTCCGCGTCGTAAATTGACCATGAATAGGTCCCGCCAATACAAGCTTGAAGCAACACGACGGCCGCGAGTATTAGATATTTGTTATTTGTCATTAAAGGCTCTTTTCGGCTTGTATGTACCGATGATTTGATAATAGAGAAGATCGTTTGAAAGTGGCAAATCACCAGCAAATGTTGACTAGACAATTGCTGGTGATTCAACCTGTTGTTAATTAGTTGCAGATGAACTCAGAAATACTAATAGGGGTTAGCAACCCAAATTCATCTGATTAAATAACAACGTACTAATGCTTGTTGGGCGGAATTTTCACCACCAACGAGTATTAATTCTTTTTCGCAGCTAACGGATGCACCATAAGCTGCGCCTTCTGGCAACCGCGCCACGACTTTCCATGACTTACCATCCAAGCGCCACACGGCATCGCTGTAGTGCTTCGTCAGTCCTTGGTGCGTATACCACTGGCCATTTCTTAAGTTGTTTTGACTGCCCACAAAATAAGCGCCTCCGAGTGCAAAATAGTGACCATTCAACTCACCAGAATAGGCACCAGCTAACCCTTCATGCTCTTCTTTATCTGAATGAATAGATGTAAGAACTGACGATTCAAAACGACAGGTTTCGTCAAATGTAAACTGTTTCACTTTAGTGCTTCTCAAGCCTGGTTTGATCTCTCCATCAATCAAGGTAACCTTATTGCCTTCCGAGATTAAGGCTGCACCGCAGTTCGCCGCAAATGGATTTTCCTGTATCAACTCCCAACGATTTTGATGGGTGTCATACCGAAGAATATCTTTATTCCAACCGTATTTTTCAGGCTCTTGAGACATAAATTCCGTCAGCAGATTTTGTCGCTCCTGTGGATTTTTGTCTGTATCTATATTTGCCATCTTCTGACAGAAATTATCAAAGGTTTGCTTGTTGTATCCGCCAAAAAACACGAACTGCCCTTTTGATATTTCACAACCACTGCCACCTAACAAACCAACCGGTGTCTCAGTCGCTACTTTGTGCCATTTTCTGTCTAAAAAATCGAATCGATGCACATCAATAAGTACCTGTGCATGTTGAGAACCCTCAGGGGTTCCAGCCCCTGAGAATACCCAAACACCTTTTTTGTCTGTAATGTATACCGCGTCATTCCTTTCCACACCCGGAAAGTCATTAGCGCGTTGCCAACCTGTAGACAGGTCGTCCAAATTGAGACAAAAGAAACGCGTTCCTGCGCTACCCAATCCGGCATAGAGCGTCTTACCATCTCTTGTTGCGACGCCGTTTTTTACCCCTTCAGGTAAATCTGGCAAATTTTTAAGAACTACAGACATTTATTACTCCAAACATTAATCTTGAATGGTGACATCTTTACCGTTCCAGCTTAGTAAGTACGCTGTCTTACTGGCTTTACGCGCACCATCTTCACCGCCAACAATAAGTACCCCATCGTTCGTTGTGAAAGAAGCACCGTATGCGAGCCCTTCAGGTAGGTTATTAACTTGAGCCCATAAGCCATCTTTTAATACGTACATTTCTGGGTTAAATGCTTTGCCAAAGCCGTTATGTGCAAACATCTTCCCGCTTTCAAACGCGCCTTTTGCCCCGTGGAAATTTGCGCCTCCAGCAACGATTAGTGCTCCGTTACTTTCGCCAGCGAATGCACCCGCGACACCTTCTTGAACAGGAGAACCGGATGGTGCAGGAAGAGAGTGTAGGCTCTGCCACGGTTGTGGTTGACCATACTGATACTGTTTAACCTCGGCCGTTCTTAAGCCTGGTTTTATTTCACCACTGATTATTGTTGCTTGTCTACCGTCCGTAATTACTGCTGAACCGCAGTTTGGTAAATAAGGCGACAACCCCATATCAACCCACTTACCCGTTTCAGGTTTGAACGTTAATACAGAGCGATTCCATTTGTAGTCAGATGGCTTCATACCCATATAATCGTCGACAATTTTCTGCCATTTCTCAGGTTCTTTACTCTTATCCGTCGTCAAAACATCAGACAAGTATTGGTCGAAATAGCCTTTGTTATAACCGCCAAAAAAGACAATGCTTTTGCCGTCTGGAGAATACGATGAGGCACCCAATAGCCCAACTGGAGAGGCGCTGTTCACTTGCGCCCACGCATCTGATTTGACGTTATAACGATAAATCGTGTCAAACAGAACTGGCGCAGCGTCTGACTCTTGTATTTTACCTGACCCGCCAAAGATATAGATTTCGTTATCGATAACAGAGGCCGTTGCCCCACTTCGTGCAGGGCCATCAAAGTTGGCCTTTTTCTGCCAACCTTTATCAACACTATTAAGATCCAACATGTAAAATTCTTTACCTGCGGAACCTAAACCAACAAACAACTTGTCACCTATCTGAGCGCTCACTCCACTTTTTAAGCCTACAGGTAAGTCGGGCCATTGATTGGCCGCTAAAGCTGACGCACTAACCAACAATGATGTAATCATTAACGATGTTTTAGCACAAAAATTTAATCTATTTTTCATTACTCTAATGTCCTTATTTAAACCTATTGTTTCTTTATGATTCGTTTTTTGGTTCGTGCACATTATCGATCTATGAAAAAATATTTCTTTGATCTATGTAACAATAAAAAATATTTTTATCTTAAATGCTAAAAAAACCCATCGAATGATGAGCTTTTTACAATACCGTCAGGCAACTAACTCATTAAAGGCATGACAACTTCTGCGGTTTCTCGCACTGATTCTGAGTATTCAGGGTAAGTCTCTAGCAGAGAGTTCACCAATACATCAACCAACAACAATGCGCCCACCTTCGAGCCAAATGCACCGCCTGTCAATGGCCCCTCAGGACGAGCAGCCACTAACATTTCAGTAGATATAGCGGATAAGGGGCTATGACTAATATTGGTTAACGTCACCACTGGAACATGGCGCTTGTACGCTTGTTTCGCCGCGTGGATAACTTCTTTCGTTGAACCAGAACTGGATACAGAGATCCACAAGTCACCTTCGCTGCAACGCGCCGCATTCATGGCCGCTAGGTGTGTGTCCTCATACACGGTGACTCTTTTGCCGATTCTAATCAGGCGAAAAGCCAAGTAACGTCCAACAATGCTCGATGCACCTACACCGACACAACTTATAAATTGAGCATGATGAATCAACTCACATATCCGCTTCATCGATTTTCGGTCAATCAGCTTAGCCGTATCTTGTAAGCTTGCGATAGCACTCTGAGCAGAGATGTCGCAGATGTCACCGTCACTCGGCTCCGCCGTATCTCGCGCAACCTGACTGACATCAACCGCTAAGGCCATTCGAAAATCAGAATACCCTTTATAGCCTAAATCTCGACAAAGACGCACAACCGTGGCTTCACTGGTTTGGGTATTTCGAGCCAGTTCGGTTATCGTTTGGAACTGTACATCGTACGCATTTTCTAAGACATAGTTCGCAACAATTCTTAGTTTCTTACTTAGAGGTTCGATGTTAGAACGCAACCGAACTAATAGATTTTTAGGCGAATTCACAATGGCCTCACAATTGATTTTTTATACATCGTTAAAATAACAGAGCACACATACATTGGCACTAACTATGTTGTATTTTATCTAGCATCTGGGTGATGTTGGAACAAAGGCTTTTTCAAACGTTTGGTTGTTCGCTCTACTATTTGAGGGAATCGCGAGCTTATCGCTTGTTTTTTGAGTAATCATCTTACTTATTGAAAACATAAAGACGTTTGCTATTTCACTGAAAATAGAAAACGCTCATTAGGATAACGTACGTGTTCAATGCTGGTTCCTTTGTGACGATCCCTTCTTGAGAAAACGAATGTGTCAGAACCAGCATTTTAAAACCCTGAGTATCTAAGTTCAGGCTTTTATATGTTATCTACGAAAAAGACGTTTATAGAAAATCAATATCACGTAGTTTTGCCAAGACATCGGCTTTCTGTACCGCTGTTAGCGATTTAATTGGTGTGCGAGGGTCACCTGCATCGATACCGTGCAATTGCATAGCCACTTTACCTGCAGCAACACCACCGTATTCAACCAATACTCTGATAATAGCAATAACTTTATCCATCAAACGAGCGACTTCATCTTGCTTGCCCGCATTGAAGGCTTCAATCACTTTTAAGTACAATGGCGCCGCATAGTTGTATGTACTACCAACCGCACCAACCGCGCCAACCGCAAGACCTGCTGGTAAGAACTCATCAACACCAAATGGAATGTCGAATTTACCACCAGCAACACGAACACAGCGTTGATATTCGTATAGATCAGAGTTATTGAACTTAGCACCAAATAGATTTGGTATACGCTTATCACCTTGAATCAGGAATTGTTCCAGATCGAGATTTACGCCCGACATGCCCGAATGGTAATAATAGAATCCTTTTGACGGTGCCGCTGCGGCAATTTGCGCACAATAATCGACGAGATCTTCAACACTGCCCGGCTTGAAGAAACACGGACCAATTGCTGATGTTGCAAAGATATCTAATGTTTCAGCGTGACGAGTTAGGTCTAGTGAGTCAACAATACTAAGCGCACCAGTATGTAAGATAAGATCGAGCTTACCGTCTGCCGCTTTAACCCAACGCTCAGCAATCGCTTTGCGCTCTTCTACAGAACAGTGGATACCTTCACCGGTTGTACCACAAACGTATGCACCTTTAACGCCCTGTGCAACAAGCAATTCTGCTATTTGGTCAATGGCTGAGAAATTGACTTTGTTATTGGTATCAAATGGCGTGTGTGGAGCAGCAATTAAGCCTTGTAGTTTTTTCATTCTAATTAATCCTAGATTTTTGAATAGCCAGGGTATATTTACCCTGACTGAATAAGATGATTTTTTACTTTAATCGCGTTCGTTTATTGACCGTAGTCCAACAATAGTTCAGGAAGGAATAGCGTAATCTGAGGGAACACCGCCACCAAAAACAACACAACAAACAGCGGTACCAATAACGGTATAACACCACGAGTCAAGACATGGAATGGAATATCACCTACACGTGACACAACATAAAGCGCCATGCCCATCGGTGGCGTCAAAATACCGATCATTAAGTTCAGTATGGCCATCACACCAAAGTGAACAGGATCAATACCCACCGCCGCTGCCACAGGAACCAAGAATGGAACAAGCAGTAACAATAACGCCAACGATTCAATAAACGTACCCAAAAACAGCAGCAATAAGTTGATCAGAAGCAATAGAACTAACGGGTTATCACTGATAGTAAGGAAGTAATCAGCCATCATTTGAGGAAGCTGTTCACGAGCCACTATCCAACCAAAGACCGTTACGCCCATCACCATAAGCGCAACCACTGCAGTCGTGTTAACCGTCTCTTTTAAAACATCGACAAACATTTTAAGCGTAAGTTGTTTGTAAACCACAACGCCTAAGAATAACGCGTATAGAGAGGAAACGACGGCCGCTTCTGTTGGTGTAAATTTACCGGAAAAGATGCCACCAATGATAATGACCGGAGTCAGAAGTGAAAGAAACGCTTCTTTAAAAGAGATAAAACGTTCACGACAACTGGCTTTTGGCAGTGTCATATAACCGCGCTTTTTACAGATGACATAACTCATCACCATCAACGCAGCCGCACATAACAGCCCAGGAACCGCACCCGCTAAAAACAGTGCACCTATGGAGGTATTAGACACCACCCCATATATAACCAATGGAATTGACGGGGGAACGAGAGGCCCAATAATACAAGATGCCGCCGTTAAGCCACCGGCAAAGTCATCATCGTATTTTGCGTCTCGCATTGATTTGATTTCAAGCTGGCCTAAACCTCCGGCATCAGCAAGTGCTGACCCTGACATACCTGAAAACAACAAACTTGCCATGATATTTACGTGACCCAAGCTTCCTGTCACATGTCCAACGAGGGATTTAGCAAAGTTAAAAATGCGTTCTGTTATACCCGCACTATTCATTAAATGTCCAGTAAGAACAAAAAATGGTACTGAGAGTAGTGTGAAGTTATTGATACCGCCAAGCATCTGCTGAGCGGCAAAGTTGATGCCAGTGCTATTGGTTAATACCAAAAAAGCAATCGCAACGAACATCAATGAAAATCCTACTGGCATCCCTGCAAAGAGAAGAGCCAGCCAGCCAAAAATAGAACCTGCCATGATTGATTACCTCTCCGTTATCTGTGAGTCTTTGGATGCTGATACACCACATTTTTTAATTGAACGCGCGATATCAGAAAGGTTCTGCAATTGACGCACAACCATAAATAATCCCCCGATTGGAAGACTGTAGTTCATCCATTTGGATGAGATACCTAACGTGATCAGTTCAAAAAAAGCAGTGCGTTGAACATGCTGATAACCAAGAACAATAATGACAATTATCGAGGCTAATACCGCCAACTCTAGGCTCATTATCAACCACAATTTGATCTTTTCAGGCAGCTTGTCTGAAAAGTAAGTTATTTTGACATGCGAACTGTGTTTGATAGCAGTCGCGCAGCCTATTAACGACATATACATAAAAAGGACACGAGCGAGTTCTTCACTCCAAAGCGAAGGATCATTCAGTAGCCACCGAGTAACTATCTGCCATGTCAATAAACACAACAAGATAATCATTAATGGTACCGTTATAATCTCTTCAATATTTTTAAAAATCTTACCTAACATTTTAATGCTCCAGAGCTGCCGATATTCGACAGCTCAGTTTCAACAACTCAATAAGTTATATATGCAACGGGGGGAGGGTTACATATTAGCAACTTTATCAATAACTGGCTGACCAATTTCTTCATCAAACTCTTTGTATAAAGGCTTCATTGCTTCACGGAAAGGAGTGAGGTCTGGGTAAGAAACGGTAACACCCTGAGACTCAAAGAAAGCGACTAAGCTTGCTTCTTGATCTTGAACCGTTTTCGTATGTGCTGCGCCTGCTTTTTCGACCGCTTTAGTCACAAAATCTCGTTGTTCTTCTGAAAGCTTATTCCACGTTACATCAGACATAATAATCATTTGGTCATTAACGACGTGATTCGTCATCGCCAAGTTCGCTTGAACTTCGTAAAACTTCATAGCTTTAATCGTCGGTAATGGATTTTCCTGACCGTCAACAGCGTTGGTTTGCAGCGCTAGATAGACTTCAGAAAACGCCATAGGTGTTGGAGAAGCACCTGAGTATTTTGCATAGCTCAATAGAGATTTCGCATTTGGTACGCGCAATTTCAGACCTTTAAAGTCTTCAATTTTGTTAAGAGGGCGATTAGAGGTTGTTTGACGAGTACCGTTGTACCATGTATCAAGAGCACGCCATTGAAATTTATCTAGCATCTCTTTACGAATATCCAAGCCCCAAGGACTATTAAATACGCGGCGAATATGGTCATAATCTTTGATAACATAAGGTTGCATGACGGCTGCAGCTTGTGGGAGCCACAAACCAACACGACCAAATTCAGCGTAAGTAAAGTCAAGGTCACCCATCGTTACTTGTTGCATCATTGCACGGTCATCACCCAATTGAGCACTAGGGTAAATCGCTAATTCGATTTCTCCACCACTAAGCTCTTTAAGTGTATCGGCCAATACAACGGCTGAGTTATATTCAACCGAACCGACAGACGGTTGCATACCCATCTTTAGTTTCATCGCGGCGTTAGCAGAAGCAGCGCAACCTAGTGCTAAGAGTGCTATTGATATCTTGTTCATGGTTTTCATATGGTTCCCTTTTGTTCCTTTCACAATGTAAGTTTAACGTCTCTCAAACTTTTTGAAAAAATATTTTATTTTGTTTGAAAAAAATCTTCGTTATGGATTATCATGTCGATGAAGAATTTTTTCAATTATAGAATATAGGAAATGTGATCACGGGCAATATTTCATCAAATGAATGTATTTGCTCGGTTAATAGGCTATGTATCGCCACGATTTTTGTCACACATTTTCTTATAAAGATAATATATTATGAGGCAGCAATGAAAAATAAAATATTAAAAATCAATGAATTAAAGAATTTCCTGCATAAGCAGACTATTGTCTCTATACAACCCGTACCTGGCAGCCCACTCGAGAAAACCGAGTTCATCGTCGCCATGGCCATTGCGGCAGAGCAAGCTGGAGCGAAAGGACTAAGAATAGAAGGAGCAAAGAACGTAACGGCTGTCGCTAAGGCGGTTAATATCCCAATAATTGCTATTGTTAAGCGAGATTTGGACGATAGCGCAGTGCGTATCACTCCATTTGCAACTGATGTTGATGCTTTAGCAAATGCTGGTGCGACGATTATTGCTTTTGATGCCACGGATAGAAAAAGACCAGAATCAAGAGAACATATTGCCGCCGCGATCAAAAATTCCGGTTGCTTCGCGATGGCAGACAGCTCTTGCTTTGAGGATGGGGTTTGGGCACACAACCACGGTGTGGATATCATTGGTTCGACATTATCAGGCTATTGCGGTGACACTGAACCGACCGAGCCCGATCTTCAGCTCGTTAGACAATTTTCTCAAGCAGGGTTCTTCACTATGGCCGAAGGTCGCTATAATACGCCTGAGCTTGCCGCTAAGGCGATCGAAAATGGCGCGGTTGCCGTTACTGTTGGTTCCGCGATAACACGACTAGAAATAGTAACTGATTGGTTTAACTCAGCGACACAATCAGCAGAGGTACGTTAAAATGAATACGCTAGCTATCGACATTGGTGGAACCAAAATCGCACTTGGTTTAGTGATAGGAGGAGAACTGAAGGAACGTACGCAAATCCCGACACCTAAAGTCCGTTCTGCTGAACAGTTCGCTAAAGCCATTGTAGATGAATGCCATCATTGGTTATCAAGAGTTGACTGCATCGGCGTATCCACAACGGGCTTAGTGACATCAGAGGGGATCACGGCCATTAATCCTGATACGCTCTCTTTCCCCGCGCCCTTTCCTTTGCATCATGCGTTAGGCGCACTCACTACACTCGCTGTCTACATGCTGAATGATGCACAAGCCGCAGCGTGGTTTGAGTTTTTACAGCTCGATGACAGCATTCAGAATATGGCTTATATCACCGTATCTACAGGTGTTGGTGGAGGACTAGTTTTGAATCGACAGCTTCATAAAGGAGCGAACAATTTTGCTGGGCATATCGGTCATATGGTGATTGATCAAAATGGTCATGAATGTGGCTGCGGTCAAAAGGGATGCGTTGAAGCAATAGCTTCCGGAACAGCAATAAACAAAGTAGCCAAAAACGTCATTTCACCTGACATAACCAACATTGAGCTATTTTCTATGGCCAGTAATAATGCTCAAGCTAAATCCATCATTCAATCGAGTGCAAAGGCGATAGCAACGCTTTGTTGTAATCTGAAAGCCAGCTTGGATCTGGATATTATCGTTCTAGGTGGTGGGGTTGGCTTAGCAGAAGGTTACTTATCCCGTGTACAAAATGAGATAGATAATCGCCCTGCGCCATTTCGTGTGGGCGTTGTCGCGGCAAACGGAAGTCACGATGCTTGCCTATTAGGTGCGGCACATCAATTCACGGAGTGATCTCGCAATGACAACACAAGCCATTGTCGCCAAACGTATTTTTGATGGTACTCACTTTCACTTAAATTCAGCGCTGGTCTGGGAAGAGGGTCAAGTTGTCGCGATTATTCCTATGGATCAATTGACGGTAGAGATCCGTATCCATCACTTCCCGGATTGCACTGTCACTCCGGGTTTCATTGATCTACAAGTCAATGGTGGTGGGGGCGTTATGTTTAACCAACAAACTGACACTCGTGGGGTTAAAACCATATGCGATGCCCATCGACGCCATGGAACCGCTTACCTGCTACCCACCTTAGTAAGCGATACACCAGAAAAAATGCATGAAGCCCTTTGTGTTATCCAACAAGCGATTTCTGAACAAGTACCCGGTGTCTTAGGGATACATCTTGAAGGGCCATGGATTAGTCCGGTAAAACGTGGGGCACATTTTGAGAAATTCATCTATGCGCCTGACATCTCCGAATTGGAAAAGATGCCTTGGCTGACCAATGGGAAAGTGCTGGTTACACTGGCACCTGAATGTGTGAAAACCGAGTCCATAGAGTGGCTCAAAGCGTGTGGCATCACTGTATCATGCGGACACAGCAACGCCACCGCTCATCAACTTTCGGACTCCATTCAAACCCTTTCCGGTTTTACCCATCTGTTTAATGCTATGTCTCCACTAACCGGCAGAGAACAAGGTGTCGTAGGCATCGCCCTTGCTCAAGATAGCCATTGGTGCTCGATTATTGCTGACGGTGTGCATGTGGCTAGTAATAATGTTCTGCTTTCACATAAGATCAAACCAGATGGAAAACTCATTGTTGTAACGGATGCAATGGCAACACTCGGTGATGTCCGAGGCTATTTTGCCTTAGGAGAGGAAACTATCTACGTTGACGGAAATAAGTTGGTTAACGGGGAAGGTAATCTGGTTGGTGCACACATTGGGTTGGATGAATCACTCGCGAATCTAATTCGCTGGGGGATTGAGGAAAAAGAAGCCATCAAAATGGTGTCGACTTACCCTGCTCACGCGATTGGTATAAACGATTCTCTTGGTTATCTCAAGCCACACTTCATTGCATCGGCGACGATATTCAATGAGCATTATCAAACTCAGTCTGTATTAGTTGACGGCCAACTGTTCGAACAATAACCCTTCGGTGAGTCCATAGATTATGGTGAATACACCTCTAGCGCCGGTTTTATCTAGTAAGAAAGATAGCAGTATGCTGTTGTTTTTTTCTTATATTTTGCTCACCGGGGTCGGTTTTCCGTTGCTGCGATATGTCAGCCTGAACTTCGATATCATCAACAATAATGCCGTCCGATTTCTTTCTGGTGGCTGCCTATTTTTAATACTGGTTTTGGTGCAATATCGACATGAGGTAAAGGCACTATTTTCCTCACAACTGATCATTTTTCAGTTGCTACTCGTCGCCTTACTCATGACCGGCAATATGTATTTTTTCATGAATGCAATGCAACTTACTAGCGCCTTAACTGGGAGCATATTTTGTATTTTAGGGTTGCCTGTTACCACAGCTCTTGCTGCGTTTTTCTATCTTGATGAGAGAAAAAAAGCCAAACAATCTAGGTTCATCTTGAGCAGCTTGCTTGCCATTATTGGCTCAGCAATTTTTGTCGGAACAACGGAACAGATAGCATTAAGCAATAACTTTACCCTTGGTGCTTTCTACTGGGTCATCACGATAACCATCGCGGCCGTGCAAAATATTCTGGTTAAACAAATAGCACAAAAAATCCACACCCTTGTCATCAGCACTGTGACAGCGTTAATTACCGGGTCTTTATTTTTGGGGTACGCCATTATGTCGAACAAAATAGAAACCCTCTTTGCCAAACCGGATTATCTAATTTTACTATTAATCGTGGC
Source organism: Vibrio frigidus (assembly GCF_042465995.1). Lineage (NCBI taxonomy): Bacteria > Pseudomonadati > Pseudomonadota > Gammaproteobacteria > Vibrionales > Vibrionaceae > Vibrio > Vibrio frigidus. The sequence goes on along the minus strand of NZ_JBCDMC010000001.1, from coordinate 587,301 downwards.
AGGTATGTACGGCTTGGCAACTGGAATGTATATGGCATTTCATATCATTCAAAAGAAAGGAGTGATTACCTTTAATATTTTGCAAATGATGGTGCCTGTCTCTACGGCAATTGTGGCTTATATAACACTAGGAGAAACCGTCTCTTATTTGCAGCTCATTGGCGCAGCCGTGGTTATGTTAGGCTGTTATGGGGCGTTGACAACGAAAATGACCTCGGCCTAGGTTTTAGACATCATCTTAAGCAAAAATAAAAATGGTCACCATATTGGTTAATGCCGATCATTTAAGACAAAGTAGTCATCGTCATTCCCGTGAAAACGGGAATCTGTGTGGGTTTAGATCCCCACTTTCGTGAGGATGACGGAGTTTGATCTCTTAAGTGAACAGCATTACACCATATTGGTGACCATTTTAAAAACACAGTGTTTACGCTAACGTCGCTTTAAACTGCTCCATCAAATCGGTCTGCTCACTGGTTAAGTTCGTTGGTGTCACCACCTTGATTTTGACCAGAAGGTCACCCGTTTCACCCTTACGACTCGTCACACCCTTACCGGTAACCTTAAACTTTCTGCCATTTTGCGTACCGGCCAGAATCTTAAGCTTAAATCGATTGTCTAAAGCCTGAACTTCTAGCTCGCCACCTAATGTGGCGGTCGCTATATTTATTTCGGAATGACAGATCAAATCATTTCCATCGCGCTCTAAATAAGGATGAGAACGAATCAATACCTTGATAAACATGTTACCCGCAGGGCCACCATTGATACCGGGGCCGCCTTTACCTGAAAATCGTATTTTTTCTTCTTCTTTAATCCCTTTAGGGATTTTGACATTGATTTTCTTTTGCTCTCCATTAACAGGCAACTCAACGACTTTTTCAGCACCCTGAATGGCTTCTACAAAATCAACGGTCACAGAAAATTCAACATCCTGCCCTTTTTGAGGTCGTGGCTGACGGCCTCTTGCTTGTGAAAACACGTCGTCGAAGCCACCACCGCCAAACCCTTGTCGACGTTGACCAAATGCATCACCAAAGATGTCTTCAAAGCCCCCGCCCCCGAAACCTTGAGAACGACTCTGACCACCGCCAAAACCATTGTTTTCAAAACCAGCGTGACCGTACTGATCATATTTACGACGCTTACTTGAATCGGTCAGCATTTCGTACGCTTCTTTCACTTCTTTGAAGCTCGCTTCGGCTGTTGCGTCTCCCGGATTTTTATCCGGATGGTATTTCATCGCAAGCTTTTTGTAAGCTTTCTTAATGTCTTTTTCAGAGGCATCTTTTGAGACACCGAGCACGCTGTAATAGTCGCGTTTAGACATGTATTACCTCAATAATAAAAATATGAAATGGTCTCAGCCTTTCAGCCTAATTTTCAGAAAGTAGAAGTGTATGGCTTGGGGGCTACTCTGTCTATTTTAATATGTTAACCTATGGGCCTATTTTTTAAATTGGCACGTTTTTAGGATTCTCATGACCTGTTCTTCAGCTAAGTCAGTCATCGTACTCGACTTCGAAACCACTGGCTTATCTCCAAACATGGGCGATCGCGCGATAGAAATTGGGGCAGTCAAACTTGTCGATGGTGTGGTTCAAGACACCTTTCAACAACTGATGAATCCGGGATTTAGAGTCAGTGGGTTTATTGCCAATTACACCGGAATCTCGAATGCGATGTTAAGCAACGCTCCTTCATGCGAAGAGGTGATGGCCGAATTTGCCGAATTTATTGGAGACGACAATCTGGTTGCCCATAATGCGTCATTTGATAAACGTTTTCTTGATGCTGAGTTACAACGGATAGGCGCTCATTACTCTGGTCAATTTGCCTGCTCTATGCTGATAGCAAGACGCTTGATTCAAGATTCGCCAACCCACAAACTAGGTGACTTAATAAGACACAAACAAATTGAACACGACGGCGTCTTTCACCGAGCCTTAGCCGATTCAGAAATGACGGCCAAATTATGGATGGTGATGGTCGAAGAATTAGAACAACAAAGCAGCATTAACCCAAGCTTTGGGCTGATGCAAAAGATTAGTAAAACCAGTAAGAATGCGGTAGACGCATTGCTACGTAATGACTAACATTTGAGCGACCCGATTAAAGCTATTAAAAAACCGTCATTTATTTCACCACATACTCATAAGGTGTGGTGGTGGTAATAAATGTAAACCCATACTTTTCAACTATTGGCCTGCTCATATCCGACGCATCAATGACTAAGTATTTTACTCCGCGTTTTTTAGCGTCGTTAATTCTTTTATGCAATAAAGCACTATAGTGGCCTCGCGCTCTATACGCATGCAACGTCGAGCCTCCCCAAATACCAGCAAAAGGACTATCGGCTCCATATTCTATTCTTGCCGATGAGACCGCTAAGCCATCTTCATAAATCACATATATCGATGTGTTTTGTGGTGCACTTTTTTTGCAAGCAATAAGATGCGCTTCTTGACCACTGTGGTCGCCACCCCAAACGGTTTCAGAAACAGAGATATAGTCCCTAATACCCGCGGCGTCCGTCACCTCAACACAGGTTGCCAATTCCGGCAAATAACCTTCAACACTACTCAAGTCCAATAACATAAACGACTCTGCATCACCTGCTTCAAAGCCATATTGAATAAGTTTTTTCTTAATCTCTATTGGCCTATCAGTGTCGTATACCTTCCACTCAAAATTCTTATTACACGATTTGAAAAATTCGATTTCGCTTTCGATCGCGCTATCAAGTTGATCAATACTAAGTTGGTAATAAGAGACAAAGCTGCCCCACTCTTCTCTTGCAACAAATCGGATAACCTGACCAATCTGCATTCTGGAATAACCCGGAACATCTAGTCCGATTCTTTCGTACTGCGCGTATTCATCCATTATTTTTTGAATGTTCATATTTTGTCCTTAATTGTTTTATTCTTGCCAACGTAAAATAGCAATCTTTCCCAATTCAAGACCTAATTCATAGCCTTTTATCAGTGGTTCAGGTTCCCGTGTCAATCGCTTAAGTTTAAACGATTCAGGTGGGCATATTTCTATAATATCGACCCCTAACGGCGGGTTTCGAATCAGTTCGAGTGACTCATTATACTGCTGTGCTCGTCGCAACATGGGTTGAATTAAGGCCGGCGATTTTCTCAAGGCTCGTTTATAAAACGAAGGCATTTTGGGAGGCGATTTTTTATAAGAATAGGGCCGACTGCGTAATACCATGATTTTTTTTGCACCACGACGTATCGCCTCCGCAACAGGAATAGAATCGGACGCACCACCATCGACATAACACTGCCCATTTAACGCTATATCCTGCTTATACATGACAGGCAAGGCGCTACTCGCTTTCATTGTCTCTACCAAAGTCGATGACTGAGCGAGATGATATTCAGGTTGGCCAGTGCTTTTATTAGTAAGACCTAAGAAAAATGGACGGCCATCTTTTTCTATTGTCTCTAGGTCCATACCAAGATCCTGCATGGTGGCTTTCCACAACCAATCAATATCGAGTAAATCACCACCCCGAATAAAATTAACAGGAGTGAAAAACTCTTTTCGACAACTGTAATCGGCATAAATCTTTAGATTTCGACCTGGCATGTTTGCCAAGTAAGCGGCGACATTTGACGCGCCAGCCGATACACCCCAAAAGCTATCAAATGGTGAAAAATTAACCGATAAAAAATGGTCGAGTACACCACAAGAAAATACGCCTCGCATTGCGCCGCCTTCCACAATCAACGCACTATTACCAATAGCGTCCATTCAATAACCCTCCTTTTTTATAAATGACAGCCCAAACACCATATAATGAATCGCTATATTTACCTATTAATACAATAGGTTAAAATTTAATTAATTCTGTTTTTACTAATGAACATGAAAAATGTTCCCGTGCGAATTTGACAATATCCATATTAGCACTACAATTTAGTTGTGTGTCACAGCTGTTGAAACTAACAGTCAATCTAGAAAAGTTCCAAATAGTAATACAATTGGTAAATAGAAAAAGTAACATCAACGCTGCTGAGTTAGCAGTCATTAGTAAAGTTCCAAAAAGGTTACACTTGGTAAATTAGAAATATGTAACACGCATGCTAAATTAGCATTTTTTTAACTTGGTACAATCGTAAATTGATTTAGTAATATCGTAAATTAAGTATATTTTGTGAAAAGTAACAGAAACAAAGTAAGACGTACAAGTAATAGAAAATTGTTAAAAATCATTCTACAAATGCTACAAATGACACACGCTTACTGCCGAATGGGTAATGAGTATTGAGTAATAGGTAGTAATTTACAAAAAAACAGCAACCCTAGGGTTGCTGTTTTTCTTTCTGCAGATACATTCTATTTATCGAAGAAGGAGCGTTGCAATGCAACCTCTAGTCCTCTGATTTCTGCTAAGCCTTTTAGTCGACCAATGCAAGAATAACCAGGATTGGTTTTCTTATTGAGGTCATCAATCATTTGATGTCCATGATCAGGGCGCATCGGAATAAGGCGCGTTTCGCCTGCATTTTTACGGCGATTTTCCTCTTCAAGTAGCGCCATCACAACGTTATACATATCAACGTCTCCAGATAGATGGGCGGCTTCATGGAAACTCATTTGGTTCTCTTCACGCTGGGTGGAACGTAAGTGCGTAAAGTAGATGCGATCACCATGTTGTTTAATCATATTAACGAGGTCATTATCGCCACGCACACCATATGAACCCGTACACATCGTGATCCCGTTCATTTGATTTGGGACTTCTGTTGTCAACCAATCGATATCTTCAATGGTAGACACAATACGAGGCAAACCGAGAATTGGGCGCGGTGGATCGTCAGGATGTACCGCAAGTTTCAACCCATATTGGTCGCATACTGGCATGAGTTCCTTAAGAAAGAGCGCCATATGTGCTCGAAGGTCGTCTTTACTGATCCCTTTATAGGTATCTAAACGCGCTTGAAACTCATCAAGCGTATAACCCTCTTCTGCACCCGGAAGTCCTGCAATAATATTCGCCGTCAGCTTATCTATATCGGCTTGAGTCATATTATCAAAGTAAGCCTTGGCTTCTGCTTGCTCTTTCTCTGTGTAATCTGCTTGTGCACCCGGACGCTTCAAAATTTGCAGTTCAAATGCCGCAAAGGCAATTTGGTCAAACCGCAATGCTCGTGATCCATCTGGTAATTCAAATTCAAGATCTGTACGAGTCCAATCCAATACAGGCATAAAGTTATAGCAGACAGTATCAATACCGCATTTTGCTAAGTTTTCTAGCGACGCTCGATAATTTTCAATCCATTTAGCGTAGTCACCCGTCCGAGTTTTTATCTCTTCATGAACAGGAACACTCTCCACGACAGACCATGTAAGACTGTTTTTTTCTAACAACGTTTTACGCTTTTGTATCTCTTCAATACTCCAAACTTCCCCATTAGGGATATGGTGCAATGCCGTTACTACTCCCGTTGCACCAGCTTGACGAATATCATTTAGCGATACGAGATCATTTGGTCCATACCAACGCCACGTCTGTTCCATAACTTTCACCTTTCAAAATTCTGAGCTTTAATACCAAACCAAAGTCCGTGCCGAACACGAATACCTGCTACCTTTTTATCGTTTTACGACGTCACCGGATAAGAGCTAAATAGAAATCCATCAAACTTAGGATCATCTACATCCGATAACTCAAAGAGCGTTTCTTTTACGTTTTCTAGATGAAGCCACATGGCTTCACGGGCCGCCGTTGGGTCTTTGCGTACAAGAGCCATATAGATTTTTTCATGATCCGCTAACCAACGTCTGCGGTAGTCTTGATCAGAAATACGTTCATGCAGTTGACGCCACATCGAACTTTTTTCACGACGTACCCACAGCTCTTTTACCATGTCGCAAAGCACGCTATTTTGTGTCGCTTCTGCGATAGCAATGTGGAACATTTCGTCACCGTCATAGTCGAGACAATTATCATCTAGATGCTTGCGTTCCATATCCAGTGCTGCTCGTAGCTTCGAGATGTCATTTTTTGTCACTTGACCTGCTGCAAACTCAGCTATTCGACTTTCTAGAAATTGGCGAGCCTGTAGCATTTCAAATGGACCGACATCATCGTCATCTTCGGCATCGGTCTCTATTTTATGCTGCTCTTTCATCAGCTTTTGAGCATCATCTGGTGTATTAACGACGAAGACACCAGAGCCTTTGCGTACTTTGACTATATTTTGCAGCTCTAACATGATGAGAGATTCTCTGATCACGGAACGACTAACTTCCATCTGCTCGGCAATCTCTCTTTCGGGCGGGAGCTTATCCCCAACCTTAAACTCGCCTGCGGATATTTTATCTTTTAGTTTTAAGCCTATCTGCTGATATAGGCGCTTAGTAATTATCATTTCTACATCAAACCTATTGTTCGAATTTCACTCAGAGAACTTTGGCCTGACATCATATCAGTAATTATTGAATGCTCAATAAATTGGTATGTCAGGTACCACGTTAAAAACAAAAACCTATATGTTTTCCTTTGCCTAGCCACACAAAGAAAGAAATATAACCTCTTTAAAGCTACTTTCTCAATAAAGGGGCTCAATAGAGCCCCTCGTAGATATTACTTCGCTAAGGCGTCGATACCTTTCACGTACTCTGCAATTGCTGGGTTTTTCAGTGCGTCATCATGCATTGGTTTTACAGCATCGATAAACGGTTGTTTTTCAACAGCAACCACTTTCACACCCATTGATGATTTCGCTTTCTCTACAGCTGCATCTGTCATCTCTTTCCAGATAATTTTGTGGTAGCCCATAGAATCGTTAGCGGCTTTTTTCACAGCGGCTTGCTCTTCTTTTGACAATTTATCCCACGATGTAGAGGAAATAAGTAACACATCAGGGATCATTGTGTGCTCGTCTAGGCTGTACACTTTGGCAACTTCACCATGGCGAGAATTCGTCAGTGCTGTCGGGTTGTTCTCGGCTCCATCTACAACACCTTGTTGCAGCGCGGTATAAAGTTCGCCATAAGCTAAAGGCGTTGGCGAGCCACCCATAAGCTTGATCATATTGACTGCGGTAGGACTTGGTTGAACACGAATTTTCAAGCCAGCCAGGTCGGCAGGACTCTTGATTTCTTTGTTTGCATAGAAGCTACGTGAGCCACCATCATAATATGTCAGACCAATAAACCCTTTATCGTAAGAAGTCGCGAGGATCTTTTGTCCTACTTCACCTTCCATTGCGCGATAATAGTGGTCACGGTCGCGGAAAATGTAAGGAATATTGAATGCGCCGTATGCAGGTTCGAACGACTCCATTTCACTTGCATTCGACTTGACCATGTCTAGTGCACCATTTTGCAGTAGCTCCATTGATTCACGTTGGGTACCTAATTGACCATTTGGATAGATGCGGATCTTCACTTCTCCATCCGTCAATTTTTTCACTTCATCAGCCATGAACTGCATAGATTTGTGAACAGGGTGAGTTCTGTCTTGGTTATGACTTAGTTTAAGTGTCGTTGCTGCATAAGTTGGTAGAGAGGCAGTTGCTGCAACCGCACAAGCGATAAATGTTGCAACAGCAGTTTTATTCCCAAACATAATATTCTCCATTTTCTCATATTTATGAGTATTGAACCGGGTAAGGTTGCTTATTTCGTTTACTTTTATAGTCGACTTTTTGTACGTCCACGTTATTGCCTCGACAATTTGGCCCAACATCTTTACTAATTCAAACAAAATTAACCGACAACTTGACCTACATCACAAACAAATTAGATCAAATTGGCCGGACCAATTATATGTGATCCAGCTCTCTTGGCCTGAACTGTTATCCGCATATAATCCGGAAAATATTTTGTTCGTTATATGGTTTTGCTTCTTAATCAACTCATGAATGAGTAATCGGCAGTGATCAACGCGGTAAAGATACAATCACTTAAAATATTAATTTGGAAGGGATAATGAAAAAGCTAATCTCAGTGATGGATAAATCTCTGTCTATATTCTGTATATCACTCAGTAGTTTCTTGGTGATGTGCGTAGTTTGGCAGGTTTTTTCTCGATATGTGCTTAATGCCCCGAGCACGATGACAGATGAAGTCGCACGCTTCTTGTTTATTTGGGTCGGGTTAATGGGTGCGGCTTATACCTTGGGTAAAAAGCGCCACCTCGCTATCGATCTGCTCTCGATGAAATTGGAACACGAACCATCAAAACAGGCGCGTCTTCATTTAGTCATCAATATCATCAGTCTTATCTTTTCTGGTGTCATTATGATTTATGGCGGGGGTTCACTCATGTTGAAAACTTTATCGACGGGTCAAATTTCTCCAGCATTAGGCATTGAAATGGGGCTTATCTATGCCGCAATACCTATGTCTGGATTTTTTATGGTGATCTATCTTCTTGAAGACTTTCATCACAACTTGTCTCTTATCAAAAAGCCTGTCAACGGCTAACTCACACTTATATCAGGAGAAGCCTAATGGAATGGCAGGTCATCATTGTATTATTTGGTAGTTTCTTCCTCTTCTTAGGAATTGGAGTGCCTATATCTTTCGCCATCGGGGTCGCATCACTACTCACGATTTTATTGCAACTACCTTTTGACGCCGCTATTGCGGTTATATCTCAAAAAATGGCCTCTGGCCTAGACAGTTTCGCCTTACTCGCTATCCCGTTCTTTATTTTAGCGGGTAACATTATGAACCAGGGCGGAATAGCCATACGATTAATTGAATTTGCGAAGGTGTTGGGTGGTCGTTTACCCGGATCACTCGCGCACGTGAACGTCATTGCTAATATGATGTTTGGGGCTATTTCTGGATCCGCCGTTGCTTCTGCAGCAGCAGTAGGCGGCACCATGTCTCCACTTCAGAAGAAAGAAGGTTACGACCCTGCGTTCTCTGCTGCGGTTAACATCACCTCCTGTCCAACTGGATTACTGATCCCACCAAGTAACACCTTTATCGTCTACTCACTAATATCTGGTGGCACCTCTATTGGGGCACTGTTCCTTGCTGGCTATATCCCTGGAATGATAATGGGGCTATCGCTTATGTTGGTTGCTGGTTTTATCGCTAAAAGACGCGGTTATCCTGTATCAGCGAAACCTTCCACATCAGAAGTCGTCAAAAGAACACTCGATGCACTACCAAGCCTAGGCCTCATTATTGTCATTATGGGCGGTATCATCGGTGGTATCTTTACCGCAACCGAAGCCTCTGCAATTGCGGTTGTGTATACCTTGATATTGGCGTTTGTATTCTATCGTGAGATATCCATAAAACAATTACCAAGTATTATCCTTGAATCCGTCGTCACCACCTCAATTGTTTTATTACTGATTGGCGCTTCGATGGGAATGTCATGGGCAATGGCGAACGCTGATATCCCTTACATGATCAGTGATGCATTGCTAGCCGTATCTGAAAATCCAATTATTATTCTGCTCATCATCAATGTCATCTTACTGATTATTGGTGTATTTATGGATATGACACCCGCACTACTTATCTTTACGCCTATCTTCCTTCCTATCGCGATGGATCTGGGTATGGACCCGGTGCATTTCGGTATCATGATGACATTTAACCTATGTATCGGTATTTGTACACCACCTGTAGGTAGCGCACTGTTCATTGGTTGCTCGGTTGCGAAAGTGAGAATCGATAAGGTCGTTAAGCCTCTATTGCCATTCTACGCCGTGCTTATCCTTGCTCTTATGCTTGTGACATTTATACCTCAGCTTAGCTTGACTCTCCCTCAAGTTTTCCTAGGTTACTAATATAAACGGGCGGCAACCCCCGCCCTATCCCAATTGTTAAAGGAAACCCTCTATGAAAACAGTAAAACAGTGGCGCTTTTTGCAACAAGAAAATTGTTTGTCGCAAGATAGAAATCGCATTGACATCGAGTGCGACGGTCGTCACCAACTACATATTTTCGTACTTGAACAAGACATCATTCGAGTGATGTTTAAGAACAAAGGTGAACTTCGTCTCGATAAGACTTGGTCTATTGCTCCAGGGCAAAAAGATGTGCCGTGGGAAGGGCGAGATAAGTATTCAACCGAGGGATTTAGCTGCCCAAGTTATCTAACACAACAAGATGACGGCGTATTTAGAATTGAAACAGAGGCACTACGGCTTTCTATCCATCAGCCCTTGTGGATGGAATGGGAATATAAAAAAGAGGACCAATGGCTACCATTGGCAACCGACCGTAAAACAGGGGCGTACCAACTAGGCGTATCCGAAAACGGTGTGGCGCACTTTATGAACCGTAACCTGTCAGACCAATATTACGGCCTCGGTGAGAAATCAGGTGACCTAAATCGCTCTGGACGTCGCTTTGAAATGCGTAATCTAGATGCCATGGGATACGACGCTAGCGCTACCGATCCACTTTACAAGCACATCCCGTTTTATATTACTCGCGTAACAAATCAAGAAGAGGCCGTGAGCTTTGGCCTTTATTACGACAATCTGGCCAGTTGCTGGTTCGATCTAGGTAATGAGCTAGACAATTATCACGTTAAGTACCGCAGTTATCGCGCCGAAGACGGCGATTTAGATTTCTATTTCATGCTAGGTAAAACGGTTGCTAATGTGTCTAAGAAGTTTGTTCGATTGACAGGAGGCACTGCGTTTGGCCCTCGTTGGAGCTTAGGTTACAGCGGTTCAACCATGCAATATACCGATGCACCAAATGCGCAAGAACTGTTAGAAGGGTTTGTCGACAAATGTGAAACGCACGCTATCCCATGTGACTCATTCCAATTATCTTCTGGTTATACCTCCATTGGTAATACCCGGTATGTCTTCAATTGGAACAACGACAAAGTACCAAACCCTAATGCGATGGCAGATGTATTCCATAATGCAGGCATAAAATTAGCCGCTAACATTAAGCCGTGTTTGCTACATGACCACCCAAGATTTGCCGAAGCCCAAGAGAAAGGTTTGTTTATTCTTGATTCAGAACATGATGAGCCAGAGAAGTCCGTTTTCTGGGACGCCGATGGTTCTCACCTAGACTTCACCAATCCAGATACCATTAAATGGTGGCAAGATAACGTTAAAGAACAGCTACTCGAAAAAGGGATCGATTCCACATGGAACGATAACAACGAATACGAGATTTGGGACAAAGGTGCTCGCTGTTTCGGTTTTGGTCAAACGATTCCTGTCAGCTTAATTCGCCCTCTTCAGCCATTGTTGATGATGCGTGCATCTTATGAAGCACAGGTAGACTATGCGCCTGACGTTCGACCATATTTAATATCTCGTTCTGGCTGTCCCGGGATGAACCGTTATGTACAGACATGGAGTGGCGACAATCGCACCAACTGGACGAGCTTAAAATACAACATTCGCATGGGTTTAGGCATGAGCTTATCGGGTCTGTATAACTTAGGCCACGATGTTGGTGGCTTTTCTGGAGAGAGACCGGATCCCGAGCTATTTGCACGTTGGGTGCAAAACGGTGTCATGCACCCTCGTTTTACCATTCACTCATGGAACGACGATGGGAGCGTTAATGAACCGTGGATGTACCCAGAGGTCACACCAATTATTCGTGATGCGATGGCGCTTCGTTACCGCATTATGCCTTACTTGTATAACCTATTATGGCAAGCGCACAGTGAAGATGAGCCTATTATGCGCCCTACCTTCTTAGACCACGAAAACGATCCCCACACCTTTGAAGAGTGCGACGACTTCCTATTGGGCAAAGACCTTTTGGTTGCCTCAGTCGTCGAGCAAGGCCAAAGAGAAAGGGAGATCTACTTACCGAATAATGGTAAAGGTTGGTACGACTTTTATTCGGGTCAATGGTTTAGCGGTGGTCAGAGTATTGTTGTACCAGCACCACTTGAAACACTACCTCTAATGGTTAAAGCGGGGTCGGTCTTACCGACCAGTGAACGTGTGGCTCATAGTGCGCATAGCAAAGATACGAAGAGAAACCTTGAAGTGTTCCCGCTTAAAGGCTGCGGTGAAATCACGCTGACTATTTTTGATGATGACGGTGAAAGCCACAATTACAAAGACAATGGCTTCCTAACACTAACGATTAACATGGTATGTAGCCAAACAACTGTCGCGCTTAATATTCAATCAACGGGTGAATTTGAGCCTGCATATAAGGCATTCGTTATCAAATTGGCACAATGCGAAAACCGCGAATTGCTCATCAATGGCAAAACATACAAAAATGGTGATTCACTATCACTTGCAGAGACGAAATAAGGACCGCTAACCATGACAAATAATATTTCAAACACCATACTTAATGCAGGTTTAGTGACACCAAGTTACGACCGTAGTCGACTAAAAACCAAGATAGTGCATTTAGGTTTTGGGGCGTTTCACCGCGCTCACCAAGCGCTTTTTACTGACGAAATAGCGGGGATATCCGCGAGTGATTGGGGCTATTGCGAAGTAAACCTGTTTGGTGGTGAAGCGCTAATCAAACAACTTAGAGAACAGGATCATCTTTATACGGTAGCCGAGAAAGGCGCCGACAAGATAGACGTTAAAGTCATTGGTTCCGTAGTCGAATCTTTGCATTCTACTTTTGACGGAGCGCAAGCCGTATTAGAAAAAATGGCCGAGCCACAGGTCGCCATTGTCTCTATGACGATTACGGAAAAAGGCTACTGTTCGGATCCCGCTACAGGTGTTCTAGATAAGAGCAATCCGCTTATTATCCACGACTTAGCAAACCCAAGCACGCCACGATCCGCGATTGGCTACATTGTAGAAGCACTCCGCCTCCGTCGTGATAGAGATTTAACGCCTTTTACCGTCATGTCATGCGATAATGTGCAAGAAAATGGCCATGTTGCTCGCGCTGCGGTAATGGGTTACGTACAACTGTTAGACCAAGAACTAGCGCAATGGATTGAGTCTAATGTTACTTTTCCATGCACGATGGTCGACAGAATTGTTCCCGCTGCCACAGAAGATACATTAGCAGAGATAGCCGAGTTATTGGGTGTCAGTGATCCTTGTGGTATCGCCTGTGAACCATTTCGCCAATGGGTAATTGAAGACAACTTTGTTGCTGGCCGACCGAATTGGAACCTAGCCGGAGCCGAGTTTGTAGAAGATGTCATCCCTTTTGAGGAGATGAAACTGCGCATGCTGAACGGTAGCCACTCGTTCCTCGCCTATCTAGGTTACCTAGGTGGATACGATCATATCTCAGACACAATGACCGATCCTGCCTTCAAAAAAGCGGCGTTTCATTTAATGCTTGAAGAGCAAGCGCCAACGTTATGCATGCCAGAGGGTGCAAACCTAAAGGCCTATGCAGAGCTTTTAATCAACCGATTTACCAACCCCAGTTTGAAGCACCGAACATGGCAGATAGCGATGGACGGAAGCCAGAAGCTACCTCCGCGCATGCTTAACTCCGTCATGTCTCATCTAGAAGCTGGTACCAATTACAAACATTTAGCAATGGGTATTGCTGGTTGGATGCGCTACGCCTCTGGTATTGATGAAAATGAACAGCCTATTGAAGTACTCGATCCACTAGCAACTGAACTGCGCACTCTCTGCGATAAGCACGGCCGCAATACTTCAGTCGTAAAGGCATTGATGACGATAGACTCCATCTTTGCGCCGGAATTAGCGAGCAATAGCCAGTTTGTGAAAGCAATAGAAGAGGCGTATAACCAACTTATTACACTAGGAGCCAAAGGCGCTGTAGCGGCCTTGTAGGGAGAAAATAATGAAAGACTTTATGTGTGACGATTTTCTGCTCACAACAGAAACAGCAAAGCGCCTTTATCACGAATACGCAAAAGATCAGCCAATATATGATTATCACTGCCATCTTAATCCTCAAGAGATAGCGCAAGATCGTCGCTTCGATAACCTAGGTCAAATCTGGCTCGAAGGCGACCACTACAAGTGGCGTGGTATGAGAAGTGCTGGTGTCGCCGAGCAATTGATCACCGGTAATAGTACCGATTTAGAAAAATATATGGCATGGGCTAAAACCGTGCCTCAATGCCTCGGTAATCCACTTTATCATTGGACACATTTAGAGCTCCGTCGCCCATTTGGCATTACTGGCAAGCTATTCGGGCCAAAAACCGCAGACGGGATTTGGAGCCATTGTAATGAACTGCTCGCGACACCGGAATTCAGTGCTCGCGGTATCATGAAACAGATGAATGTTCGCATGGCAGGAACCACCGATGACCCTATCGACTCATTGGCACACCACGCCATTATCGCCAATGATGACAGCTTCGACATAGAGGTTCTGCCGAGCTGGCGACCAGACAAAGCATTTAAAATCGAACTCGAAGGATTTGCCCATTATATGCAGGCCCTTGGTGAGTCTGCCGATACAGAAATTCGCTGCTTCGACGATCTATTAACGGCACTTTCTATCCGCTTAAAACACTTCGATTTACACGGGTGTCGAGCCGCCGATCACGGAATCGAAGTCGTCCGCTATGCGGCTATTCCTTCTGAAACCGATCTCGACAAACTGATGGCACGCCGCCTGAATGGCGAAACCCTGAATGATTTAGAAATCGCACAATTTAGTACCGCAGTGCAGGTTTGGTTGGGTAAGCAGTACACCAAGCTTGGTTGGGTGATGCAGATGCATATTGGCGCGCAGCGTAACAACAGCACACGCATGTTCAAACTGCTTGGCCCAGATACTGGTTTTGACTCCATTAGTGACCGTACCTTCGCGTATGAGCTTTCTTCCATACTTGATGAAATGGACAAAACCGATGAGCTACCTAAAACGATCCTTTATTGCCTAAACCCTAGAGACAACGAAATGATGGCAACCATGATCGGTAACTTCCAAGGGGGGGGGATCGCAGGTAAAGTTCAGTTCGGATCAGGCTGGTGGTTCAACGATCAAAAAGATGGCATGCAGCGTCAAATTGAGCAATTGGCTCAACTTGGTCTACTTAGCCAATTTGTTGGCATGCTGACAGATTCACGCAGCTTCCTTTCTTACACCCGGCACGAGTATTTTCGCCGTATTCTGTGTGAGATGGTCGGTCGCTGGGTTGAAAATGGTGAGGCTCCAAATGACGACTCATTGCTAAAACCGCTGATAGAAAACATCAGCTTTGGTAACGCCGCGAACTTCTTTAAAGGAGCACAATAGCATTATGAGCAAAACTGACAGTATGAAAAAAATCGCCATTATCGGAGAGTGCATGATCGAGCTGAACGGAAAACCGTTCGGCGATATGTGGCAAACGTTTGGTGGTGACAGCCTCAACTCCGCTGTATACCTAGCGCGTGCGGCAAAACAACACATTCAGATCAACTATGTCACCGCAATGGGTATTGACCCATTAAGCGAAGGCATGGTTCACCGCTGGCAAGAGGAAGGCATCAATACACAGTTTGTGCTAAAGGACAAAACAAGGCAACCAGGACTGTATCTTATTCAACTCGATGACCAAGGAGAACGCACTTTTCTCTACTGGCGCAATCAATCCGCTGCTCGCTATATGCTGCAACACTCGGATTTCCCGTCACTGGCAACGGAACTTGAAGCCATGAACATGGTTTATTTAAGCGGCATCAGCTTAGCTATTCTCTCTGATCAAGATAGGACCAGCTTGTTGGCGCTGTTAAAAACGCTGGCAACCAAAGGAGTAGAGATCGCCTTTGATTCCAATTTCAGACCTGCACTTTGGCCACAAAATGAAGATTGGAAAACGGTTAAAGATACCTATTCAGAACTGCTCTCATTTTGCGACCTTGCCCTCGTGACTTTTGACGATGAGCAAGCGATTTGGGAAGACGACTCTCCCGAAGATGCATTGATTCGTCTAGAGAAAGCAGGCGTTAAAAAAGCGGTTATAAAGTTGGGCTCGGAAGGTTGTCTATTTAAAGATTTCTGCCAAACGGGCAGCGAAGCAATATTGGTAGCAACAACACCAATCGAAACGGTTATCGATACCACATCAGCAGGTGACTCCTTTAACGCGGGCTATTTAAGCGGTCACTTAACGGGTATCAAACCAGAAGAGTGTTGTTTACGTGGCCATCAACTTGCTGGCGCTGTAATACAGAGCAAGGGCGCAATTGTGCCATTGTTCGCAACTCAAGCTATAACGAACCAATTTCACAAACCGACTGATCCTTCAGTCTAACCAAATAGGACAATTTAATGAGCACAACAATAGATAAACTGAAGGAACTTAAAGTTATCCCCGTTATCGCGATAGATAGGGCAGAGGACATCGTTCCTTTAGGCAAAGCGCTAGCAGAGAATGGTTTACCCGTCGCAGAGATCACCTTTCGATCGGATGCCGCCGTCGAGGCTATCCGCTTACTGAGAGAAGCACAACCAGACATGCTGATCGGCGCAGGTACCATTCTAAACAAAGAGCAAGCAATGGCAGCAAAAGAGGCCGGAGCAACCTTCATTGTCTCTCCGGGCTTCAACCCGAACACAGTAAAAGCGTGTCAGGAACTGGGTATCGATATTGTACCAGGCGTCAATAACCCAAGCACCGTAGAAGCGGCATTAGAGATGGGTCTAAAAACCCTCAAGTTTTTCCCAGCCGAAGCCTCTGGTGGTATTGCCATGGTGAAATCGTTGCTTGCTCCGTACACCGATATTGAAATAATGCCTACTGGCGGCATCAACTCAAAGAACATCAACGATTACCTTGCCATTCCGAGAGTGATTGCGTGCGGCGGTAGTTGGATGGTAGACAAAAAACTCATCGACGAAGGTCAATGGGAAGAAATAGGCCGTTTAACTAAGGAAGCCGTAGAACTCGTTAATTCGTTCAACTAACACGGCTTAAAATCAAAATTTATCTCCACTTCCATTCGGCTACGATATTCGAACTATCGTAGCCGAATGTCTTTATCTGCATCGTAAAGCATCCTGTAATCCAATAGTTCCATTTAGTGCGACTATATCTTCTTCAAAATTGAGAAAATTGCGGTAAACGTCAATATTTAAGCTATTTTAAATATATAGTATGTATCTATTACTCCAATAAGATATCAACAAAAACAATAGGCTATTTATGAAAGGAATCTCTTTATTACCGCTTGCGTTAATATCCCTGCCCTTCTTCGCATTAGCAGATGAAGCACCTTCTGACTCTTCAGCTCAGCACCAATTAGGCGTTCGTGGTGGGTGGGTTACCCAACAACCAGAATACGAAGGCCTAGGTGAAGCAGATGATCGAACCACTGGCCACGTCTATGGCGTTGACTACACTTTTTTAAAACCCTTTGGCGACTCCAGACAGTTCAAATGGGGTGTGAACGGCGGAGTAGATAAAATATCTAACACCGTTTATTTTGGTGGTAGCAATAGTGGCGTAGACGTAGATTATTACTCCACTCGCGCCGCTGGTGTTTTCGCCTATGGCATCACTCAGCAAATAGACGTGTACGGCAAATTAGGGTTGAGCTACAACTACGGTGATTTTGGTCCTAAGCAAATCAACGGTGTGGGAATATTCGAAGCCGTTGGTTTTAGTTATCAATCATCTAATGGTGCATTTTCTGCCATAGAAGGTCAGATCGACACCTTTAACGATGATCTGTACGAAGCGCCATTCAGCTTGTCGCTCATTCTTCGTGCTGGGTTCACCTTTTAACACGATTCTTTTTTGTATTAACGAAAACGGCCATCCTAGGATGGCCGTTTTTTTATTTTGTTATTTTTATTCTAACTATTGTGAAATAAATCCTATTCTTTAAAGGTCTTGTAATGGTAATCACTTATTTTTAATAGGAAAGAAATGACAGATTGGCTCACGCAAGGATTGGCTGTATCGGGAAACCTTACCGTTTTAGAGATCGCTGTCTCCATTATATTGCTCTCTTACCTGTTAGAAGATCTCGCCATCATCACCGCTGCACTATTGGCTGCTGACCAGTCCGTCTCTCCTGCTATTGCTTTAATCGCTATTTTTATCGGTATCGCGACCGGAGATATGGCTTTGTATGGCGCCGGTGTGCTGGCCGCGAAATGGCGGGGGTTGAGATATCGCTTATTAAAAAACAGAGGGATGCGTATTGTCAGATCACGGCTCAAACACCGCCCTCTTTTAAACATTGCCATTATTCGCTTTATCCCCGGACTAAGAACGATAGGCTTCACTTTAAGCGGTTTGTTTGGCATCAAGTTTTATCATTTTATGGGCGCGGTATTATTAGCCACTGCCATTTGGACCGCATTCATATTCTTCTGTATCTACCAACTTGGTTCAATCAGTTGGCTAAGTGACAGTCAGTGGAAATGGGTTATCGCACCATGTGCCTTCGTCGTTTTATGGTTAATCAATCGAACATCAAGAAAAAGAATGAATACTCACGGGAAAGGAGCCTCCATTTGAGCCCACTCAATCAGCCAGAACCAACTGGTCAAATAAAACAGGACAACGTTCTCCCTCTGAACAAAGGACAGTCTATAGAGTCTCGGCTAGGTATGCCGGAAATGGACAAATCTGGTCCGGCCGTTTCTCGATATGAATTTTGGCCAACGTGGTTTTTCTATACACCCGTTGTTATTCAAAGCTTATGGCATAGCCTTAAATATCGAAGCGTTGGTTTGCCATTGATCGCCAACCCATCCATCTGGTTAAGCGGGATGGTAGGTGAATCGAAGAAAGATATCCTTAACCTAGCAGGTAAAGAAGCAAAGCAATGGATTCTACCTTTCTGTACCCTTAGGAAAAACAATCAATCTATCGCCATTCAGATACAAGATGCACTTGATGCAATGGAATCCGAAAAATTGACGTTTCCGGTCGTCGCCAAACCAGATAAAGGTTGCCGAGGGGCTGGTGTCAGGTTAGTTCACAATAAAAAACAGTTGGTTGACTATATTCAACGCTTCCCAACAGGTGCTGATTATCTGTTACAAAAAAAATCTGATTATGATGCTGAAGTCGGTGTTTTCTATATGCGTTACCCTGGCGAAACCAAAGGTCAGGTTTTCTCAATTACGTTAAAATACGCACCCTATATAGAAGGCGATGGTATAAAAACGTTACAGCAACTGATTCATGACGATCCAAGAGCAGGACAGTTGGCAGAAATCTACGAAGAGAGGCATCAGCAGAAACTCGATTGGGTTCTACCTAAAGGCTTAGAGTTCAGACTGGCGTTTGCAGGCAGCCATAGCCGCGGCAGTATCTTCAAAAACGGTAATCAATTTATTACACCTGCACTAACTGAGCAATTGGATGCGATATTCGACGACTTCGATGGTTTTCACTACGGGCGGCTGGATATCAAATTTAAAAACATCGAAAGCTTAATGGCAGGAGAAGAACTACAGATCATTGAGATCAATGGTGCAAGTAGCGAAGCCACACATATTTGGGACAGTAAAACGACATTGTCAGAGATATTCTCAACCCTACTCTTCCAATACCGTTCTCTTTACAAAATCGGGTATTTACAGAAAAAAGCCGGCCATAAACCGCCCAAACTGAGTGCTTTGTTTCAAGCCTTAAAAGAAGAAAATGAACTTATTAAACAATACCCATCAACGGATTAAGCAGGCCGTAATATGAATAATACATCTATTTGCCCATCTATTATTGGCAGTTTAGAAGCAGTAGAACAGAGCTTGGCTTTATGTGCACTACTTGATAATAACAGTTACACATTTAAAGCAACGCCATATGTACAGAGTTCGATAGGTGAACACCTAAGGCATATTTTGGATATGTTTTATGCACTCGTTAATCAGCCCGATATTGGTGTTGTCGATTACGATCACCGCCGTCGTGGGGCCCCTGTCGAAACAGACCTTCTTGTGGGCATTTCGGAACTGCAAGAGATTAAAGCATGGTTAAATGCATTAAGAACCGATCAACTTGATGCCCCAATTACCATCCTGTCAGAAGCGACTATCTCTACTCAAAAAGTGTGTGAAATGGCCTCTTCATTGAGGCGAGAGTTACTGTTTGTCTCTAGTCATACCATCCATCATTTAGCCATAATAAAAGTGATTACAACGCACTGTGACATAGAAACTAACGAGCATTTAGGCTACGCTCCTGCTACGGCGACATATTTAAGAGGACAAGCTTAATGTGCACGGCATCGTGGCTTCTTGATAAAACGGGTTACCAAGTGTTCTTCAACAGAGATGAACAAATAGGTCGAGCGAAAGCGCGGCCACCATCTCAAGTTAAAAGTGAATCTGACGTCAATTTTTTGATGCCAGTGGACCCTGTTGGACAAGGCAGTTGGATCGCAACCAATGAACTTGGCCTGACGCTATGTCTTCTGAATTTTTATCAGGGAGACATCCCTGAAGGTGAGTTAATTAGCCGTGGACAGTTAGTCCGGTCTTTTGCTCATTTTTCCAGCGCAGAATCATTAACCTCTGATTTCACTAAACTAAACCTAAGCCAATATGCACCATTCACCTTGGTTATATTTGACGCACAGTTAAATTCAGATCAAGGCCACGTAAAAGCGCTTCAATGGGATGGCAAGACACTAGTCGATACGTTGCCATTACCTCCTCTCATTTCCAGCGCCGTTGATGCCGATAATGTACGAACCTCTCGTAGACAACTTTTCACCCGCTTCAATGCCAATGACGAGAGCACGGCATCTAGGCTCGCTTTCCACCATAGTCACGAGCCCAATAAAGGCCGCCTTTCACCCTGTATGCATAGAGATGATGCCCACACGGTCAGTTTCACCCATGTAATAGTAAACAAAGACGAAATAACCGTTAACTATCAAGATGGCTCACCCTGCATGCAAGCGCCCTATCACAAAAGTGCGTTAACTAAACTCGATACTAAACAAAAAGAAAAATTTGCTTAATTTATGTGAAAGATTTCCGCGTCCTTATCTGTCTACTCTGTTAACTGCGAATAATTATCAAAGGACGTCACAATGAGAAAATGGTTATCGAGTATTTTAATACTGATTGCAAGCGTGTTGTTCACTCTACCAACACAAGCTGAAGAGCCAGTATATACAGGATTCTTTAGCAACAAAGCTTTAGATGGTTACGATACCGTCGCCTATTTCTCACACAACAGAGCGATGAAGGGCAAAAGCCAGTTCAAACTAGAATACATGGGTGCTGATTGGTATTTTTCTAGCAAAGGCAATATGGATAAGTTTAGAGCACACCCTTCAAAGTACGCTCCACAATATGGTGGCTACTGTGCGTGGGCAATAGCAGAAAAAAATGATTTTGCCTCTGGTGATCCAGAACAATGGACGATAGTCGATGGCAAGCTATATATAAACTACAATCGAGATATTCAAAATAAATGGCTTAAAGATGTACCGAAATTTATCGCTCAAGGGAATAAAAATTGGCCTATGTTATTCAAGAAAAATAACATTAATAATGAATAATACTCTTTGTTTTGGTGACGGAAATAATCAGGCGGATAGCCTGATTATTTTATCTTCTAAACTCAATTAACTGTTTAAACGCAATTTTTGTCGATTCAAAAGCGAAATTATTAAGATCTACATCCATAATCGCAATCCAATTGATCTCTGCCACATCATCTTGCGGTGTCATAGTGGGTTTTTCATCAAGCTTTACCACAAAAAATGTGTCACACGTTTTATACGTGATTTCTTTATATGGATAGGTATTAGGGTTAGAGCTAACGTATGTCGCATCGCCTAAATCAAGTTCAAGATCAAGTTCTTCATGAAGCTCCCGTAGAATCGCCTGTTCTAACGTTTCATCAGGATCAACAAATCCACCGGGAAAATCCCACATGCCTAAACCTGGGTTCCTTGCCCGAGTCACGATAAGTACCTCATCTTTGCAACAAATTGCGACCATCACTGCCGTCGCTACATTCTGAAACAGAGAGAATGAACATTCACTACATGTGTAAAGCTTTGTAGGCACATATTGAATGATCAGTGATTTTGAACCACATTTAGGGCAAAACTGCATGTTATGAATCCTTTGACGATTTATCGCCAGCTCAGTACTCTGACTTCGTTACCTTCCGTTGGTTTTTCGGGTACGTTCAGCGCAAGTAATAGCGACACAATCGCCATGCCCGCTCCCAATAGAAAAACCGCCGCCGGTGAAACAAGCCAAATAACACCAAAAGTAACGGGAATAACCACTGCTGCGATGTGATTTATAGTGAAGGCGACCCCAGCTGTTGACGCCATATCCGCTGGGTCAGCAATCTTTTGAAAATAAGTACTAATGGCTAAGGCCAAGGCAAAAAATAGATGATCGACGACATAAAGAGCGGCGCCCCACTCTGCTGTTTCCACAAAGGCGTAGCCGAGAAAAACGGCGATCAAACCAATATATTCGAACGCGAGCGCCTTTCGTTCTCCAACTCGGCCAATCAGTCGCCCAATTTTTCTGGCAAATAACCAGTTGAACGCGTAGTTAATGAGAAAGAGTAAGGTAATATCCGCTGCAGAATATCCAAATTTTTCTACCATCAAAAATCCGGCGAATACCGTAAATATTTGTCGCCTCGCGCCACTCATAAAGGTCAGAGCGTAATAAAGCCAATATCGCTTTCTCAAGACAAGCTTTTTATTCTGTTGGGTATGGGTTTCAAAGGCTGGAAAGGCGAATGCAAGCACCAACGCGATCATAAAAGCGACGCTACCAGCGATAAGATAGACCCAAATGTAATCTAGCTTTAACTGTTCTAGCGCCAACCAAAGTGCTGCGTAGGTAAAAAGTGAAGCAAAGGCGCTAACAGAGATAAGCTTACCTAACACCTCTGGTGCTTCTGCCTTCGTTAACCATTGTAAAGAGAGTGACTGCTTCAATGTTTCAAAGTAATGGAACCCAATAGACATCATTAACGTTGTAAACAGTAACCCGCCAAGAGATGGAAAAAACCCCGTTGCAGCAGTGCCTAGTCCACACATTGCCAACGCAATAATCATGAATTTCTGTTCACGGATAAATAGAAGAACAAACACGACGGTAAAGGCTAAAAACCCTGGGATTTCTCGAACACTTTGAAGAAGACCAATATCGGCACCATCAAAATTTGCACGTTCCACCACAAAATTATTCAACAATGCCTGCCAACTCGAAAAGGCGATAGTGATAACAATAGAGGTAAGTATTAAAAAATTCTGTGGGTTTTGCCAAGCCCGATGGTTAAATGTCTGCACTGATTATCCTTAGTGGTGCTAATGCGCATATTATTTAAATCTAAGATGCGATTGATCAAATCGTAAACTTAGTTTTCTATAGAATGGAACATCCTATGACAATAATGCGCGGATGTCGTGCATTGATGACACGCGATATTCAACATCTATATCAGCATGGATTTGATGGGGATCATATAGGACGACATTCATTCCAGCCGCTTGAGCCGCTTGGATCCCGACAGGGCTATCTTCTACGACTAGACAGTTTTTTGGTTTATAACCCATTTGTCTTGCAGTATGCAAAAATATATCCGGCTGAGGCTTCCAAATCTCAATATCATAACAACTAAAAATATTGTTATTAAAAAATGTCTTCAGGCCAGTTATTGTCAAAGCCTGATCAATTTTCGCTCTAGGGGCAGAGGAGGCAACACATATCGGTAACTGAACATTCTCAAGCAGTTCTTTAACCCCTTCGTTTGCCTTCAATGACTCCGAAAATAATGCTTTCACCTTTTCTCGATAATTTACCTCAAAATGTTCGGGCAACGTCATTGAGTGTTGGGCTTCTATTGTGGCAAGAATGTCATTAAATTTAACGCCACGGAACCTATCAACCAAATCTTGAGCGGCAATGACTACACCTAATTCCGCAAGTTTATATTCTAGGGCTTGATTGCACAAAAGCTCGCTATCAACAAGCGTCCCGTCACAATCAAATATCACTAATTCAATCACAATTGATTCTCTTTATGTAAAGCATAAATGGCGTGATCCACAAGGCGACCACCAAGGTATTCCTGTTGCGTGATTATGCCTTCAAGGGTCATTCCCAATCGTTCGCAAATTGCTCGGCTTGGTTTATTTCCGGTCGCGGCAGAAATCTGTACCTTCTGCATATCAAGTTCTACAAACGCTATTTCTATAAGAGCTGTGCATACACGCGCCATGATCCCTTTACCTTGATAAGGTTCGGCAAGCCAATAACCTATCTCTACTTTTTTCAGATGATGGGCAATGGAGTTAAAGCTCGCATTTCCGACCAATTCATTCCGATAAAAAATACCGCAAACCATGGATTTACCATCGGCATAATCATGCAAAGAACGCTGAACAAATTCTTCAAAATCGAGCTTACTTTTACAATGAGGTGGCCAAGCAAGCCATTCTTCAAGGTATTCAAAATTATCTTTGGCCAATTCGGCGTATCGCGGGGCAAATGATTTGTGTACTAACGCAAGCTTTACTTCACTGTCAATTTCTCTATAAAACACCGAAACTCTCTCCACTATTCATTGGTCAACCTTTTGGTCATATTGTATCCGGTTACGTTGAATGCCAACTTTTGATACAATTTTTGGGCACGCTCATTATTCGTCGCCACTCTTAGATTAAGAAACTCAATTCCGTTTTCAATTAAGCGAGTCTCTAATTCCGACAACACCTGTGTTCCAATACCGCAATCTCGGAAGTCCTTGAACACATAGAAGTCATAAATAAAGGCCGCTTTATCTGACGGCATCATTTTGTACCACAGATATCCAACTAATTGGGCAGCTGACTCAACACCAAACTCAATACAGTACATTTCATGATCGCTGGCTTCCACACCATCAGGAAAACATTCTTTTAGTTTATGATCCGCAACATCCGATGCCTTACTCAACGTGTAGCCATAATTCTCCGCCAAGTCTCTCCCATACGCCAGCATTGAGTACTGTCGATAGGCCAAAAACTCATCATCTCGCATTTTTCTGAGTTTTATCATGGTGCACCTTCTTAATTCACAATAGTTAGATATTATTAAGACAATAGCTCGAATGGATTTAAACTCAAGTCAAACTATGATAAACGGAAGTAAAATCGACAATTAGAGCTTGGTTAGCCTAGCAATACCTGAGACAATCCCAAACACAATTTAAAATACAGGTTTTCTATGAAACTTTTAGTGCGCAACCTTGCTCGCAATACCACAGAACAAGAAATTCGTATCCTATTCTCTGCGTTTGGTACAGTAAAGCAGTGCAACTTAGTGTTAGATCAAGAGACAGGGCTGTCAAAAGGATTTGCATTTGTTGAAATGCCAGAAAAAAGCGAAGGAATCGCAGCAATTACCGGCCTAAATCAGACCGAGGTTGCGAATAACAAGATAAGAGTGAAGTCAGCTAACCAGTAAATTTTGAACTGTTGAGGGTTAACTGCCAAATAGGTAAATGACCGAAATTTACATACTACCGCTAGCAACTTTTACATACACCATGGCAAATAGCCCGGCAAAGACAACAATTGTCACAAGTAGTTTGAGCCAGAGAAATTTCATACCGCACTCCTTCTTAATGTATAAATAAATTAGTTGTATAACGTTAACACTCAACGCGTAAATAAAAGCCCCATTGATCTATTATCAATAGGGCTTTTATTCTAGCATTTTTGATCACGTGCAATTCGAGATGGTTATAACATACCCAACAATTTTTCTGCCGCGGACTCTGAGCTCGCCGGGTTTTGACCCGTTACGATAAGTCCGTCTTGGACTACAAACGAAGTCCAGTCACTTACTTTTTGATATTCTGCACCGCGGTTTTTCAGCTCATCTTCCAGTAAAAATGGAACGACATCTGTAAGCTGAACGGCTTCTTCTTCTGTGTTACTAAATCCTGTAACCGCTTTTGCTTTCACCACATATTCGCCTTCAGAATCCTTTGCATTAAGCAGAACCGCTGTTGCGTGGCAAACCGCTGCTACAGGCTTATTGTTTGCTAAGAAGGATTCCACTAACTTCACAGAGTTGGCGTCGTCAACCAAATCCCATAACGGGCCGTGACCGCCTGGATAGAATACCGCATCGAAATTTGACTCATTCATATCTTCAAGTTTCAGCGTATTCGCAAGACGCTGCTGTCCCGCTTGGTCTTCGTCGAAACGTTTTGTTGCCGCCGTCTGAAAATCCTCTAATTCACTACTAGGGTCAATCGGTGGTTGTCCGCCCGCTGGTGATGCCAAAGTAATCTCAATTCCCGCATCTAAAAACGCATAGTAAGGTGAAGCAAACTCCTCTACCCAAAAACCTGTTTTTTTACCTGTATTGCCAAGATCTGCGTGCGAAGTAAGTACCATCAGTATTTTTTTTGCTGTTGTGTTTGTCATGATTACTTTCTCTTATTTTGTTTGTTGGATGACCCTATCGGATATAACACCACTATATAACCGCTAAGATACTTAGACAATGAGGCTTTTATGCACTACATTAGTTCAATTATTAGTACAATAGGCTAATGCCAATATGAACGTATCGATTGAACAGCTTAAAAGCATGGTCGTGTTTACCCATATTGTAGAACAAGGTAGCTTTAGTGCCGCCGCAAAGAAAGTTGAACTGTCTAGAACGGTGGTGAGTTACCACATGAAAAAATTAGAAGACAACTTGGGCGTGAAGCTTCTCAACCGTTCCACGCGAAGTATATCGCTTACTGAGGCAGGGAAAGCGTATTACGAAAGCTGCAGAGTCATCACTGAGCAAGCGCAGTTTGCACAGCAGAAGATGGATAATTTTAAGAACGAACCACAAGGGCTGATTAAGATTACCTGCCCTGTTAACGTGGGATTACAATTAATCGTCCCTGCACTGAACGAATTTAAAGAACAATTTCCAAAGATAGACTTAGATGTCATGTTATCTGACGATGTCATTAATATTATTCAAGAAGGCATCGATCTTGCGATTCGAGGCGCGCCTCTACCGGATTCAGGATTACAAGCCATTAAATTATCGACGCTCCCCACTTGTTTGTGTGCCTCCCCAGACTACTTTAATCGATATGGTCGTCCAAAAAGTCCAACTGAACTTGATGGTCATACATGGGTTGTCTATAAGCAAACATCGACAACCTTAGAGATAACGAAAGGCTCTCGTTCATTTCGAGTCAAAGCAGCAGGAAGTATTTCTACC
The DNA here is from genome assembly GCF_042465995.1 of Vibrio frigidus. Taxonomy (NCBI): domain Bacteria; kingdom Pseudomonadati; phylum Pseudomonadota; class Gammaproteobacteria; order Vibrionales; family Vibrionaceae; genus Vibrio; species Vibrio frigidus. The sequence goes on along the minus strand of NZ_JBCDMC010000001.1, from coordinate 560,234 downwards.
AACAACGCAGCGGCAAGAACGGCATTTGTAGAAGGTGGGCATGGTCTGGGTCGAATTCCACTCTACGATGTCGCACCAAGGCTTAAACTAGGAAAATTGGAAACGATATTAGACGATTATAGCCTTGCACCGATCAATGTATATGGGGTCTTTCCTCCTGGCGCTTCGGAATCCAAAAAACTTCGGGTTCTACTCGATTTTCTCAAATCTTATTTTACCACCAGAGACACAAGAGAAAGGCGCAGCCTATCTTGAGGTTCTCAGATATTCCTACAATGTTAAAAAAATAACAAGAGCGCTATCTACATCAATGAACACAATGAAAAGCAGCGATATTCTGGTTGTCGTTTTCAACCAACAAAGAAAAGTATGATGAATAAATCCTGTGGTAACTGTAGACAGTTTTTGAGATCAACAGGCAAGCCTGTTGATCTGTGTGGAGCGTGGGGTAACCCTACCACCGCAGATAGAGCCGCATGCGATTTCTGGATGAAGTTAGTCAAGAAAAAATCGGATGAAGAACCAACAAAAATTGATTACTAATCAAGCATTGTATTACCCAACACTGCACTATTCACAATCTAAATAAAAAGCAGTACTCAATTCTTATTAAAAATGATTATACTTACGTCATATCAGAAAGTTAGGTTAGCCCCCAGTTAAAATAGGTTTCGACTCATAAATGCATAATGAAATCAAAATTTCAGAACTCAAAATAGGCATGTATGTCGTTGAAATTACAGAACAAAAAAGTAATTTCCGCTTAAGTAATGCGAGTTGGATTAGAAACCAATCTGCTCTTGAACAACTTCAGAAATCTGGAGTGACCAAGGTGTTGGTTGATCCAGCAAAACGAAAATACCCCAAGTCTACTAACCCGCTAAAATCAGCCCAAAGTAAGAGCGCGTTTGAGCATTTAGAAAAAACGCAAGAAATCCTTAATGAATCCAAAGAGGTACAGCGGAAGGTCTTTGAAAACATCCAAAATGGGCTGCAAATTGATATAGACGAAGTAAAAAAAACGACTCGTAACTATATTAATACTTTGTTCGAAAACCCTAATGCTATCGGTTGCTTGCAAAACATAAGAGACAAAGATCACTACCTATTAGAACACTCTATAGGTGTCGCTACTCTGACTGCCATGTTCGCTCGATACTTAAAACTAGATGAAGAGGTCATTCAGCATATGGCTATCGGCGCAATATTACATGATATTGGTAAAGTTGATATTCCTGACCGAATTCTCTATAAACCCTCTCGCCTTACTACGGCAGAGTTTGATGTGATGAAATCCCACGTTACCGAATCGATTAAAAGGCTTAGGCAAACGTCTGGTGTCTCTAAGCTCTCATTGAATACTGCCGCTCTGCACCACGAAAAATTAAATGGTAGTGGCTACCCAATGGGTTTAGAAGAGAGTGACATCCCTATTAACGGCCGAATCATCGCGATTTGTGACGTATTTGATGCACTAACAGCAACCCGTTGTTATAAACAGAGCTTCACCCATACCAAGGCATTTGAAATTATTCGAAGAATGGCTGCCGAAGGAGAATTAGACGAAATATTGGTAAAAAGATTTATCGACTGCGTTGGTTCTTATCCTGCTGGATCCGTTGTTGAGCTTAGCTCTGACAAGCTGGCCATTGTCGATAACAGAAACATTCAAGATACAACTAAGCCTCGCGTATACTCTTTTTATGACCTGACGACACGGCAATACTGTGATGTGAGTTATATCGATTTGGAAACCATCGAAAACGTTCAGATTGTGAAATGCATCAAAGCTGAACAATATGGGCTGAATATGGGTGATTCGGTCGACTATATCTCTAAAAATCGCTCGAAATCAGTCTAGCGAATGTCCATTGCCTTCATTCCATTATCCAAAAAGGCACCTGTTGCGCTTGAAGGAAAGATTTAGCTTCTTTACCATGAAGCATCGCTATGGTGCTAATTAATCCAGCCTGAATACAATTGCTACCGGCAACCGTGACCTGCGAAGGAGCGTGCTCTATTGGCCAACCTGTTTTAGGACTGACTATATGGCTATATCGGACACCATTTTTCAGAAGATATCGGTTTGCATCACCACTGGTTGCAAGGCCGCCCTGCACAAGATTAATTGATTTTTGGCTGTCATCACCGATTGGCCGTTCAAAACCAATAAGCCAAGGTTTATTCGAAGATTTGGGCTGGCTGATAGCTAGGTCACCACCGAAATTAACCAATACCGACGTATTTGTCGCCATCTCTATCATTTGATTAGCGACTTTGTCAACGGCGTACTCTTTTCCGATACCACCAAAATCCACCTCCATTCCTATTGGGATACAGACGTGATTTTCATCAAACTCGACCTTATTCCAGCCGATAAATGGCAATAACTGCTCTATTTGTTCTTTTGATGGGATTTGATCACCTCCGTTAAACGTCCACACTTTCCTCAATACACCAGAGGTAATGTCGAACATCCCATCGCTTATTTGAAAACATGTGTCGGCAAACTGGAGCAATCGAAATGTTTCTCCATCTATCGCGACCGGTTCACCGTTACTACGGTTAATCTGATAACAGAGATTATCTTTTCTATAACGGCTGAATTTAGATTCGATGCCCTGAGTAATCTCTGCAGCACAGTTAAGTAACTGCTGTGCTAGTCTCTTCTCACACGGTTCTACCAGTATCTCGCAGAGACTCGCCATGGCAGGAAAAACCCCCTGCCAGTGGTCAACTTTCCAATTCAACGTTAACGGCTTATCAACCATACTTTTCCTTGGTCTGATTAAAACGAATAATTAACTTGGGCGATGATGGCGCTAATCTCTGGATACAGGTCATGTTGGGCCAGTTGTCCGGGTTCATCAAACCCTGCATTTTTTGGTTGTTGTACGTAATATTCTAGCCTAAATGCGAGTTCGTCATCATTTATTGGTAAACCATATTTAAAACCAATAGTATAAGTGTTCATCTCTCCCAATCGATAATCCGCACTCATATATTCTGGCAAGGCAGCAGTGCTCATGAGATACGGCGAATAAAAATCGGCGGCAGATTGAGTATAAAATCGAATATGAGGTTCAAGATAGTGATTATTGCTAAACCTGTAATTGTAGCGCACATCGATTGTATGTGAATCAATCTCCCAGTCATCGAGCATGTATCGATAACTCACATCTAATACCTGCCCACTGATATTCGCTTTCGTCTGCCAAAACAATACGTGTTTCGTGCGTGAGTCAGGGCGATTTTCATACAAGTTTTGTTGCGTGGTACCTGTATCATCCACCACACTAACCAGTTTAAATGGATCAGTTAAGTAACCACTTACATTAGAATAATTATAATTTAACGACGTTATTAACCATCGATTGATGACTTGGCTAACACCAAAATTTAACTCCGTTGTCGTTTTGGTTTCACTGCTATCCTGACGAGTATTATCAAACGCCGCGTTAAACTCAGCATCGGATGAGTAGTCATTGCGGTAGACCATCTCTGAACCACCGACAGGTATGCCTCCTTCAGGTTCAAGTGTATCGAAATAACCACCGACCCCCATGGTAAGCTCTGTATTATTTTGATTCAGAGAGCGAGTAAAGCCAAGATTTCCACCCAGAGATAGATAATCATACTCCTTGCTCAAATGTACCCCTGTAGACCAGTCCCAAACGCGATTTATTGGAGAGCTCCAACCCAAATTAAGTTGAACACGAGTATCATGAAAAGTGTCGTCTAGCGGGGTATCACCGGGGGCGACAACATAGGAGCCATTTCCAGAAGGTCTTGTAAACGTTTGTGCCTCATTTTGCGCCACCGCGCCAGTAGGAGACGCACCAGTTAATGCATCTACTGTCAGTTTTGAGCTAAATACCTGCCCATCGCCATTTGTTCTCGTCGCCCCAAACATCCCTTCCGAAGCCATGACTCTGCCTGAATCTTCTCCGTAGTATAAGATTGCCGTGTCATAGTCCCAATCGGCGTCTGACCTGTTCTCATTAGCTTGCGTATTTGGGCTAACTAGCAATTGACTCGCGACGGCAAGCACACTGCTAATTTTTCCTATTTTTATTAATTGCATCCACAACCTCCTGCCGCACTACCACGGCCACCACTCGTCGCTTCTTTACTAAAATAGATATGATCATCAAAACTTTTATCTATTTTATTTGCCTGTAGTTCCATTCGAGGATCGGCAAGAAGATCTTTTTCCCATGGAGGTACCCCTAACTGACTGCATGCCGCTATGAGGCTAATGCTTATCAGCATTAATAATATCTTGGCGTTTTTCATTCTTGCTCCTTAAGGCTGAATTAACACGCTTATTTGTTCCTTGAGCTCTTGCTGGTCACTGGTTTTGAAACCGACATGCATGCCAACAATTTCACCGTTTTTGATTAGATAACTGCTTGGCATTGCTGGTACCTTATAGGCACTCGCTATCTCACCTTTAGGGTCATAAACAACAGTGAAATTCGCGGGGTTATCTTGTAAAAATTGTTCGGCTAATAACCGGTCACTGTCAACATTGACAGTGATGACCTTCAAACCTTTGTCACCGAATTCACTTTGCAATTCATTCATAAACGGAAAAGAATATCGACAAGGGCCACACCAACTCGCCCAAAAATCCAAGTACACCCAGCTACTTTCAGATACAGCCTTTAGGCTAGTTTGTTGACTTTCGAGCTCAACGTTAAAATCGGGAGCCGCATCATTGGCAGCGAATGAATGCGCGCTAAAAGCAATACACAATATAGAAACTAACCGATTAATTACTCTCATCATCCAAACCTCATTATTATAATTATCGTTATATCTCTTTGAGCATAGATCAGATCATGTGAAAAAAGTGTTAATAGATAATCCACCATAACAAATAGGAATGAAAATCATCCTCAATTATATTTATATCAATGCTTTACACTGATTTACATTAACTTACACAGAAATACATTCACAGTATTAATATTAAGGTACACACACAGATAAGGTATGAATCATGAACAGTAAATTAGCGCTTTCAACTATCGCCATTTTAAGTTTGACTATTGCTGTTGGGGTGAACGCGGCTGGCAGAGGCAATAAAATGGCAAGGGCCAACAACCAGATGCCAACCTTTATTCAAATGGATGAGAATCAAGATGGGAATGTCAGCCTAGACGAATTCAACCTCTTTAGAGCAGACCAAATCGCTCAAAAAACAGCAGAAGGTCGAGCATTAAGAAATATGTCTAATGCCCCTATGTTTGAAAATTTAGATACCAACGGAGATCAACTCATTGACCAAGATGAATATCAAAAAATGCCATGTAACAACAATCGACAAGGTTGGAAAGGAAAAGGACAAGGTCGCTCTTCATAAAAACTAAAATCCCATGTGATAAATATGGGATTTTTTTTATAATTTTAATTAGAATATTATAACTTACTAATTATTAGGAAAGTAAAATGTCTCAGTTCAACTGGAAGCAAAGAGTTCTCATTATTCCACCACTTATTCTGGGAGGGATTCTTTTATTTCTTGCTCCGGGAATGAAAGCAGAGCCACCAGCGATAACGCAATCTACCAGTAAAAAAGTCGTTCGGGTTTTAAAGGTTGTTCCTCGAAAATTGCAACCTGTCGCTGTCGGTTACGGGCATACCAAACCGGCACTAGAATGGGAAGCCCAGTCAGAATTGGATGGCACCATTATCTGGGAATCTGGCAACCTTCAAGAAGGTAATATCATTAGCAAAGGGACGCCGTTATTGAAGGTTGACCCATCAGTTTACGAACTTGAAGTTGCAAAACTGAATGCCGAAATCGAAGTGGCCAAGCTAAGAGATAAAACGATTTCAGCATCTTTAAAGATCGCTTCAGAAGAGTACAGAATTCAACAATCAGAATATGAACGTTCTATGCAATTGAGCAAAACAGGCCATATATCCAAAACAGAAAAAGACCGAGCGACACGAGAACTATTGAGTAATCAGCAACAATTACAAACGCTGAAAAACAGCATAGTGATCAATCAGGCCGAACAGCGAGTCATGCAAATGCAGCTTGCCCTTGCAGAACGAGATCTACAACAAACTACTATTTCCGCCCCTTTTGATCTTCGTATAACGGAAAAAGTGGCCGGCATTGCTGAATACGTCAATAAAGGGGAGGTTCTACTTCGTGCGGATGGCATAGACGCGGTAGAAGTCAGTGCGCAATTCGCACTAGGAAAAATGCGGCCACTGCACCAAGCAGCCGATAAAAGTAACATGAGTGGAGATCTGCATCACGAGCTAGAAGCGCTCGTCGAACTAAAAGCAGGTAATCGCATAATCGCTTGGAATGGGGCCGTAGACCGGTCTGGTGGGCAGATTGACGCACAAACACAAAGCCAAAGTATTGTGGTCCGTATCAACAACCCCTATGGGCAGGCGCAGCCCGGTAAAAAACCCCCTCTGATCCGAGACACATTTGTGAAAGTGACATTAAAGGCCCCAGTGTTAAAAAATCAGCTATTAATTCCAGCAAACGCTATCCATCAAGGAAACGTATATGTCGTAAACAGCGACGGAAAACTAGAGGTCAAATCGGTCACCGTTGCTTTTATCCAGAACCAAGTCGCCGTAATTAAAGATGGGCTCTTGCCAAACGATAACGTTGTGGTGAGCAAGCTGTCTCCTGCCGTTAAAGGCATGCCTTTGAAACCTCAAGCAGATAAAAAAATGGTGGCATGGATGGATGACATCACTGGTTTCTCTGTTGGGAAAAAACCAAAAACGGGGAGTAAGTTATGATTGCCTTCTTTGCTCGGCATTCAACTGGCGCAAATGTGCTGATGATAACCATACTATTATTAGGCGCATTTGCGTTGCCCAAATTACAGAAAGATACGTTTCCCGTCACACCAACCAAAGACATTGAAGTTCGAATTAATTATCCAGGCGCATCGCCAATGGAGGTGCTAGAGGAAGTATGTTCACCATTAGAAGACTCTCTGGATAAGCTCAACGGGATCAAAGAGCTCACTTGCGATGCGAGAGAAAACATCGCTATCGCCAACGCGGAAATAACAACTGGTGAGGATATTGATGTCCTCACCGCAGATATCCAGCAACAGGTCAATGCTATCAGCGATTTCCCAGATCGAGTGGAACAGATTACCGTAACCAAACAGGACCGAACTGCAAACGTTGCCAGCGTGGCGATAACGGGCGATATGTCTGAACAAGATCTCTATTACTATGCGCAAGAGGTGAAAAATCGACTCAAAGCCAGCCCTTTAATCGCTCAGGTTGTGGTCTCTGGTTTTTCTGAACAAGAGATAGAGGTCCGTATTTCAGATTGGAAATTAAAACAGTATGGGTTAAGTATTTCTGACCTTTCTACCTTGGTTGAGCAACAAAATATCAACAGCCCTGCAGGGGTATTTACCAATCAATTAGAAGCGCTAAGTGTCCGTTTTAACCATCAAAGTAATCATGTTGAGGATTTCAAAAACTTAATCATCAAAACCAGTGAAAAAGGCAGCCAAATTCGGCTTGGTGACATCGCTAAGATTGAACAAAAATTCGCACTAGATGAAGAAAAAATTCTATTCAACGGCCAACAAGCGGCCTTATTACAGGTATCAAAGACCTATTTTCAAGACACGATAAAAGTAAAAGAAGCGTTAGATAAACTGATAAAGCGTGAACAAAATATGGCCGCCGCTGGCATTGAATTTACGGTCACCCAAGATGTCAGCGTAAACATTAACGAACGCCTTCGTATATTGACCAGTAACGGAATACAAGGGCTAGCCCTTGCGTTCTTGATGTTGTGGGCATTTTTCAATATCCGCTTTAGTTTCTGGGTTGCAATGGGTTTACCTGTCTCATTTCTTGGTTCTATCTTTGTTATGCATTTACTCGGCTATACCATCAATATGATGACCATGGTCGGTCTTATTGTTGCGATCGGATTGTTGATGGATGATTCATTAATCATCGCCGAAAACATAGCAGCCAAACGCCAAGCCGGTATGTCATCTTACGAGGCAGCAATCGTTGGCACTAGACAAGTATTCCCTGGGGTCATTGCCTCTTTTGCGACAACGTTAATGGTCATCGGTCCGCTTATGTTTTTAAGCGGCAAGCTTGGGGAAGTACTACGCTATATACCGATCATTCTTCTGATCACTTTACTGGTCAGCCTTATTGAAGCATTTTTGATTCTACCTTCTCATTTAGCCCATAGTCATATTGAGACCAAATCCAATCCGATCAGAGATCGATTCCTCACAACATTCGAACGGATAAGAGACAGGATATTTGTCCCTATTTCAGTCAAAGCCATGAACGCCCCCTACTTTACCTTAGGGTTAATGTTAATGGTTGTGCTCATTTCAACAGCTACTTTTCCCGCGGGTTGGTTAAAATTTAAAGCGATGCCATCACTAGAAAGCGATACCTTACAAGCCAGAATTTTATTACCGCAAGGGAGCCTTCTGAATCAAACCGAAATGGTAGTAAGCAAGGTTTCCACTGCACTAACTGACCTCAATCAAGAATATGCCGTCAAATTTCCAGATTCGCCGCCCTTAATTGAAAGCACGACAATCATGTACAATACCAATATCGATGCCAAGGAATCAGGCCCTCATTTAGCGACAGTCAGCGCCGATTTACTCGCGGCGCAGTTCCGACAAGAAAGCATAAAGTCGTTAATTCAAAACTGGAAGAAGAAGGTTGGATCAACAGCAGACGTGGTTTCACTCAAATTCACAGATAAAGAGCGCGGAATTGCTGGCAACGGTATTGATATTAGAGTGCAAGGTAGCTCTCTCGATGAACTGAACAAAGTAAGCCGCTCTCTTATCAAGTGGCTGAAAGGGTTCGATGGTGTATTTAACCTTTCGAATGACCTACGTGATGGCCGAACCGAGATCCACGTGAGTCTAAAAGATGAAGCGGGTGTCGTGGGTATCAATGCAGCGCAAGTTGCACAGACATTAAGAAGTGCAGTAAAAGGCGCTACTAACCTTTCCGTATTCCAAAATGGCGAAACTCTAGATATTACCGTCAGAGTAGATGAATTCACCTATCAGGCGAGTTTAAACGGTCTAAAAGATCTCGCGGTTACCGCTTCGAATGGAAAATTGGTACCTCTCTCTAGTGTGGCAGAGTTTCAGGAACAACAGTCCTATTCGAGAATCAATCGTATCAATTCGCTAAATACCGTTACTGTACAGGGTAACGTAAATACCAGAATCGCAAACTCCAGAGAAATTATGCAGAAGTTCTATGGGGAGTTTGTACCGAATTCAAAGAAAAAGTTTCCTGATGTCACGTTTGTTTCTCAAGGACAAGACAAAGAGAGCGCTGACACTGGTTCGTCACTACTGACCTTTTTTTCCCTCGGTGTGATTGGTATCTTTCTAATTCTGGCTTTTCTATTCCAAAGCTTCAGTCAGCCCTTTGCTGTGCTGCTTGCAATACCAATGGGGTGGATCGGTGTTATTTGGGGGCACCTAGGTATGGGACTAGACCTCACCATTCCGAGTTTAGTCGGATTCGCTACCCTTGCTGGTATCGTCGTTAATGACAATATTCTTTTGGTTAATTTTGTTAAAGAAAATATGGCGAAAGGCCAACATTTAAAAGAAGCGTGTAGAGAAGCCGTTCATGACCGATTCAGAGCGATTTTTATTACATCATTAACGACATTTGCTGGTCTGCTGCCTCTACTTACAGAAAGTAGCACTCAGGCTCAGTTTTTAATTCCACTCATTGCGAGCATTGCGTTTGGACTGATGACAGCAACATTACTCGCCTCCATTATCGTCCCCTGCGTGCTATTAATATTGGACGACTTGAAGCTAACTTCGTTTGCTCCATTAGAAAGACAACCAGATACTGCCTACCCGGTCTCGGCTAAATAAACCATCACTCTAAGCGGAAATAAGTTAAGAAATACGTTCAATAGCGATTTGGTGGTTAGACTCAGTATCAATAGCGGCTCTTGGTCCTGAACCTGAGCCGTTACAGCACCCTGACAATAATAGAATGATAGTAACTAAGACTGACCATCTCATAATACTCTCCTACTCATTTTGTTTATCTCTTCATAGAGTATAAATGAGCTAGGAGAGCAGAATGTGACCCACCTTATAAGTCCGCGACCTCACCTCCCTGTTGATCACAAACTTACTTCGTGTTGTCAAAGCATCTCGACCTGAGCCGTCAATATTTTTATAGCGCTAGCAGATAATTGACAAGCTGATAGTACTCAGCAATGGTTTCGATACCATCTGACTTAACGATGTACTTGTTGTTCACAACCACACCGGGGACGCCCGATAAACCCGTCGCTTTAAACTGCTTATCAAAGCGTTTCTGCATCGAATCTACTGCAAACCCATTAAACGCAGAGTCAAACTTCTTAGCAGAAACACCATTATCGATAAAGACTTGACGAAGTTCGGCTTCATTGCTCGGGGTATTCTTGAAGTCATGGATCTGTTTGAACATTGGCATCACAACCTGGTCTTCAACCTTCAACGCTACCATTGTCGCGTAAGCTTTTGCCATAGGAACCGCCATATTGTTGCCCATGAAAGACACGTGTACCTTCTGGAAAGAGGCGCCCTCAGGTAACTCATCCTTCAACCCTTCCATCACGGGTTCGAATCCGTAACAATGTGGACAATAGAATGAAAAGAACTCTGTTACCGTTGGGGAGGAGGCTTTCGCTGTATCCAAGACAGTATAGTGTTTGCCTTCAGAAAATTGTGCTGCATAAGCAGATAGGCTCATTAAGGCTGTTGCGATTAACAATATAATTTTTTTCATTTCAATCTCATTCTCTTAAAAATCCGATTCGGATTTTATACATTACTTTCTAATATCGTCACCAGTCAGGTAGACCTTAGGTCTAACCGAATACATGGTCTTTGATTCACATTACAAAAAGAAAAAAGTTAAGAGATTGGAGGCTTATAGAGGGATTGAACGAGGATATTCGTTTTGTTAGAAAGCTCTCTTTCAATAAGCGCCAAAGTGTAAGAAGGTGTTAGAAGCAAGCTTTGGCTTAGTGCAGACGGTGGATACAATGCATGGACAGCAGACATACAGCAGTGCGACGTCGAGTTAACATTGGTCTCTAGTGTCAATCCATTATGCTCTACAGCATCGGCATAAACTACCTGCGTATTTGCCGCATCGATAGGACATATATCGTAATTGCCAAATGACACAACCACAGACGCACTTGCATTAAAACTCATCATCAATAATGACATGAGTAAAAAGCAAGTAATCGCAATTGGTTGAGTACGAAGCAACATATAATCACTAGTAGTTGAGAGTTATTGTCATCATACATAAAGGTATTCACGTTAACAACGGTGAAATGCGTTCACTCTTGTTGGTGCCAATTCAAAATTGAGTTGAAAGGTATATCCAATAGGCAGACAATCGAAGCAATACCAAGCTAAGAAAGTTTGCGGCCAAGGATAAACATTTTACCCAACAAAACGGAATGGAAGAGACCGAATTGAGCAACACTAATTCTACGGGCAACCTATGCCCGATTCTGGAGACATCTCGATATATCATTCGAGCATTTGAGAAGACGGATCTAACTGTATTTGCACAATACAGAGCAGATGAGAATGTCGCTCGCTACCAAAGCTGGGACAATTACACCTACCAAGATGCCGTTAAGCTATTTGAAAGAATGGATTATTCCACCTTTGGAAGTTTGGGTCACTGGTACCAATTAGCAATAGAACAAAAATCCTCAAAAACACTTGTTGGTGACCTTGCGGTTCACTTTATTGATCAGGAAAAAATGGAAGTTGGGTTCACTATCTCCGCAGAGAATCAAAGAGAAGGCGTTGCATTTGAAGCCCTGTCCGCTTTACTCGATTTTCTATTTTACACACTCAATAAGCAAAAAATCGTCGCCTTCGTTGATATGAAAAATGAGGCATCATACAAACTGTTAGAAAAAACGGGCTTTAAACGCACGGCCAACTTAAAAGCTGATGATTCCCCCCAAGCAGGTTGGGGAGACGAGTATTTCTACATAAAACTTCGTTCTATGCATAGCCATTCCATAAAGATCAACGACAACAAATAACCCGTAATAAACCACTCTACCGTATGGTCAAAACCGGAGCCTTGCATCTTTAGCGTTTTCACGACTGTTGGTAAATAGATTTAGCTATGGTACGAGCCTGATGAGGTTAAGTAACTTGGCATTTCTTTCATACTGTTCTTATGCTCACACTGTTAAACCCTCTAAAACGGAAGAGATGTATTTCTCTTTTTCGTTACTCTCTGCTCCCCCTTTTTTACTCTACATCCCATTAATGCAAACGCAGCTTTCGCATAGTGGAAGGGTATTCGTTAAAAAGTCTACTTCCCTCGATATAACCAAATGATAGTGAAGGTATATTTGTTATGCGCGTTATTACAACGTTATATCTAGCGTTAAAAGATGCTTTTTATATTGGAATGTATTTTGTAGCTTCATTCCCTAACGTATTGAAAATAATATCTAAATAACTGATTAAGTGTTATTGCCACTAAAGATAATAATTACTTTTACCATATTCTACGGTCATAAATTAGGAGATATATATGTCAACTGAGACCCTACCGAATTCAAACCAAACACTGTTACAAAAATTTTCCGGCGTCTGTACTGCGATAGTTCAACGGTACCTGCCAGACCCATTTCTTTTCGCGGCCATACTCACTTTTATTGTATTCTTATTGGTTATGCCTATTACAAATCAAAGTCCATTACAAGTTGTGGATGCCTTCGCCGGAGGGTTTTGGAAGCTGCTCAAATTTGCAATGCAAATGGCTCTAGTCGTCGTAACGGGACAAGCCATGGCTTCTGCTCCTGTATTTAGGAGAGGACTGTCATATTTAGCTATGGCGGCAAAAACACCCGGCCATGCCATTCTTATGGTCACTGTTGTGTCTGCCATTGCTTGTTGGATTAACTGGGGATTTGGTTTAGTTGTTGGTGCTATTTTCGCAAGAGAATTAGCCACAAGAGTGAAAGGGGTTGATTATCGCCTTCTTATTGCTTCCGCTTATACAGGTTTTCTATTCTGGCACGCTGGTTTATCTGGTTCCGTTCCGCTTGCATTGGCGAGTGGTAGTAATCTAGAAACAGTAACGGCTGGCGCGCTTACATCGCCCATCGGTACGAGTGAAACGATTTTCTCAAGCATGAATATCATTATATTGTTGGTGATGTTGGCTGTTATTCCACTTTTAAATCGCGCGATGCACCCAACCGCCGAAAATGTCTTTACTATTCCATCTAACTTATTGTTTGACGAAGAGGAAACTGAAAAATTCGAGCCGAAAACGCCCGCAGAAAAACTTGAGCACAGCCCTTGGATCAATCGAATTTTAGCTCTACTTGGTTTTACCTACATAGTCAGTTATTTTATTGATAATGGTTTTGCACTGAACCTAAACATTGTTAATTTTATCTTCTTGTTTACGGCTATTTTGCTTCATGGTACGCCAAAAAGATTGTTAAAAGCTGTCGCCGAAGGCACTAAAAACACCACAGGCATTTTGCTACAGTTCCCATTCTACGCAGGTATTATGGGCATGATGGTAGCAAAAGGGCCGGATGGCGTCTCACTTGCCGGCGCTATGTCTGACATGTTTGTTTCTATTTCAAATGAGACGACCTTTCCACTATTTACGTTTTTAAGCGCAGGTATAGTCAACTTCTTCGTTCCTTCTGGAGGAGGTCAATGGGCTGTGCAAGCGCCAATAATGATGCCTGCTGGCCTTGAATTAGGTGTCCCAGCAGCAAAAACAGCAATGGCTATTGCATGGGGCGACGCGTGGACAAATATGATTCAACCGTTCTGGGCGCTACCTGCATTGAGTATTGCAGGCTTAAGTGCGAAGGATATTATGGGGTACTGTATTGTATCCTTATTGGCATCGGGCGTTATCATAGGTTTAGGGTTAATGATTCTATAATTTAATTATTAGCTGACTTTAAGAACCACAAATAATTATATTTGTGGTTCTTTTTTTTGGGGTATATTTAGTGTTGAACTGTCCCTTCATCGCGTTAGATAAATACTTTTTTAATCCACATGAAGCCAAGCGTAATATCCAAACTATAATTACTTAATATAAAAGGCACATGGTTGTTAGTGATTGCTATAAATCGAATATTGGGGGAGGTATCGAGTAATCATAAAGTTTTCGTTTTACATCAACGACAGTTTTATTGATTAGCTATCTATATTTTTCTAACCTCACTAAGGTGTAACATATACGAATATCAACCAACCATTACATTCCATCTTTCTGGTTATACGATGTAATTTATGCTCGATAAAATGGCTTTGTGTGTCTATGTTATTCGTACAGGTTCCATCTTTGCAGAAGCCCGTAAAGTTGATGTTTTAGTTTCCGCAGGTAATCGATGGTGACAAAAATGAGAAGAAATTTGGGGTAGTTTTGTATCGACGGGATAATCGTTTACTCAGTGATCATCAAGCTACCAATGCCTTTATGACAACGTTGACAGGCAGCAAGATTAGGCACTGATAAGCTTTAAGGCTGACACATCTGTTTTAGATCAGTAGCAATAATAAGTTCCGCCTCTGTTGCGGCTTGTACTTGTTCAACACTATAACCAGACGCGATTTCGGTCAATTTCATTCCTTGTGGCGTAATAGTAATCACGCCCATTTCGGTCACAATCATATTAACTTGACCCGACGCAGTGAGAGGAAGCGTACAATTTTTGAGTAATTTTGCCTGTCCTTTTGCGGTGTGCTCCATAGCAATAATCACCTTTTTAGCACCAACAACAAGGTCCATAGCCCCCCCCATACCCGGAACCATTTTTCCCGGAATGATCCAGTTAGCAAGGTTGCCTTTTTCATCTACCTGCAGTGCACCTAGCACGCTTACATCAACATGCCCACCACGAATAATGGCAAATGAATCCGCGCTATTAAAATAGCTTGCACCCGTATCAGCCGTGATTGGCTGACCACCCGCATTGACTAAATCAACATCGGTATCACTTTCACCCGCTAATCCTGCAATACCTAATAAACCATTTTCGGATTGCAGTAATACCTCGACATCGGAATCAACTTCATTGGCGACTAACGAAGGCATACCGATGCCCAGATTAATCACATCGCCATCGCTAAGTTCCTGAGCAATACGCCATGCAATAAGACGGCGCATCTGATGTTTATCTGTCTGCACTTTATTAGAACAAGCATTACTTGATGGCATATTTTCACTACCGATTTTCTGGGTCATCTTAGCGCCCTCCTTGATAGATATAATCAACAAATAAACCCGGTGTATGAACACACTCTGGTTCAATTTCACCTACTTCGACTACCTGTTCCGCCTCCACAATAACGAGATCGGCCGCTGTCGCCATTAAAGGGTTAAAATTCTGAGTTGTTTTCTTATAAAACACATTTCCACGTTCATCCACCACAGAACCTCGAATAAAGGCGATATCGGCCCGAATCGGTTTTTCTAACAAAAATGGTTTCTCATCCACCATGATGATCTCTTTATTTTCCGCGACTAATGTCCCCAACCCTGTCGGTGTTAATACCCCACCCAATCCAGCACCACCTGCTCGAATTCGTTCAGCTAGTGTTCCTTGAGGTACTAATTCAACCTCAAGTACGCCTTCGTTCATCTGCTTGCCTGTCTCTGGGTTGGTACCGATGTGTGATGCGGTCAATTTCTGAATCCGATTGGCCGCTATCAAACGTCCGGAACCTTTGGTTGGTGTACCGGTATCGGTAGAAATTAACTTGATATTCTTAATCCCATTGTCTAGCAGAATATCGATTAACCCTTCTGGCGCGCCGTTTGCCATAAAACCACCAATCATTATCGTCATGCCGTCATGCAGTCGATTGGCAATTGCCTCAGCTGATATCTCTTTTTTCATTATCTCTACCTTATGATACCAATCACATTCGTTATGTGACTAAAATGAAACCACGTAATTATTTACATCGACGAATAATGACTGCCGTCCCCATTCCGCCACCAATGCACAAAGAAGCCAAACCAAGGTCTTGTTGTTGTCGTTCCAATTCGTAGATAAGGCTCACCAGAATTCGACTACCTGACGCGCCAAGCGGATGGCCAAGCGCGATGGCACCACCATTTCTATTGGTACGTTCCAGAAGCCACTCTTGAGTGACGTCGTGCTGCGAAGCGAGCTGCTTTAAAACACCAAGTGATTGTGCGGCAAATGCTTCGTTGAGCTCTAGACAGGAAATATCCTGTAGAGACAATGCACTTTTTTCCAATGCTTTGGCTATCGCAGGTACTGGCCCCAACCCCATAACCTCTGGTGATACGCCGGCCTGCGCATAGCTAACCATTTCAGCTAGCGGTGTTAACTGATAACGCTCGACAGCCGATTTAGAAGCAAGTATGAGCACTGCTGCACCATCATTAATACCCGAAGAGTTACCGGCAGTAACCGTTCCTTCTTTGAGAAACGCGGGACGGAGTTTAGTCAGTGACTCTATTGTGGTTTCCGTTTTTGGGTATTCGTCAACGTCCACGGTATATTGTTTTCGGCGATGAGAGACCGACACGGGTTCTATTTCGCTTCTGAATGCATGGCTGTTCAGCGCAGCGGCTGCTTTCATCTGGCTGTTTAGGGCAAATTCGTCCTGCTCTTGACGGGATATATTGAGTTGTTCAGCAATGTTTTCGGCGGTATTACCCATCGGATATTGATGAAATGCATCGGTTAGTCCATCAACAAAAATACTGTCTTCTACCACCTGTTGTCCCATGCGTACACCGGTACGGGCTAGGTGGGACTGTAGGAACGGCGCTTGAGACATACTTTCCATCCCGCAGGCAATGACCACTTCCGCGTCACCAGAACGAATGTGACTGGCCGCATCCATCACCGTTTTCATACCGCTACCACAGATCATATTTAGGGTATAAGCGGGGACCGTTTCCGGGATCCCAGCTTGGATAGCCGCTTGACGCCCGGGACCCATTCCTATTCCCGCACTAAGTACATTCCCAACAATGACTTCATCGACAACCTTCGGGTCTAACTCGCTCTGCGTCAATGCAGCTCGAATAGCGATGGCACCAAGATCCGGCGCACTTAGGGGGGAAAGAGCGCCGTTAAAACTCCCAATCGGAGTGCGTTTCGCCGCAACAATAAAAACAGGTTCCATACCGAATTCCTTGTGGTTTAAAGAGTGTAGTGTATGGACTTAGTGTACTAGTGAACCTAAAAAAGTGTTATGGCGATCTGTTCAAACGCGGTTTGCAAAAATGCAAAGTGGTGTGTGGCGTAGACGCGAGTATCCCAAAATTTAATGAAAAAATAGCCAGTAATTTATACTAGGCTAAGTAAGTTCGTCATCAATTACTTGTCTAGATTGGTATAAATTACTGACTATTTTTCGTCTATCTGAATCATCACGTATGGAACAGATTACTCTATTGTATCGTCGAAACCGAAGCCTTGCGCTTTTAGCGTTTTCGCGATTGTCGGGAAATAGACTTGGCTGTAAAACGAGCCTGTTGAGGCTGCGTAACTTGGCATATCTGTCATACCAATTTTATCCCACCATTGGCGAAGATCTTTATCATATTGTTTTGCACCACTCGCTACATTATTGGCATCATACTTCTCATACATAGCGAAACTTTCTATTGCCACTCTCGGTTTAACCGCAGAAGGCATATCTGTATCTGGAACACCAATGGTTGTCCCCACTAATGGGTATGTATTTTTTGGCAACCCAAGCAGCTCAATCATGGCTTGAGGGTCTCGACGAATACCACCAATGGCAGTCGTACCATATCCCATTGCTTCCGCAGCCGTCTGAATGGCATTTAGCATGATACCCGCATCAACAGCACCAGCCATTATCCCCTCAGCAGCCCTAGGGATAACGATTTCTTGTCCAAGCTCTTTCATTACTGATTCGGCTCTAAAGTAATCCACTACGACGGCAACAAATATATCAGCGCCAGCAACTTGCGGCTGACCACCTGCGATATCAGCTACCTTCTGAATCGTCTCTTTGTCTCGAATAACAACCAATGAAATTTGCTGGCCATTAACGGATGTTGGCGCTTGATGTGCCGATTGCAAAATCAATTGCAAATCTTCTTGAGTAACCGCCTGACCAGAAAAATTGCGAACTGAACGACGATTCAGCATTTGTTCTATTGTAGGGTTCATTAATTCAACCTATTAAAGTTAGTTTTGATCGTTGATTGCATTTATCTATACTTAACCATGTTATGCACTAGTAACCATATAATTATTATCTAATTAGATTAATAATTAAAGTAATAACTCTAATCTCCTAACTCTTCTATTACAAAATCAATAAAACAGCGCACCTTCGCTGACATGTGTTTTCTACTTGGATACACCATAAAGATACCAACAGAGGGCTTGGCCCAGTTTTGAAAGAGTTCAACCAGCTTACCTGTCTCCAATTCATCTTTTAGCGCGAAACACGGAATCCGAAAGATCCCTTGGCCTGCCACCGCAAGCCCAACTTCCAACATTGAATTATTGGTCAATACATGGCTTTCTACATGGACGAGTATCTGCTCACCGTTAAGATCCTCGAATGGCCAGACATTCGGTTGTCTCAGGTTGCTATAGCTGATGACTTTATGTCGATCCAATTCATAGGGATGTTGTGGCGTACCATGTTTAGCAAGGTAGCTAGGAGACGCAAGCACTAACGCCTCTGAACTTGTTATCTTGCGGCTGACCAGACTTGAGTCTTCAAGGTGCATAGTGGCCCGGATGACAATATCGAAGCCGTCGGATACGAGATCAACTTTTCGGTCATTGAGATCAATATCTAACTGAATTTTAGGGTATTTTTCAATAAATTGATCCAAAATTGGGCCTAGATTAGAAAGACCATACGACATGGGACAACTGATCCGCAACAGCCCATGTGGTTCACCTTGTTTCCCTACGATAGCGTTTTCTGCCTGCTCCGCATCTTCAATTATCTGATTACTCAGCTGGAAATAAAGCTCGCCTTCCGGTGTTAAACTCAATGACCGAGTGGTTCGATGTAGCAAGCGAACACCTAACCGCGCCTCAAGTTTATTCACCTCTTTACTGATGTATGAAGTGGAATGCCCACTCACGTCTGCGGCTAAGGTAAAACTGCCTAACTTAACCACCTGAACAAAAATGACCATGCCGTCTAATAAGTTGCTCTTTACCGCCATACGAATGCCTTTTATATATCTGTTATCGCCATTGTTTTCTATTACGAGTCATTTGGAAATAATAAGTCCACATTTGGGGGATTAATAAACATATGAGTTTCAATTAAAGTGTACCCATACCCTATGAAAAAGAAAAGGCATTGATTATGAAAGTACTCGCATTCGCAGCAAGTAGCAGCAAAAACTCTATAAACAAACATCTCGCTCATTACGCCGCACAACAGATAGAAGGTGCACAGGTAGAGCTTCTAGACATCAATGATTATGAGCTACCACTGTTTAATGAAGACCGAGAAAAAGAACTTGGCCAACCAGAACTTGCGAAAGCGTTCTATCAAAAGCTTGGTGAAGCAGATGTCATTGTTATCTCATTTGCAGAGCATAACGGTTCTTATACGGCGGCTTATAAAAACCTGTTTGATTGGACTTCTCGAATAAATATGCAAGTGTTCCAAAACAAACCCATTATCATGCTAGCCACCTCTCCGGGTCCCGGCGGTGCAAGTAGTGTTCTTGCAGCCGCACAAGGTTCTGCACCTCATTTCGCAGCCGATGTGAAGGGGGCGATATCTATCCCAAGTTTCTACGACAACTTTGATTTAGAAACCGGCCAGTTAACCAATAAAGCTTTTGTTGATCAGCTATTAAGTGCGATTTCTCAGCTTTAATCAACGTATAAGCCAGTAATTAGATAAAAAAGGCAAAACAAGAAGAATCATTCTGTTTTGCCTTTTTTCGTATTTTTGTTTACAAGAAGACGTTGTCTATGTGCATTAACGTTGGGAAGTTTTTGTCTTGTAAGCACTCAATCTCTAGTGGAAAGAACAGACCAGATTGAACCGACTCGTTTCTGGACAAAGCCAAGATAGCGGGTCTGCCTCAACTTGGTTAATTCAGGTTAGAGTAAGCACCTTGAAACTATTGTTGTTTGTTAATTGTGCCGCAAATACTCGATAGTATAAAAAAGCTGGATAATAGCTTGCCAGCTTCTCTTTATTCACCATCAATATTAAAGAAAATCTCGCATGACTTTATCGTGGAATATTGAAATATGACTCAGCACATTTTTTAAGTTTTTCTGCTCTAGTTCAGTGATATCACTAAGCGCCAGAACATCATTCACTTTACGCAAATCTGTGTATTCGATGATCTGATTGATAAATCGCAGTTGCCAAATATGGTCAAAAATGTAGACCATTTCGCGAAACGTAATCGCATCGATCTCTCCTCGCGCTAACATCCCTTTCAATCGAGCCATGGTATTGCTTTCTCTGATATCATGTTTAAGGGCATAGATTCGACAAAAAATCTCCATTGGCCTCAAAGCTGCTTTTAAATTCAGTGATGCCTTACCGTCATAATCTTCTGTTTTTATCTCATCTGAGGTATTTAGAGGTATCTCGTATGACAAGCAGTTGTGCGCGTAAGTGGGCAGAAAATCAGGATGTATATGGAGTAGTTTTTGAATGTGCGACTGAATACCATTAACTAAGTCGGCATGACCATAAGTAGAACGAATATCGAAAAACACATTGAGCTCTAGAATCGACTCCGGTGAAGCTTGTTCAATCCAAAGGCTAAAGTTTTCTTCCCACTCTTTCTGACTCAGGCACCATTGATGATTAGATGCCATAATTAGCCCATCACAATAACTGTAACCCGCCTGATTAAGCATGGCACATACCTTTTCTGCTAAATGCAAAAAGTAGCGCCGAATTGACTTGAGGTCTGCATCCGCAGGGGTTTCAAATACGATGGCATTATCTTGGTCCGAGAAGAGTGTCATATCATGACGCGCATTACTGCCAAACGAGATAAAAGAAAACGGCACAGGCGGTTCTCCAATATCATTGATAGTAAGCTCGATAAAACGACAAATTGCGGCGTCGTAGGTGCTGCCAATGAGACGGCGTAAATAATCAGGTCGAGTGCCGGTTTCTATCATATCTCGTATTAGATCTGGAAGTCGATTAAGTGACTCTACGACTTGCCCATGGCGACGGCCATTCTCTATCTCAACCACAATATTACTGCTAATTTTTTGATAATTAGTTATGTGGTTCATTGGCCCAAATCGACCACCATAAATCTTACGCACTATAGGGCGGAAAGTGATGACGTGGCCAAGTTTCTCAGACAAAAATATTCTCGATGTACTCAATATTATGTCGACCTGCTTACCCCCTTTTGATTGAAGCTGAGCCTCAAATTCTCCCGGTTCACTATCATGATTAAAAAGCGATAATAGATGGCGTAAAACTTCTGTATTTTGAGGGCTGTCTGAAAAAAGATCTTTCCAAATCGATTGGGATTTCAACTCAGTGTCTGTATAACCAAGCAACTGGTGGAGCCGACTATTAGAAAAGATAACTTTACCGTCGGCGGTCAATATGTAACCTTCATTTGAGGACTCAACCAAAGCTCTGTATCTGTTTTTCGCTTCATGCAGAGCTTTTTCAGCCCGTTTTTTCCGATTTTCAATCACTTTAGATTGAGTAATCACGTAGCCCATGATGACAATCAGCCCAATGGTGATCACAAAGAACACACGGTATAGCGTACTTTCAAGAAAATCGATCCCTTGTTGAACATCTTCAAAGTAGACACCCGTCCCTATGATCCAGCCCCATTCTTCGACACCTTCAACATAAGTCATTTTAGGGGAAGTAATACTCGGGTCATCTTTCCACTGCCATTGATACTCGATAAACCCATGTTGTTGAGCACTGACCATTTTGGCTATCTCAACAAACACCGGAAAACCAGTGGTATTTTCACTGTCGGTGTAGTGAGTTAAATCTTGTCCTTTTAACTCTTTTCGATAAGGGTGCATCACCATTTTTGGCTGCATATCAGTTATAAAGAAGTAATCTTTATTTTCGCTACCATAGCGCATTGCTTTAATATCCGTAGCCGCTTGAGACTGAGCATCTTCTTTTTCCAAGAGACCTCGCTGCTCTAATGCGACATAACTGTCAACAATACTGACTGCCGTTGATGTCAACTCTTTAAGCATCTGGCGTTTTTGTGACAGCATTGAGTCTTCCACAAGCGGAACAATGACGTAAATGATGCTGGTAACAAACAGTACAATAGCGGCTACGGTTGGCAATACAATTCGGAGACTGAAACTCGCGAGGGTGTTTTGACTCTCTTGCTGCGAAGAGGGCAACCCATTAAAATAGTCGGCTAACTCGTTCGCATCTAAAACTTCACTGAGTTCTTCACCATGAGTGGCTTCATGAAACCTTGCAGTGAAAGTACCATTTTCGAAATCTGCGCGAGAAGGTAAGTAACCGTCGTAATCATCTCGCAAATGGGTTTCAAACACATCTTTGATCTGCTGATTGGTGTATTTATCACCAAACTCTTTAATCGCTTCAAAGAGGGCTTCTTTACAGTGACGAAAACGACGATGATCATAGGGATCATAGTCCATCTTTCTGGCCATTCTTAACGAATGGTCAGTTCCATCATGGTCAAAAAAACCATCAATCCATTTGTGAATGTCTTCGCCACGAACACCAAAAAGGTATTCTGTACGATTAGCGTGCTCGGTAATTTTCATTACGTATATTTATCTCAACAGGACTATTGATAAATGAATCATATATTGTGCGCTAAGTAGCAAGTCTACTCAAACAACCACATTACACCCCAACTATTTTTGATAAATTAATCTAAATCAATAATTTTGCTGAATGGATTTTATAAACTTAGCCTGATTTAATCGTTTTCATTCAATCTGAGAGGTTTTCTTTCAGTAATTTATCATCGAGAAATACCAACCGTCATTTTCCCTCTTTATTACTAACCATATAAAGAAGCATGGTAGCGTCTGGGATGTCGTCTAGTACTGGTTGAAGACCAGTATACCACGCGTAAGTGGAACGTGACTGGCTATGGTAAAACTCAAAATCCTTATAGGAATGACTATATGTCTGACAAAGATAAGAAGTTTTATAGAGATTTACGCAGAAAAGCGCAAGAATTTGAAAGTCGAGAAGAGTTTCTAAACCATGATCTTAAAATCATGAACTTTAAGCGTTGGGGTATCCACTTGCCTTCACGTGACTACAGTATTGAAATAGAAGACTTTGTACCAGCACTTGCCGCAACAATTGGTAAAGTTGTGATGGTAACCGCGATGGTTGCGGTATTTGCAGCGCAGTTTGGTCTTTCGTCTGAATTCGTTGCAGAAAACGTTCGTTACGAGTTGCTTATTGCTGGTGCTCTTTTTGTTATTTTATTCTCCGCTATTTTAAACCCGAACGCTAACTTGGCCGGCACGCATGGGCCAATGATACCACTCATACCACTCATAGCCTCCGCGGGTGGACACCCATTGGCATTGGGGATAATGGTTTGTTTATTTGGTTTGACGCTCGCCTATACCAAAGGTGGCTCAAAGCTCATGACACTGACCGGTGTTGGGGTTCGAGGGGGGTTACTAATCTATTTAGGTGCGGTAGGGCTCATTGGCCAAATTAATAAGACGGAAGCTTGGGCAGCAAGTACTGACCAAGGCTACATCTCATTTGCGGTCATTGGTATTACTGTTTTGGTTTACGCTTATCTAGCAAAAGTAAACAAGCGCTGGTTAGCCATTCCGCTGTGTTCTTTAATCGCTGGTGTTGTTGCTTACGCTCTGGGTGCTGAGTTTTCCTTTACAACGGCACCTGGATTGCCTCATTTCAGCCCATTCTACTGGTGGGGTGAAACCACAGGCTGGCAATTAGGCTGGCCAAACCTAGAGCATTTCATTGCAGTAACACCTTTTGCACTTTTAGCGGTTGCAATGTGGTCACCTGATTATCTTGGTCACCGTGTTTTCCAAGAGCTAAACTACCCGAAAGAAGCAAAAGGTGTATTAATGGATGTTGATGACACTATGACTGTAGCTTCAATCCGTCAAGGTGTTGGTACGCTATTAGGTGGTGGTAACTTAGCATCATCTTGGGGTACTTATATGATCCCAGCAGCGATTGCGAAACGTCCGATTCCAGGTGGCGCATTACTGACAGGTATCATGTGTATTCTTGCTGCTGTGATTGGTTATCCAATGGATCTAGCAATGTGGGAACCTGTATTACGTGTTGCACTTATTGTGGGTGTATTCCTTCCATTGCTTGAAGCTGGTATGCAAATGATTCACAAGCACAAAGATTCATTAAGTGCTGGTATTTGTATCTTCGCTTGTGCCTTTGTAAACCCGGTATTTGGTTGGGCGGCGACAATGTTGCTTGATAATATGGGACTGATTGGTGATCACGAACGTGCGAAAACACTTTCGGCTAAAGACAAATACTTAATCCCAGGCATCGCATTTATTATCTGTGTTGGTTCACTTGCGGTTGTAGGTCAATTACCGGGTATTCCTGCGCTGATTGGTAACTAAAACTGAGCTATAACTCATAGTAATCAGTCGCCAACTAATAAAAAATAAGGGCACGAAAAATAATTCGCGCCCTTTTTATTGCCCGTTGTTTAGGCCAGTTCTGTCATCTCATTTACAACTAAAGGCTCTATCTTACCTTCAGTATTTTTTACAAAAGCTTGAAAATGTTCTGTCTCTATGTGTTTTTTCAGCATCTCAGGACTTTGCCACATTTCAAACATCACAAACAATCCATCGTTATTATTGTCAGCTTGTAGACGATACTCAATACAACCTTCATCTTGGCGCGATGGCTCGACGAGCTTTAACACTTCTTGCTTAACAAATTCACTTTGACCCGGTTTCGCTTCAATTTTCGCTAAGATAGTTAGATTAGCCACGTTGTTTTCCTTTCTTTATTTTCGATAAAATTCATTTTACACCGAGCGTTTGAAACAGAACGGCAATCCTAATTCTACTCATTTTCTGGTAGGGTGAGTAGTATATCAACCGAATTGGTATTAATCAGTTGTCGTGAGGTTAATATAATATGGATCCAGAAGTCATGGTGATGGCTGCAAATCAAAAGATCAACGTTGTATTTTTGGATAACTACAGTTGGATAACGACAGGGAGCTTATTGCTACTGTTTCCTGTACCAGCCAACGCGTATTTGATAGGTAATTCAGAACGATTAATAAAACGTTCAAGTATCGATTCGTCTTTTCTACAACGTTCGCACAACTCTCCTTGTCATTAAGGTCAAAACACGTCGGAGAGATTTAACCATGAGTGCTGGCATTAAATTTTGAAACCATTCCAGGACAAAGGTAAGTCTGTGTTTTTGCTAATTTCACTACCCTTGAATAACTTTTAGTATATCAACAAATCCAAAATCACATTGGTTGGCGGTGACCCATTTGCGCAGAGGTGGAGGGAGTAGAAGCGATTAAATATTAAGCAGGTCACACTTTGTTCATTTACCTATGTTGCTAGTTTTCTGAACACATATACAAAGCGTCTTAGCGCGCACATTTAGTAGGGCAACGTAGCCCCAGATATGAAATAAATGAGAGTTACGCCATATTTACTTCTTTCGCAAGGTTGGTATTTTTAGACCCGCTTCAGATGACGCAATTAATATGCATAGCCTTTTTAATTGTGTCTCTTTTTTCTTAGCACTCATAACCCACCAAATAGAATCTCTTTTATAGGATGGTGCTAAATTAACAAAGAATAACCAAGCGGGTTCGTTTCGCCTGATCTGTCCTTCATACTCTTTGCCAAGTGGTACATTTCTCTGTTCAGAGGAATAGCCCTCTCTATCGGTTCTGTTGTTAAAGATGTTGATTCCTTCTGGTTTCATCTTTCCAAGTTGCATCAATGTTTTTACCTTCTTTATGTTCACAGCACTCCATACGCTTTGTGCTTTGCGCGGAGTAAAGCGAATCTTATAGCTTTCTTTATCCATTGTTTTTCGTATACCGTCGATCCACCCAAAACACAGAGCGGTGTCAACCGACGTAGACCACGTAAGGCTTACACGCCCGGAGCTCTTTTTGTAAAAACCGACCCAAAGTTCATTAGCTTCAGCATGATGCGCTTCTAACCAAACGGTAAACTCGTCTTGGTTTTTGAAAAAAATCAGATCTGCCATCTTATTGCCTCCTTAGTTAGCCACCAATAGTTAGTCACCAATTTTTGCATCGTCGAGCGCTTCCTACAGAATGCCAATATACTCTCCAACCGTTTGAGGTTAAGTTTCGTCTAGAGGCATTCTTAGGGCTAGGTTGTTGTCTAATGTCCCAACCACTCTAAAATTGCTTGGTTTGTTTCTTCTGGCTTTTCTTGCTGGATCCAATGGCCACAATCTAGATTGACGACGTCTACATTAGGTACAAACTCTGTTAGTTTTTCAGACTTCGGAATCATATCCCGGTCTCCATAGATCATGAGCGTAGGCTGTTGAATAATTGGGTTCACTTCCGCCAGTAAGCGCCAGTTTCGGTCAAGGTTTCTATACCAATTTATGCTGCCAGTGAACCCTGTTGATTCGAACGCTGATACGAAAACGGACAATTCGTTGTCGCTCATTATCGCCTCACCGAGTGGTACTTCTGCTCTGGCTCTCTCTGCGGCTCATTTTTCCTGTACAGGTTGCGAAGAAACTGGGATGTATTCTCCTCCAATATGGTATCTGCGACGCCTGGACGTCGATTAAAGTGGACAAAATAGTAATCACTGCCAAGTATCTGTTCCATGAACTCAATCCAAGGGGTTTCTCCACGCTCTTGGTAAGGCAAACTCAGATTTATCACTTTATTAACACGGTTTGGATGCAATAAGGCCAGCCCCCAAACGATCATCGCCCCCCAATCATGACCAACAAAGGTGGCATCTTCGTATCCGTAATGATCGAGAAGTGCGATAAGATCACCCGACAAGTGTTCAATATCATAGGCCGCTACCTCTGTCGGGTGAGATGAGTTGCCATAACCCCTCTGGTTTGGAACAATGACATGGTAGCCCGCTCTTGCGAGCGCGGGTATCTGATATCGCCAAGAAAACGCATGTTCTGGCCAGCCATGACAGAGCACAATGGGGTTTCCTACATTTTGCAGACCCGCTTCGTAGACTTCGAGTTTCACACCGTTGACTGAAATAAGGGTGGGTTTAGGGAAATCGGTTGGATCAAACATTGCTTTCTCCTTTATCTATATTGGATGTTCAGACAGCACCTCCTTTTCGGATGGCCCGCTTTCCAGCGTCAGCGATTTACGGATGTACATTGCACCTTCGACATCTCCTTGCTGACGTGGACAGATAAAGTATATAAGCTAATGGTGACAAATAATGACACCATTGAATGGAAACCTTACGAAATGAATATTCGCCTACGACAAGACGCCATCGTGCGTATCCTTCGTCGCAACGGTACGTCGACGGTCGCCGATCTAGCGGATGAGGTTGGTACATCTCGACGTACCGTATTACGTGATATTTGCACACTGCGCGATGACGGTTTTGTCATTCATTCTGAACCTGGACGCGGAGGAGGCCTGCAACTTGATCCACGCTCTATTCAAACCACAATTCGACTCTCGGTCGCCGAGGTCTTTGCACTTCTCATCAGCGTTGCATCTATGTATGCAACCGGAGGTATTCCATTTTCGGGGCTCGCAGATGTAGGGCTTGCCAAAATCGAAAGCGCATTGCCATCAGACAAATTAGGCGATCTGCGCCGTCTACTGGATTGCTTGTATGTCGCGAAACTTGCACCGCAGGTGGACATAAGCGATATGGGAGAAATGGACCCCGATCTGCTGCCCGCTTTCGAGACAGCTTTTTTGCAACGGCTACATTTGCGCTTTCAATACCGTGACGCAAAAGGAGCAGTAACCAACCGATACGTTGAGCCGCAAGCTATGTTGATCCTGCCACCACTTTGGTATTTGGTCGCCTGGGATCCTGCATGCAGTGATTTTCGCCATTTTCGAATGGATCGAATCAGTACGCCTGAATTCGTCGAAGGGGTCACATTTCTACGACGACATGTGCCGTTCGAAGATCATGTATCTCCAATTCGCAATCTCGCTCGCTAACTTTCATAAACTCTATTCATTCGTCTGTTTAGGTCGGTCGAGTTGAGACAATTAATATGCAGACAACGAGGAAAGAGACTTTAGGCAAGCTTCTCATCATTTATGACGTAGAAATGAGCATCATAGAACCGAGATCACATCTGTCTGGCTTCATCCAACATATCGATGCCACTCACATATATATAAACCATAAAAATCAATTAATGTTTTTGAGACACTATTTAGTCTGATCGCTCTCTCCACCTTTCAACCACATAACCGATATCTTGAGAGCCGGGTCTATTTATCTTTCATGGCCCAGCGTTAATACAAGTGAGCTAGGTATGACCCAGATAGATCAACATCAGCACGTAGAAAACCAGCAAGAAATCAACAGTGACGACGGAAAAGAAGCCATGACGGTTATCGCTTTATATGAAAACCACCTAAAAGACGGCTGTCAGCAACTTCTGACCCTGAACCAAATTCTGTTAAAGGCTGAACGTGGGCAAAGGCGCAGACAAACCCTCAATCGACTGAGCTGGATTTGTGGCCTATCCGTTCTTGTCATTATAATCAGTTATCTCACCGTGGGCGTAAACCTGATAACCGCAATCGGCCTTCTCGTTGCCTATTTTTCAGGTTTGATCCTGCACGATAAGTTATCACCAGCGATGATTGTCCCTGAAGAGACGAATCAGTTGTATACGCTTAACAATCAACTCAGGGAAGAAATCAGCTCAGCAGAAGAAAATACCAATGGCTTACTCTTCCGTCTGCTTAGACAGACCAACTTGTTGGAAATGGCTAGAAGCAGAGGATTATTGCTGGAAGATAATAAGGTCGATCTTTATCAGCTTGAGGCTAACGGGTTATATCAGTATCTGGACGCCATAAACCTGCTTATGGAACACAAAGACCGACTGAAAGGGCTGTAAAAAGCCTAGGTAATTTTGACACTTGTTTTGTAACGCATAGAATCTAGTTACATCCAATCATTGCCTGTTAAAAAGGTTTCTTCATATAACTCTCGTTTTGCAGCATCAAGCGAAAATTCACTATCTTCACCACCACCAGAAATTGCTTGCCACACGCCATTGTCTGCTCTGCGAGCAATCAGGAAGAGGGTTTCCGAAACTATTACTTTGTATGGGGATACTAATACTTGAAATGGTTCTCTCATTCAATTATATCGTGAATCAACCAGTAATTCGTAAATTCTATACCCATGAGGAAGACCAGAACAAATGAAACATGAGCATAGCAATAGGTATTCTCAGTCTAAAAAAGTTTGGGAATACCATTCACAAATTTATAAAATGCCAACTGTAACGTTTCTGGACAAAACCTACTTAGAGTGATTTAACTAACTGGCAAAATTCACATTACTGAAAGTATTACAAAGTCAGAGAGCACCATGATAACTAGATCTAAACATCATGTAGAAACGCTTGAATCTGGAAAAGTGAGGTTCAGAAATATCAAATGGTGATGTCCACTTTCGGCCACCTCAAAAAGCACTCATACGGCTCTGATGATTTTTACCCAAAGATTGCTGGAACCTTTGGGTATGATATTTTTACGCTTGATATGCAGAGTAATCGATATAACCCTTCTCACTGCCTCCATAGAGATTCAGGCGCGCATCAGCATCAAACTCCGTTAACGGCCAATCATTTTTAAAACGCTCAACTAAATCGGGATTGGTAACATAAGGCGTACCAAATGCAACAAAATCTGCGTACTTTTTCTCAAGTAAAACTTGTGCGCTTTCTTTAGTTAGCTTGCCAGCCACCATGATAGGGTTTGAGTATACCTCTCGTGCTTGCTGGCGGAACGCTTCTGGTGCCTCAACATAACGAGAAATATTTTCAGAGAAATGCACATAAGCCAGATTCATCGGCATCATTTTTTCAAGCGCCTTTAAGATAACATCGACAATCTCTACATCCTCTTCCGCAAAGCCCTCGATGACATGAGGTGATACGCGAACCGCGACTTTGTCACCGCCAATTTCGTTGACTAGCGCTTGCAGCACTTCAAGCATAAAGCGCATGCGGTTTTCTTGGCTACCACCATATTGGTCATCACGTTGATTACTTTCTAAACGCATGAAAGTATCCAGTAAGTAACCATGAGCGGCGTGCACTTCTACACCGTCAAAGCCCGCATCAATGGCATTTTTTGCTGCTTGCACGAAATCTACAATGGTGTCGTCGATATCTTGCTGACTCATAGCTCTTGGCTGTTCTGTTTCGACCATGCCAAAACCACCTTCTGGTAATGAACCAAACACTTGATCAGGCACTTTCAGCGCTGACGGTGCTAATGGTTGCTCTCCAGAAATAATAGAATGGCTACGACGACCAACGTGCCAAAGCTGAATAAAAACTTTACCACCCTCTTCATGAATCGCGTGTGTCACCTTCTTCCAACCTTCGATATGGTCTTGAGTGTAGATACCTGGTGTCATTGAATAACCACGGCCCACAGTTGAGATCGGCGTACCTTCTGTGACTATCAAACCGGCATTAGCACGCTGTTTATAATACGTTGCCATCATTTCATTGGGCACGTCACCCGGCTGAGTGGTACGTGAACGCGTCATAGGTGCCATCGCAATACGATTATTTGTTTTTAATCCCGTGTTACTGAATTCTTGAAATAACATAAACTAGCCCTTACGTTGATAAGTTGGGTAATCGGTTAGGCCATTTTCATCACCACCAAACAGCGTCTCTGGATTATGGGTAGCGAGTGGGTAACCATTTTGAATTCGGCTTGGCAGATCTGGGTTAGCCACAAAAGGTCGACCAAAGCCGATCATATCAGCCAGTCCGTCATCAATAGCTTGTTCAGCTTTTTCCGCATTATAACGACCTGCGTAAATCAAAATGCCTTGATAAGCCTCCCGTAAGGCACGTTTAAAAGACACGGGCGTATCAGGGGCGTCATCCCAATCAACTTCAGCAATATGCAGATAAACGATGCCGTGCTTATTCAGTAACGCAGCAGCAGCGGTATAGGTCTCGATAGGGTTCGCATCTACGGTGCCATTTAAGGTAGTCAAAGGAGCCAGACGCACACCAACACGGTCAACACCAATCGCTTCAACTAATGCTGCAACGACTTCATCAAGAAAACGAAGACGATTTTCCAGGCTACCGCCGTATTCATCGGTACGGTTGTTAGCTTCGGAGTCAATGAATTGGTTGATCAAATAACCATTCGCAGCATGCAGTTCAATGCCATCAAAACCTGCTTCAATCGCATTAAATCCCGCTTGACGATAATCTGCGATGACTTGTTGAATATCCGCTTTTGTCATTGCCCTAGGCTGCACGACGTCAACAAAACCAGGTTCATCACTGCCATTGTCAACGAATACTTTTACGTTTTCCGCCTTTAACGCTGATGAAGAAATCGGTTGCTCACCACCAATATTATCTGGGTGAGTGACTCTGCCCACATGCCATAACTGCGCAAAGATAGCGCTTTGTTTGGCATGCACAGCGTCAGTCACTTTACGCCAACCAGCAATCTGCTCAGGTGTGTAAATACCTGGGGTCCACGCATAGCCTTTTGCAGTAGCTGAAATTTGCGTGCCTTCAGACACAATCAATCCTGCACTGGCACGCTGAGCGTAATAGGTTGCCATCATGTCATTAGCGATATCACCAGGCTGACTGGCTCTTGAGCGCGTCATAGGTGGCATGACAATGCGGTTTTTGAGTGTGAGTCCACCCAGCGTAAATGGTTGAAATAGTGATAGTGACATAGTTGAACCCTCTTCATTTGATAGGGGCATACTAGCAAATGAATCACTAAACATTTACAACAACAAAGACAAATAATATTTGTTAAATTTGCAATAATCAGCTCATTCAAGCTGTCTACAGGGTTAACTTAGGCTTAATAAAATCGATAAAAGCGGAGATCCGCTTGGCCACAGAAGAAGTCTTATAATATACCGCGTTGACTTGCTCTCTTCTTGGGTGGTTGATTTTTTCGCTCTCCAACAGCGGGATTAAACGCCCTTCGGCAATATCTTTATTCACCATAAACCCTGATAGACATGCAATGCCATTTCCTGCCAACACAATTTGTCGAATGGTTTCGCCATTACTTGATGACATTAAAGCGTCTAACTGGCTAAAATCTTTTAAAGGCCAGTCATTCAAAATCTTGGGGGCGACAAATCCAATGAGATTATGCTGAGCGAGATCGCTGGTTTTGTTGGGGAGCCCTCGTTTTGATATATATTCTGGCGAAGCCACAATATACAAGAGGCTTCGACCCAGCGACCTAGCATGAAGCGTTGAATCGCTTAACGCACCAATACGGATTGCTAAATCGGTTTTCTTTTCTAGCAAATCCACAATGCCTTCATTGGAGGTTATTTCCAGCTCAATATCGGGATAGGCTTGATTAAATGACAGCACCAATGGCACCAGTTGGTGAAACACAAATGGACTAGCCGCGTCGACACGTAAACGGCCTTTGGGCAATTCCCCACGGGAAATAATATCTTCTTCCGCCTGTTGTAATTGCATTAACCCCACCCGCACAGAGTCAATGAACTGACGCCCTTCATCGGTTAATTCAATACGCCTGGTGGTTCGGTTTAAAATAGTGACCCCAAGTTGACTCTCCACCTTACTTACCGCTCTTGATACTCGCGCGACTTGTATATCTAAGCTCTCTGCAGCCGCAGAAAAACCACCTGTATCGACTACGGCAAGTAAAATTCCTAAATCATCAGATTTTGTTCGCATGCTATTTTCCTCAATTTTATCAACTCGCTCATTAGCTTTATTGCATTTATAACAAATATCATTTGTAAAAACCTCTATTTTTCACAAAAAAGCTTTAGTGCAAAATGCCCCCCATCAATTAACAACACGACTGCATAGCAACAAATACATCGGCTATTGCTGGTCATTTTCAAACAACAGAGAATAAATATTATGCCTTTAGCACTTCTCGCATTGACGCTCAGCGCCTTTGCTATCGGAACAACGGAGTTTGTGATAGTTGGGCTACTACCAACCATGGCTTCTGACTTAAATGTCTCACTACCATCGGCGGGGCTACTTGTTAGCCTTTATGCATTGGGCGTTGCGATTGGCGCTCCCGTTTTAACCGCGCTGACAGGAAAATGGAATCGAAAATACGTGCTGCTTTCCGTAATGTCCCTGTTTGTTGCTGGTAACTTACTGGCGTGGCAAGCACCGGGTTACGATACCTTAATTGCAGCCCGAATATTGACTGGCCTTGCCCACGGCGTGTTTTTCTCCATTGGTGCCACAATTGCCACTGGTTTAGTGGCTAAAGAGAAAGCGGCCAGTGCTATTGCCATTATGTTTACAGGTTTAACCGTTGCTTTGGTGACGGGGGTGCCTTTAGGAACTTATATCGGCCAATCTTTTGGCTGGCAAGCGACCTTTTTAATTGTTGCAATACTGGGTCTTATTGCTTTAATTGGTAGCGCGATCTTAGTGCCACATAACTTAAAACAACCTCCAGCGGCAAAATTGTCAGCACAACTGAAAGTATTGACTCAGCCTCGCTTACTGCTTGTTTACGCCATTACAGCACTGGGTTACGGCGGCACATTTACTGCTTTCACGTTCCTTGCACCAATCTTAGAAGAAGTGTCAGGTTTTGGTTCAAGTGCTATCAGCATAATCATGCTGGTTTACGGAGTATCTGTGGCAATCGGTAATATCTGGGGCGGAAAAATGGCCGATAAGATGGGGCCAATCAAAGCATTAACCATTATTTTCTCAGGTCTGGCGGCAGTATTGGTTGTGTTTAACTTTACCGCTGCTAACCCAGTAGCAGCAGTGTTCACCATCTTAGTTTGGGGGGCATTTGCGTTTGGTAATGTCCCTGGTTTACAAGTCTACGTAGTAAAACTTGCTGAAAAATACACTCCCGATGCAGTGGATGTGGCTTCAGGCTTAAACATTGCGGCGTTTAATGTCGGTATTGCCCTAGGATCTTGGGGCGGCGGTATTATTGTTGCAAAAGCAGGCCTAATGCATACCCCTTGGGTTGGCGCTATGGTTGTTCTCGTCGCTCTTACACTAACTCGATTAAGTGGAAGATTAGATACAAAAACGCCTAACACTCAACGGGCCGGACTTGAATCCGCATAACTTTATGAGTCGAGTATTGTGATACCTGCGTATTGCAATACTCAAACAGCTATTGGAGATTACTTAAAGCGCTGGCTTTTCTTACCTTTGTGCTGTTGCTCGTATTTGAATTAAGGAATCACAATGAAGACTGTTTTTATTACTGGAGCTAACCGCGGACTTGGCCTAGAGCTCGCGGCACAATATGCTCAGAATGACTGGTGTGTGATAACGTGTTGTCGCGACCTCAGTTCAGCATCTGAACTCACTCAGCTTGCCAATGCTTATCGCAATATTACTTTACATAAATTAGATGTAACTGATGAAAACCAAATCTTAGCATTGAGCCAAACATTTTATGAACAACCAATTGATGTACTTATTCACAACGCTGGCGTAAGTGGAAATCAATGTGAAGCTTTAGGTAATATGGGGCAAAAAGGTTGGTTAGAGGTACTGACCATTAATACCGTAGCTCCAGCCTTGATCACACAAGCATTGCTGAACAACCTAACGAGTGGTGAAGACAAAACTATCGTTGGGATGACCTCCGTTTTAGCCAGTATTGATGATAACCGCACTGGTGGGCGATACAGCTACCGAGCATCTAAAGCAGCGCTAAACCAGATTATTAAATCATTGGCTTGTGAGCTATCCAGCCAAGGTATCAAAACTATGGCAATACATCCGGGCTGGGTAAAAACTGACATGGGTGGGCCTGATGGGAAAATCACCACAGCGCAGAGTGTGGAAGGCATAATCAATGTCATTGCGCACCTAGAAGTCAAGCATTCAGGCTCTTTCTTTGTATATGATGGTACGCAACTGCCATGGTAAATACTGCAAATGTAAGTTTATCGATAAGAACCACTCTTAAGAATGCCGCCTTTGTGATCCTTGGTGGTTTAGGTTTAGTTTTACTCTTGCTAAAAGTAGACTTTGACTTTTCTGATATTGAATGGGAGTGGAATGAACTGGATATGGATTACTTAGGCGATATTTCAATAGAGTCAAGTAACATGGAGGGTTCATAACTCAAAGCCATTGATGCTTTTCTAATATCAATGGCTCGACTCTATTCGTTTGGAGGACTTTGTAGTGGTTGAGGCTTTCTTAGTTTGAGGTTCTTTTGAAACGCAACTTTCAGGCCATCTAAAAGTCATTATCAAAGATTATTCATTGAGTTCATTGACATGAAATAAATGGGAGACAGGTCTTACATTCTACAAATTGATTAGCTCAGAGGCTCTTCTCCGCTCAGATATGGCAAATCCCGAACAACAGAATGTACATGAGCCTTTGCTCTAACAAGAAACGGGGCAGATCCTTCTCAGCCGAACTACTGAATCAACTCATTTCTGGACAAAACCTTGTCAGTGATTTTGCTAATTTAGCATTTAAAGGATTAACTCAGGTATTGATAATCTCTAAATACGTGTCCAAGTTCACTTAGCCACTACAGGAGCCGTCCGAGTCTTAAAAAACATCATCCCAATACGGTAAATCACCATAATAGTTACTGAGAAACTCGATAAAAACACTCAACTTAGTCGCAATCAGCTTACGGTGCGGATACACCGCATATAGCGCCATGGGTTCTGGCTCAAACTCTTTTAGAATAACGTTAAGTAGGCCCTTCTTTACTGCGTCAGACACGATAAAAGTGGGTTGAAAAACATAGCCCTCTCCCGCTATAGCGGACTCAACGAGGATATCGCCGTTGTTGCAAGATATACCGGAACTCTCCTCTTTTGACGAGCGCTTCAGAGCATTCATAAGTGGGGACTCGGATTGACTGTAATCCATGTAGCTGTAGCTTAGCAGATGCTCTGGAATAAGCTGTTCCGGATGCTCTGGCGTTCCATGCCGTTCAAGATAGTCAGGGGAAGCACACATAACCAGCCGAACCGGAGCAACACGCTTTGCAATTAAGGATGAGCTTTTTAATTGCCCGATCCGTAACGCTAAATCAAAGCCCTCCTCAACCACATCGACTTTCCGATCGTTGAGTTGCAAATCGATACCCACAGCCGGATTGAGCTGCTTAAAATCCCGAATAAGTGAAGCGAGATGCTTGGTAGCAAAAGTCACCGGTGCACTGATACGCAGTAAACCTTGCGCCTCATTCTTTAACTGCCCCATGCTCCCTTCCATCTCTTGAATACTTTCCAAAATGTGCTGAACGTGTTGCACACATCGCTCGCCCGCTTCTGTTAGGTGTACTTTTCTCGTCGTGCGGTTAAGCAGCCGCACCCCGAGTTGTTCCTCCAAATGAGATACGTACTTACTGACCAACTGATTTGACGTTCCCAGTTTCTCTGCCGCCTTGGTAAAACCGCCTTCTCTAGAAACCGTGAGAAACGCCCTCATGGTGTCAATCCTATCCATTGAACAACTCCTATCTTTAGCTCATTACCAACAATACATTGGAATTCATTCAATGAAAATGCCATTTATCATCAAAATAAGAAACAGTAATCTTATTCCCAAGTTAAGGCTTAATTGAATCAATCAACTCAGAGGGAATATCCATGAACAAGCAAATGTTTAACAAAGTAATTCAATCCAATGCTGGCTTTGCGGCGCTGGTACTGAGAGTTCCAGTTGGAATCGTTTTAGCTGCACATGGTGCACAAAAGCTGTTTGGCTGGTTTGGTGGCTATGGACTTGAAGGCACTGGCCAATGGATGGCAAGCATTGGGCTAGCTCCCGGTTACCTAATGGCATTGATGGCTGGCAGTGCAGAATTCTTCGGAGGTTTAGCCTTGATGTTTGGCCTTTTGACTCGCCCAGCAGCAGTGGTCAATGCATTTGCCATGTTAGTGGCAATCTTCAGCGTTCACATCAGCCATGGCTTATTTATCAGCAATAACGGTTACGAGTTTGCTTTGGCGTTATTCGCTGCCACTTTTGCGCTAGCCATTCAAGGTGGCGGAAAGTTTGCCATTGATAACCGCTTACTTGGTGCAACCAAAACCGCTTAATAAAAGCTATTGGACTCGAAACAAATTAGACAAACAACAGAGGCCCATGGCGTACGCTCGTAGGGGACTCTCCGAAAAAAGGAAAGATTATGTTGGTAAATGGTAAGTGGGAACTCAAGTGGGAACCCGTTCAAGAGAAAGACAGTGAAGGCCGCTTCATCCGCCAAAGCAGCGCATTTACAAATCGCATTGACGATGCACAGTCAGCAGTCGATAAAGGTTTGCGACTCTATGCTGCTTACATTTGTCCTTGGGCAACACGCACATTAATTGCTCGTTCGTTGTTTAACTTAGAAGATGTAATTGACGTGAAAATCTTAGACCCAGTACTAACAGATTTCGGTTGGCAATTTGGTGGGAAATCTGAGTCAACGGTAGGCTCTACAGAGAGTGACATTGAGGGAGTGGAATACGCTCACCATCTCTATACGATGACTGATGACCAATACACTGGTCGAGCGACTGTGCCTGTACTTTGGGATTGTGGTGATAACAAAATCATCAACAACGAGTCTGCTGATATTCTTCATATTTTGAACGAAGACTTACGACCGATTCATAATTCAAACATCAATTTGTACCCGACTGAGTTGCAGTCACAAATTGAAGAGTTTAATGCCAGTATCTACAACAGCTTAAACAATGGCGTGTACCGCGCAGGATTCGCTTCAAGCCAAAAAGCTTACGACGAAGCCATGGTTGATATTTTCGCTCGCTTAGAAGAACTGGAAACACATTTTGCGAATAACGATTTTGCCGTTGGCAACCAGCTAACCGAAAGCGACATTCGGTTATTCGTTACCTTGATCCGATTTGATGTGGCCTACCATGGCCTATTTAAAACTAACATCAAAGCCATCTCAGACTACCCTGCGTTGTCAGCGTATTTGGACCGCTTATTACAAATCGAAGCCTTTGCGAAAAACACTCGTGTCGATCATATTAAAGCGGGCTATTACTCGATAACTGCACTAAATCCATCGGGCATTATTCCTAGGGGACCACGATTGGATTGGTTTAAATATATACCGGAGGGAGTATGAAACTAGCACCTCTGATGTTCGTTGGTCACGGTTCTCCGATGTTTGCGTTAGGCGCAAGCATCGAGGCTCAAAAACAGGTGACCGATAACTTAACCCATCAAACCGCTAAATTTGATGATGTGGAAGCTATCGTAGTGATATCACCACATTGGCTTACCCGCGGTAATGTCGTTATCACCAACGATCAGCCAGAAACCATACACGACTTTGGTGGCTTTCCACCTGAATTATACGAATTGAACTACCCAGCCATGGGCTCACACATTGTTGGTAATAAAGTCATCGACTTATTAACCAACAATGGTTTCGAAACCAAGGCGGACAATTACCGAGGCTGGGATCACGGTGTTTGGGTACCGCTGTGTCACTTGCGCCCAAATGCAGACAAGCCAATAGTGCAATTGTCGCTGAATGTTGATCTATCACCAGATGAACTAGAAAAGCTCGGTAATACCTTGAAACAATTGCGTAAGCAGAATATTGCGGTTATTTGCTCAGGTAGCTTGACTCACAATTTATATGACATTCGAATGAGTCACGAGCGCGTCGCAGATTATGCAAACAAATTCCAAAATTGGGCACGGAAAATCGTTCTTGAAGGCAATTTAGCGGAGGCAAAACAGCCTCACGTTAAATCGGTTCACTATACGAAGTCACACCCTACCTCTGAGCATTATTTGCCGTTAGTTATTGCTATGGGAGCAAAAGATAACGCTGATAATCTTACGGTGTTGGAAAGTCCAATCTTGCATCACTCCATTTCAATGGAGAGTTATGTTTGGTCTCAGTGAGCAATAACATTACTTTAGTTTAGAAAAGAAGCAGCAACCAAGATAGGTATAAACTGCAAGGCTAACACCGAATGGGGCAAATCTTAGTTACGAAGTGACAATCGTCTCGATTTTAGTCTGGTGGAGGAACATACAACATACAACACACAACACTCCTCCTCCCAAACTTTTGAGAACGTAATTATTTGTAAAGACAGTTGCTCTATAATAATTGCAACTTGATAATATCTACTAAATTTGGTCTCTAAATCAAGTTTATGGATAGCTTTATTAAGGATGTTCGGAAATGTCTGACTGGAAACAAAACCTACAAAAAACGCGTTATGCAATGGATGGCCTTTTATTGTTAGGCTTCATGCTAGTTTCTGCCCCGCAATCTACTGGCGTTCCATTGCATGAATGGTTCAGTTTAATATTTGCTATCCCTTTTGTAATTCACATCCTGCTTCACTGGGATTGGATTAAATCGAGCTATCGCAGAATGTCGTCAGGGGCATCCAAAAAAGAAAAATTTAGTATAGTTTGGGCTTATATACTTTATCTTGTCATGCTACTTGTTTTTGTTAGTGGGTTTCTTGTTTCAGTTTCCTTACTACCTGCATTCAATATCGATCTCCATATTCAAGACTTCTGGTCCAAAATTCACCATGACTCAGCCACACTTATTATGCCAGTAATTGGAATTCACCTAGCATTGTATTGGAATTGGATTGTTAAACTAACTAAACGCATGACAGCAAAGAGCGCCTAAATATGAAATATCTTAAAACTCACTGGAAATCGCGCCTTGTAATTGTTTTGATGGTTTCAGTAGCGATTAGTGTACTTATGATAGTGGTAGAACAAACAGATTGGGCAGCTAAAATTAACCAAGAAGGCTTTTCTCATGGTGAAAATGGAGAACCAAAAGGCCCGTCTTTTTTTAATTATATCTTGCCGTTTGTTAAAGAGTTAGTTCTTATTGGTATTCCTATGGGGATATCTCTTTTAATATTGAAAGTATTTAACCGTAAGAAACGCTTATTCAACTAGCGGTTCTACAGTATCCCTGATTTATACAGAGTCAGAATGGTACAAAAACAAGTCTGCGGAGAATTCGCTAACTCTGTGAATACGATAAATTTTCAGGTTACATTATACCGTTGACGTTGATTCGGTGATTAAAAGCGGCGATCTCTCCCTTATTTTCTTTTGGTTATCTGAGAATACTTGGCCTAAAGGCAGTTTGTTGACCACGGATGAATTAGTTAAAGCAGCGACTGGAGAAACCTGAATGTCGCGCACTTTCAGGCGCATTCGAGAAGTCGTTACCTCTAGTGGTATAAATAATTAAGGCTGGTCAGGTATTTCTGATTCAGCCTTTTTAATCACATTTTGAAATACGATGCCATCAACTCATTTTTGGACAAAACCTTGTCAGTGATTTTGCTAATTTAGCTTTTAATGGATAACCTGAAGTACTGCAAAATATCTAGTTAAGTGGCCAAATTCATTCATCCACTACACACCCAATCGTCATCTCGCTAACTGGCTATACACAGATTATTTAAGTGTTTCATGCAACAATTTGTAGCCCACACCATAAACCGAACGGATAGGGTTCGCGGTTGGTGCAACGGCATGTATTTTTTTGCGGATGTTCTTAATGTGGGTATCAATATTTCTGTCTGATACATCCGCAAGATCACTGTAAAGCGCATTGAGAATATCATCACGACTATACACTCGCCCCGGATGCTCAACCAACAGACGAAGTAACATAAACTCTTTGGGCGTTAAGTCGAGAAAGCAGCCGCTAAATCGAGCCTCATACTCGTCAGGCTTCAATACAAATTGTCCTAAAA
The DNA here is from genome assembly GCF_042465995.1 of Vibrio frigidus. Classification (NCBI taxonomy): domain Bacteria; kingdom Pseudomonadati; phylum Pseudomonadota; class Gammaproteobacteria; order Vibrionales; family Vibrionaceae; genus Vibrio; species Vibrio frigidus. Next base: position 519,211 of record NZ_JBCDMC010000001.1, on the reverse strand, counting down.
CTAACTCAGGGCTATGTATGGCAGGATTCGGTTGAATCGCCAAAGTTCGGCGCAGTACCGTTTTGACCCTCGCAATCACCTCTCTAGGGCTAAACGGCTTGCAAATATAATCATCGGCTCCGAGCTCTAAACCAATCAATCGGTCGATCTCTTCACTTTTTGCGGTCACCATAATAATGGGCAACTGAGAGAACTGGCGTACCTGTTTGCATATCTCGATACCGTCCATATCTGGCAACATTAAATCAAGCAGCATTAAGTCAAACGTCTGCGATTTCACCGTCGCCACGACTTCTGCACCCGACGCAAGATGGGTCACTTCAAAACCGCTATTTTGGCAATACGCAATCAAGACTTCGGCAATGTATTCTTCGTCTTCCACAATCAAAATATGCGTATTCATTCTCTTCTTCCTCTATCGAAGTCTTATTGTTAGGTAGTATGGCGATGGATCGGTAGGGTTATCATCATTTTAACACCGCCCATAACCGATTTTTTAGCACAAATAGTGCCTTGATGCGCCTCGATAATTTGGTGACACAATGCTAAACCAATACCAGAGCCACCATGCTCTCGACTGCGAGATTGTTCTACTCGATAAAAGCGTTCAAATACCCGCGTGAAATCTTGCTCAGGTATGGATGGTGACGTGTCTTCGATTGCCACCTCAACGGTATTTTTTTCTTTGTGAAGTGATAAAGTGATGTTTCCCGGTGCGTCGGTATAACGACAACTATTTTCCAATATGTTGGTAAACAACTGCGTCAAACGATCTCGATCAGCGATGACGAAACAATCGGTATTCTCTATCACATACAAAGGTTCACAATCTAGCTCCAACCCAAGCTCATCGGTTTTCACCTTAAAGCTAAGTAAGATATCTTGGAGGAGTTCAACGAGATTAAATGATGTTTTTTTGTATGACAGTCCGCCAATGTCGGTAATGGACAATTGGTAAATATCGTCAACCAAGTTACTCATCCCATCTATTTGGTCAATCATCACCTGTAAACGCTTTTCATCCGCTTTAAAAATTCCGTCTTGAATCGCATTGAGTTGCCCTCGAACAACCGTTAGGGGTGTTTTCAGTTCGTGTGCAACATCTGACATCCATTTAGAACGTTCCGTTTTGTTTTTCTCTAGAGTCTGAGCCAGAACATTAATATTGTCCGTCAGTTCGCCAAGTTCATCGTTGCTACTGCTAACAACTTTTGTTGAAAGGTTACCCTGAATTAACTGAGTCGTACCCTGATTAACCCTAAATATGGGCGCAACCAAGTGACGAGAGAAAAGCCATGCGGTGACAAACGCAAGGACAATAACAGCGAGCGTAATAGAGAGATAACTTTGGTATTGCTCAGCCAGAAACGCGTTAGCGGGGCTATGTTCAGCCAGTCGCGATGGGACATAACTTAACCAACCAATCACGTTACCCTCGTACTCTATAGCTTGAGTTAACATCCTTTCATCAATTTGAGATCGCCCAACCACGACCGTCTTATTCGCATCATACAAACTGAGCCTCCGCTGTGTTTGCAATAGCTGGCTTATACCTGTTGTATCTGTCGGTACAGACAACGACGCATGATCCTCACCCGATCTTCTCGAACCAACTAGGCGTCGCCAATGGTTTTCATCGCCTTTTAACGATTGCCATGTCCCATTTTCTTGATAAAACTCGCCCAATTTTTGGCTGACTTGTTCGACATAGTTCGATTCCGCATCTTTAATGAAATCATGAAAACCCGATGACAAGTTTTGCATGATCAGTGCGAGCATAATGCACACAGCCAAAAAGCTTGTCATACAAAACGCTAGAAAGAACTTATGAATGATCTTCAGCTTAAAATTCACTTTCAACGTCTGTTTCCTTATCCTTTAGATAGCGCATCTACAGGGTTTAATCTTGCTGCATTTCTGGCCGGCAAGAAACCAAACAGAATCCCAATCAATGTTGAGCACATAAAGGCGGCAATAATTGAGTTGGTCGAATAAATAAGACTCAAGCCACTGCTCATTGATGAGATAACCAAACCAACAACGTAAGCTAAACCAATACCCAAAGCACCGCCACATAGACACACCAGCACCGCCTCTATTAAAAACTGTCTCATAATATCCGCTTGTCTTGCCCCTACAGCCATTCGGATACCGATCTCCCGTGTGCGCTCGGTTACCGACACCAACATGATATTCATGACCCCAATACCACCAACCACCAATGAAATAAAGGCAATCGCCGAGATAAGTAAGGTCATCGTTGATGAGGTTTGTTCAATGTTTTCCCTTACCGTATCCGTATTAACAGTAAAAAAGTCCTCTACGCCATGGCGCATTTTAATCAAGTTAATGATCGCTTGCTCTGCAGCGACACTCGATACTTCATCACTCACCCTTACTGTAATATCATTTACGTAATTTTGGCTGTAGATACGAGAGTTTACCGTACTATAAGGCAGCCATACATTCAAAGCATCGCTATTACCAGATGCCATTTTACTTACTTCAGTGACTCCAATAATGCGCACTGGCAACTGGCCCAAAAAGATCACTTGCCCAAGAGCATCACCATCAGGAAAGAGATCGTTTAAGGTGTTATTGTCAATGACGGCGACTTGGCCCAATGAAGCGACACTTTCCTCATCAAACAATTGCCCTTGTGCTAACTCAAAACCTTGAACGCGAAAATAGTCAGGGCCAACGCCTTGCACCTCTGCGGTGACGACCTCACTACCATAGCGTACAGTAACATTGGCACGCACGGTTGGCGTCACGCTATCAACAAATGATAGATTCGTTAAGGCATTGGCATCACTTGCGGTTAGCGTTCTTATTCGGCCCGCACGTCTATCACCTAATCCAGAGCCGGGTTTGATTTCAATGGTATTGGTCCCCATCGAAGCCATTTGTGACAACACTTGTGCCTGAGAGCCGTTACCGATCGCCACTACGGATACCACAGAGGCAATACCGATAATGATCCCCAGCATCGTTAAAAACGTTCTTAGACGGTGACTGCCCATTGCCGATAGTGACATTTTGAACGCTTCAACAAAGCTGAACCATTGCGCGGAAAGTGGCTTTGATGCGAATGTATTCGCATTTTGTTTTTCTGCAACACTTGTTGATGAAGCATCTATAACCGAATTAGCTACTACTGAATGTTTAATTGAGGCGGTATCGTTACTGACATCGCTGGTTATATCACTAACAATTTCACCATCAGAGATTTCAATAACACGCTCTGCTGATACGGCGATTTTAGGGTCATGAGTGACGAGTACAATGGTGTGCCCTTGCTGATGCAAATCTCGAAGTAGCTGCATCATTTTTTTACCGCTGTAACTATCAAGCGCACCGGTTGGTTCATCGGCAAGGATCACTGTACCACCATTAATTAAAGCGCGAGCGACACTAACCCTTTGTTGTTGTCCACCACTTAATTGACTAGGCTTGTGACCCATACGATCGGCTAATCCCAATCTGTTTAGCAACTTCTCTGCGCGTGCCTGACGCGACGATTTATTTTCTGCCGAGTAGAGCGCCGGAATTTCAACGTTTCCGATAGCGGTAAGATCATCCAACAGGTGATAACGCTGAAATATGAAACCAAAATAGTCACGTCGTAACTCTGCTAATCGGTCTGGATTCATTGTGGAGGTATCTTGACCATTGACCAAATACGCCCCTTCACTGGGGGTATCTAAGCAACCTAAAATATTCATTAAGGTTGATTTACCCGAACCAGATGCCCCCATAATCGCAATCATTTCGCCGCGACGAATAGTCAGATTGACGTTGTTCAATACCGTTAATTCCTCATCACCAGCAGGAAAACGACGACTAAGACCCGAGACTTCTAATAGTACGTCACTCATAGTTAAGGTCTCCCGCTATTTCGGCCACCATTGCCTCGTCCACCTTTATCTTGCCCTAATGTGGATGACATATTAAAATTTGATGACGATTTGGTGTCCGCTTGACCAATAATGACTCGATCACCTTGCTCTAACCCATTCAGCACTTGCGCATACACTTTATTATCGATACCAATCTCAACATCTCGCATTTCCAACGCCCCATCAACCAATACGGGGATACGATAACGATTATCGCCCGGCAGCTTGCGAGTGAGAATTTGGGATGGGACTAGTAACACATCTTGAGCTGAATCTAAAACAATAGACACTTGTGCTGTCATGCCTAAGCGGAGCAACCCTTCATTGTTGTCGACATCAAATACGGCGTTATAATAAATAGCATCATCATCACCAATGTTAAGCTTGCTATCATCGCCGGTAAGAAGAGTTGGTCCTGGTTCTATTGTTCTTAACTCACCATAAAAATAGTGTTGTGGAGCGCCTAAAATCGAAAAATATACTTTTTGTCCTGTCGTAACGTGAATAATATCGGCTTCAGATACTTGCGCCTTGATCGTCATAACATCGAGTTGAGCCACTTCAACAATGGAAGGTGTTGACTGGTTTGTATTGACAGTTTGCCCCTCTTCGACAGAGACATAAACAACAGTGCCATGAATGGGTGACTCAATCGTCGTGTAGCCTAAATCCAACTGGGCATCATCAACATTGATCAGCGCTTTCTCTTTTTCAGCAACCAGTTGGTCTAATTCTGCTTTATAAACAAGAAGCTCCGCTTCCGCAGCATCATACAAAGACTGTGAGGTGACATTTTTTTGAAGCATCACCTTCTGCCTTTCAAAAGAGAGTTCTGATTGATGAATCTGCGCTACTTTCGCTTGATATTGAGCGTTAATATTGGCCAATGATGCTTGGGCTTCTTTTAATGCGTTTTCTTGAGAAAGGTTGTCAATTTGAGCAATGAGAACACCCGCTTCAAGTCTGTCGCCAACCGAAACGGCTATCGACTCCAACTTTCCGGACACTTGGGCCCCGACATTCACCATTTTAGATGGGTATAACACACCGTTAGTTAGCACCACATCTTCAATATTCCCGATGCGAACAGGCTCCGTAGAATAAGTCACGGTTGAAGCGTCATTCTTCATATAAAAATAAACGGCGACGGCACCGGTCGCGACAACAAGTAAAGCGATCATAACTAAATGTTTAATGTTTTTCATGCGCAGGTTTTCCCAATTTTTTAACTGTTATTAGGATAACGAAAAAATGTGAGGGAATTTTGAGACATAATATTATAATAAATAATTGATAATAAATGACTTTATCTCGATAAAATTGAATTATGTGGTAAATGTGTGGTGATAAGAAAAGTAACGACCCACAACGCAAGAAATTCTGCACCATTTCTTTTTTCAAACTTGTTGTCGTGAATCTATATCAACATAACCATGCGCTAAGGCTTAGTTGGAGAGTATGTATATGGTTAACACGGCTAAATATTCTATCGCCAGTAGGGTTATTGGTCTCGCTTTTTGCCATTCATTAGGTTTTGTATATCAAAATTACCTGAACATATTTATTCGAACTTCAAGGCGTAACCCACAATGGGGCAGAACCTTTTTAGCTGTTTGTTAGCAACACCCTTTTATATGTCATTATCAGTTAATTGCTGACGACAGTTGCGAACTGTCAAAATACGGATTTCAAGACCTAAACTGTAAATAATACGATAATGACCAAACAATATTTCACGATATTGTGTATGTGGCATTTCAGGAACCATTCGCCCCATTTCGGGCAGAGTTCCTAGTAAATCAGCTTTATCGAAAATCTCGTTAATCCAGTTTCTTGCAGCTTCTGGGTCATCTAAAGCAATGAACTCAGCAGCATCACCAAGCTTTTCAAGAGCTAATGGAGACCAAACTACTTTCATTATTTGATACGTCCCAGCACTTGAGTGCGAGCATCTTCGTTAGATACACCTAAACCAGAAGCGAGCTGCGCTTCTGCTGTTCTCATTTCTTCGAGTAGCTCGATTTTTTCCTGCATTGCCTCATATTCTGCAACATCAAGTACAACTGCAACACCCTTACCGTGCTGAGTAATCACTAGAGGACGGCGGGTCTCATTGATTTGTTTAATAAATGAGGTTACACCTGCACGAAACTCAGAAAGAGGCTGAATATCTTTATCGAAATGAATTCGACTCATATTGAACTCCAAATAGTACAAAATAACGTACAGATAATAGTTCGATTACAACTTTGGTGCAAGAAGTCAATTAGGTCGATCCAATGTAGCCATCATAACTATTGATAGATTTAACTAAAAGATAAAGGGCAGAGGCGTGTTACAAACTTTAAGCTCCCTCGTAATGACAAACTTCAGTAGGTAGTTAGATTTCGGATAATCACTACTAACTAAGTTTGAAAGGTTTACAATGCGTACCTTGATGATAACTGAGCTTCCAACAAGTGCTCGTAAATGTCCAAATTGACCAAATTGACCAGCGTTTAGCATAAAACTAATGGGGACATACACTTTATGAAATGATTATAAAAATCATCTCTATAGGTTAAGATTTTCTTAATTAGCATATTTCTTTACAACAATGATTGGCTCAAACCAAATTCGCTATTTTGGCAGGAACTTCTTCTTTAGCAGAGAATGAGATATACAGCCTTAAAAGTAGATTTGAGCTGGATATAGATTGTCCGTGGGAACAAAGACAATTGAATGCCTCAACACGCTTTGAGTAGATTCATCTTTCCAGTAGACCACAGAAAAGTTTCAACCTTTACTATTTACGCTCTAATCATTATTGTTTCGGTTTCAAATATGAATATTTTCCGCCAGTCGTTAACGAGATGCACGACACGCTAAATAACTACTTTCTCTAGAGAAAAACCGTAAAATCTGCTAGTTTTTCCCTACACTCAAAAAGGATGTCACCGCCCAATGGATTCTATACTTGCGCAACTACAAGCTTATTTTTCTCAACCTAGCCAAGATTGGGGCAATGACGTTCTTCTCATTACAGGCATAAGTTTTGTTGCTTGGCTCGCTTGGCGGGTTATCTATGGTCGACTAGAAGTAATTGCGGACAAAACTAAGTTTCAATGGGACAACGTCATTATCAATGCTTTAAAGACACCGATAAGTACACTACTTTGGTGTTGGCCCGCAACCGTCTCTATCGGTTTGGTCATGCAGAGCTATATAAAACATTCTCTCGATTGGCTAACAACGCTCAAAATGTTGCTCGTTATTGCCATATTCATTTGGATTATCCTCCGGCTTATCAATAACGTAGAAGAATACGTACTTCAACAAAAAAAACGGGATGAATCTACGGTTCAAGCCATCGCTAAAGTGGCAAGGCTACTGTTCATCATCATGGGTGTCCTCTCCATCATGCAGACTTTAGGCTTGAGCCTGTCTGGCCTTCTCACCTTCGGTGGAGTGGGTGGTTTAATTGTAGGTCTGGCGGCAAAAGATCTACTATCCAACTTTTTTGGCGGCATGATGCTTTACTTCGACCGCCCTTTCAAACTAGGCGATTGGATACGTTCACCAGATAGGCAAATAGAAGGCACGGTTGAACGAATTGGCTGGCGAATGACCATCATTCGAACCTTTGATAAAAGACCTCTGTATGTACCTAACTCCGTTTTTACTAATATCGTTGTTGAAAACCCGTCTCGCATGTCGAATCGACGAATTTATGAAACAATTGGTCTGCGATATGAAGATGCCCACAAAGTCGATGGCATCATCAAAGATGTAAAGATAATGCTAGAAAATCATCCAGATTTAGATATCTCTCAAACCTTGATCGTCAACTTTAATGCCTTTGGCCCATCATCATTGGACTTCTTTATCTACTCATTTACAAAAACAGTGAACTGGGTGCACTTTCACGAGGTAAAGCAAGATGTACTATTAAAGGTAATGGGGATTATCCATGACCACGGAGCGGATGTGGCCTTCCCAACTCAGACTTTAAAAGTAGAGCAGTCAACACCACCCAGTGGATTCCCCTTTCCACCAGTAGGAAAATAAAAATTTTGATTCTACACGGACAGTGATCGAATAAACGCGGTCACAGCGTTCGTTTCTACCACGTCGTTCAAAAATACAACAAAGATAGGTATGCCATTAATTAGGCAAGAAATAAATCCACCTTTTAATACTGCTGTTGCCGTTGTTTGAGCTAAACCTCAAACGCTTTTTGCGCATTACTGCAAAATAACAACATTCTTTAAATTGGACATAGATAACGACATGGAACAGATGATCAATTGGGGCATCATTGCCCCGGGACGAATAGCCCATCGGTTTGCACAAGGGTTTACCGCAATAGATGATGGGAATCTTTTTGCGGTAGCGAGCCGTAATGTTGAGCGAGCAACACACTTTGCCAAACAATATGACATTCAACATGTCATGGCCGACTACGAAGAGATGATCCAACATCCGGACATTGACGTAATCTATATCGCCAACCCACATCGATACCATCATGAAACCGTTAAGAAGTGTCTTCTTGCAGGTAAAGCCGTGCTTTGTGAGAAGCCTTTAACGGTGACTGCAAAACAAAGTATTGAGCTATTTGATCTAGCAAAAAAGCAGAACGTCTTTTTGATGGAAGCCGTATGGAGCCGATTTTTACCCTGCTGGACCCAAGTGAAAACGTGGTTAGAAGAAGGGATGATCGGAGAAGTTCAACTCTTGCACTCTACATTTGGTTTTCAACCTCCTAAAGATGAAACCGATAGGCTCTTTGATATCAATCTTGCCGGTGGTGCCCTTCTCGATACTGGAATCTACAATATTGCTCTTTCTGAGTTTATATTGGGCAGGCAACCAAACAGAATCCAATCCGCTGTTTTGGTTGGCGAGACTGGTGTTGATGAACGCTGCACCGTGACGTTAGATTATGGCGACATAACCAGTCAGTTCACTTGTACCTTCTTGAGTAAACTAGACAATCAATTTCACATCATCGGTGATAACGGGACTATCGTAGTCGACGGGAATTTTTGGGATGCCCGCAGTGCAACCTTGACCACCAATGTTGGTGAGGTGCTTAAATGCAACAAACCACAGCGCGCAAGTGGTTTTGAGTATCAGGTAGATGAGGTTCATCGTTGCCTAAGAAATGGGCAGATCGTTTCAGATAATATGCGACCAGAAGTCACCATCGCCAATATGAAAGTGATGGATCAAATATTAGAAGAGGCTGGTGTGGTGTATCCATTCGTAGAACGATAACTAAGAACGTGTATAAAAAAATCCTGCGTTATTAAGCAGGATTTTTTATTTTAAATCGAACTACTTCTTTTTACGGCGCGCTTCTACCGCATCGGCCAATTGTCGAAGAACTTTTTCGGTATCATCCCAACCAATACAGGCATCGGTAATTGACTGACCATAGCAAGCGGCTTTTCCGTCCACAAGATCTTGACGACCTTCCACTAGGTGCGACTCAATCATTACACCGAAGATAGCATCCTCACCGCTCGCCATTTGATCAGCAATATCTGTTGCGACGACCATCTGGCGCTGAAATTGTTTAGAACTGTTCGCGTGGCTAAAATCAATCATCACTTTCTGCGGTAAGCCCGAAGCCGCCAATTGAGATTTCGTGGCCTCCACATGCTCTGCACTGTAGTTGGGCTCTTTACCACCACGAAGAATGATATGACAGTCAGGGTTACCCGCCGTTTCGATAATCGCAGAATGACCGTATTTAGTGACAGAAAGGAAATGGTGCGAAGCCTCCGCACTACGAATTGCGTCTGTGGCTATTTTAATATTGCCGTCGGTACCATTTTTGAAACCCACTGGGCATGAAAGGCCTGAAGATAACTCTCTATGCACCTGAGATTCCGTCGTTCGCGCGCCAATTGCACCCCAACTAATAAGATCGGCAATATATTGCGGCGTGATCATATCTAAGAACTCACCCGCTGTCGGCATTCCCATATCAGTGAGGTCGAGAAGAAGCTTACGACCGATTCTCACACCATCGTTTAACTTGTAGGTATCGTTAAGGTATGGGTCATTGACCAACCCTTTCCAGCCTACCGTTGTACGAGGTTTTTCAAAATAAACTCGCATAACAATTTCAAGGCGATCCCCTAGCTCATCACGTAAAACTTTCAGTTTTTTTCCGTAATCGAGTGCCGCTTCAGTGTCATGAATTGAACACGGACCTATAACAACCAATAAACGATCATCTTTATCATTTAAGATATTAGATATTGCCTTACGCGCTTGGTAAGTCGTTGTAGCCGCGGTTTCGGTCGCTGGGAACTTCTCTAATACCGCGATAGGAGGAAGTAATTCTTTTACTCTATTAATTCTTACGTCGTCAGTTTGATGCATTGCTAATACTATTCCTATTCATATTTGTGAGCCAGTTTGGTATAGATACTACCGACTCATCCATTCTCTATTCTCTATTCTTGTAACTTATCGAGTAAAAAAGATAACTTCAACCATTTTTTCAATCAAAGTTCAATAAAGACATCAAATTTACACTTTACACGACTTGTAACGTTAACTTTACACTTCAATTATTGACATTATTTGCAGGTGTTTTCAGCTTTGTTTACTCATTAGAGGTTAAGAACCTGAGTATTTGGGTTATATTTTAGCGTCAAGCATAGAAATTACACGCACAATTCATTATGGAACCACGCCTTAGGTGTTCGCTATGAAAAAATTCGATATTACGTTTCTCCATACCGGTGAGATTCATGTTAACAATTTTCAATTATTAATAGATGAACTAGCGCCAGAACTAACGACTCATCACATTGTAAATGAATCATTTTTACTTCACGCTCAGAAATACGGCGTTGATTCAACACTGGCTGAGTCAATGAATGCGATACTATTGCCTTTCAGTGAACAATCTCGTTTAATTCTTTGTACCTGTTCTTCTATAGGTTCCGTCGTCGAGAAAATGCCGCTTCATAATGATTGTTTATTTCATCGTATTGACAGAGCAATGGCAAACGATGCGGTTGAGAAATACCAAAACATACTGGTCGTTGCGGCACTAGAAAGTACCATCGAACCAACCAAAACACTTTTGGAAGAATCATGTATTACAAAAAATAAGCAGCCTAATATTGATTTTATCGTGATCAAAGAAGCATGGTCGTATTTTCTTTCCGGTCAACAAGAGAAATACCTGATGGCTATTGTCGACGCTGTACAACAAAAACAGAACGATTATGATGCCGTGGTTCTTGCGCAGGCTTCCATGGCTGAAGCCTCGACTAAAGGGACGTTTTCAATACCGGTATTAAGTAGCCCTAAACGGGGTATCACTCATGCGATAGACGCATTAACCTGACTCCAATTCTATTATTGCCACATCACCAAGGTGGCCGCCAACGCGATCATAATAAGCGCCATAATATCTTTTCTTTTTACGCTTTCTTTAAGCCAAAAAAAGGAAATGAGCATGGTGAAAAACACCTCTACCTGTCCTAATGTTTTTACATAAGGCACAGTTTGAAGAGACATCGCACTAAACCAACCTAAAGAACCAACAAAACTGGCAACACTGGTCATCACCACTAGCTTTGGCTTTCGAAACATAGCCGTTAATGTCGCCCTGTCTTTCAGCAACATATAACTGGTCAAGATGAGTGTTTGCAAAAATATCACTGAAAATAGCACCCATGCGGCGCGATGTGGAAAGGGTACGGATAAACTTAAGCTCGCCTCACGGGCCCAAAGAGACGTTAAAGCAAAGGCACTACTACACGCAAGACCCAATAGCACCGTACTTTTCGATAGGCTTCGGAAGCCCTGTGGGCAACTGAGTATTAATACTGCAATCCCTCCTATTAACACTCCAATCCAACCCAAAACCGGCAATGAGGTACCAAAAAATAGAACCCCTATTAACGCGGCAACGGACGCTTCACTTTTTGCTAACCCAGCCCCAATTGCAAAGTTTTTCTGTTTAAACAACACGACCATCAATGCTGTTGCAACAATCTGCATGATAGCGGCACCAAATATATAAAACAGCGTATCGCTGGTCACGAGAGGTAATTCGGTGGGCTGCCAAACATAAAGAAAAACGAGATAAAGCAATGCTAAAGGGCTCGCCCATAGAAAACGAGCTAAGGTCACTCCGACAACGTTAAGCTCAGCGCTAAGTTTACTCTGAAAAGCGTTGCGCCAAGACTGACTAAAAGCAGCGAGTAAAGTAAATAATATCCAGCTCAAAGTGGTTATTCATCCATGAAATTAGACATTTATCTTAAGAGCAGTTGATCTTAGGTGAAGTTGTAAATATGAGTGACAACTTCATATTATTTACTTCGCCACAAGCCAGAAAGACCGAGTTAAGTAAATTTGTGATCGACATGCATATGACTCCGCAGACCGCTCAATACGTTCTTTTACGCTTAATTATGGGCAAAACGGAAATCTATATTGCGTTAATATCGTCTCGACGACAAGCCCGAACATCGCAAAACGCTCTATCGACTATGGATGAGATACCCATTGATGCCTGTTGCGTAGCTTCTATATTCTTGTCTCTTTAACTATCTAGATGCGTATGATTCCAGCCACGTTCACTAGATTAAAAAAATCGGCCTCTAACACAGTTAGAAGCCGAACATTTTTTATTTCGTAAAAATCCAATCTCGCTTAGTTTTGCTCTGCCGTCACCCTCTTTATCAAATAAAGAACGTATACCGCCACTTTAGATAGCCCAACCACCAGCATAGAATGCAACGAGTACAACCGCAATCAACACGGTACCCACATTAAGACGATTGAATTCACCAGCAATAACACGACCAATAACCAACGAGCTGAAGCCCAACATAATACCGGTCACAATGTTTCCTGTAAGTACAATAAACACGGCGCACATAAGACCCGACAGGGCGTCTACAGAATCGCTCATATCAAGCTTACTGACATTACTTAGCATTAATAGACCAACATACATCAATGCGGGTGCCGTTGCATAAGAAGGCACAAGATAGCTTAGAGGTGCTAAGAACAACATCAGCAAGAACAAGCCACCAACGATGGTCGCGGTTAACCCTGTTTTACCACCTGCAGCAGTACCAGCGGCAGATTCGATATACACAGCAGCGGGTGCACCACCTACAAAGCCTGCAAACATGCTACTGATTGAATCCGATGTAAGCGCCTTACCACCATTAATAATTTGGCCATCTTTATCAAGCAGATTAGCTTGGCCGGCTACCGCACGAATTGTGCCTGTCGCATCAAAAATTGCCGTCATAACCAACGCCAGAACACTCGGGATAACAATCGGGTTAAGCGCGCCCATAATATCCATGGTACCTAGCAATGATTCACCTTCAGCCCCGAAAGAAGGCATAGCAAATAAGCCTTGATACGTTACGTTAGGGTCGAAAACCAAACCAAAGATAGAGATCGCAATAATGACGAGTAAAATGCCTCCAGGAACGCGACGACGCTCTAAACCGAAGATTGCAGCCAGACCAATGACGGACATGAGTACAGGCAAAGAAGTGAACTCACCAAGCCTTACAGGCAAACCTTCGTATGTGTTCTTCTCAACTAACCCGACGCCATTTGCAGCAATAAGTAGCAAAAACAGGCCGATACCAATGCCTGTACCATGCGCAATTCCGGTAGGTAAATTGGTAAGGATCCATTGACGAATACCTGTCACCGTAATGGCAGTGAATAGAACACCCATCAGGAAGACGGCACCGAGTGCAACAGGGATACTTATTCCCTGCCCTAACACTAGGCTAAACGCAGTAAATGCGGTTAAAGAGATGGCACAACCGATCGCCATTGGCAACTTCGCCCACAACCCCATTAACAGAGAACCAAACGCCGCCACCAAACAGGTCGCGATAAACACGGCACCTTGGTTAAACCCGGCAGCACCTAACATGCTCGGCACGACAATAACTGAATAAACCATCGCAAGGAAGGTGGTTAACCCTGCAAGCATCTCCTGTTTAACGGTACTACCGCGAGCCGAAATTTGAAAATAACCATCTAATCCGCTTTGTTGCGCGGGCTCTTTTGGTATATTGACTGGATCACTTTGTATTGTACTATTTTCAGACATGGTGATATTTCCTTGTTAGTCATTGAGTTCAAAGAGTTCGTATTAATTAACTCGTCAAAATAAGACATACCCTTTACAACTCAGAAAGTGTGTAAATGTTCCATTCCACGTATTTTAAATTACCTATTAAATTCTTTTATTCTTTGTCAAAAGACGACGGATTAGCCACGTTCATAAACGAGACGACCATCGACATAGGTTCGGTAGATACTGCGATCATCCCCTAATGTCATCAGCAAAAATAACTTGTCAGCAAGATCTTTTGAACTGTCATAACGCAATTGCTGTAGAGGCGTTGCACAAGGGTCAATGACGACGAAATCGGCTTCTTTACCGATCTCAAAGTTGCCAATCAAATGGTCCAGCGACAGTGAGTTTGCTGCGCCTAAGGTTGCGAGATAGAATGCTTCAAAAGCAGATAATCTATGCTGCTGCAATTGCATTACCTTGTAGGCTTCATTGAGCGTTTGAAGCAGGTTAAACGTCGTGCCAGCCCCAATATCGGTCCCTATTCCGACCTTTATATTTCGATTCCATGCCTCCTGCAGTTTGAACAAACCACTACCGAGATAAAGATTCGAGGTAGGACAGAACGCAATGGCAGAATCTGTCTCTTGTAAGCAATCCCACTCTTTCTCTTCAAGATGAATACAATGAGCAAACACGCTCTTGGGTCCGGTAAGGCCATGGTGATGGTATACATCAAGGTAGCCGTCTTGTTCCGGATACAGTTCCTTCACCCACGCAATCTCATCTTTGTTTTCACATAAATGTGTATGTACATATGTATCTGGATACTCGGCTTTTAGTTTACCGGCCATTGCCAACTGTTCTGGAGATGACGTTGGGGCAAAGCGTGGGGTAATGGCATATTGTAAACGACCTCTTTTATGCCATTTTTCTATCAGTTCTTTGGATTGGTTGTAGCCAATTTCTGGCGTATCAAGCAGATAATCGGGAGCATTGCGGTCCATCATGACTTTACCGGCAATCATCCTCATATTGATTTTTTCAGCTTCTTCAAATAGAGCGTCCACTGACTCAGGGTGAACCGTACCGAAGACCAAAGCGGTTGTTGTACCATTGCGCAACAATTGCTTAATGAAAAATGTCGACATCTCCCGAGAGTATTCTTTATCTTTATAGCGAGCTTCTGTTGGAAAAGTGTAGTTATTTAGCCACTCAAGCAATTGCTCCCCATAGGCGCCAACCATTTCTGCCTGAGGGTAGTGAATATGGGTATCGATAAAACCCGGCATAACCAGTTTTCCCGGATAACTTCTAATACGGACCGATGCTGGAACTTTGTCTTTTCCTTCTTCCCAAGGACCCAACCATTCAATACGCCCGTTATCAACAAGCATTAATCCATCTTCTATAAAGCGAACATTTTCTTCGATATCTCCTGGTTTATCTACTACACGCGCAATATCCATGAACGAGGCACGGATTGCCTTAATAGATTGAGAGTATTCCATAGTTACCCCTATACATTTTTTATACGCACATCTATTTGTTTCTCATCATAGGACGATCACAAATAGCGTACAGATCAATTTTAAAGTTCTAATGTAGAATTCTAAGTATTCATTGATGGCAAAAAACCAATCGGCTCCTTGCCAGTTTATTCAGTGCCGATTTACGCTTTCTGACGAGCCAAGTTTTCTTCTTCTTCCAAAGCACGATTACACACTTCACACTCTTTAATTTGCTCTTCCAAGGCTTCACGTTTTTCGGTTGCACTTTCCGCTTCATCCGCGCGATTAACGCCTAGAGCAACATTCAATGCAAGTGCAACCAATGAACCAGTGGTGATACCTGAGCCGAAAATGACTTTCAAGGATTCAGGTAAGTGAGTAAGTATTTCTGGACGAACAGTCACAGCCATACCAGACGCAACACCTACTGCAATGATCAACATATTGCGCTTGGTAAAACTAATTCGTGAGAGGATGCCAATACCCGCTGAAATAATCATGGCAAACATGACTAAGCCAGCACCACCAAGAACAGGTGAAGGGATCGTTACCACTATACCGCCCAGCTTTGGAAATAAACCAGCCAACAGCATGATGAAACCAGTAAGGGCAACCACATGGCGGCTCGCGACGCCAGTAATAGAAACAATACCGACGTTTTGGCTAAATGATGAAAAAGGGGTTGCACCAAACATAGACGCTAATGCACTACCGGCTCCATCACACAAGATACCTTTCGACAGTTTCTTGCCCGTTAATTTGGTATGAGTTGCATCACTCAATGCTAAAAAATCACCCGTTGATTCCATGATCGTGACCAGGTAGGCAATCGACATACCGATGATACCGCTCACGGTGAAACTAAGGCCAAACGGCAATATTTCAGGCAAAGCAAAGAACTTAGCATCACGTACAGGAGAGAAATCAACAATGCCCATAAATATAGCGGTCAGATAACCTACAGCCATCCCTATTACAATCGCTGCCGCTGATATAATACCGGTACCAACTTGTGATAGGACAATAACAACAACCAGTACCAAAAGACCTAACAACAGATTACTAAGTTGACCGTACTCTTCTTGACCCACAAATCCACCAGCAAACCAATCCACGGAAACGGGTAGAATAGTTAAACCAATAAGTACCACAACCGTACCGGACACAACCGGCGGGAATAATTTGCGGATCTGAGGCATAAATCGGCTACCGATAATCATCACCAGTGATCCCACCAGCGATGCACCGAATATGCCTGAAATACCGGCATCTAAACCGATAGAGATAGAGATGGCAACAAAGGTAAAACTTGTCCCCATAACAACAGGTAGACGAATCCCTACTGGTCCCACACCTTTACACTGAACAATCGTCACTACCCCAGAGACCATAAGGGCAGCGTTGACTAAAATAACCATTTGATCGGTAGGCAATCCAATTGCACTTCCCACGACTAAAGGCACAGCAATGATTGCCCCCATAGCCGCGAGCATATGTTGAAAAGCTAATAATATTGCGGCTCCAACAGGAGGCTTATCTTCGACGTTATAAAAGAGTTTCATTTCAATACTATCCATTTTATAGACTTTTCACAGACTACTGTGCGCTTTAAGGCTTCTTATGTGCCTGTTCAGTCAAACAGTATCAACGAAAAGATTGGACGAGTATGGAATCGATAACCTAGCCAGAAAATCCCCAAGGGGCTCCCACCTAGTAAATAACTAGGTGCTGCCTTACCCCATTTCACTACAACTAAATCTAATTTAGTTCGTATCAGCCAAGCTATGACAACTCACTCGCAAATTAAAAAAGCGGATATTTCCCATCCCCTGAAAATTAACCGCTTTTAGTTCAATTTACAGTTTGTTGAGTCCTCTAAGTACCTTCTCTGGTGTAAAGTTCCATTCTCGAATCCACACACCACAGGCATCATGAATAGCGGTAGCGATGGCCGGTGAAGCACCATTTACACCAATCTCTGAAATAGACTTAGCGCCAAATGGTCCAACAGGATCATCACTTGGTACTAACGCCGCCCGAAAATCTAATGGTATATCACCAATTTTCGGTGCACCGTAACTCTTCAGATCGGTATTGATTGGCACACCGCTCTCGTTATACATCAACTCCTCAGTCATGCTGTGACCAATGGCACGCATACTGGCTCCATAGATTTGACCCAGCGCCAAGTCTGGATTGATTGGCGTACCACAATCGAGAAGGGCATGAAATTTATTCAGTTTTATCTGACCGGAGCGAGTATTGACCGCAACCTCAACGAAATTGGCCCCATATGGAAAAGCAAAGTCAGAGGTAATGAAGCTGCCACTCGTGAGTAACTGCCCCCAACCTTTACCACCTTCAGCTTGATGCGCAATTTCACCGTAGGTGACTTGTTTGCCATCTTTGGCTTCCACCGTTGCAGGGAAAACAAGTTTAACACTTTCAACCTGCTCACCAAGCATCTCTGCTCCGCAAATGAGTATGCGTTCACGCATTGCTTGCGCTGCTTTCATTGCCGCATTTCCGGAGAAACATGTTCCTGACGATGCGTATGCCCCTTTATCAAACGGGCAGTGGTCGGTATCACCAGAGATGACCGTCACTTCTTCCAGCGGCATCTTCAGTGTTTCTGCAACGATCTTGCTCACGACCAAGTCCAAGCCAGTACCAATGTCTGCACCTCCAGAATGGACAATCATTGTGCCATCTGAGGCCAATTTAGCTTTACAGTTCGCCTGATCGATATCTGGAATGCCCGATTTTTGCTGCATAATTGCAACGCCTCGCCCGATTTTCCAGTCAGGTCCGAGATCTTCTTTCGGTGTGTCCCAGCCGAACTCTTCACGTCCACGACGCAACACTTCAGTAAGCGCGCACGAAAGAACTCTAGGCGGTTCTGTCGGTAAATCGCCTTCACCAACTGCCGCTTTAATTTTTAGTGGGTCACCTTCATGAACTCGGTTCTTCTCAATAATATCCAGAAGATCCATATCCAGTTCATCAGCAAGTTCCGCTAGCATCATTGTTAGGGCAAAGACACCTTTAGGTGCGCCATAACCTTGATAAGCACCTGTAGGACAAATATTTGAGTAGTACGTTGTCACTTTAAAACGCACATTATCGATTGGATAAAGCGGCAGTGATAACGCAGGACCGTTGGAAGGTACTGTAAGAGCATGGTTACCATAAGGACCTGTATTGGCTTGGAAATCCATGTCAATTGCCGTCAGAGTACCATCTTTTTTCATGCCTACTTTTAGATTGACCTTAGCAACGTGACGCGTAGAACAAGCGATAAATTCTTCTTCACGAGTGTAATGAAGATAAACTGGTCGTCCGGTCATAAAGGTCGCGAAAGCCGTAAGATCCTCAACCAAGATATCTTGCTTGGACCCAAACCCACCACCAACACGCTCTTTAATTATGTGTACAAGGTTTTGCTTAACGCCGAGGATCCTAGCGATCTGACGACGTACATGGAATGGCACCTGAGTGGAAGCATGCATAACCAATCGATTTCCATCCATATAGGCGTAGCAAATATGGGTTTCCGTTGGCGCTTGCTGTGCCTGTTTGGATTCGTACGTTCTCTCCAAGATTATATCTGCGTCCGCAAAGCCTTGATCGATGTCGCCAATCTGACCATGTACCGAAGCGGCGATATTTTCGCGCGGCTTACAGCCTATTGGAAAGTTAACAATCAACTTACCTTCACGTGGGTCGGCATCTCTGTTTTGTTCTTCGAGATCAGAAGGTGCACCCGCAAGATATTCAATAGGTTCATTGTGGATGATTGGCGCATCTGCTGCGGCGGCTTCATCGATACTCATCACCGGTTTCAGTACTTCATACTCAACGTCAATAAGTTTCAAAGCCGCTTCAGCTATATCGACGCTTTCCGCGACAACGGCCGCAACACGGTCACCGACATGGCGCAGTTTCTGACAGAACATGCGTCGATCTAAAGGCGATGGTTCGGGCCCCGTTTGACCGCCGGGCGTGTAAGGAATATCTGGGCAGTTTTCGTGCGTCATGACAAACACAACACCGGTTAGCGCTTCAGCTTTACTGACATCCAGACGTTTTATCCACGCATGTGGATGAGGACTGCGTAATACTTTAATAACACACGCATCTTTAGCAATTCTATCTTCAACATAACAGGGTTTGGCCTGAACCATTTTCACTGAGTCGTCTTTCGGACTCACCTTGCCGACAATATCCAAGTCATCACAAAAATCCGGTGCCACTTCTTCATTGTAATCCGGCGTATGTTTACGGTTTGCAGCCAAACTGACCACTTGGTAGAACTGTTGATAGCCAGCATCACGGCTAAATAGACCAGAGAGCGCATCATCTATCTCTTCGCGAGTAGGGTTGGCAATTCGCTCTAGTAAATCCGTAATAATCAGTGCCGCCGCTGGATCGTTATATCCTGACTGAACAACACCGACATCAATCATCGCTTGCTGAACTACGTTTAGGTTATTGTGTGTGCTTAATGATTCCGCTGTAAATACGTCACAACCTTCGAGTTGCGCTGCAATTAACAATGAAGCATTCACTAACTTTCCGTTTAGTAAGATGACATCTGAACCTGCATAACCATAACCATCATCACTGTTACGTACGGAGTGTAGCCCCATGCCATGCAGTAGTTTTTGTACATTTTCACCAAGAGCACATTGGAGTTCTTGAGGGCGACTATTTAGCGTAAATTGAATGGTCATAGTTAAGCCTCCTCAGCCAATTGCTGACACTCTGTCAGTAGATCTGCCACAACGACACCCGCGATGTAGCGCTTATATTCCGCACTACCGATGATATCCGCAACGGGATGAACCGCATCCGCTACCGCTTGTTCTAACAACTCACCTTTGAGGTTTTGACTTTCAACATCTCGCAAACGGATAGGTTTTGCGGCACCATTATGCAATGGGGAAACGCCATCAAGTGCAATAACCTTATTCCCTTGGTTGTCTACTGACACCGCAGCGGTGACAACCGCTAATCCCGCAGCAGAGCGCGATATGTTGTAACCAATGCAGTTGAGGTTCACATCAGGAATGATGACTTTAACAATCAAATCTCGTGTCTCTATTGAGATATACTCTTCGACATCGCATTCTCTATCATCTGCCAATACTACGCGGGCTTTCAATGCAATGAGGCTGGGTATTAAACGGGCTTCTGTCTGTAAAGCTGCAATTTCACCACCAAGTGTGGCTTGGTTGCGTACATGCCGAGAGTAAATGAAGCTTGCTGATTGTTTCAATGCCACCGGTACTAACTCGTTATCTATCAAATGCTGAATCTTGCACATCGCACCGATGTGGATGGCATCATCTAATTGTTCAATTTTATCGAACGCCAACTTATCAAGCGATATAGCAACCGTTTTATCGGTTTTACTTGGTGTGGCGTTAAGCTTGGAACCACCGGCGAACCATGTTGCTGTGCCAATATATTGCTGCATGAGTTCTAAAGCCTGGGTGGTAGAGTCTGGTCTGAAGTAGTGCTCAATCATTATTCTTACCCTTTAGATTTCTACTTATCTTTGAGTTCATGGCCTATTTTATTAAGTGAGGCCTTGGACGATACTTTAACTATTCTTAGTCAAGAAAATAGCAACTATTGCGCCAACCTAGACCAAGGACTTAATAAGTGAAGCGTTTCGTGAACCTCGTCTGAAATCGAGGCAGAAATGAGAGCTAAATCATCGATAGAATCTGAGCACATCGACAAATTCAAGATAGTTAAAAAACATTAAATAGGAATGCTTATCAATACGTTAGATATACCTATCAAAATAATATTTTTCCACTATCAATTTGATATCTATCAAACGTGATAGTTGATAATACCAATACCACAAGGTCACGTTTCAAGTGAAAAACGTTTAGTAATTCCAACGTGAAAACGTCATTGTTCAGCAATATGGATGCAAAGGAACAGGCATCAAAAAGGGGGGGGGGGCGTATCGCCCCCCCCCCCCCCCCCCCCTTTTCTTCCCCAATAAAATACGATGACAAACTGAAGTGGTTAATAACCTTTATTGACTACTTAATTGACTAAGCCAACGTCGTAACAGATTAAGAGACGCCTGAAGGCGATAATCAGCCGTAGAACGTTGATCGTCAATTGGATGAATGATTTTTCCATACAAGGTTATTACTTCTTCGATAAAACTTGGGTCTGAAAGTTGCTCGACGGGTAGCCCAGCAAATAGAGACTCAAGTTGACGACTGCGAACCACTGTCGGACCAACCGCACCAAAAGCGATACGACAATCAACTAATTTGCCTTCTTTAACGTTTGCTAACCCTGCAACCGAAAGCTTAGTCAGTGCATTTGCAGCACGGGTACCAACCTTATGGTAGAACGTGACGGGAAAATCAGCTTGCGGAATAATGATATGAGTGAGCATCTCATTTTGCCTAAGCTGGGTCCGTCCCGGAGCAATGATGAAGTCTTCAAGTTCTATTTCACGCACCTCTTGAACAGACGACAGCACGACACGTGCATCTAACAGGTATAAAGCAGGCAGTGTATCTGCGGCGGGTGAAGCATTGCAGATATTACCCGCCATAGTGGCGCGATTACGAAGAGCAGGCGCGGCTATTTTGGCCGCACTTTGACGTAATATATCGGGCACCATGGGGTGTTTTTCAATCTCGTTTAATGTCACCCCTGCGCCGATAACCAGTGCGGTTTTTACATCACCGTTCGAATGAGCGCCATCGCGAGTTTTAGTAATATGCTTTAGCTCTTGGATTGCATCGACAAAAACGACATCCCGATTAAAACTCGGCGTCATTCCCGGTCTGACGCTGTGTTGTACCATGAGATCAGTACCACCAGAAAAGAGCGTATGGCAACCAACCGCAAGCCTATCCAATGCCTGCTCTAAAGTGTCCGGACGATATGCTTCTACCATAACCCTTCTCCTCTTTCGCTGGCAATTTTCGCGGCGTCAACAATCATCCCGTACCCTGTGCAACGGCAAAGGTTACCTGATATCGCTGTCCGAATCTCCAGCTCGTTCGGATGGGCGTTGGATTCAAGTAAAGCATATAACGCAAGCACCATACCCGGAGTACAAAATCCGCACTGTACACCTTTTGCTTCAAGAAGCGCATTGATAACACACAATCCTTTTTCCGTTTTGCGCAGCCCTTCCAGTGTCATCAACTGACCACCATCGGCTTGACCAATGGGCATCATGCAAGCGTTGACCAGATCGCCATTAAACAGTATTGAACACGCGCCACACTCCCCTTCACCGCAGCCTTCTTTGGTCGCCATGTGACTGAGGTTGATACGCAGTGTATGCAGTATTGATTGCAGGGGATCCGCTTCCACTTCGACCAACTCATCATTTAAATAGAATCTGATCTTCATTTTGCCTTACCTCCGCCAGTGGTATTCTGTACTCGTTCACTTTGATAAATCGCCTGGCATATTTTCTCTGGTGTGACGGGTATTGATGACAAGCGTTCGCCAATAGCGGATTCTACTGCCGCTGAAAATGCGGCCGCACCGCCATTATGGGTTAACTCCCCTCCCCCTTTAGCACCATTTGGTCCGTAAGGGTAAGGGTTATCAACTAGGTCGCTTTCAATCGACGGCACATCCAACGCCGTTGGAATGACATAATCAGCCATTGTTTTTTGAGCGAAAACACCTCCGTCATTTAGCTCCATTTTCTCACAACTGCCATAACCAAGCGCCTGCACTAAACCTCCGTCAATCTGGCCCTTGAAAACGGCTGGATCAATCGCATGGCCAATATCGTATACTGCCCAAGCACCGAGAATATCTGTTTCGCCGGTAGCCATATCGACCTCAACCTCAACAATATTCATACCGTAGCTTGTTGCTTGATACGCATTGCCCTGATAAGTATTTTGATCCCAAACGTGGTAGTCCGGCTTGCGGTACACCTCTTCGATTTCCAGAGGTTCACCTTCGTGCCAATTATCTCTTATTTTTTTGGCCGCCTTCTCCAACAAATAACCAACAATCAAGATTGACCGAGACGCGACCGTTGGGCCAGAATCCGGCACAATGCCAGTATCTGGCACCGCTAATTGAATCGTGTCCAATGGTTTGTTTAAGGTATCGGCGACAATCTTACGGAATGTCAGGCTTAAGCCTTGCCCGATATCAGTGTTAGATGCGAGGATTTGAATAGTACCGTCCGCCAATTTGAGAAGACGTACTTTTGCGCGTACCAGCGTATCTTCTAAATCTCCAGCAAAACCACAACCGTGCTGGAACACGGCCAGTCCAATTCCTTTTCGTTTTTCGTTATCTAGCCCTTGTCTCTGAGCTCGCTCATTTGACAGAATCGTATTCGCGTCAGTCTTGTTGTTATAGTCTGATAAGTTCAGTATCCGCTCCAACATTTGATCCAACACTAATTCGCCGAAAATAGCCGCGCCAGTCAAGGTGGTCGAGTCTGATTTTAGGAAATGTCGATGCTTGAAAGCCATTGGGTCTTCGCCAATCTGCTTGGCGATATGATTCATATGGGTTTCCATACAGAAGCACGTCTGTGGTGAACCAAAGCCACGAAATGCACCTGTTGGCACGGTGTTCGTTGTCCAAGCATGTCCTTCTACGCGAACGTTAGGGATATCGTAAACATTGGTCGCCGTTGTAAGGGAACGCTGTAAAACAATGCCAGAAAGGCTAAGGTAAGCACCTGAATTAATATCAAAGTTGAGTTCCATAGCAACAATATTGCCATCGGCATCAATTCCGGTTTTGTAGTGAAATTCTACCGGGTGTCGCTTAGACGTGAATTGAATGTCTTCGCTACGCTCCAGTACGATTCGAATAGGTTGTTGCAATTTTTCAACCGCGACAGCCAGTGGCCCAGCCAAGACATCAGGATAATCTTCTTTACCACCAAACCCACCACCCGTCGGGCATTGAATAGCACGAACGTTATCATGGCCAAGTAGTACCGCCATACAGTGATGAACATAAAAAGGACACTGCATCGAGCCCTCTATAACAATTTTTCCATCCTTTGGATAGCCAACACAGCCTTGTGTTTCCAGATAGATATGCTCTTGATAACCCGTACTGCACGTCTCTTCAATAATGGTCACTGCACGGGAAAACCCCTCTTCAACATCGCCCTTTGTTAGCGTGTGCCTATCAAGCACGTTGTCCGTTGAGTGAATCGCACCATCGATAAGCGCTTTAGATTGCTCTATCGTATACGCCGGTTTTAACGGCGTGTAATCAACCTTAATTTTATTCAGTAACGTCTCTATCACATCTGGATTTGGACCAACCAAAAGATAGATAACCTGACCAACATACCGCACTTCAGTGCAAGCAAACGCTGGCCAATCTATTTCTACTATAGGAAGCGCATTTTGTCCCGGAACATCATCAGCACCAAATAAATGGTAGCCTTCTGGTAGTTCCGGAAGTTCGACCGATTTAATAACCCCTCTGGGGCAAGAAGAGCGGAAAAACCGCCCCTCTAAAAGTCCCGGGTAATGACGGTCGGCAATATACTTAGCTTCACCAGTGGCTTCTTCCCACTTGAATCGAGTATTAACCGTATCCATATCGAGATCTCACATTAGTCTAATCGATCCATTGTTTTCCAAAGGCGTTGCGCTACTTTGCGTGCTTCTGCATAGATAGGCGCAATATCGAATGGGAATGCTCGATCTTCATACACAAATCGGCCTTCAACGATAACACTGTTGACGTTGCCCGCATTGATACCAAAAGCAATATGTCCTGGCAGGTTATCGGCCACAAATGGCGTTGGACTGGTGTAATCGAGAATCGTTAAATCTGCTTTATTTCCTGGGTCCAGACGACCAAACTTAGCCCCAAAGTTACGTGCAAGAATTTCGTTACCATTCCATAGATTACGTGTAAAGCTATCTGGCCATAAAGGGCCACCAGCATCACGATGTTTGAAGAAAGCAAATTTAAGTTCTTCAAACATATCTGCACCAATACCATCGGTTCCCAAAGCTACATTCTTAAAGCGAGTTAGTTTGCTGTTGTAACCTACATTATTGTTCATGTTAGAACGGGCGTTGTGTACTAAGAAACCGTCTTTCGCATTCAAGATATCAATGTCTCGGTCAGACAGGAATAGACCATGTGCCAAAAGTGTTTTTTCATTGATTAGGCCAAAACTGTCCAAACGTTCAACAATATCCTGACTGTAATGATGATGACTATGAGTGACGTCGTAGCGATCTTCTGCGACATGAATGTGGACACCACGTCCCGTAGCCTTAACAGCTTCAGACATCATGGAGAGACCTTCATCCGTCACCGTAAATGGGGCATGTGCACCAATATGCGATTCTACAAGATACGGTTCTTCCCCTTTCGCTTTAGCGCTGTCAATCAGTTGAGCAAAGGCAATATTTTCCTCAACTCCGGCCATCATTTCTTTCATGCCACCATTACGATCAGTCGTCTCATAGCAAGTCATTCCGCGCAAGCCCGCTTTTAAGAAACCGCTGCGCAATGTCTTCAACGAACCGGCGATATAGTTTGGCGAAGCGTGGTGATCAATCACCGAAGAGCAGCCATTCTTAATCGCTTCCAATGAACAAATCAGGCCGCTGTAATACAGCGCTTCTTCATCCAAAGCTCGATCCATACGCCACCAAAGATTTTTCAGAATCGAAATAAAATCTGGACTTGGTTTGATATCGGCCATAATGCCGCGAGCAAGACCCGAATAAAAGTGGTTGTGCGAGCATACAATGCCCGGCATGACCAATTTCCCATTCATCTCTTTTACCGTCGCGCCGGGGTAATTACCCGCCAGATTTGAACCGATCGCTTTGATAACGCCGCCATCAAGTACGATATCAACGCTTTCCTTAATCAGTGCAGGCTCTAATTGCACCGCCGTTGCATTTTTTAGTATTAACATTCCTGACTCCTAACCTATAAATCAACGCTGCCAAGCAAATAATTATGATGCGCATGAACGTAGCTAATCATTGTCGCTTCATCCGTCATCGACACAGGCATATCCAGTTCACTCTCGTTATTAATGCTAAAGGTATATGTCTCACCTTTTGAGCGAACTAATACTTCCTTACCCTCTACGTAGAAGCCTTCATTGGTACTGTTTGCAAAGTCATCGCGTAGATTAAATATGGTGAATTTGTCTTTGTAAGGCTTGCTATCCCAAGGGCAGAACTGAGCACAGTTACCACATTCGTTACAGTAAGCGTCTAGGTGCAATGTTTGGTATTGGTCTTTGAACCCTGGAATAGGCAAAGATATATTGGCTCGGTTAGGGCATACGTCTACACACTTACTACAGATGTAATTACATTCCAGACAACGACTTGCTTCTTGCTCTATGAAGCTTTCGCGGTCGGATTCTTCAAGTTCGTTAACGTTGATCATCTGAACTTGAATATCACCTTTACGCGCATATATCGCCTCGACCTTAACCTCTGATGAAACATCGGCTAGGCTCTCTGATTTCGATTCTCGGGCCAATATCGTTGTCGCAGTTTTCCGGCCACTGGAGATAGCAGAAACGATAGATGACGGTCCTGTATGGGCATCACCCATTAAGAAGACATTCTCTACGCCTGTTTCACAGCTTTCTTCGTCAACAATAGGCCAGCCATTTTCACCCATTGGAATACCAATACGGCCAAGTGCATCTCGGTTTGACTGTTCGCCTACAGCGGTAATGAGCGCATCCACCTGAAGCTCAATGGTCTCTTGTGTGGCAACTGGGCGACGACGACCTTTCTCATCAGGCTCTCCCAATTCCATAACACGAGCGGTTAGCTTGCCATCGGCATCGAACTGTTCCGGATTAGTGAGGAACATAAACTGAACGCCATCTTCAACCGCTTCTTCATACTCTTCTTTGTAGGCGGGCATTTCGGCAATTGTACGGCGGTACAGTATGGTTACCTTCTGAACGCCATCAACTTTAAGAGCGGCACGAGCACTGTCCATCGCCGTGTTTCCTGCACCAATAACCGCAACATGACTTCCAAGCTCCAGTTTTTCACCGTCATTGAACTGACGTAGAAATTCTAGCGACTTATAGATATTGCTATTGTCACCTGCAAGCGAAATAGGGTTGCCTTTATCCGCTCCTATTCCTAAACAGATATATTTGAAACCACTCGATTTTAGTGCATCCAAGTCTAAATTCGGGTTGCAACCGTATTCAATATGAACACCATGAGCGGTAACAAAATCAATATCGTGTTGAATCACTTCTGCCGGAATTCGGAATTGCGGAATGATATTCGTCACCACACCGCCCGCATTTTTCTCTTTCTCAAATATGGTTACTGGATGACCAGCTCGCGCCATAAAGTAGGCCGCGGACAAACCAGCAGGACCGGCTCCGATAACCGCGACAGGGAATTTTTCGCTATCTAAATCAGGTTCATGCCACTTGGCTTTATAGCTTTCCCAACCTTTATCAAGTGCGATTTTCTTCATTTCACGAATGTTCAATGCCCCTTCGTAGTCACGACGGGTACAGTTGTACTGGCATTGATGATCACAGATATGTCCGGTAATGGCAGGCAAAGCGTTACGAGAATAAATAACCTCTAATGCTTCGGTGTACTTTTGCTCACCCAACAGACGAATGTACTCGGGAATATCTTGGCTAATAGGACAAGCAGTGACACAAGGTGCAATATAGCAATCGGTCAAAGGCAGCGCTTTTTTGACACTGATTTCTTCTGGTCCACGCCACTCTTTTTGTACGTAATCTGCGACCAGTGATTTTGCCGCTAATGCTTCAAGTTTCACGAGATCAACTTTTTGCATTCCCCATTCATCACTGGTTTCTAGCTCTTTCGCACAGTCAGTTAAGCGAAGATAACCACCAGGCTTCAGCAAGTCAGTTGCCATTGTGATTGGGCGAATACCCGTTTCAAAAATCTCCTTAATATTAAATTTGCTAGCACCACCGGAATACGAAATAGGCAATGTTCCGTCGAATTCTCGAGAAAGTTCAAGGGCGACGTTAACAGACAGTGGGAACAAAGCTCGGCCAGACATATACATCTCTTTGTCGGGTAAACGTCCCTTACGATTTAGCGTGCCAAGGGTGTTGGTTAGCTTAACGCCAAATCCGATATTTTTTGCTTTGCCTAATTCGACCAAACGATGAAGCATTGCTTTCGCGTCTTCTATCTGCAAGTCGTGACCGAATGACTCTTCGCTTAACGCAATATAGTCGAATCCGGCGTTATCTAATATTTCACGAACACGTTTAAAGCCTAATAAAGTAGGGTTCAGTTTCACAAACGTGTTGATGCCCTTCTCTTCGATCATATATTGACAGATCGCTTCTATCTCATGTGGTGGGCAACCATGCATAGTAGATAATGTGACACCACGCGTCAGTTGAGGTGTAATCGTCTCAGTAAGCTGATTAAGGCGTGTTGAACTAAACTCGTTAGCAAAATCTGATTTCGCGATAAAACGATTCAATTCATCGATATATGCAGCGAAATTTTCATGCGTACTTGAATCAAGCATGTCATGGATATATTTCTGCATTGGTGCTGTTTGGATCCCAGCAAGGTCGTAGCCCACACTCATATTAAAGACAAAAGATTTTGCTTCGCCTTCTAATCGTGGAGCAAAAACTTCTTCCAATAGATGCAATGCAATCCACGCTTTAAGATATTCGTCATACGCTTTTATTAAAGTGAATTCGGTTGACCATTCGGTGTTAAAACACTCATCTTCTGCGTCGATACAGGGTTTAGCGATTTCCAACGTATCAAGCTTTTGAACGGTCTTCAGTTCCATGAAACGACCACCCGCTAACCAAGAGCAGATAATATTCTGCGCCAATTGAGTATGCGGGCCGGCCGCCGGCCCGACGGGTGTTTCACAATTCTCACCCCAAACAGAAAGATCTTTGTTGCTCTCCTTGCGATAAAATTGCTTTGCTGGAATCCCAAAAATCGACTGGCTTTCCTTATACTCGCTAAAGATACGATTAAGAAGCTCGCCGAACGGAACGGGACGCATGATGTCTCCCATGATAAATCTCCTTGATGCTATAATTGCTTGTTTGGTTACAGCCAGTACATTTCGTAATGCAATGTGTGGGGCTAAAATATGTCGGTCTCAAAGTGATAGGTCGAAAAAAATCAACCAACTATATTTATTAAAGAGCAACTACTGAGCCAGATATTAAAATCGAGATCATCAAGTCGATTGTTCTAAGTTAAATTCGTGACAGAGGTCGAAACTAAGGTCCATTGTGTGAGCGCACGCACCTGAAGGTAAAGCGTTTAATAATGAACAAGATAAGTCGGAAATGATTATGATTCTTAGTCAAGGTAAAATACCTATCAAATTAATAAATAACTATCACTTTGATACCGTTTATTTTGATAGGTATTATCAGAAACAGAAACGTTAAAAAATTGTTTAATATAGAAAGGTGAAATGTAATTTATTCTCAATAACAAAATAGGTTCAAATAAACAGTCTAGATTTTTACACAATACAATTATTAGCTGGTGATAGTGACTTATTATCATTTTGATAAAAATTCACTATCAACTCTCATAATGATACTAATAAAATTGGACATGGTGAAGTCAATCAGCTTCAACGCCGACAAAGCGCGTCATAGGCATCTTGTGTGTCAATATCGAACAATATTTCTAACTCCTTCATTCCTACATATTTCACTTCGCCACTCTGAATCAATTTTTTCATCTTACTGTCCAAAGGAGCATTGGCTATCTCAGCCGCCATAGAATAGCAGAGCAAAACCGGGTGGCCCGGGGCTTTAACTGTGCCCGGAAAGACAGTGTGTTGACCACGTTCATTCCACACCCTCTGATAAATATCAGCAGAAATACATGGCATATCGCCATGACATATAAAGAAATTGTCCGTTTCGACTTGTTTAACACCATGTTGAATAGAGCCAAACATCCCCTGTTCAAACCCCGGGTTTACCACCACAACTATATTGCTGTTGCTCTGATAGCGTTGGGCTAATTCACCACCGCGGTGACCCACGACAAGTATTACTCGAGTGCAAAAGCCAAGTGCA
Source organism: Vibrio frigidus (assembly GCF_042465995.1). Classification (NCBI taxonomy): domain Bacteria; kingdom Pseudomonadati; phylum Pseudomonadota; class Gammaproteobacteria; order Vibrionales; family Vibrionaceae; genus Vibrio; species Vibrio frigidus. The sequence goes on along the minus strand of NZ_JBCDMC010000001.1, from coordinate 488,641 downwards.
TTTTCGATACTTTCATCAAGGATTGTATGGTGAAGGTAAGGTAGCATCATCTTCCAGCGTCCCATTCGAGATGACAGGCCAGCAGCAGGCATCACACAGTCTACGTGTTGACGTTGAACCATTATATTACCCATTTGTTAACATTAATCTCATTATTAGGAGGCCATATGACGTTGGAATTTGACGACCACGAACTGCATTTTTTACCATTTAAGGCCTCCGCATCAAGGCCGCTTGTTATTTCACTAGTAGGGGGTGGTGGTAAAACATCAACGGTGTTTTGGCTTGCCAATCAATTCAAGCAGAAAGGTCATCATGTTTTTGTTAGCACAACAACAAAAATGTATTTACCAGAAAATGAACAAGCTGATAATTTTATTAACCTCCACGACACCAACGAACAACTAATAACATACCAGCACTTGAATTTATTAGAGCCAAGTATCACTTTTTGTTATAAAAATAAAATTAAAACAGATAATAAAAATGACAAAATTAAAGTGTCGGGTGTCACAAGTCAATTTATTGATAATTTAAAAAATGACTCACCTTTCACAGTTTTTATTATTGAGTCAGATGGTGCTAAACGTTTGCCAATAAAGGCACCTAATAGGCATGAGCCTTGCATCCCGAATACTTCGGATATAGTTATCGGTGTCACTGGTGCAGAAATTATTCATACTCGGGCGAACCCCGAGAGAATTCATCGATGGGACACGTTTTCTGCACTGACCCAATGCTTGGATGGCGAACTCATAGACCACCGAGTACTGGGAAACTTGATTGAACATCAACATGGAATGTTTAAGCACGCTCCCAAAGATGCCATCAAAATTTGGTTGATAAACAAGCTGGATCTGGCCACTGATTACGACAAAACAATCACGTTAGCCAATAAAATTATCAGCCAAACCTCAACACTTGATGCCATCTGGCTTGCGACGATGAACAGTCATACCCCGATTAAAGACGTACTGACGAGAAACTCGCCCATAAAGCGCTCGTCATGAAAACTGAGGTCATGATTAATGAACATTTTTGCAAGAGCAGCACAATTAGAAGAACAAAACGTTCCATTTGCACTAGCAAGTATCATTGAAACACGTGGGTCAGCACCGCGTCATTCTGGACAGATGATTGTTAAAACCGATGGCACTATTATAGGCACCGTTGGTGGCGGCATGATAGAACGCTATGTGATTGAACAATCATTAGAAGCGATGTCGGAAAGAAAAGCTCGAGTAGTCAAAGGTCGAATGACGCAATCAGGTCCTGAAGCGATGGGAATGGATTGTGGAGGTTCGATGAGTGTGTTCATTGATGTGTATGGCCTTCGCCCTAGCCTTTTGTTAATTGGCGGCGGTCATGTCAATCGAGCGGTCGCGCATGCGGCGCATGTACTCGGTTTTGATATTACGGTTGCTGACGCGTACGAAGATAGCCTTGCAGAAGAACATTTCCCAGAGGGTACAAAATGCATCCTTGGTAAGAGCATGGAAGATGCTATCGATAAATTGAACATTACCGAAGAGAGTTTCGTGGTTATCGCCACGAACCACCAAGACAAAGATGCCATCTCAAAGATCGTGAGTCGTGATACTCGATATACCGGCCTTATGGCAAGTCGTCGCAAGGTCCAGACTCTGTTTAATCACCTTAGAACATGTAATGTAAGCGAAGAACACATTCAAGCAATACACTCTCCTATCGGGTTTAATATTGGCGCGGAAACCCCAGACGAAATTGCCATCAGTATCATGGCTGAAATTCTAAAGGTTAAGCATCAGTCTGCTGGCGGGTTAATGAAAGATGATCCCCGTATTAATCGCAATAGGTTGGTTCTCATTCGAGGTGCGGGAGATATTGCTACGGGAGTCGCCATTCGCCTAAAAAATTCAGGGTTTAAAGTCGTCATGACGGATATTTCACAACCCACAGTAATACGCTGCACTGTCTCTTTCGCCCAATGCTTGTACGGTGAACCTTCGACAGTGGAAGGGGTTACCGCTAGAAAAGCAAACAACTGTAAAGACGTATATAAGATAATCAACGACAACGAAATCGCCGTTATGGTTGATGAAGAGTGCTGCTCTATCGACAAACTAAAACCAACCTTTGTGGTCGATGCGATTCTCGCGAAACGTAATCTAGGCACTCGCCGTGATATGGCGCCAGTCACCATCGCGCTGGGCCCTGGTTTTACGGCTGGTGAAGATTGCGACGCGGTAATAGAAACCAATCGCGGCCATTACCTAGGCCGAATTATCTATAACGGTGTCACTCAAGCCAATACGGGCATTCCGGGCAATATTGCCGGTTATACTCACCAGAGAGTCATGCGCGCAAGCAATGATGGTGTTATGCATAATCATGTCAAACTGGGTGATATTGTAGAAGAAGGGGATGTCATCGCTCATGTTGGTGACAACCCAGTCATCGCGCCATTGAGCGGAATGGTTCGAGGGTTACTGAATGAAGGACTCACGGTCACTGAAGGGTTTAAAATCGGCGATATTGACCCTCGAGGAATCGAATCCGATTATACAACGGTGTCAGATAAAGCCAGAGCCATTGGCGGTAGTGTGTTAGAAGCGATGCTTCACCTAGAACATACTGAATTGAGTTAATCTTTCAGCGTCAGTTTGTTTTAATAACCCATTAATGAACTTCAATAAACCACTCCTGTAAGAGTAATGCTGTTCACCTAAGAGATCAAACTCCGTCATCCTCACGAAAACCAACGTCATCCCCATGAAAATGGGGATCTAAACCCACACAGATTCCCGTTTTCACGGGAATGACGATGACAACTTTGTCTTAAATGATCGGCATTAACTCCTGTATGAGTGGTTTATTAATGGGTGGTAACTCAAACTACCTTTTAAAACATACGAATTCTTTGCGCCATAAACCTATCGATTATGTGAACTGTATTTCTTTAATACCTTCTATTAATTTATTGGGTAGCTTGCGATATGCTAAGACAATAGAGCGTGTTATTGGTCTGTCCAAGACAATCGAAATATACTTTAAATCATCATCTTGCTGGATGTATGACTCTGGTATTACTGCTACCCCTAACCCTAGTTTTACTAAGCCTTGTAGTTGCAAATCGTGGATAGCTTTACCCTTGTAAATAATAGATATGTTCTTCTCATTGATAAGACGTTCAAATGCTTTCCGATTGGTACAATAAGGTCTCTCAATGAACTTGAGGCCTTCAAGCGAATTGAGACTGACTTCTTCGTTTTTCGCTAATGGATGGTCTCGACACACAACGAGTTTATAGCCTTCCTGACGAAGTATTTTAAACTCAAATTGCGACGGTAATCGTTCTTCATCAATGATGGCAATTTGCGCTTGCTCAATAGAATCTGCGATAGACAAGTTAATATCTAATGACACATTTCTTATCGATTCAATAATACCAAAATAATATTCAATGTTGATATCTGGTTGTATATATATATGTAGTTCAATACTACTATCGGGTATAAAGGCAGCCTTTAATTGTTGGCTTTGCAATAACAGATCAGAAGCTAGCTTGTAGAGCTTGTGCCCCTCTTTTGTTGGTTTAATACCTTGTTTATTACGCTCAAAAACTATCACCCCTAAATTTGTTTCTAACGATTTTATAGCATGAGTAATCGACGGTTGTGAGATGTAACATCGCGATGCTGCTGCAGTAATAGACCCTTCTTCATAGGCGGCCAAAAAGTAATGGAGTGGTTTTATCTCTATCATATAATTTATCTATGGATAGTAAATATAATCAATATTATATCTATATAAGAAAAATTGCTACTTTTGTGTCTACAGATAATACAAAAATTCATTTAACAAGGTCATCTCGTATGGCGACTAAGGAAGGGAACCAGAATATGCTCGATCGTCACAGTGATATTGCAATCCATCAAGTATTAAACCGATTTGAGAAAGGAGATTTAACATTGCTAGAACTCATCGCCGACGATATTAATCTTCGAATAGACCACTATAAAGATGATGCAGATATTGATTGGCAACGATGTGACAATAAAGAGGGCTTTATCAAAGTATTAACTCGCTTAGGCACAGAAATTTTTCCTAAGGGAACGACAATTACAGGACTGAAATCAGATACACTAGGGAATGGATGGTATGTAACAACATTTGATCAATCATTTTGGTATGGCTTGGCTGAAGAAACGGTTGAGAGCCGAACGTATATTGTTTCTCATGAATTAGATGGTCAACTAGATTATTTTCGTGAGAATGTAGGCACACTTCAATATAAAACTGTAGATTAGCTTGTGAAATGCGAAATTAATTAGGACCACAACTGACCTTGATGAATTTTAATAGGTGTTGGCCGAGGTGTTTATCGAGATCTATTGACACGGAATGGAGAGAAAACGTGCTAGCAGATATCGTTTTAGCACGTTCCTGGACAATTCCAAGTCAGTAAGTTTCCAAATTAACATTTAGCGAATTATCTAGAGTATTACAAAAACTACTAATCGATAGAAGGTAGAGGAGAGACTGACTCAAGAAGCAATTCATAAAAACGTTTTGTAGCAGGCCCCGTTTTAATCCCTTTAGGTAAAGTCAGATGTAATGGAACCTGATAACCACCTCCATTTTCAACATTCAGCACAGTCAGTTTCCCACTGCCACGGTTGTCAACAATATGCTTAGGTAGCCTGCAATAACCCACACCCTGCTCTACTGCACTAAAGGCATGGTCGAAATTATCAACCGTAATGCGCTGACTCGACTTCAACCAACCCACATCTTTTTTCTCTCCGAGCTTTTCAATCGAGCCTAAGTCTCTAACAACAATTTGTGGTAACGACGACAGCTGGTTTAGCGATATGGATGTCGCGTTAGCTAACGGATGCGAGCTAACCACAACAGGTTCCATCTTCGTAAAGCCAAAGACCTCTGCCGAATAATTTGTGATGGGTAGGTTGATGATAGCTACATCGGCTAGTTCTTGAGTCACCATTTCCGTTGTTTTAGACAGTGACGTTTCAACAACTTGTATCGATGTGGTGTTATTCTCCGCCAAAAATGCTGCCATGGGCTTATAAAGACGTTCAAGGTGACAAAGATGATCAACCGCGACCACTATTTCAGATTCCACACCCTTTGCTAGCTGTTCACTGATCAGCTCAAGTTCTCGAGCTTGTTCCAGCATGCTGCTCGCCCTGCGCAGTAACGCTTTGCCGTCTTCCGATAACACCGCCCTCCGACCTTCAACCTGAACCAAAGACACGCCCAATTGATCTTCCAACTTTCTCAGCGCATAAATAAGCGTGGTGTGGCTCTTATTCAACTGCAATGCCGCAGCCTGAATGCTGCCGGCGCGGTCTATCTCATAGAGTGTTTGCCATTGGTCTAGGGTAGTCTTTAATCTCATCGGTCTAAAATCCTGACAGTTAATGGCAATATTATGAACTTTTCTGTCTGTTTTTTACAAGTAATATCTATTTCAACAGGCAATCAAGCCTCCTATGTTTTGCGAAATGACCATGAGTCACAGCGCAATACCAAGTAACTGTTTGGAGAAATAACCATGAAATTATTACAAGTCGACTTTGAATTTAACGGCCCATTTGGTGAAGAGATGTCAAACGCACTCGTTGACCTAGCAAAGTCTATTAACAACGAACCAGGCATGATCTGGAAAATTTGGACAGAAAACCAAGCCGAAAAACTGGGTGGTGGTGTCTACCTTTTTGAAGACCAACTCAGTGCAGAAACTTACCTAGCGATGCATGCCGCTCGCTTAAAAGAGATGGGCGTAGAAGAAGTGCGTGGTGTAATTTTTGACGTTAATCAGCCATTAACTACCATTAACAAAGGTCCAATCAACGGCTAATTCAGACGTTTGCTGAATGAAGAAAGATAATGGAAGACACGAGATAGAGAGATACAACATGAACAATAAAACGTTTTTAAGCCTACACGGCATCATTTACGCTGGGTTTGCCATCGCACTGTTTTTTCTACCAACGGTGATGTGGCCCATGTACGGCGTGGAAATCAATGATAAGTACGCTTACTTTCTGTCTCAACACACCAGTATCTTCCTTGGTGGTATTGCAGCGATAACTTGGTTATTACGAGATATTGATGCGGGGATCAGCGCCAAAAAACTCATCCAAGGTTTGGTTATCACCAATATGCTGGGTACCATCATCACACTGTATGCGGCTTTCACTGGTATCTTTGTTGGCTTTGGTTGGAGTGACCCCGCGTTCTTCCTTTCACTATCTATACTGAGCGTGTTGCAGGTTCGTAAGCAAGCTTAAACGATTATTTAGTTCGGATAGCACAAACAAAAAGCACTCGGTATATGCCGAGTGTTTTCGTATTCAACCATTTTATCAAGACTAAAGTAAAGTTCACTAATAATGATAAAGCCTGAACTTTATAGACATTACATGTATAAGCAAAATTAGGTTAAACCTCATACAATAACTCGTGATGTAAATCGAACGAAACTTGATGTATGGAATCCACTCCCTCTCTGCCAATCTACACTTAGCAGAGTGCCGTTATAACGAGGGTTCCAATATGTTGACTAAAAATGTTATCGCTATCGACTTAGCAAAAAATGTTCTTCAAGCCTGCCATATCAGCATTCATGGTGAACTACTGTCCAATAAACCTCTGAGTCGCCAGAAAATGAAAGAGTTCTTGGCGAAGGCTAAGCCTTCGATTGTCGCCATGGAAGGTTGTTGCGGTTGCCATTACTGGGGACAATTAGCAGAAAAATTTGGGCATGAAGTCCGAATTATTAACCCTAAGAAGGTGAAAGGATATCTAGAAGGTCATAAAACGGATCATAATGATGCTCTCGCCATCGCTAACGCCGCTATACAAATTGGTATTAAGTACAGCCGTCCAAAGTCATTGGAACAACAAGCTATGCATTCTTTAGAAACTAGCCGTAGATTCTTATCTCGTAGTGTTGTTTCGCTAGCGCTTCATATTAGAGGGACGATTTTGGGTTACGGGATAGCAAATCCTAGAGGTGAAAAAGGTTTAAAAGCTTCTGTTCAGGCTGTATTGGATGGAGAGACCTCAATACCAGCAAATGTTGTATCCGTTCTGTCCATGTTGTGGGAGCAATATAAAGAACTGAAAGCAAAACTCATCGCGTTCGAAAAAGAGAAAAATGCATTAACCCGTCAGATAGAACCATGTCAACGATTAATGGACATTGAAGGTGTTGGTGAAACAACTGCTGCGATGCTCTATACAACTCTTGGTGATGGAAAGCAGTTCAAAAATGGAAGACAAGCTTCAGCGTTTGTTGGTCTTACGCCTAAACAACACAGTTCAGGTGGCAAAGTCTTTATGATTGGGATCGATAAATGCGGAGGTGTGAAGGAGCTACGCTCGCTTCTTTATCTTGGCGCAATGTCTTACGTTGGACGACTCCCCGAAAAGCCGAAGACTCAGAAGGACGCTTGGTTGAGGAGTATCATAGATCGTATCGGCTTCAAGAAAGCCTGCATTGCACTGGCCAACAAAGTGGTACGGACTGCGTGGGCAATGCTTCGATATGAGACTGAATATAAACCAGTATTACTCACTAACAAATTCTAAAATTTTACAAAATGATGATGCATAAAAGGTAAGACCAACCTACTGAAAACCTGGCCATTCTGTCATGCCTTAGAAGCTGCAAACTCGATGAGGACAGTAGGTGCGCAAAACATCAAAGGCTAGAAGGTAGCTCCTTCAATAAGAAGCCGAATATACGACCGCATCTTAACTTTTATTGCCAAAATCACTTTGTAAATACGTGGATTCCATATACACAATGGGGCAGAAATGAGTTTCGGAAAATCGAATATTAGCGACTCATGAATAACTATTGGTATGGAAAGTCGCTTAACTTGGTGTCCAGTATTAATGGTGCAGATCAAGATGTGGATGTCTCAACTTTCTGGTTTTCTCTGGTTCTTTATTAACGGCGATTTGTCAAAACCACTCCGGTGATCACCAGCGCAGTACCGAGTAACATCGAAAGGGAGATCTGCTCATTGAGTAGCAAAGCGCCGAACAACACACCAAATAACGGAACAAAGTTAGTAAAGACAGCCGCTTGTGCCGCACCAATCGTTTTTATTCCTTGGTAATACCAAATAAAAGGGATTACGGTGCCAAATAACGCCAAATAGCCAATAGCAGCAACAATTTCCCAATTTAACTCAGGTAGCATCTGCACATTTGGATTGAAAAACCAGACCATTAACAGCAATAGTAACCCCCAAATAGCAGCATAAGTTGTTGACACTAAAGGTGATAAACCAAGCAGTGCTTTCCGTCCCACGACAGTATAGATAGCCCAGCTAAGTACTGCGCAGAGCATTGACAATTCTCCACGACCAAAAGCCTGACTCATATCTTGGATCACGGTAAGTAGATGACCATTACTGATCACCGTCAGTGCACCCAATACTGCTACAGAGATCCCAAGTAACTTCTGTAATGAAATTTTTTCTCGGTATAAAAGGGAAACCAATAACGCTGTAGCGATAGGATTAAACGCAACAAATAGAGCCGTACGGGAAGCTGGCATTTCAGAGAGTGCAGTAAAAAAACACAGATTGTAGGTAAATATTCCGGTAAGACCGAGAGCGAAGGTGATCGCAACCTGTCTGAGCGATAGCTTTGGTAGCCTACCTTCTAATTTTATAGTGAGTAAAATGAGTATCAATACCGCCAGACCAAAACGGCCTATCGCCGACATTAACGGTGAAAGCGATCCCGCAAGTAAACGCCCTGCGATAAAAGTTCCTCCCCACAGTAAGGCGACTAGAATAAGTTTGAAATAGGTTGGCCAGATGGAGGGTAAAGCCAAGTCGTTCGATGTATTGGTAATTGGTTGCATGATGTCGCTCGATAGAAAAGTGAACCGGATATATGCTACAGTCTTTCACTAATGTTAGGCCATAGTAAAATGAGCAAAAGATCATGACATTTAGTCAACTTGAAATATTTGTGGTGGTTGCAGAGCGGTGTGGATTTACCTTGGCGGCCCAACAGTTAGGTATTAGTCAGTCCGCTGTTTCGCACGCACTGAAAAAACTCGAGGAGGATTTAGGGGTAAGCCTTATCGAGCGCAATAAGTCACAAACTGAACTTACTGTCGCTGGAGTTCAATTGCTTCCCCGCGCTCGAGAAATACTGGGGTTGTCTGAGACCATACGCCAAGAAACAGCAGATATTAAGGGGTTGCAACGAGGGAGCCTGCGTATTGGATCTTTCGGTCCAACTTCTTCTTTGCGCTTACTCCCGGAGATTTTGGATGATTACCGTAAGCAATTTCCCAATATTGAGGTGCGTATTGATGAAGGAAATGATCAACAGGTCGTACAATGGTTACAAGAACGTCGGGTGGATGTTGGCTTTGTGGTGCTGCCTGATGAACGTTTTGATACCTTTGCATTGATTGAAGATAAAATTGTTGCCCTTATACCTAAAGCACATTCATTGGCGAAGAAAGATAAAATTGCACTTCAGGATTTATGTCATGTTCCTTTTATTTTGACTGAAGCCGGTTCAGCACAACTCATTTCCAAATTATTTGCGGCCGAAGATCTGAGCCCTGACATTCGTTTCAGAACGACCCAACTGATGACTACAATTGCATTAGTTGCAAAAGGCGAAGGTGTTGCACTCGTTGCTGAATTAGCCCTCCCTCAAGCTTTGCAAACCGATGGCTATGTGGCTCGTCAACTCGCGCCGCAATGCAAACGAACAATTGGTTTAGCGCTCCACAGTTCCCGCCAAGCCTCTCCTGCCACACAGGCATTTGTCAAAACGGCCGTACAATTATTAAAAAAGAGAAACCGGATGCGTTAATATTGAGCCATTGTTTCGATTATTGTGTCTTCTTTTTTTTAGATTCGTTCTGTAACATGCGAACCCAATCTTCAATAAATCGATTTACTTTGTCTTGCTCGCCTTCAGACCAAGTGCCTGCAATAGCAGAGAAAACACCACCCACGAATGATACTGCACCACCCATACACACTGGGAACAACTTTTGCTGAATCTGCGGCGCTTGGATAAACGTCTCAAAGTGGATCCCACCTTGATTTTGATTGAACCAATTCAGTTTGTAGAGCTGAAAATACTTGTAAATGTGTGACTAGATTTACTAGTCCGCATAATATTACTCGTGAAACAATTTAAGTGACCCATAAATGACTCACACCAAACAAAACACACGAATTAATCAGTTCTGCTTCGGTCAACCGAAAGAGTCTCTAAAGTTAGAAAGTGTCCCTTTGGACGATCTTGCAGAAAATATGGTTCGAGTTCGAATTGAAGCTACCAACATTAACCCTAGTGATTTGTTATCGATTCGTGGCATAGGTCAATATAGACACAGCCATCAACCACCTAGAATACCTGGGTTTGAAGCAGTAGGAACAGTTATAGAGTCCAGTCATGCTGAATTTATCTTAGATCAGCGAGTAATCGTAGCTACGAGTGGGACATGGCAGAAATATATCGATGTATCACCAGAAAACCTCTTCCATGTTCCTCAACACTTAGAAAATGGCTACGCATGTCAATTGTATATTAATGCATTAACCGCTTGGGTTCTTACTACGGAAATTGCTCAGTTAACAAAAGAGGATGTTGTCATTATCAATGCTGGCGGCTCAGCAATTGGTAAGATTTTTTCCCAATTATCCTCCTCACTAGGCTTCAGGCTCATTGTCATAACATCACAAACCGAAAAATATCCATATGCTTCAAACTATGTGTTAGATGCAAAAGATGATTTAATTTCCCTAATTCAGAAGTTTGACTTACCCAGGCCAAATGTCGCATTTGATGCTATAGGTGGAAAGGCAGGAACCGATCTCATTTACACCCTCGGCAATAAAGGACGTTTTATCAACTATGGCACTCTTTCTCTGGAGTTTTATGAGCCTCGTTTTTTCGAATATGCAAAAAGTCAGGATATCGATTTCAGTACCTTTTTCTTACGTTACTGGGAGAATGCGGTTGGTAAAGATTTCCGACGTGAAAAATTTACGCTGATGTTAGACCATTTCATAAAAAATAACATACAGTTAGATGTAGATCGTTGTGTTCCATTAGATGAGGTTCAATCTGCTATTAATCTTATTGAATCTAAATCAGTGCCTTTAAATGGGAAGATTATCTTGCTCCCAATCTAGGCCAAATATACGACGATTCAAGATCGCTTATCATCAACAAAAGTATCGAAAACTCGGTTGTTTAATTAAGCATCGTGTAAACATGTTAGAAAGAGATAGGTGAGGATTAACGATGAAATAAATTTGTTGGAGGCATTATTTGAACAGATGGTGTCAAAACAGGTAACCCCGATGTTATCGGTGCCGAGTTTCTATGTTATTCGGAATTCTATAAAAGGAACTCAGTTGATAACAGCAACCGTCAGCTTGTTTAAGCTTGCCAGATTCAACGCTCGCAAGATCAAAATGTCGTACGGATGTCGGTACACATTGACAATTCTGGAAATAACTGTGCCGATGAGTTCGCTAAATAAGAAATTATTATTTAATTACAACAATCTCATGATTTTAAAGACTGAACCTTTACCATAAGGCAAAAAGAGGGTTATACATAATCTTATGTAATTTATAGTTGTGAATATTTTATGACGCTCAATGAGATCCTTCAAATCCGTAATGTCCGCTACTTCCTAATGTTTCGAAGCAGTTACTTTGCGCGCTTTTACTACCCAGTATTCACCCTACTCTATTTAGACTACGGCTTGACCCTCTCTCAATTTGCCATGCTTAACGTAGTATGGGCTGCAACCATTGTTCTTGCCGAAGTCCCATCGGGTGCATTTGCCGATACCCTAGGACGAAAAAAACTGGTGGTATTATCTTCGGTTGTCATGTTTATTGAAATCACAATGATCGCCGTTGTTCCCACTGGTGACCCCTCTTTGGTATTCATTGTCTTTTTGGTCAACCGAATATTAAGTGGCTTAGCGATGGCTTTGGCAAGCGGTGCAGATGAAGCCTTGGCTTACGACACGTTAAAAGAGCAAGGCAAGGAAGACGCGTGGCCTAGAGTTTTGCAAATCCAGCTACGCATTTCCTCTAGTGTTGGCATATTTGTCACTCTATTAGGTGCCGCTATGTATGATGTTAACTTTATGGCTAACATTTTCCATACTCTCGGATTAGCAGAGCCCGAAAGTACCAAAGACCTAATGCGTATTCCCGTTTATGCCACTCTATTTGTCGCGATGATCGCCATTTATTCTGCGATAAACATGAGAGAAGAAAAAAAAGTATTGCCAAGCAATCAGACCAAATTGGCAACAACTATAACAAGCCTTAAATTAACGGCAACTACTGGTAAGTGGGTACTTGCTACACCTTATGTTCTATTTATCTTGCTCTACTACAGCTTATTCGAACACACTTCGCGTATGTTTTTAACCATGAACAGCCAATATTATCGTGCTATTGATATACCCATTATCTATTTCGGCTTGATTGGTGCGGGGATAAGTTTGCTCCAAATTCTATTGGCAGGTCAAAGTCGTCGACTAGCTGAAAGCATGGCCCCTAAGAGATTTATTGTTGTTATGGGTTTAGCGGCTATGGCAACCTATTATTGGATTAGTCTGGGATGGTCAATTTACGGGGTAATACCAGCACTTATCTTAATTTTCATTGTTATGACCATGAATATTTTCATTAGTTATCACCTCAATAAAAAGACCGAATCACACAACAGAGCCACTGTATTAAGCTTTAAGGGTTTGATGTTTAACCTCGGATACGGCTCGATTGGTATCTTGTATGCCTACTATTATAAATTGGTGTCTCAGAACTACACCGAGCAACAAATAGAACAACACATTGACTTCTTGGCCTCACTTTCTTCATTTTTCTATTACTTTACGGTTTTGTTCATTTCAATCAGTGCGGTATTCTATTTTAAGGACAGAAAAAAGGCGATCTTTTGAACATAAATTTTTATAGACAAGCAGGAATCTACTGAGATTATGCTGACTCGAAGATGGACACAAGTGAGTTTGGAAACGATGCTATTGATAGGTACATAATGTCGCTATCACGAGGCTATAATATCGCTTGTTAGTCTTTATGAATATTTGCATCTATTAACACTATTATACTTTAAAGCTATTACTATATGCACAATCTGAAAAGCGCAACCATTGGTAGTATTGTGTAGTTTTAATGCTACTGTTAAATTTAAAGCACTTTCTCGCATAGGAAATCAAATCAATGCTTACTATAAAAAAGCAGTTTATTGCCCTTTCATCCGTCATTGCACTGGCTACAGGCTGTTCTCCATCCTCTGATATAGTTTCTAGTAGCAGCATCAGTGATTACCAAGGCTCTGCAAGTATTACTCAAGGTCTCGCAAAAACTGTAGAGTCAAACCTTTTTGAGTGTGAGGATGGACGTAGCCGAGTTGCTGGTACTGGTGAAATAACAGATTCAAAAGGAAACGTTTGGACGGTTCCTGCTAAAAATCATTTTACTACTGCACCAAAAGCTATCGACTTATACGAAGAATGTGCAAACATCACTCCCCAAAGTCTTGCTGACGTAGATGAAGCCTCTGTACCAGTTGTAGTGGTTGATTCAGATGGGGAAGAGATCACAGGCTATATTTTTGCTGACAACTACTTTGAGTTATACATCAATGGCACGCTTGTAGCGGTAGACACCGTGCCATTCACACCATTTAACTCTAGCATCGTAAAGTTTAAAGTTAAGAAGCCTTATACGATAGCTGTAAAAGTTATCGATTGGGAAGAACACTTAGGTATGGGTACAGAAAATAACCGAGGGAAGACTTACCACCCTGGAGACGGTGGCTTTATTGCAAGCTTTAGTGATGGAACAGTGACAGGTTCAGACTGGCAAACTCAAACATTCTATACCGCGCCAATTTATGATCTAACTTGTTTAAGTGAAACTGAAGGCCAGCGACTATCTGAGACTTGTACCACAGAGGGTACAGATCATGGCGAAAATGCTTACGCTGCCCATTGGAAAACTCCAAGCAAATGGATGAGTCAGGAATTTGATTCAACCTCCTGGCCTCAAGCAACATTATATTCAGAAGATGAAATCGGTGTAAATAACAAAAAGTCCTACATAAACTTCATTGAAAAATTCAGTGGTACAGGAGCTAGCTTTATTTGGTCAACTAATGTTGTGCTAGATAATGAAGTTTTACTGAGATACGAAGTCAAGTAAGCCTTTACAAAGTTTTTTTTCCGCTTATTCAAACAGCAATACATCATCGTATTGTGTATGGCTGTTTGGTAAATATCGTATTAAGCGCTTTTTCCTTCGCCCCTAACTTAATGTATGGAATCCACTCTCTCCTTTACCAAACTAGAAGTAGAATATAATGAATGACAGCATTAACAAGAAAAAGGGCCTTTTCGTGTGATAAAACGCCAACTCTTGTGGTTCAATAAAACCGACTATTAAGCAATAACCTAACTCAATTTTGATTATTTCTCAGTTAATAATTTTGCTATTTTAACTAATGAAAATTAACTGACGAATACCAATATGTACTGATTTACTCTTCAACCATATTCGCAAAATCAAGATTATACTTTCTGCTTAATTCTAGGATCTCTCCACTCTCAATCATTTTTTCGAATTCCAGATCAAATTGGATTAAAAAACCATCCAGTGTCCTTTTTCTAGAGAATCCATAATATCCCTTATTCACTATAAGAGGTGGTAAGATCATTTTCACTTTATCTTTAATTTTCAACTCATCGATGAGCTTTGATGCGCTTCGAGGATGGCTTACAAGTAAATCAATTCTATCCGCAAGTAATTTTTGGAAATTAGCTTTTACTGTATTCGTCGTCTCAATTCTTAAATTCTCCTTGTATTGATCAAATTTTTCACCGTAACTCCACCCTCTAGTAAGGCCAATATGCAGCCTTTTGAGCGAAGAAAATTCATTATCCCATTTAAAAGCGTTATCTGCCTTAACATAAAATACCATCGGATCTCGATAGAAAGCGTATTTAGTGTAATTCATGAACTTTTCTCTTTCAGCGGATTTGTAAGGACCTATCAATACATCTGCCTCACCACGTTCAATCATTTTTAAAGCTCTTTTAAAGGGATAAATTTCCATTTTGAGGTCATGCCCTAGTCTATGAACAATTGTCGTTGCTATGTCATAACCTAAACCATAAATTTCACCATCATGTTTTTGTTCCAATATAGATGGGAAAGTAGTTCCTACAAATAAATACGTTTCAGCAATAGCCGAGCTTGAGATAATGAAAGACAAAATCATAATAAAAACATATTTCATAACCATTATCCTTCACTTTGTATATTCGCTCACCTAAGTGGAATAACATATTGACCTTGCGTATGCGCATTTCCCCCTTAGTAGTCAACGATCAAAATACCATTGAGCAGCTGAAAAACAAGGGGGTTGAAACTAAAAGAAAATTGCTTAATAAAGCTGATCGTAGAAATAGTATTATCTCTAGAAATCACTTAAAGATAACCTCAGTAAAATGCGGATTATCAATTAAAACTTCCAGTTTAGCTATACCATCCAATTCAATCAGAATGTCTGTCTCGTCAGTATTAAGTTTGATGCATTCATTACGACTTTCATTACGAATTGTATCAAGAGCAACACCTCTTATAGGTTCCCCTTCTTTCATCGTTAATCTAACCGGATAACGGTACAAACAGACTATCTCAATATAATCATATTCACTGCAACTTATCATAAGACTCACCTCTAAAATGAATTACTTACTGCAAGGTTGAACATCAGTTATTGCAATAATCTCAAAAAACAGTGTATCAATGACCATTCAGCACCCGGTATTTTCTTAAGAAATCTCAATTTAAACATCCATGTATAGAACTAAATATGGTTATTTAAATTTGCAAATCTGTATGTGTTACTCTCCTTTGAGCGTATGTCTCTTTTACTATTTCGAGTCAACGATTCGAATTCTATATTCCTAGCTAAGCGCTCACTTCAATCTCATAAGAAGTAAACTTGCGAATGTTAATCACGCCAGTATCAAAAATCAAATACTGTCCTTTAATGCCTTGTAATATACCTGTCACTTCAGGGTTTTTATCAAAATTATGTGAACTAATTTTGATTGGGTGAACAGTCACTGGATAATGTATCTCGGTCGTCAACTCGGTTAACACCTGTATCGCGTCCGCTCCAAACTGCTGCTTAATTTCCTCTACTTTTTCGGTTACCAAAGGCAGAAGTTCAGCAAATTTGTCAGATAAATCCATTGCATCACCGTCTTGCTTTAATAAGGTCCGCCAATTGGTTTTGTCTGAGATATGTTTCGCAAGTTCAATCTCAATCAATCCAGAGATATAACGAGTTTTCACTTTGAAAATAGGTAGACCTTGGGTGGCCCCTTGATCAATCCATCTTGTCGGGATTTGGTTATGACGCGTGATACCGACCTTTAAACTAGAGGTATTAGACAGATACACATAATGGTCTATCATGCAGTTCTCTTCGCCCCATTGCGGCTCACGACATGTACCTTGGTCGTAATGGCACGTTTCAGGTTTCATAATGCACATGTCGCAACTAGCCAATTTCCTCATGCACACAAAACAGTGGCCTTGCGAGTAGCTCTTTTTAGTCTTTTTACCGCATGAACTGCAGAAGATATTACCTGTGTGAGTAAGTGTAATCGTTTTACCTACGTATGGATTGAGATCAATCTCTGAGTCTCCAACAGGTAAACGGTAAAACACCGCCTCTCCTAGATTGGCACGCATTTTACTCAAGGTTCCTTTCGCTAAAATAGACATGTCTTACCTACTACTTTTTTTATTATGAAGATACATTGATTGGATTGTAGCAAAGAAGCGTCGATCATAGGATTATCTAACCACATTATTCTACTGCTTGTAATAATACTTAATGGCTGATCCGTTTCTAAACAATTTTTAAGTGGGCAATTTTGATTTTTTATAGAGTCTGTCCCTGCGGTACCTCGTGGTTATCGCCACGAATCACCAAGACAAAAATACCATCTCAAAGATCGTGAATCGTGTTACTCGATATAAGGATCTCATGGCGAGTCGTCGCAAGGTTCAGACTCTGTTTAATCACCTTAGAACAGTCACTTTACCGTCCTGACTGATCAAAATGGATCGAATAACCAAGACTTTGACCTTTTCTTCCCTCATTTGTTAATGTTAACAAATGAATTGTATATCCGACACTAAAGAGCCCGCTGATTAAGCGGGCTCTTTACCATTTAGTGCGTGTCTAACTCAGCATGAGGCGCAATGGAACCTTGTGGCCGCGTTGCCAACTCTTCATATAGCTGCCACTTACGTTTCGCAACATGTTGTGCCGTTGCAGTAATCTCTGCCGCGGCTTCTGGGTTACTTCTGCGCAATGTTTGGAAGCGTTCCTCGTTGTAACGATACTCCTCTAATGGAATAGTCGGCCTTAATGTATCCAGCGAGAACGGATTCTCACCAGCATCACGAAGGGCTGGGTTATAGCGGAATAGTGGCCAGTGGCCGGATTTCACCGCTAATTGCTGCTGCTTTAAACCATCTTCCATATTGATACCATGAGCAATACAGTGGCTATAGGCAATGATGATAGACGGGCCTTTATAGGCTTCGGCCTCGCGCATGGCCAACAACACCTGCTGAGGGTCGGCTCCTAAAGCAACCCTTGCAACATACACGTTGTTGTAGGATATGGCTTGCATGGCAACATCTTTCTTGGTGGCTTGCTTACCTGCACTCGCAAATTTAGCCACGGCGCCTAACGGCGTTGATTTCGACATCTGTCCACCCGTATTGGAATACACCTCTGTATCCATAACCAAGACATTGACGTCTGCACCACTAGCAAGTACGTGATCCAACCCGCTTGAACCGATATCGTATGCCCAGCCATCACCACCAACAATCCAGATAGAGCGACGGATCAACTGGTCAGCAACAGACATAAGATTTAACGCAGATTCTGTCGTTACCGTATCTAGCTCAGTTTTTAAGGTATTCACCCGTTTAATCTGAGCCTGAATATCGGTTTCTGTAAGCTGTTCTGCATTCAACAGTTGGTCAACCAACAAAGGATCAAGATGTTCACGATTATCCATCAACAACTGTTCTGCCATTTCGTGTTGCTTAACCGCGGCTAGACGGAAACCAAAACCAAATTCTGCATTGTCTTCAAACAGTGAGTTTGACCAAGCAGGGCCACGTCCATCTGTGTTTTTCGACCATGGTGTCGTAGGTAGATTACCACCAAATATTGAAGAACACCCCGTTGCATTCGCGACCATTAATCGATCACCAAACAACTGAGAGACCATCTTGAGATAAGGGGTTTCACCACATCCTGAACACGCACCAGAGAACTCAAATAGAGGTTGTAAGTACTGAACACCACGTACATTTGAGAAATCAATTCGCGCTCGGTCGTTGTAGGATAAAGTTTCAAAGAAGTCTAGATTCTTCTTCTCTTGCTCCATGTATGGTGCTTTCAATTCCATATTGATCGCTTTACGTTCTGGTTGTCCTTCAGAAGCTTCTTGGATCACCATAGGACAAGCATCAACACATAAGCTGCATCCTGTACAATCTTCTGCGTAAACCTGCAACGTATAGCGCGTATCAGGGAAACCACGCGCGGTAATACCAGCAGACTTATAACCTTCAGGTGCCTCATCCAATTTTGATTTGTCATAGAATTTGGCGCGAATCGCGGCGTGGGGGCAAACAACGCTGCAATTACCACATTGAATGCACGCTTCATTTTCCCATACCGGTATTTTCTGAGCTATGTTTCGTTTTTCCCACTGAGTGGTTCCCGAAGGATAGGTGCCATCCACTGGCAACATTGAAACAGGGATCAAGTCCCCCTTACCTGCCATCATTTGCGCGGTAACTTGTCGAACAAATTCTGGGGCATTGTCAGATACCACCGGTTTAATCTGTTCACTGGCCGTGACTTTATCTGGAAGATCAACTTGATACAGATGGGCAAGTGTGTGATCAACCGCTGCAAAGTTTTTCTTAACCACTTCTGGGCCTTTGCGGATGTAGGTTTTTTTGATTGCTTTCTTAATCTTGTCAATTGCCAGTTCTTTTTCAAGCACACCTGACAGAGCAAAGAAGCAGGTCTGCATAATGGTATTAATGCGATTGCCCATTCCGGTATCACGAGCGACTTTGTACGCATCAATGACATGCAACTGCATGTTGCGACTGATCAGTTGTTCCTGCATACGCGCAGGTAAACTATCCCATGCAGTTTGCGCTGATTCCGTTGTGTTAAGTAAGAAAATGGCGTTGTTCGCTGCTTTGGCAAGCATGTCTGTACTTTCAACAAAGGTAGATTGATGACAGGCCACAAAGTTAGCCGACTGAATTAAATAAGGGCTATTTATCGGATGATGTCCAAACCTCAAGTGAGATTCAGTTTGTGAACCCGATTTTTTTGAGTCATAAACAAAATACCCTTGTGCAAAATAATGTGGGTCTTCACCAATAATTTTAATCGTATTTTTGTTTGCCCCCACGGTTCCATCGGCACCCAATCCATAAAACATAGCACGCACAACATCGTTTGATTCAATATCGAAGCGGTTATCTACATCCAAGTGTGAGTGACTGATGTCGTCAATAATACCCACGGTAAAATGGTGTTTGGGTTTATCTAATGCTGAGTTATCAAACACAGATTTAACCATGGCAGGGGTAAATTCTTTGCTCGATAAGCCATAGCGCCCAGCGACCAATCGAGGCATTTTTTCGAAATGCTCCTGATTGTCTACCAGTGCCGTCAATATATCTTGATACAGCGGATCAGCATTCGCTCCTGGTTCCTTGGTTCTATCTAGAATAGTGAGTTTTGTTGTCGTTTGCGGTAGCGCTTCCAACAAATGCTTGGCAGATAGTGGGCGGTACAATCGGACTTGCAACACCCCTATTTTTCTACCCTGCGCAACGAGATAATCGACCGTTTCCTTGATCGTTTCAACACCCGATCCCATTGCGATGACGACGTGTTCTGCATCAGCAGCACCAAAGAACTCCATCAACTTATAGTGGCGACCGGTAAGCTCTCCCAGTTTTTCCATGCACGATTCTACGATCTCTGGTGTTTTTTCATAATAAGGGTTCACCGTTTCTCGTGCCTGAAAATAGACGTCTGGATTTTGTGCAGTACCACGAATGAAAGGCGAATCAGGACTTAAGCCTCTATTACGGTGGGCTCGTACTAATTCATCAGAAATCATGGCGCGAATGTCTTTATCTGCGATTAGGTTTATCTTGTTCACCTCATGCGAGGTTCTAAACCCATCAAAAAAATGGATAAACGGAATTCGCGCATCAAGCGTTGCGGCATGGGCAACAAGCGCCATATCATGAGCTTCCTGTACGGAAGAAGAAGCGAGCAACGCAAATCCTGTTCCTCGCGCCGCCATGACATCTTGATGGTCACCAAATATAGACAAGCCCTGTGCGGCCAGTGATCGTGCGGCCACATGAAATACAGCCGAGGTCAATTCTCCTGCTATCTTATACATATTGGGCAGCATCAACATTAGCCCTTGAGACGCAGTAAAAGTCGTGGTCAAAGCCCCACTTTGTAAAGCGCCGTGCACGGTACCCGCGGCTCCCCCTTCACTTTGCATTTCCGCTATAAGAGGAATATTCCCCCAGATATTTCGTTGGTCTTCAGACGCCCACTGGTCGGCCAATTCAGCCATCGTAGATGAAGGCGTGATCGGATATATAGCACACACTTCACTGACACGATAAGCAATATGCGCCGCGGCTTCGTTTCCGTCGCAGGTATGCATAACGGGGTTATTTTTCTCTATCATGATCAGCTCCTATTCCATTTCCGCCGCGACCATTTCGATCGCATGACTAGGACATTGCGAATAACATGCTTCGCATCCGGTACACTTGTTGTAATCCACTTTATAACCCTTACCTTTTCCAAGGTGAGTTATCGCGCCATACGGACAAGCACCCAAGCAACCATTACATTCAAAACAATTGCCACATGAGTAACAGCGCTGAGCCTCGAACAACGCCTCTTTTTCTGTCAATCCACCGACAACTTCGTCAAAAGAGGTGGCTCGTTTACTCACAGAGATTGCTGGCTGTTCACTCTGCTCTGCATCGGTTTTGTACCATAAATGCAGCTTGTCGAACTGGATGAGTGGCTGCTTAGAGACCTTACTGAACACCCGTTTATTGAGAAAGGCATCGATATGAGAAGCGGCCTTTTTACCGTGTCCGACAGCAATCGTTACGGTACGGTCGCAAGGGACCATATCACCCCCAGCAAACAACCCGTGGTACCCCGTCATCATCTGATCGTTAACCTCGAGGCTGCCATCCCATTTATGCTCTACACCCGGAATATTTTCGGTCAATTCTGTATCGATATTTTGACCCAGTGCCAAAATAAGAGAGTCAATCTCTACCGTTTCAAATTGACCCGTTGGATGCGGACGACCATTTTCGTCAATCGACGTTTTCTCTAGAGTAAATGCTGTGCCGTCGATCCGATTAATGGTACGTTGCCAATTAAAGAGGACACCTTCATCCATTGCCTCAACACATTCAAAATCATGGGCTGGCATATGTTCCCGGTCACGACGATAGATAACCGTGACATCGGCACCCATTCGACGAGCCGTGCGCGCGGCGTCCATTGCCGTATTTCCCCCACCATATACGACAACACGTTGACCTAGCTTTGGCGCTGTATTCATTTCGATCGCTCGAAGATAAGATACGGCATCAATCACCTTGTCTGGATAGTCATTAGGGATATCCACTCCACGGCCGACATGGGCACCAATAGCAAGAAAAACGGCATCAAATCGACCTTTGACTTTCTCGGCTAGTAAATCTTCGACCTTATGATTAAGCACAATTTTAATGCCCATCGCTTCAATACGTGCAATCTCATTTTCAAGGATATCTCTTGGTAAACGGTATGCAGGGATACCAAACTGCATCATGCCACCTGCCATTGGTGCCGCGTCGCGGATTTCTACATCATGTCCTTTTCGCTTCAGGTGATAAGCTGTTGCAAGACCACTTGGGCCAGATCCTACGATCAGAACTCGCTTGCCTGTTGGCTCAGCCTTAAATCTGACGGGCCATTTTTTCTCTAGTGCTTGATCACCAAGGAAGCGCTCAACAGCGTGAATGCTCACCGCTTGATCTACATTGGTACGGTTGCAAGCGGATTCACAGGGGTGATAGCAAACCCGACCATGAATAGCGGGCATCGGGTTGTTTTTGATAAGGGCCTGAAACGCTTCTTCATATTGCTCTGACTGAGCTAGCGATAACCATTCTTGAATATTACTGCCCGTTGGACAGGCATGATTACAGGGTGGCAGGGAATTAGAATAGATTGGAAATTTAGTTCGTACTGGCCCAGAACCTTTTTTCACAGAAAGGTCTGGTGGTAAGGTCATATCCTTAGAACAATTAATCATAGTGTTTTACCTTGTTGTCTGGTTGTTGGTAAAATCAAGAGACGTACTGTTGCGGCGTGAATACGTGGTCGTGGAGGTCTATTCTTAGATTTCCCCCTTCAAACACAATGCCTAGTGATAAGAATTTTTAGATAATGTTACGTCTCTGTTCTTACTACCAACCTGATCAGGCCGTTGGGTTTTTTAATCCTAAAATCCAACGGCCGAATAGATGAGTAAGTATCTTGGAAAAAAGAACAACTATACTGATACGCAGGTGCCTGCTCTCTCATCGAGAACTTCTACGCCTTCTTCAAGCGCACCAATGTAGGCTCGCCCACCAAATGTTGCAAAATCGGCTGCGGCTTCAACTTTGGGTCCCATCGAACCTGCAGGGAACACGTATTGGCTGAGCTGAGTCGGTGTTGCTGTTCGTAATGCACGCTGTTGATCCGTGCCCCAGTCAAGATAAACGGCGTCTGCATCCGTTAGAATCAATAGCTTGTCTGCGTTAAGTTGTTTTGCCAGCAAGGTAGCGGAAAGATCTTTATCGATGACACCTTCGACTCCTTGATACCCTATTTCGTTTCGACAAACCGGAATACCACCCCCACCACAACAGATCACAATTTGGCCAGCAGCGAGCAGCGTATCAATCGATTTCTTGTCAATGATGTTAATTGGTTTAGGCGATGGCACAACACGGCGAACATAATCACCGTCGCGTTTCATTATCCAGTTATTCGCTTCAGCCAAAATTCCAGCTTCTTCTTCGTTGTACACAGGACCAACAAATTTCGTTGGGTCAAGCATACTAGGGTCATTGCGATCGACTTCAATACGAGTCAATAGGCTGGCTACTTCAGTATCTGGAAGAAGGTTTTGTAGCTCTTGAGCCAACATATAACCAATCATACCTTCACTTTCCGCGCCCAACACATCAAGAGGGTATGGTGAAACTTTATCGTAAGCTAAGTTTTGTAAGGCTATCAGACCAACTTGTGGCCCATTTCCATGGACGATTGCCACTTGGTATTTATCGGCTATTTCGGCAATCGCTCTGGCAGCAACTTTAATATTAGCCAGCTGGTTGTCAAAACTTGGCGCATCGCCACGACGTAGTAATGCATTGCCGCCAAGGGCCACAACTGCGATGGGTTTCATGTTAACTCCTTAAATTATAATTATGGTCTGAGCCGCTTTCCGCAATATCTTTCGCCTTTTCGTTAGGTTTAAGATGTGATTAATATGAAAACGGTTTTCGGCGAACAAAGCGGCCATTCCCAGCTTCCCCCATAAATTCGCCATTACACGCGACAACCTGCCCATGGCTAATGGTCATTATTGGCCAGCCTAGGCATTGCATTGATTCATACGGGGTGTAGTCTGTGTTGTCGTGCAATAAATCGTGAGTAATCGTCATCTGTTGCTTAGGGTCAAACAGCACCAAATCAGCATCAGAACCTTTTGCCATATTGCCCTTTTGTGGAAACATTCCGAACAATTTCGCTGGCATGTAACTGGTTAATTCTACAAATCTACTTGGACTCATTCGTCCACTCATTACCCCTTCAGAAAAAAGAAGTGGCATCCGGTTCTCAACGCCGGGCATCCCGTTTGGACAGGCGCTGAAGTTATCTTTTCCACGCTGTTTTTGGTCTAAGTAAGTGAACGAACAGTGATCAGTTGCAACGGTGTCAATGCTGCCGTCTATCAGACCCTTCCAAAGTTTTTCTCGCTCTTCGACAGGTCGAAGAGGCGGACTAAGAATGAATTTCAGCGCATCGTCACGCTCGTAACAACTCTCGTCGAGCAATAGGTATTGCGGGCACGTTTCAGCCCATACAGGCTGATGGTTTTGGCGGGCAAGGCGCACATAATCGAGCCCCAACCCATTGGATAAATGCACAATATACAACGGCGCATTATCGGCTAGTTTTGCCAAGTTGATCATTCTGGCAATCGCTTCTGCTTCGCACTCTAACGGCCGACTTTGAGCATGATATTTAGGGGCCGTTTTCCCTTCGTCCAGAAGCTGACTACGCCTTAGCGTTATGGCGGCATCGTTTTCTGGGTGCACAGTGGTGAGGGCATTCACTTTGTTTAGCTGTATAAGTGCGCGTAAAACGGACTCGTCATCAAGTTTATAGCCATAGGTGAGGTAAAGTTTAAAACTAGAAATGCCTTCGACCTCAACCATAGAAGCCATTTCAGATAGTATCTCATCGTTGATATGCTGAATCACACCATGGAAGCTGTAATCAATAACGGCCGTGTCTTTGGCATACTTTTTATAGACCGATAATTGATGGTGGAGATTACATCCTCTGGGACCAAATCCCATATGATCCACCACCATTGTGGTGCCACCGCAAGCCGCGGCTCGGGTGCCGGTATAAAAATCATCACAGCTCGTGGCAATACCGACATCAAGATTAAAATGCGTATGAACATCTATGCCACCAGGCATTACGTATAAACCGCTTGCATCGATGATGTGCGTCTCAGCAGGGTAGCTTGAAATAGTTTCGCTAATATCCGCAATTTTTCCGTCGACAATCAGTACGTCAGCTTTCTTTTCCTCTAAATGATCGACCACAATTCCGTGTCGAATAAGCATCACCGATGAAGGTCCGTCAGAATGTGCATTCAGCTGTGAGGGAAAAGAACGCTTAAAAACCATATCGCCACCTTGTTAACGTAAAGACGTTGCCATATTCGTGAATATATTTTCAAAATATCTGCGAGTATTGAGGTACTTTGAAAAGAATTCTCTGTTGTTAATGTATCCATCCCGAGGAGGATAAAGTCCAGTACTAAGGCAGAGCATACTGAAACCCTCGGGACGGAATTCTTTAGTGAGGCTGCCTAAACAGCATCAAAACCTATTTTTTCAACTCTTCTAAATACATCTGAGGAATAACCGCGTACATCGCTGCGCACGTAACCAAATGATCTTTCCAAGTTTTCTCGTTCGGAGCGTGAGCTTCTGGCTCTTTACCCGGCCCAAAACCGATGACTGGAATGCCATAGCGACCCATGATCGATACACCATTGGTTGAGAAGGTCCACTTATCAACGGTTGGTTTTTTATCAAACAACAACTCATAAGAGGCTTCCAGAGTCTTCGTTGCAACGTGATCTTCATCGATCAACCATGTTGGGAAATAACACTCGGTTGGGTATACCAGACCGGTATAAGCCGGACGGTTGTATTCGTACATTGACACAACGGCTTTAGCTTCTTGTACCGCTGGTAGCGCTCTGATTTCTTCAAGCGCCCCTTCCCAAGATTCACCCCAAGTTAAACGTCGGTCGATAGAAACAGCACAGCTGTCTGCTACTGCACAACGACTAGGAGAAGTGAAGAAGATTTCAGAAACAGTCAGGGTACCTTTGCCTAGGAATGGATCATCTTTCAGATTGTGAGATAAGCCTTCAAGTTGGCTTAGAATTGGCCCCATCTTAAAGATAGCGTTGTCACCACGTTCTGGAGCCGAACCATGGCAGCTTACGCCTGCAACATCGATTCGAATTTCCATACGACCGCGCTGACCGCGATAAATTTGGCAATCTGTTGGTTCAGTGGATACAACGAATTCAGGACGGATGTTGCTTTCTTCGATGATATACTGCCAGCAAAGGCCATCACAATCTTCTTCTTGAACTGTACCAGTCACGAGCAATGTGTATTCATCTTCAAGACCAAGATCTTTAATAATCTTACCCGCATACACCATAGAAGCCATGCCGCCTTCCTGATCTGAAGCGCCACGACCACCGATTATTTCGTCATTTTCCATACCTTCGTACGGGTCGAAATCCCAGTTGTCCATGTTACCAACACCAACAGTGTCGATATGTGCGTCCATTGCAATTAGGTGAGGACCATGACCGATCCAACCTAATACGTTACCCATAGGATCAATTTCTACCTTATCGAAACCGACCTTTTCCATCTCTTCTTTAATGCGTAATACGACTTTTTCTTCATCGCAACTTTCACTTGGAATCGCAATCATGTCACGTAGAAACTGACTCATGTCTGCTTTATAGTCTTGAGCTTTTTCCACTACTTTGTGGAATGGGATAGTCATTGTCATTGTAATGCTCCTTGAACCGAACGGTGGTCATCGTGTTCGGCATGATGATTTGCATAGAGAGTTAATGCGCTCTTTATTGATGACAGTTACTGCGCATTAACCTGAATTTTAATTGTTTTTGTTAAAGCGTTGGATGTTTGCCTTGCCACAGCACTTCACGATAATGCACTGGGTCGGTATCGCCTTCGGTGTTAATAAGAAGCACAATAGAATCTTGGTCTAATCCAAGTTTCTCCATCAATTTCTCACGCTCGGGGTGGTAGTAAATAGCCGCTAACATACCTGCGCCAACCGCACCGGATTCACCTGATACCACTTTAGGATCACTGCCTAACGGGTTCGCTAACACACGCATACCAAGCGCAGCGATACTGTCTTGACAGGACACAAATTGAGTAGAGCAGTCACGAAGTACTGGCCAGCCAATTGGGTTAGGTTCCCCACATGCTAAACCAACCATAATGGTAGCGAGATCGCCTTCTACGTTGACCATTTCACCTTGCTCACTAATACCTGAGCGATAAATGCAATCTGCAAGATCTGGTTCAATAATGACAGAATGAAGCTTGTCCGCGCCGTACATGTCACAGAGATAACCAAGCACGCCGCCTGCCATCGCACCTACTCCAGCTTGCAAAAATACATGGGTAGGACGTTCAACATTCTGTTGCTTCATTTGATCGACAGCTTCTGCGGCCATTGTGGTGTAACCTTGCATGATCCACGTTGGGATTTCGGTATAGCCTTCCCAAGCCGTATCCTGCACTATCTTCCAGTTGTTCTTGTTTGCCGTTTTAATGGCCAAACGAACGGTGTCATCGTAATTCATATCCGTAACAATACACTCAGCACCCAGAGCACGGATGTTGTTAACTCGCTCATCTGCTGAGCCTTTGGGCATATAAACCACTGCATTTTGACCCAGTTTACTTGCTGCCCATGCCACACCACGTCCGTGATTTCCGTCGGTTGCGGTGGCAAAAGTCATTTTTTCCGATATCTCGTTTTTCAATTTGTCGAAATCAAAATTATTAATATCGAGTGAATACTCGGCACAAAGTAAGCGAGCAATTGCGTATGCACCACCTAACATTTTGAATGCGCATAAATCAAAACGATACGCTTCGTCTTTGACTAATATTTTACCAAGGCCAATTTCTTTCGCTAAACAGTCTAGAGAATGCAATGGCGTTGGTTGGTAACCTTCAACTTTTTGATGAAAAGCACGGGCTTTTTCCGCTTCATCAATGGTGAATAGAGGAGATTGCTTACCGTTATAATGGCGATTATCAGCAATCTCCATTTTTAGAGAGAATGTAGACACGACCAGACCTCATTGAATGAATTATATGGAATGGGCGGGGAATCGAGTTGATGCCCCCGCATAAATGGCCAACATTAGCCAGTTGTCTTGTTATGGGACATTGGGCTATTTGACGCGTTTTTCAGATTCGTCTAACAACTGTTGTAAGATGTCACCTGGCGCTGGGTATTTACGGTTCAAAATCATGGCCGCAATGATATATGGTTTCCAGCTCGCTTCTTTGTATGTGGCAATGCGGTATTTTTCGAATACAGCTTCATCCACTTCACCTTCTTTACAAGATACGCCAGTGATATCCGCAGGTAGGCAATGCATATAAAGCGCTTCTCCACCCTTGGTTTTTTTCATCATTTCTTCAGTACAATGCCAATCTTTGTGTTTTGCATTTTGAGCCAAACATTCTTGCTCAAGCGCTTTAAGTCCATCATGATCATCGGCACGTAGAAGTTCTGTACGACGGCCCATGACTTGATAAGGAGCCCATGATTTCGGATAAACGATATCGGCATCTTCGAAAGCTTCTTCCATAGAGGCAACCTGAGTAAAGCTACCACCTGATTCTTCAGCGTTCTTACGCGCTTGTTCAACAACCTCAGGAATAAGATCGTAGCCTTCTGGATGGGCCAGAGTTACATCCATACCAAAACGGGTCATCAAGCCAATAATCCCTTGAGGTACTGATAATGGTTTGCCATAACTCGGTGAATACGCCCACGTCATCGCAATTTTTTTGCCCTTCAACTGTTCTAGATCGCCGAAATGTTCTTCAAGCCATGCTAAATCAGCCATTGATTGGGTTGGGTGGTCAACATCGCACTGTAAGTTTACTAACGCTGGGCGATGAGGTAGAACACCTTCTTTCACACCATCATCAAGGGCTTCACCCACTTCACGCATATAGGCATTACCCGCGCCTAAATACATATCATCGCGGATACCGATAGCATCTGCACAAAATGAAATCATATTCGCGGTCTCACGAACAGTTTCACCGTGAGCGATTTGAGATTTGCCTTCATCAAGATCTTGCTGAGCGAGGCCTAGCATATTAATAGCCGATGCATAAGAGAAACGAGTACGAGTTGAGTTGTCACGAAACAGTGAAATGCCCAAGCCATTTTTAAAGACGTTTGTAGCAATATTTTCCTGACGCATTGCTTTGATGACTTGCGCCGTTTTTAATACACACTCTAACTCTTCAGGGCTTTGTTCCCACGTTAATAGGAAATCTTTCTTATGAAGTTCAGAGTCTAGTTCATTGATTTCCTTTATAAGTTCATTAATGCTTTTCATTTTATTCTTCCCAGTAATTAAAAATTATTATGTCGTTTGCGGCTGGAATTTTCGGTTGGATAAAGTCCATTAAATAAACAGACACTGATTCCTTTATTCCAATATCTATGCCAATAACGAAAGTAACTCGTAAAATAATCTGATAAAGCTTATTAATACTTAAAATACAATAAGTTATAACTTTTCATTTGTTTTTAATGCGCAATACCTCTTCTGTGGCACTATCAATTACTATCAGTGATAACGACCAAAATGATAGTAGCCAAATAACGGTTTATCATATTGATATCCGTGTGTGATGCAGTGCTCAGATCCCGTCTCATTCTGGCAATCCAATTGTAAAATCTGACTTACATCAATCTTCCTTGGTACCAATCTTGTTAACTTGGTATGTCATTTCTCGAGTAGATCTCTATATGCTAAAAAACACTCAGCAATCCGAACTGATGCAACTTCAACCAACGATATTGCGTTTTACACAAATGCTGTCAGCTGTACTTCAACTTGATGCTGAAGTCGTCGATGCCGATTTAGTTCGTGTTGCTGGCACTGGGCCGTATAGCAAACTCTTTGGTAAGAAAGCAAACAAAAGCTCTAGGATATTTAGGTACATCCTTGAAACTCATCAAGAAAAAGTCGTTCTAAAATCACGTACAGATCCAATCTGCAAAGGTTGCGACAATATAGCGACTTGTCGTGAAACGGCCTTTCTGGGCGTGCCGATCATGGTTGAAGACCGCTGCGTTGGAGTGATTAGTCTCGTCGCCTTCACTGAAGAGTCACGAGAAAGAATCAAGGACAATGTTTCATTATTTTCCGACTACATTCAGCATATATCTCAAGTTGTAGTAGCAAAAGTATTGACTAGCGATAAAGAGCACGAAGCTGGTCTGGATGAAGTATTGACAAGCCTGATAGAGAATATGGATCAAGGCGTACTCGTGCTAGATGGTAACCGCCAAGTAAAATATGGTAACCAGCCGGCGCTCACCAATCTCAATATAGAGCGCGAAGCGTTATCAATCGTAGAAGTCAATATTCAACCACTCTCTTTGCATAACAACGAACTGAAAGGGAATCAGCAACATATTATTTCTCTGGGTGACCGACAGGAATTGGTTGTCGGTCAATTTCATGATGCCCGCGGTCACCAACTATTCCTAATGAGTTTTCACCAGCCGAATAAATCGTTTTCAATTAACGAACCGCAACCACAATTCACCAATGTGATTGGTGAATGTAAAAAAATGCACCAACTGAAAACCTTAATCTCGCGTATCGCCAGTAGCCCTTCAAGTGTGCTTATTAATGGAGAAAGTGGAACCGGCAAAGAAGTCATCGCTCACGCCGTTCATGATTTAAGCACTCGCAGTGATCAACCCTTTATCGCCATTAACTGTGCGGCGATACCCGAACAACTTTTAGAAAGTGAACTTTTTGGTTATATAAAAGGGGCGTTTACTGGTGCGTCAACCAAAGGCAAAACAGGCCTAATTCAAGCCGCCAATAAAGGCACATTGTTTTTGGATGAAATTGGCGATATGTCGATGACTTTGCAGGCCAAGTTACTTAGGGTGTTGGAAGAGCGAGAGGTTAAGCCTATTGGTTCAAACACTTCCATTCCAATCGATATCCGAATTGTGTCTGCGACCAACCGTGATTTCGCCGAAATGATCGCGTCTAACCGATTCCGTGAGGATCTATATTACCGTCTAAACGTCATCCCTATTCATCTTCCCGCACTCAAAGAACGCGAAGGTGATGTTGAGCTTCTCGTTCAATTTTTTCTAGATATACATACGCGAAAAATTGGTGTTGCTTACCCAGGTATTACCGATGAAACGATGGCTAGGCTTAATGCCTATCACTGGCCGGGCAACGTTCGTGAGCTCAGTAATTTAATTGAATATCTGGTAAACGTTGTTCCTGAAGGTGACACTATTGACGTTGATTTATTGCCCCCTTATTTCGAGCAAACCTCGGTAGAGAAACAATCAACAAACATTGTCATGGATGATTTTGCAATGAGCCTTGAAGAGATGGAGAAAATCCGCATTGAAGATGCAATAAGTCGATTGAGTAATCGCAAATTGGTTGCTGACGAACTAGGCATCGGAATTGCCACTCTTTATCGAAAAATCAAAAAGTATGGACTTAACGCCAATAGCCATTAACCCATTAGCATTCAACCATCGCCTCAACTTGACCAAGGTTGGGGCACAACACAATTGGCTTTAGGTGTTCCAGCTCATGGTTGTCACGCACTTAAAGCACTCGAGTAAAAGACATTATTCCATTCTATGGATGTATTCAACAATCACTTCATTCCCTTCTACATAGGCCCTTTGAATCTCACCATCGACCGAAAGGCGCGTTTTTAGAAATGCCGT
The DNA here is from genome assembly GCF_042465995.1 of Vibrio frigidus. Classification (NCBI taxonomy): domain Bacteria; kingdom Pseudomonadati; phylum Pseudomonadota; class Gammaproteobacteria; order Vibrionales; family Vibrionaceae; genus Vibrio; species Vibrio frigidus. The sequence goes on along the minus strand of NZ_JBCDMC010000001.1, from coordinate 457,003 downwards.
TTTATTCTTTGCCGACGATCCATTTCTTAACGATGAAATGGCCTGTTGTGGCTCTATGTGCATGATCTGGCAAAATTGTTTAACAAAACTGTAAGTGAGTGGCGCACCTCCACGCAAAAGAGCCGAAAATTCCATTTGAGATATGCCTAACTTTTTGACCACCTCCATCTGAATTAATCTCATGTTTGCCTTTTTAGACATCCAGACATGGTAAAGCTCTTCTCTGTCTTCTTGTGTAAAATCCACACTATTTTCCTAACGGTTAGTAGAGGCCATGAATATGCCTTTTAACCGGAGGAAAGTGTCAAATTCCCGTGAAAATTGATCCTGTGAATGTATTTTTGGAAGCAACCGCAACCTAACTACGTATCCACTTCTAGCCCAAGACAGGTGAGTAATCACCTCTGATCAATGTTCACTTCTATGACCGAGACCAGTGCTTAATCAGCAACCCATTCGGCTTCGACAATCACTTTATCGCCGCATTTTATGCGTCCAGTGAATATATCGCCCTGATAAACAACACCGACACCTGCTGGTGTTCCACTCATTACAATGTCACTAGTTACTAAGTCAGTATAGCTGCTGAGCTCTTGTAGAATGACCCGCGGAGGATAAAGCATCTGGTTCACGTGACCGCTTTGAATACGAACCCCATTGATAAACAGTTCAATATTAAGGTCATCGATATCGGCTCCATCCAAAGGTACAAATCGGCTCAAAACAGCAGAACCATCAAATGCCTTTGCTCGTTCCCAAGGCAATCTTTTTTCTTTCAACCGGCTTTGTAAATCTCGTTTAGTGAGATCAAGACCGAATCCAACAGCCGCCAGCTTTTTGCGCCTCACCATAAAACAGATTTCCGCCTCATAATGAAGGGCTTCTTGGTGAAAAGATCGTAATCTATTCGAAATCGACGAATTAGGTTTATTAAATACCACCATCTCGTCAGGAATGACATTGTTCAACTCTTTTATATGCTCGACATAGTTTCTACCTATGCATAACACCTTGGACGGTTTCACTTGTTTATCGCCTAACGCTACCGTATTCATCTGTTCTGTTCCTTACTTATGAATAAGTATCAATCGTTTAACTTACTCAGTAGCTTCTCGCATAATCGTTTCAGTTCTATCAACTCTTCAACGTCCATATTAAGTTTACAGACCATACCATTTGGCACTGAAAGCGCCTTCTTTCTCAATTCCAAACCTTGTTCAGTCAGGTACAGCATGCGAACTCTTTCATCATCTAGACCTCGTTGTCTGCTGACGAACCCTTTACCTTCTAGGCGCTTTAAAAGCGGTGTTAACGTGCCGGAATCAAGATGAAGTTTATTGCCCAGTTCCTTTACATTGATTCCATTGGTCTTCCACAAAACCATCATCACAAGGTATTGAGAATAGGTGAGATCAATCTCTAGCAAAAGAGGCCGATAAGCTCGAATTACGGCGTTAGCAGCGCTATATAAAGGGAAACAGACCTGATTATCCAATTCTAATGCTTTTTCATCCACAGTAAAACGACCCGATTTCATAATTCATCTCCGAACAATATTGCGCACAATATACTTGCATTTCAGTTTAACTTCGACTTATACCTAAACGCAACTTAATTGTGTACAGCCTAATTACAAGATGACTTCCTATGGCGATATTTGAGCCAGCTCCTAATGCGAGTAGGCTCTTTTTTAATCATCTATTGACCACCTTTAGGAGGGCGATATTTGGGTTGTTGAACTAAAGATACTCGCAAAGATACGCCGTCGGCTCTTCTACTTTCACATCAAAAGATGAGTCACCAACAACGTCAAAAGCCTGCCCTGCGGTAAACGTCGTCCATTGTTCTTCGTCTGTACGCTTGATCGTTAATGCCCCCTTCACCACCGTCATCTTTTCCGGTGCACCCGTGCCAAATGTATATTCACCCGAAGCCATAACGCCAACACTGCTGTCTCCATCTTGCTGAGTAAAACCTAACGACTTAACACCACCGTCAAAGTAAGTATTTTCTTTGATCATTTTACATCCTTGTTGCTTCATTTATTGAACCCATATTTGTATAAGAATTTTCACCAACTCACAAGCAATATAGCTAAATTAACCCTTTAGAAAGGCCTCGGGGTGGCTCTATTTACGGTCAGAGTTACACCATCCGTTATTTCCTGTTTTACGTAATGCTGTTCGGTTAGTGCTAAATTCTTCATTATTCCCGTGAAAACGGGAACTTTGGGGAGTTTAGATCCCCATTTTCATGGGGATGACGTCAGTTTTTCGTGAAAACAGGTCAGTTTTCGTCGGGATGACAGGTTTAAATAATCTTAACCGAACAGCATTCCGGTTCTATGGGTAAAGGATGGATATTTTTCTTAAACGATGCCGTCAGGCAGTGCGTAGGAATGACGATAAACTGAGGTTTAGTTAAGCGTTTTGCTGTTCCAATAATGGGATAAGTTCTTTCGCTAGTAACGGCTTGCTAAAATAATAACCTTGCGCGTACCTACACCCTCTTTGTACTAGAAAATCCGCCTGTTCGAGCGTCTCTACACCCTCAGCAATAACATTGAGTGACATCGCATTTCCGAGTGCAATAATGGCATCAGCAATCGCGACATCATGCTTATTTTCAGGAAGATTCATCACAAAAGAACGGTCAATTTTCAATGTATTGAGTGGGAGTTTTTGTAAATAACTTAACGAGGAGTACCCTGTACCAAAATCATCCATGGATAACTCTATTCCATGTGCGCGCAACGTTTCTAATTGCTTGAGCGCGTTTTCTGCATTACTCATCATAAAACCCTCTGTCACTTCGAGTTCAAGATATCTTGCCTCTAAATCCGCTTCTTTAAGCACCGAAATGACCAATTCAGCAAAGTTGGACCGCTGTAGTTGAGCACCCGCGACATTGACAGCAATACGACCGAATTTGAAACCTTTATCACGCCATTCTATTGCCTGCTTACAAGCTTCCTTTACGACACGCAATCCAATCTCTTGTATTAAACCGGTTTTTTCTGCAATAGGAATAAATTCATCAGGTGATACTGAACCCAATTTTGGATCATTCCAACGTAGCAACGACTCAAAACCGATTAACCTACCTGTAATCATATCCACTTGGGGTTGATACACCAGAAAGAACAGCTCATGATCAAGCGCATCATGGAGCGCAGCCTGCAGCTTTAGATGCGATTCCGACTGCTTGGTTAAGGCTTCCGTATAATAAGCATAGTTATTTCGACCTGTTTTCTTAGCCCTATACATAGCGGCATCTGAGTTGCTTAATAGTAGGTCGCTATCCTCTCCATCTTGCGGATAAAGCGCGATCCCCATGCTACCGGTCAGTCGAATCGAATCTGTTTTATCTAATTCAATCGGTTTATCAAAAATAGACATGATTTTAGGGGCAATTATCGATATAGATTCCAGATCGGCGATAGCAGGGAGAAGCAAAACAAACTCATCGCCCCCTATTCGAGAAACGGTATCGACTTCTCGCAAAATACCTTTCAATCTAGAGGCTATTTCACACAATACTTCATCACCCACAAGATGACCGTAGCTGTCATTAACATGTTTAAAATGGTCTATATCAATGAAGATCGTCGCAAACAGTTCTTGGTTTCTTTTTGCGTGATATATTTCCTGCTTTATTTGATTGGTTAGCTTAGTACGATTGGGTAAATCGGTCAGTGGATCATGATACGCCATGTGTTGAAGGTCATTTTCTTGCTGTTTCTGTTGAGAAATATCTGAAAATACAGCGACATAATTACAGATATTTCTCTTATCATCATACACAACACTGATTGTTGAGAGTTCAGGGAAGATTTCACCATTCTTTCGCCTGTTCCATATTTCGCCCTTCCATTGACCTTCATTGAATAAATCCTTCCAAATCTCACGATAAAAGCTTTTATCATGACGACCCGATTTTAAAAATCTCGGATTACGCCCAATGGCCTCTAGCTCTTGATACCCTGTGATCTCGCAGAACGCTTTATTTACATAGATAATCATGCCATCTCTATTGGAAATAATGACACCTTCAATAGAGTTTTCAAAAACCGTCGCGGCAACCAATAATTGATCTTCAATCGCTTTTCTATTGGTCACATTTCGTGTCATACCGATAATTCCAATCGTTTGACCTTGGCCATCTAACATAGGCGCTTTAATCGTCTCTAACCACGTTTTACTTTGAGGATTAACAGCATTAGCGCATTCTTCAACAACGGTCTGCTTCCCCGCAACAACAACTTCCTTGTCTGCAATCTCAAATTTTTTCGCTATCTCAGGATCGAATAGCTCGACGTCAGTTTTACCTATAATCTCAGAGACGGGCTTGCCCCACGCTTTACTCACTTCACGATTACAATGGGTGTAAACACCTTCTAAGTTTTTTACCCATAAATGGTCGCTAAAACTATCGATAAAACTTTGAAATTCGGGTATTGATTGATGATCCGCCATACTGGTCAAATCAACCTGAAACGCTCTTTGATTCTCTCTATATGTATTGACGAGATCTTGTTCTATTTGACTCACAATCCCTTTCAATAAATCATAATGTTCTACTTGGATTGGCCTATCTTTACTGAAGGCCAATAACACACCAAAATGAGACATGCCTGACCACGTTATTGGTACGCCAACAGAGTAATTAAAGCCACCAATCAGGCAAGGTTTTGAATAAATCGCGTTATGGGATAACACAAGCTTAGAAAAAGCATCCACTTCCAATGTGTATTTTACGTAATCGATTGATTCTGAGGAATACACAATCGGCTGATATACATTGTGTTTAACCGTTGTGCACAGCACAAGCTCGTAACCTAATACGTTTTGATAACTAACGAGTACTCTTTGCCAGTTTTTGCGCGCCTCTACAGGAACGTCGATTTCTACCATGACCTACTTCTACGTATGTTTAATAAGATAAACTCTGACACCACATACTAATTATAATAGTGTCAGTATAAATATAAAGGAATGCTAACTGAAAGGAAGAAATAACCTCGCAATACGTTAACTAACAAACATTTCAGGCGTATAAGCGACTAATTGACTACTATTTTAACTTAATTTTGGCAGCAATAGAGACAATACCAACCAAAATGACACCAGACAAAAGGCCAACGAGCCCATTAAAGACTATCGGTACCAGTGATTCTACAATACTGATATGCGGTAAATTAAATAATACGGGTTCTATCAAATGATGGATGACTGGAATACTGTGAACAACGATCCCTCCCCCCACTAAAAACATTGCTGCCGTACCTATTATTGTTAATAAGTGCATCAATTTGGGTGCACCAGCAACCAAGCCATTTCCTACTGAGACTAAAACACGAGAACGCTTGCGCTTTTGCATATAGAAACCGAGATCATCTATTTTCACGATACCGGCAACCAAGCCATAAACGCCAATCGTCATTAGAACAGCGATTGTGCTCACCACTAAAATTTGGGTCAATATTGGCTGGCCTTGAACCGTACCCAGAGCAATCACTATAATCTCGGCTGACAATATAAAATCGGTTCTAATTGCGCCATTTATCTTCTTTTTTTCATACTCTTCGAGTGACCCAACATCGTTGGAAACGGGTTCGGAGTCTTCACTTTTTTGTTTCTTATGAAAAAATTTCTCGATTACTTTTTCTGCTCCCTCATAACTAAGATATAAACCACCAACGAGAAGCAGTGGCGTAATTAACCACGGAGCGATAGCACTGATAAGCAATGCGGCTGGAACTAAGATAAGTTTATTGCGAAACGATCCTTTAGCGACAGCCCAAACGACAGGAATCTCCCTTTCTGACGCGACACCAGAAACTTGCTGGGCATTAAGAGCAAGATCATCACCCAAGACGCCTGCCGTTTTTTTTGCCGCAACTTTAGATAACACGGCAATATCATCCAATACACTCGCTATATCATCCAGTAACGTTAATAGACTTGCTCCAGCCATTTTTCATCCTTTGAATCCAAACCAAGAACAACAATTACAGCACATTTAGGCAATACGATCCGATTAATATCTCTCTTCTTAACTCAATTCAGTTAACAGGCAAAAAATCACTGATCAAAAATAATATAATTGTTCATAGATCTGCTCATAAGCGAGCATTCTTATAATTAGCTGTGTAATAACTTCACGTTATGATAAATAGTCTGTTTTCGAATCCCTGTGTATACGTTTATACTGATTTAGATGATCGTTCTAAGGATAGATATGGGTAAGATAAGAGAATTAACAGGTTTAATCGAAAACCCAATGCGAAGCCGCATTGGCAAACGAATTACCCTAATTATGGTGCTAATAAGTACCATGGTGACGCTAACCGCGACAACATTTCAGCTTGCATGGGATTATTCACGAGAAGTCAATGAAGTAGAGAGTCGACACCAAGAAATTGAAACCATACATGTGCCTCTACTCGCCGCCTCTTTATGGGAATTTGACCTCAAACTTTTACAGCAAAAACTTGAAGGCCTGATTAATCTACCTAGAATCAATTACTTAGAAGTTCGTTCTGCCAACGAACTTTATTATGCTGGCGAGCCGGTAAAAAAGAACGCTATCGCGGATGAATATCTGATTGTCTATCAATCCAGTTATCATGAGGATCCGGAAGTTCTGGGTACCCTTCGAGTCGAATCAGATGAACAAGAAATCTACGATTATCTGCTGACACAGTTTCTAATTACGCTCGCCATCAATGGTTTTAAAACACTCATCGTCTGCATGGTCATAATGCTCGTTATTCACGAAAGCATTAACAAGCGAATATTCTCTATCAGTAAATATCTACAGAAATATAACCCAAGGCATCCAAGTGAGCCGCTTAATTTGCCGTCAGTAAAAGTTATCACCCATGCATCAGACGAACTCAGCCAACTGGGTAACGAGACCAATAAAATCACCACACGCCTGACGCTCTTATATAACAATATCCGTTATGAACAGGAACGCTTTAGTGATTTTGCTAATGTGGCCTCTGATTGGCTATGGGAAACAGACAGCAATGACGCCCTAATCTATGCATCTATCGAAATGCAGCATAGTTTAGGCATTGATGAACTCGCCAAAGTGCATTTTAGAGACCTACCTGTGCTGCGCAACGCCAGAACGTTACTCTCAAACATTGAGAAAAAGCAGAGCTTTTCATTATGCCAAGAAACTGTCGTCATTGATGGAATGGCCCATTACCTATTATTTCAAGCTATCGCAAATTATAAAAATGGAACATTCATTAGTTTTCGAGGCACAACTATCGATATAACGGTTCTACAACAAGCCCAGATTGAACTCGAAGAACTTAATAATAATTTGGAAAGAAAAGTAAGCGAACGAACACAAGATCTTGAAACCAGCATGTCTCAACTCAAACAAACTCAACAGCAGTTGATTGAATCGGAGAAGCTTGCTGCGCTTGGTGGATTGGTATCAGGTGTTGCCCATGAGGTAAATACTCCTCTAGGGATATCGGTCACAGCAGCCTCTATTATTCGAGAGGGCATTGACGATCTAAATCAGAGTTTCGCAAAACAAACACTCACAACAACACAGTTTTCCAATTTAATGAAACGGCTTGGCGATAGCAACTCTATGCTGGAAAGCAATTTGAATCGAGCAGCACAGTTGATTAAAGACTTCAAGCAAACCGCGGTTGATCAAGTTTCGGAGAGTCGAATATCATTCTCTGTTTATCAGGTACTTGTGTCATTGCTCGCCAGTCTACACCCAGAGACTAGAAAAATTCCCGTCGAACCACAACTTATAGGTGACACAGAATTAGTTATGAATAGCTTGCCGGGCGTTCTCACTCAAGTTGTATCTAACCTTGTCCTTAATAGCGTTAATCATGCTTTTTCCACTCAAACAACACCGGAGATTTCAATTTCGTTTGTTGAAGACGGGGACGATGTGGTGTTTGAGTACCGTGATAACGGAGCGGGAATCGATAAATCTTTGCATCAGAAAATATTTGAACCCTTCTTTACGAGCAAAAGAGGTAAAGGCGGGTCTGGTCTAGGGCTCTATCTTGTATTCAACCTTATACAACATAAAATGAAAGGGAAACTAACTTTCGATTCAGAACTCGGTCAAGGTGTACACCTGACCTTCAGACTACCGCGTATACTGGATAATACTGTGGACAAAAAGGTCATCGATTCCGATGCTTAGATTTTCCGAACGGGCAGACATCTAATACCAAATAGAACACATCACTTTGTGGCTTTAAAGAAGCAGACTTCAACAGGCAAAATAAAGGGCGACATTCTGTCACCCTTTATTTATTGCGGTATTCAATTACGCAAGATCATTAATCGGGGTGTCTTGCTCTAATCTCAACGAAGTCATCCCAATGTTCAATCATCAAATCAACCAATTTAGGGTCAAAATGTTTGCCCCGTTGATGAATAATCTCCGCTTTTATATCCTCATTCGACCATGGTTCTTTATAACTACGTTTAGAGCCAAGTGCATCAAACACATCTGCGATAGCCGTTAAACGGCCGCTAATAGGGATAGCTTCCGCTTGTAATTTATTTGGGTAACCCGTTCCGTCCCACTTCTCATGGTGGTTTCCTGCAATCTCTTTTGCAACAAGCATCAACTGACGTTTTGAATTACTCAATATCTCAACACCATAATCAACATGCTTTTGCATAATAGCCCACTCTTCTTTATTGAGTTTGCCTGGTTTATGCAAAATACTATCCGGTATCGCAACCTTACCAACATCATGTAGCGGCGAAGCATGTTTTAACATTGTAGTTTCTTTTTCTGACAAACCATAAAGCAAACCAAGATGTTCACTAATTAACGACACTCTCTGTACATGAGCTCCGGTCTCTTTACTACGAGCTTCAACTGCGTTCGCTAGGTTGTATACCAACTCTTTCGTGGTGTCTTGCAGGTCCACCATCAAATTAATATTTTCAAACGTTAAACATATATTCTGCATATATAATTCGAGTAACTGCTTATCAAGCTCGGTAAGCTCTGTAATCAAATTTATATAAAGAATACTTTTTACACCCTGATCGTCCACACTATAAAAAACGTATGCATCAGAATAGTTCTCGGATTGTTCAGTATGGATCGCATCTTGACAACGCTGGGCCACAATTTCTGGTAACAATTCTAGAGAATATTTTGGATGAAAATGAACAAATTCCCCAGTAGCTGCCAATGTCAGGGCGCGAGTGGCCTCACCCTCTTCGCTAGGTTGAACGATACAGTAGAAAGCGGAAGCATCTAACTTAAGCAGGCCTGTAAGTTGTTCAAGTACACTCGTCGCATAGGTTTTTAAGGTACCCGTACTCTGAACATTTGCAGAGGCCTTAATGACGCGGCTTAGCCCTTGTTTTTGATCTTCGATTAAACAGATATCTCTATAGGCTCTGAGAGAAGAATATAATAAGGTTCTTAGCTTCTGGGTTGTTAATTCTGTTTTTTCTTTATAGTCGTCTATCTCATATTCACGGATCACGACATCTTCCGGTGCCTGTCCTGCTTGTCCAGTTCTTAGTACGAGGCGGGTAAGGTGATTCTTACACTCTGAACGAATATAGTGTACGAGCTCTAGTCCCGCATGTTCGGTCTCCATTACAACATCAATCAATGCAATGGCAATATTCTTTTCAGAATCTATTATTTCTCTAGCCTGAGCGCCAGAATACGCTGAAATGAGTTCAAGACCACGATCTTGAAATTCAAATCCACTCAACGCAATTTGCGTGATCTGATGCATCTGTTCATCATCATCGACAAGTAATACACGCCACGGAGTTCTAGGTTTTATAACTTTTCCAGTTGGAACCTTCTCACTATTAGGATCGCGTAGATCAGCGAACAACTCCATTCCCACCCCTTAACATAAAAGTTAGACTCTACTGGTTGATTAGATCGTAAGCATTAAGATAGAACCTATACCTTAGAATGAGCATTTATACTAAAAAATCAAGCACAACGTGACAAATTGACCTAGGAATTTCTCAAATTGAGACATCAATTTTTATCCTGTAGATACCATTAATCTCACAGATAACATATTTCACTAGGGGACACTTTAAAGATAAAAGAGTGACTACAAAATAGTAGCCCTTTTATAGAAATCCAGCCAGTAAACTCAATGAATAAGTTTATCTGAATTTTTATTGAATTGACCGAAATGTTTTTCAAGTACTTCAGGGGTTAATTTCCCTTCTTTCTCTAATCTTTTCAGCTCTTCAACCACCGCCTTCTGTTCTTCTAACGTTGGCAGTTTAGTTTCGTCTTCCGTACCCATTTCTAGAGCCATGTTCTCTAGTTCTTTTTCCAAATCACTCATTTTCAAAACCTTACATTACTGTGAATTATGTGAAGTTTACCCATTTCCACAATGTGATTCTAGAAAAACTCGTTAAGCTAGGTAACGATATGGGGTAGCCTAATATCAAATATGTTCGTTACCTGTTGATTTGAACCGGAAGTCGCTTGAAATGCATTGCCTAAATAGCATATTGTTTATAACTGCATGATTGTATCAATACCCCTAGGCTGAAGATTTACATTCTATATTGAACAAAAATCAAGCAATCAATTCGTCGATTAGGAACTTATTTTCGTTTTAGACGACAAAGCATTAAAAGCAGGAGATATGTCGTAGATGCATTCAGAAACATTTCAAAGACTTCAGAACTATCTAGATTCACAAATAATCGGACAGTCAGAACTCGTTCAGCAACTACTCGTTGCTCTACTGGCAGATGGGCATATATTGGTCGAAGGTCCTCCAGGCATTGCCAAGACCCGAGCCGTACAGAAACTTGCAGAATGCATTGAAGGAGACTTTCATCGTATTCAGTTTACCCCAGATCTATTACCTGCGGACTTAACGGGTACTGATATATTTAGACCCGAGACGGGAGAGTTCACGTTTCAAACGGGGCCTATCTTCAACTCATTGATTCTGGCTGACGAAATCAACCGTGCTCCTGCAAAAGTTCAAGCCGCGATGCTCGAAGCCATGGCTGAAAAGCAGGTTACTGCGGGCAGCAGAACCTACCCTCTTCCCGAATTATTTTTGGTTATGGCGACCCAAAACCCTATTGAACAAGAAGGCACTTACCCATTGCCAGAGGCGCAGCTTGACCGATTTTTATTGCATTTAGATGTTCAATATCCCACAGCAGAAAGTGAGCTGGAAATACTCAGACTGAATCGTGGCGAAGCATTAGGAATGGCAGCGATAGAAAAAGCGCACGTAACGCAAAATGATATTTTTCAGGCTCGCAAAGAGGTTCTATCCATTCATATGGCGGAAAGTATCGAGCACTATATCGTTCGACTCGTTCTAGCAACTCGTCATCCTGAAAAATATAGCCCTCAATTGGCCGAGTGGTTAGAGATGGGGGTTAGCCCAAGAGCCACTATCGCCTTGGACCGATGCGCAAGAGCGCGTGCGTGGTTAGATGGACGAGACTATGTCACCCCTGAAGATGTTCAGAAAATGGCCTTCCCAGTGATGAGACATAGATTGCTTTTAAGTTATTCAGCACAAGCTGAAGGTGTCCACCCAAACCAAGTTGTACAACAACTAATATCAATGGTCGGTAGCGCTTGATGACGGATAAGCACACCGCAAACACTCGGTATTTAATAGAAGCAGAGAATATACTGTGTTTGTGAAACAAAGTATGAGCGAATCATTGCTACCAGAACACACCAACGGGGTAACCTTGTCGCTTGCCGAGTTGTTGCAATACAAAGCGCAAACTGTACGCTGGTTACCTCCAGCCAAGAGCTTATGGTCACAACTCAACGGCTTGCATAACAGTGCCCAAAAAGGTCGTGGGATGAATTTCTCGGAGGTTCGGCAATATCAGGCCGGTGACGACATCCGTTCTATCGATTGGCGCGTCACCGCAAGGACAGGAAAACCACATACCAAGCTATTTCATGAAGAAAGAGAGCAACCTGTCATGCTCTATTTGGATTTTGGAAAGTCAATGCGCTTTGGTTCTAGATTGATGCTTAAATCTGTCCAAATGGCACATATGGCAAGCCTAGTTAGTTGGTTAGCAATAGAACAGAAGGACAGAATTGGTGCCATTCTAGACTCTGGAAGTGAGCTGTTTGATATCAAGCCAACGTCAAGAAATAAAGGGCCACTGCAACTATTTAATCAACTGATTAAAATGCACAACCAAATACTAAACACCATTGTTGAAAATGAGCCCCCGTTTTCTAAGGGATTGGCGGCACTCCATCGGTTATGTCCAAAAGGGAGTGAAATTATCATATGCAGTGACTTTACTCGGTTCGATCACAAGGTTGACAAAATACTACTGACACAACTACGTCAGCACAATAGAGTTCAGTTTATTCAGTTTTATGACCCTTTAGAACTCGGACAAACTACATTCAGAGGTACAGAGAAAGTAACAAATGGCCACCAGACTCAATGGCTAAGTTTTTCGACGAAACAAAACAGGGAGAAACTGGAAAGCGTATTTCAATCTGAACAACGTAAAATCGCTTCTTTGTGTCGCTCGCTTGCGATACCTTATTACTCCATATCCAGTGCTGAACCCTTAATTTCTCAAATTGCCGGAACCAATCAATGACCGAAGCAACTGCTGTAACCCATCCACTTTCTTTAGAAGCGATACATCTCCCTTCCGTACCGGGGTTCTGGCCTTTTCCGTGGGGATGGTGGAGTTTATTGGCCAGTTTTATCCTTACCATATTATTTGTCATCGTCCTTTGGAAATGGCGAAAACGCAGACTAAGAGCAAAAAAGGCCGCTATTGCTTTGCTCTCGTTAGAGAAAAATCTGATCACACCATCAGGTGCAATGGAAATCTTAAGGCAAGCTGTTCTTAGCTATTACCCAAGAGGACGCGTCGCTCACCTATCCGGCGAAAACTGGTTAGTTTTTTTAGATTCACAGGTTAAAACACCTATTTTTGAAACTCATGAGAAAGAGTGGACAACCGCCTTATATCAGAAGGAATCGCGGGTAAATCGTGACATGCTCATTGCCCAATGCGAAACCTGGCTGAATGCTGCATTACCACCAAAGAAGGGAGGCCGTGGGTAACCTCATGCATTTTGAGTTTATGTGGTGGGGGATGCTATTTTTGCTTCCTCTTCCTATATTGATCTATTTTTTTGCACCTTCCGTAAAAGAAAATGCGGCAATAACGTTACCTTATCTTCCGAATGAAGGGAGTATCACTGCGCCTTCAAATTTATTTGCCAAAATTATAGCAGCATTAATTTGGCTTCTATTCGTTTTGTCATGTGCTAGACCTGTCTGGTACGGGGAACCGATAGAAAGTCAACCAAAACATCGTGACATGATGCTTGTTGTCGATCTATCAGGTTCCATGGATACGAAAGACATGGCGTTTGAAGACCAATACATTGACCGTTTAACCGCCGTTAAAAATGTACTCATTGACTTCATTAAAAAAAGAAAAGGCGACCGTTTAGGTCTTGTTCTTTTTGCGGACCATGCCTATCTACAAACCCCCTTAACACTCGATCGGCACACCATCGCTTCTCAACTGAACCAAGCGGTATTAGGGTTAATCGGCAATAAAACCGCCATAGGTGAAGGTATCGGCTTAGCCACCAAGACATTTGTGGATAGTGACGCACCTCAGCGAGTCATTATCCTTTTAAGTGACGGTGAGAACACAGCGGGTGTTCTAGACCCTCTAAAAGCGGCCGAGATCGCTAAAAAATATAAAACAACCATATACACCGTTGGAGTCGGTGCAGGAGAAATGGTCGTACAAGAATTCTTTATGAGTCGAAAAGTTAACACAGCAAAAGACCTAGACGAATCGTCGCTTACCAAGATTGCAGAGATGACAGGTGGTGAATATTTTCGTGCGCGCAATCAGGATGATTTACAGAATATCTACGACACTATCAATGAACTAGAACCCATTTCAGGGGCAACGCAAACATGGCGCCCACAAACTGAGTGGTTTAATTATCCATTGGGTATGGCCTTAATACTCTCTGTTGTATTGGTCGTGGGGAGAAAAATACGTGTCTGACTTTATTTTCCTTACCCCTATTTGGTTGCTAGCGCTCATCCCTTTATTTGGTGTTTTGATTTGGTTAACTAAAAGTCAATCTACATCAGGATTGATTGCATCACATATAGCGGAAAAAATGGGTTTGTCCCCAACCAAGAGTCGAAACAAGGGTATTCTCTTACTTGGATTCATTTGGTTAATTACCATTATCGCTCTTGCAGGCCCAAGCATAGAGAAGATGTCTAAACCTACTTTTTCTATTAATTCCGCACGAATGCTCATTCTAGATATGTCTCGTTCACTTTATGCTCAAGACATCAAACCGAGTCGTCTGGCACAGGTGAAATATAAGGCACGGGATCTCCTTTCTTATTGGGATGAAGGCAGCGTTGGTCTTATCGCTTATGCGGGTGATGCCTATACCATTAGCCCTCTCACATCCGACGCATCGACGCTGCACAACCTTATCTCCCATTTGTCACCAGAATTAATGCCCTATCCAGGCGCGGATGCGGCAAAGGCAGTCGAACTCGCCATCACTAACCTAAAACAAGCTGGTTACCCTACTGGTGATCTTGTTTTGATTACTGATGACCTTGATGAGCAAGAGACGAGCACTATTCAAGGACAGCTTAATGGTTCGTCGTGGTCACTATCCATACTTGCTGTCGGTACAGAAGAAGGTGCACCTATACCGATGAAAGACGGATCGCTTTTGACAAACAGCGCTGGCTCAACCGTCATTGCCAAGACGCGAATGCGCAATATGCAGAATATCACGAGAGCATTTTCTGGTGCCTTTGCTCCGGTACAAACCTCTAATTCAGATATCGAACTGATCGCTAAAGCGACAACAAAAGTCGAACTTTCTGACACTAAAAAAGCAAGTCAAGAAATCGAGGAGCGCATCAACAATGGCTATTGGCTGCTCTTACTACTGATTCTTCCTACTCTTATGATTTTCAGAAGAGGGCTTCTCTTTGTGCTTGTTATCAGCACGTTGTCGATAACAACAACACAACAAGTAGAAGCCTCTGCGTGGATAAATAACGATCAACAAGCCTACAAAGATTTTGAATCTAAAGACTTTAAAGCTGCACTAGATAAATTCGAAGATACGCGATGGAAAGCCGCAGCAGCCTACGAGGCAGGTGATTATCAAACAGCAATAGATCAACTCAAAGAGAGGCAAGAAATCGATTCTCAGTATAACTTGGGTAATGCTTATGCTCAGGCAGGACAATTTGAAAAGGCAATAGAGTCGTATCAAAAAGTGTTGGCCGAACGCCCAGACTTCTCTGACGCAAAAAACAATCTAGACATAGTAAAACAAGCCCAACAGCAACAGCAACAAGATGAGAATTCGCAATCAGACAATCAACCCACTGATTCGCCGAAACAAAACTCCGACAGCGGTACAGAGCAATCGGACAAAAACACGTCTGGCCCTCAGGAATCTCAGGAATCTCAGGAATCTCAGGAATCTCAGGAATCTCAGGAATCTCAGGAATCTCAGGAATCTCAGGAATCTCAGGATAGCCAACAGAACTCTAATGACAAGCCATCTTCTCAATCTAAAGGCAAATCTACATCAGCGTCAGAAAGCGAACAATTGCAAGAAGATCAACCTGAAACACAGGCTTTAGCGGAACCGGACAACAGCCAAACTGTCGACCCTGAACTACGCAAATTAGAGCAAGTAGAAAACGCAAGAGATCCGAGCCAATTGATTCGCGCACAGATGATTTTGCAGGCGCGTGGTAAAGAAACGCCAAAAAATAACGGTAAGAGTTGGTAATATGAAATCGAAAACTAACATTCACATCCTCATCGTAACAGCCACTAACCTGTTACTACTGGTCTTAAGCCCACTATCACACGCCGCAGTCATCGCTTCTGTCTCCAGTAATTCAATGGCAAAAGGTGACATATTTACCCTTAAGATAGTTTCTGACAATCGAGTAGACTCTGGAGATGTAGATTTTACTGTTTTAGATAAAGAGTTCTATATGGGTCGACCAAGCTTTTCTTCTTCGATGAACAGCTTTAATGGCACCCGCTCAACACGCAGTGAATGGACACTATCTCTCGCCCCACTTAAAGCCGGTCGCCTAACCATACCTTCTTTCCAAGTGAAAGGAGAAAAGACAGACCCTATTTCGGTCACTTCTCATATTGACCCCACGGTACCAAAATCTGACGATTTCGTTGTGTATCAATCACAGCTCAGTAAAAACGAGATCTACCCTGGAGAGATCGCTCAGTTAGATACTAGACTGATCATCAAAACCGATGCAAGACGGGTACAAGATCCACTATTGGTCCCGCCGACGGCTCTAACGGGGCTCGATATTGAACCAACAGGCACCGCTAATCGATATCTAAGTGTCATTGATGGTATTGAAGCGACCATCATTGACCAAAGCTACCAAATAACAGCGAACAAAGCTGGCCAGCACTCTATCACCAGCCCAAAATTCACAGCCACTATCTTAGACAGAAACCCCCAGACCGGCACAACAAGATTAGTCCCCGTAGACACAGGCTCTAAACAGATCGTCCTTCGTGTTCTCGATAAACCAACGGATCTTGTCGGTACATGGTTACCAAGTCCAAATCTCACCTTGTCTCAAAAATGGCTCGACAGTAACGGCAATGAATTAACTAACGTGGACGAAATAAACACGACGGCAGGTTCCGCCATTACTCGAGAAATAGTCATCGCTGTTGAGGGGATCGCCCAGTCACAGTTACCGAATATAAAAGTTAACTACCCTAGTGATATCCGTTATTACGATGAGCAGCCTAAAATAGTACAAGAAGGTAATCAGGTTTCAATGACGATTAAGCATGTACTCATTCCAAAAATGGAAGGCCAAGTTAATTTGCCGTCACTCACCTTGAACTGGTGGAACACAGTTAAAAAACAGGCACAAACAGAAAAACTGACTGGCTTAGTTCTCGCTGTCAAACCAAACGAAAACCCAAGCATTAAACTCGATTCTAATGACAATCAACCCACTTATCCGGCTCAGATTACAACGGAAACCGTCGTTATCAAAGAACCCGGCATTTGGCCATTTCTTACCATATTGGTTTCTGTACTTTGGTTGATTACCCTAGGACTTCTTTTAAAAAAGAAGACAAACAATGCACAAAATAAACCGGTCGAAGATAAAGATAGTGATACTTTTGCTAACCTAATGACTTCAATCAAAGAGACAGATGGATTGAGAGCGCAAGCAAATATGACGTTGTGGTATAAAGAAAATTTGGGTATAGACCAGATGGTTAAAGCTCAAATAGATGACGAGTTACGTGCGATGATTGCGTCTATTTATGCCGAAGAAACCTTATCTTGGCAGGAAGGTTCTTTGATTACATTGCTTAAGAGTGCGAAGAAAAACCTCTCCAGAAAAAAAACCGAACAACCGAGTTTAGCGCCTCTATAACCGGTTATCGTGACGATACGTTGAGAACATGGATTCAACTCGATTCGATCAGTTCTTCAACGTATTGATTCCATAATTTCAACAGCTCACCAGACTCCGTCATTTCTTTCATTACCTGCTCAATTTTTATAATCGTTTCTGAATGCCGTTCATTGATATAATGAAAACCGCCCTGAACTTTTATCAACTCAGGTATAGGTTCGATATTGGCGTTAGGGTGTCTTTTAAATTCATAGCGAGCATTGATTTCACTCACAACGGCAACGTCCACTTTTCCTCTTTCAAGCTGCTTCATCAGTATATTCACGTTGTTAAAGAAGTAGATATAAGGGTTTCCCGCGGCGAACTCATTAGTATGTCTGACCCCTTTTACTACCGCTAATTTGCATTCTTCTAACCGATTGACGTCAACAACTTTATGTTCCTTGTGTACATACAGCCTTGTTTTTACATAGCCTAACGGATACGGAATTCGAACTAGGCCTATTTTATCTGTCCCATAAGAAAGAATGCGCATAATTTCACCATCTTTTTCACCCATTCCAGCTTCAAACGAGGCACGTTTTCCTGGCAATTGAGTGATTGTCATCTCTATACCTGCCCTTTCATACACTAGGGTAAGCAGTCTTTCCGCAACACTTTGAATGGGACTATAAGCAATTCGCGCGTATTCAAGCTTATCGTCGCTATACGCCGATCTCGGTAAAAGAAGAAACATCAACAATACCAAATACAGGGGATTCATCGTTACACCATGTAAAATTTCGTGTGCCTTACAACTAAGTATAAGCATCATCCGTTGTTTACGGCATTATTAATTCGCACTCAAAAACCTGTCTTTCGCTCATGCTTAGGGTCTGTTGACCTTTCGAGGTAACCTCGCAGAGAAAGATCACCTGAATCCAATAATCAAACCACTTTTTTTGGTGCTCCGTCAATCAAATAACGAGGCCCATCACCTTGTAAAGCCGCTTCATCATTAGGGTTGAACAATCTGCAGCTTTTTAGTGAGAGACAACCACAACCGATACAAGAATCGAGGTTATCTTTTAATCTTTGCATCTCCGCAATCCTTTGATCGAGCGTATTCGCCCAATTTTTAGACATTTTTTCCCAATCTTTTTTGGTTGGTTGTCTGCCCTCCGGCAAGGCGTTAAGCGCGTGTTTTATTTCTTCTAACGAAATACCCACTTTCTGTGCAGCACGGATAACTGAGATAGTCCTTAATGTGGCGGCATGGTAACGTCTTTGGTTCCCATGAGTACGGATAGAACGGATCAGGTCTTTGGATTCATAAAAGCGTAACGTTGATGTCGCTACTCCACATCGCTGAGCCGCTTCACCTATCGTAAAAAAACGCGGATTAACTTTCATTTCAATGTCCATACGTAGAAGTAATTAAAGCTAAGTTTAACTATAGGTTTATAATGCCACATTTCAATTTACAAAACGAAAAAAGCCCATCTTTTACGATGAGCTTTGGCACAAATGGTTGACGACCTATAATAGTGGAGAACCCAAGTACTGATGAATCATAGCACTGATGAACCCAAATACTGACGTGCCAAAAAGTCACCAATAAAACGACATTCAAATGCGATAAACCGTTATTCTACGGGGGTGAGACTAACAAACGCAGGTGATATAAAGTCGTGTTAGTGACATTGGTAATGGGTTGCCAGTTCCGATACATCAATTTGACCTAGTAACTGGCAAGTACAGCTTAAAACTTCACTTTGAATGTCTTCGCTTGGCACTGCGCAAGCGCCCCAACGGAACCGTCTGTCACCTCTTCTGCATCAACTTTTACTGTTTCGTCAAGCATGACCTCAGTCCACTCTTTGACATTGTTAGTAAAGCTAATGTCATCCGACAGCTGTTCTGTTTCAGATGGGTTATACATGCGTAAGACTAATGCATCGTCATCTTCCGCCTTCTTCAAGACACTGATAACAGCACCACCTTCCTCCTTGTTAAGCAGACTATACGTTAACGGAAGAATCTGATCCCCAACATTTAACTTCATAGCATTGTATGGAATTTTGTTATAACAGACTATCGGTGTCACATACTCGCGCGCTTTCGCCATGACGTTTGCACCGATATGGTCATCGGAAAAACCGAAGAGTGCAAATTCACATACCAACTTACCTCGTACTTGAGAATCTGGAGCGGGTATCTTGATACCAGATGGGCGCCCCGGGCGCAGAAGTAAATTTTCCTTACCTAATACGCCAACAGAACGGAACAAAGTAAGAGCAAATGTATCACGAGCCCCTGATTCACCGGCAATCACTTCAAACTCACGCAACCCGTTAGTAAATATTGCCATACCAGCGTTGTCATTTTGCACCGCAGCGAAGTTCATCAATTGATAAATAGGCACAGGCGCTTCTTTCCATTTCTCTTCTTCCCAGACTTGCATTGCAGGGTCATCAACGGGACGGGTGATACAACCAAATTGATTATCTGCCACAACTACTTCTGGAGTGAAAGGGGTCGGTACAAGGACACGAATACGGTGGTCATCGGCTTGGTTATCAAGTTCTATACGGATTTCTATGCGACGTGCATTGTCTTTGAGAACCACTTGGCACTTCACATCAACATAGCCATTTTGACCCGTGCGAGCTTCACGTTCTGTCAGATTTTCTGGCACGTTCATGCGAAACGCGATGTCTGCAACAGATTGGAAACCCTCACGTTTGATGCTTGTTTCTACATCAAACTCATTCGAATACAGAAGCCATTCTTTACGCGATGGCGAATAATCGTATTCATCACCGTCATCAGAACCGTCCTCTAAACGAAGGACTTGTTCGAATGTTTCGTTCGTCTCTTTATCAAAGACAGACAAAGTGCCATCACTATTTACGGTAATTTTATAGAAACTGTTTTCAAGCTTATCTGCTTTCTGTTCTGCGACTTTTACAGTACCGCTCTTATTGGCTTGAATATGCAGTGTTGTGTAGCCCATTGCGGGTACTTTAATGTTCAGTTGGATATCAAATTCCATAAACGGGTCATAGTTACCATAATGAACGATTTGACGATCGACTTTACCTGGGTCTATTTGACGTTTATCTTGAACAAAATACTCAACTTGGTTGCCATTTTCATCAAAGATAGAGAATTCTTGAGCACGTATAGTGATCATCGTATTGACCACGTCACTACGTTCATAAGGCATCAAGTTAAAAAATGCGAGCTTATCGCAATCACCCTGCGCTGGCATATGGTCGACAATCTTGCGCTTGTAAAAATGGATAAGGTTCGTTGCCATATCATCGGCAAGAATGTAACGGTTGAGGATCTCCGCGTGAACCTTATCTGAACAACAGCAGCCGATTGAATCGTGGGCATGATTTTTCATGCTCTCCTTCCACATTTTTTCAATAAGACCATGATGATATTCGAACCCTAAAGTCCAGGCGATAGAAGCCAAAGGCTCAAGAATATTAACTATTTTGTTCTCAATTTCAGCATGGATAAGTTTAATATCCATGCGAGTTGACGAAATAGAACGGTGAACACGCATGTATTTACCATCGTTAAACTCGCCTTTAATGGTATCTAGTTGATCACGCATTGCTTCGATCTTCTCAAAGACTTCTTCATAGCGGCTCATATGGAATTCGCGATCTGGATAGATTTCACGAAGCTTACCTATCACATCGAAGATGTCCTTTTGGATCGGCATCTGATCGTGACCGTTTGGAAGTAAGATATCTTTAGTAACAGAAGCCGCTTCTAAGACTGGAAAGTACTTATCTAAACGAGCACGCAAACCTGCTTCATCTGTTGGCAAATATTTACCAATAGCGTACCCAAGAGGTAGAACCTGCGCGGTCACTTCACTGCCATCGTTACTTTGCCACAAAAATTCCGTTTTATTGGTACCATGGCGTTCACTACAACCACGCCAAAACATTGTGCGATCAATACCAAAACCGTTATATATCATCGGCAGTTGTGAACTCATAGAGAACGAATCTGGCAGATAACCAATCTTCATCACATCACCAAGCTGAAGACAGTCACGAATACCATACATCATGTTACGAACAATAGACTCACCCGATACTTGCATTGTATCTGTCTGAGAATACCAAGGGCCGATAATCAATTTACCTGCTTGAACTAGGGCTTTAACGCGCTCAGTATTCTGTGGTTTTATTGCAAAATAATCTTCTAGCACTGCAGTTTGGCCGTCAAGTACGTAGTATTTGTATTCTGGATCACCTTCTAAACGAAGCATGATCTCTTCCATGTTATTCACGAGAAGAATGCGCGATTCTTCCGTTGTGAAATACCATTCACGATCCCAGTGCATGTGAGGAGTAATATGAACGCGTGATGTAGTCATTGTTTTTACCTGATGTGGTCGCTATTAGAGTACTCAAAAACGTAGGCTTTGAATCTTACTCGTCAGCAAAAATTAGAATGTTAAAAGGTCATATGGGCGCAATGTGTGCTGAGATTTAGAAAGTAGATAGCGTGTTATCTTGATCTCTAGCCTTCAGCATCATCTCTGGAAACTCAGGATTTAAACCAACTCACGACTCTTCCGAAGAAAGAAGGTGACGTTGTCTTCGCACTTATCTCTGATGGTGTTGGTGATGCTGGCTCAACGTTTGCTGCCGGTGCTTCTTCGTCTTCATTTTGGGCATCAAAGATAGCCAAAATCTCTTCCGCTGTAGAGGCGTTCAACACGGCTTCACGAACATCATCATCAACCAATGTCGATGTTAATGCGGTAAGCAAATGCATGTGGGTTGAGCCTGCTTCTGCATTTGGAATTGCGATAAGAAAGATAAGGTTTACATCTTCGTCTTCATCGTCTTCGTCGATACCAGGCCACTTTAACTCTTCGGTGAGGGTTGCAACTGCAAACGCGGCTTCTTTTACTGCATTTGTTTTACCATGCGGAACGGCCAAACCTTCACCCAAAGCGGTTGCACCATGTGCTTCACGTTCAAATACAGCTTCAAGATATTCTTCAAGATTATGTAACTTACCTTGTTGGTTAAGTTGTTCTGCAAGCGCTCTAATTGCTTCATCTTTACTAGTGAATGTCGTTTTTATATTGATTAGCGACGCATCGGTAATAGTGGTTAATTTCATGGCCCAGTCTCATCATCGTCAAAGAAATAAGTATCGATAACACGCTAAAGCATCAAAACTAGCGCAGTTTTAGCAAACAGTCGTTATCGGTTCTGCAATAATAATACACTGACAATACAAATTATCCGTGATCAACACCACATTTTGATACAAATTTGTATTCTTGTTGTATTGAATGTAGAAAACATGATTAGATTTGAGTTGTGTTATCGTCATTAATTTGTATCATGTAAACAATAAGAATATAGAATTACACTGCCAAAATTAAAGAGGTAGGCATGGCCAGACTTCCAATGTACCGTCAAATTTCTGATGCAATCCGCGAAAAAATAGGCAACGGTGAATATAAGGTTGGTGAAGCCCTGCCGACCGAAGCCAATTTACGTGAAGAGTTTTCAGTCAGCCGAGTCACGGTTAGACAAGCATTAAAATTACTCATCGAAAATGGAGAGTTAGAGAGCGTTCAAGGCAGCGGGACATACGTAAAAGCCAGTAAAGTAAATTATGATATTTATCAACAAACTAGCTTCAAAGAAAAATGGGCACATCTGAATGTCGCGACCCACAGCGACGTGATTGCATTTGAAATTACATTGCCCAACCTGAGTATGGCAGAGCATCTAAATATCACAGAGAATGAGCGCATATTTTATATCAAACGTGTACGATATTTGGACGATAATCCTATTACTGTCGAAGAGACATGGATGCCACTCAGTCTATTTCCCGATTTGACTTATGAAGTAATGCGAAACTCAAAATATGACTATATTGAGAATCAAAAAGGTATGATCATAGATCGGAGCGAACAGGAAATTGTTCCGGTGCTTCCGCCCGAAAAAGTCTCAGCATTACTTGGGATAGACCCTTCTCAACCGATAATAGAAAAACGTACCCGTGGCTATTTATTGGACGGAACGGTATTCGAATACAGCCGCAACTATTTTAAGTCGACCGACTATAAATTTACCTTGATAGCAAAACGCCATAAAGGGTAACCAAAAACAGAGCGCATATTTCGCACAATAAACCAGTTGAAACTGGTTTATTGTGCGAAATATTTTGGCGAGGAGTTAAAAACTCTAACTATGAAAGCGCATTTATTACACTATTACTTCTATATTCAACACGTTAAGTTGACGACAACAGCAACGATCTGATATCTATGTTATCTCTCAATAATTCAGATGGTTAACCGTGTATGAAAGCCTATAAAAATAGTATTATCAAATACATTACTTGCTCTTCTTTCATTACTCATTTCTGGGTGTTCTTATTCAACAATCCAGACATCAAAAACCATCATTTCAGACCCACACTGGCACACAGGAACATTAGAAAACGGACTAAAATACTATTCTTATTACTTAGAAGGTGAACCCGTTGAGATGCGCCTACTTGTAAAGGTTGGCAGCTATAACGAAGACTTGAACGAACTCGGTTATGCTCATTTTTTAGAGCATATGGCTTTTAATGGCAGCAAACATTTTAAAGACAACCAACTTATTAATAAATTTGAACAAGAAGGCATAACCTTTGGTGCAGATCTCAACGCCTATACTGATTACGAGGTCACCAGTTACCAAATGTCATTGCCAGACAACCACAAATTCGATGATGCCTTAACTTGGTTTCGTGATATTGGCGATGGATTAACGTTATCAGCAGACCAAATTGAACGAGAAAAAAATGTTGTATTAGGTGAGTTTAGAGTCACCAATACCAATGAAGTCTCACTATATAATCAAATATATGACGAGCTTACAGAAGAAGCAGAACTATTTAGCTATGACCCATTAGGTAGTGAAGACCACATAAAAACAATAAATAGAGAAAAGTTGACCAATTTCTATAACAAGTGGTACCTTCCAAACAATACAGAAATTATTATCGTTGGCGACATCTCACCACAAAAAGTAAAACAAAAGGTTAACGACTTATTCTCTGACTGGTCATCAAGCACAACACCGACCAAATCCAAAATACAATTGCAACACATTAAGGATACTATCCCAACCGCATTCGCAGTCCCTACTTCAGAATCAGCATCAATAACGCTACTACAACCTCTAGGAACTTCACAAGAACAAACACGACTCGACCAACAACGCATTCTTAATTACATTCTTGCCTATCAAGCAATACAGTATCGCTTGGAGACAAAAGCGTATGAGCAATCACTTAATACTGATTATGTTTTCGTCGGCGATTTCGATCTATTTCAAGTTAAGTACGGAGAAATAACAATCGGTTTTTCTGAAAAGGACAGAGAGCAATCCCAAGCGTTTCTCGCAACAGAACTGGCCAATTTGCGTGACCAAGGTATGAGCCAATCAGAATTCTCTATTGTATTACAAACGTTTAACAACGTATTTGATGAGATTGAGAACGACTATAATAATAGAACGTCTCTAGAGGTCATTAACGAAAAAGAAGCCTCTATTTTAACCGGAAACCCTTATCAATATATACAAGATACCAAACAGAGCTTTCAACAATTCTTAACTGAAGTCAACTTAGCCAAAACA
Source organism: Vibrio frigidus (assembly GCF_042465995.1). Classification (NCBI taxonomy): domain Bacteria; kingdom Pseudomonadati; phylum Pseudomonadota; class Gammaproteobacteria; order Vibrionales; family Vibrionaceae; genus Vibrio; species Vibrio frigidus. The sequence continues at coordinate 431,845 of NZ_JBCDMC010000001.1, read as the reverse complement.
AATGAGACCATTAAAACGGCACTTCGTACCGATCATCAAAAAATCATATTTGGTACTCCAACATTGATCGAGTCGCCAGACTTTGCACATTTTCCAACACATAAATATTTCGACACATTCAATACTATTTTCTCTCAAGCGAACAACAACAAACCAACCGAAATCACCAAGAAATCGCTTTCAATAACTCTTCCTGCTGGAAAGATATTGTCGTTCAAGACGATAAAAAAAGACCTTCATAAATGGAACTTAGAGAATGGTATCGAAGTCTGGCTAACGCAATCGGAACAAGCGGAAAATAACGTCTATATAAACTATATCAGCGAAGGCGGATTGCTCAGTGTCGATAAGCGATTCAATCCTGCTTACTACCTATTGTTAGAGACCTTACAACAAAGCGGTCTTGCCGAACTAAATATTACCGAGCTGAAAGCAAACCTAATTAGTCATGCAACCGACATCTATCCGTTCTTTACTATTAATAGTCATGGCTTTCAAATAGATACAACAAATCAAAACCTAAACAATGCTTTTTCTCTGTTACATTTAAGCGCGACTGAAGCTCAGATTGACCGATCCCAATTTGATTTAATACAAAACAAAATCGTAGATGAAAAGAGAAACCTACAACAATCACCTTTAGATGCCTATTATTTTGATTTACAAAGAGAGCAATACGGCATCAACAGTGCAAATACGGGTTCAACTCCGAATGATATCGCCGCTGTAACTGCGGATTCTTTAGAAGACCTTTATCACTTGTTGTTTCGCACTGAACACCCATTCCGACTTATTCTAGCCGCAGACATAACCCCAGAAGAGCTCACACCATACCTTGAAAAATATGTGGCTAATATAGATTATGCCGCGAAGCGGCACTGCGGTCAGAAAATAATGCTTTCTTCACATAAAACTGAATTTGATAGAGCAACATCGAATGAGAACTCCGTCCTTTACGGCGTCTATTTTTCAGAACAGTCATCGATAGCGGACACTAAGGAGAGTGTTATTAATGAGCTAATTTACAAAATCGTCGATTCAAGGTATTACAAACTAATTCGAGAAGATAAAGGGTTAGATTACTCTCCAACCGTAAACCTGAGCAAAATGGATGGTGTTAACACCAGTGAATTATGGTTCGAAATGACATTAGAACCAAAAGATGTCCATCCAGCTAGGGAGGCGATGGATGAATTATTAACCCATCTTCGTGTCGATGGCGTATCGGAAGAAGAGTTGAAAACAGCGAAAAAACAAGTCGCTACCGATATAGCAAAAAACAATGGCGTGACAGACAACTTAGAGAAACTAACGCGTTACCTAACCTTTGGTTATTCCTTGGATGCTTATATCAACCCTAAAATCATAATGGATAGAATCTCAGTCTCCGACTTAAACAAAAGGATAGAGACACTAATAGGAGCAAAATCACACCGCATAAACGGGTACTTACGTCCACAAAATCCTAAGTAAAGCCAAATTTCAGTCAAAAAAACCCCACTCATTGAGTGGGGAAAAGTTTCCATCGCATATTATTATAATAGGTTGCCAGTAATTACATTATTCGCCGATAATTACGGTTTTATACCAAGCTGAGTAACGTTGTACCCAATATAAATATCATTTCTAATGTTGTCTGATTCGTTTTGTAGATTGGTATTGCAATATGTCGATCGCCACCAACCCATCATCGGTTCTGTTAACCAAAATCACCATTAACGTAACCTTTCGTACGGTCATCTTGCGGGTTACTAAAGATATTTTTTGTATCATCGTGTTCAACGAGCTCTCCCATCAAGAAAAACGCGGTTCTGTCAGAGATACGACGCGCTTGCTGCATTGAGTGGGTAACAATCACAATGGTGTAATCTTTTTTCAACTCTTCCATCAACACTTCAATTTTGTGCGTTGCAATTGGGTCAAGCGCCGACGTCGGTTCATCCATTAAAATAACATCCGGTTCCATTGCAATAGTCCGAGCGATACATAGACGTTGTTGTTGACCACCAGAAAGCCCAAAAGCGTGGGATTTAAGACGATCTTTCACTTCATCCCACAATGCAGCGCCACGTAAAGAGCCTTCAACAACCGAATCAATGTGTTTTTTATCTTTAATACCCTGAGCACGGAGACCGTATGCTACGTTTTCATAAATACTCATTGGGAATGGATTTGGTTTTTGAAAAACCATGCCGACCTTGATACGAAGGTCTGCAACATCAATATTGCCATACACATCGGTACCATCCATTTCTAATAACCCCGTAATGGTTACCCCCTCAATCAAATCATTCATACGGTTCAAGCAACGTAACAATGTTGATTTTCCACAGCCTGAAGGCCCAATAAGTGCCGTTACTTGTCGAACGGGAATAGGTAGGTTGATGGCTTTTAGCGCCTGATTCTCACCGTAAAAAAGGTCAAGATTTTCGATGTTAAATTTGTTCATATTTTCGTCTCTGCCTTCGTCGAATTCTTCTCGATGCAATCATCTCTTGCAACGAGAAATTCTATTAATAAGTCGCTGTATTAAAGCGTTTCGCAATAAGCTTGGTAACCATATTAATCAGCAACACAAGTACAATGAGTACAGTTGCGGTGCCATAGGCTTGGTTCCATTCATCAACAGAAAATAGCTCCGTCGTTAACTTATAAAGGTGAACGGTTAACGTTCTACCTGAATCCAATAGAGATTCTGGTACGCGCGCGACCATGCCTGCGGTTAAAAACACCGGAGCCGATTCACCAATTACACGACCAATACTAAGAATGACCGACGTTAAAATTCCCGGCGTTGCACTTGGCAATATTAAACGCCAGATAGTATAGATTTTTGAAGAACCTAACGCATATGACCCTTCGCGGTACGTTTGAGGTACCGCCATTAATGCCTCTTCTGTGGTACGAATAATAACTGGCAGAATAAGAATACTTAGCGTCAATGCACCGGATAATATTGAGAAACCTAACCCAAGAACACCCACAAAGAAGGTCATACCGAACAGACCAAATATAATCGATGGTATACCTGCTAGGGATTCAGTACAAAAGCGGATTATTTTGACTAAGCGACTACCTACTTTGGCATATTCGGTTAAATAAATCGCCGTCATTATCCCTAAAGGTGCGGCCACTGAAATAGAGGCAATAACCATATAAATGGTTGAAATGATCATTGGGAAAATACCCTTGTCCTTACCTGTTGCGGTGTAATCTGTAGAGATAAACTCCCAGTCTACATATTGCAAGCCGTTAGAAAGGATGTACCAAATAATCCAGAACAAGAAACCGACCGTTAGCGCCGCTGCGCCCCAGATTAAAGTGATAAGAACTTTATCCTTGTTCTGGCGAGCTTGTTTAAGTTTTACTGTATCCATAATAATTACTTCGCTCTCTCACGGTTCAAGTAAAGCAGTGCCGCATTTAGCACCATAATAAATACCAGTAACACGACGCCTGTGGCGTAAAGTGCACTCGCGTGAACACCGCTAGCGTAAGACATTTCTATTGCGATATTCGCCGTTAATGTACGTGCTGCATCCAAAATACCTTCTGGCATGGCTGGTGCGTTCCCCATCACCATAATAATCGCCATGGTTTCACCAAGAGCACGACCGATACCCAAGATAACCGCAGTCATGATTCCTGAACGTGCAGCGGGAATAAGTAGCTTAAAAATAGTGAACACACGAGAGGCACCTAACGCTAAGGAACCTTCCTTGTATGAATGCGGCACAGCTCTAATTGATGTTTCGGAAACCGTAATTACCGTCGGAAGAATCATGATACCGAGCACAATAATGCCCGCCAAAATAGTGTTACCAGCGGGGACAGAAAAAACGTTTTGTATTAGCGGTACGATGATAACGAGACCGAAGAAACCGTAAACCACTGAAGGAATACCAGCGAGTAGCTCAACAGCTGGGCGGATTATATCCGCGAGTCTTTTTGGGGCTATCTCCGCGATAAAAATGGCGGTAAGAACCCCAACGGGCACACCAACAATGACGGCACCGAAAGTGGACACTATTGAGGCAACGATCATCGTCAATACGCCATATAGCGCAGGGGGAAGCCAGTTCGTTCCTAACACGATGCCTGTAACACCGGCTTCTTGGAACGCGGGAATGCTTTCTACGATGATGGTATAAGCGATCACTGCAAGGGAGAAAGTACCAATGATTGCACTGGTTAAGAATAAGCCATGGAAAATTCGTTCTTTCCAATCAACACCTTTTTTCGTACGTAAACCATTTGATTTAACGCTAGGCATGAGCTTTTCACTATTTGTCGCGATGGTCATATAGATTTCTCACATTTCGAATTATTCGATATGGAAAAGGAAAAGGCTCAGCCCTAAAAGTTAGCGGGCTGAGCAATCATTACAAATGGTCTAGATTATTGAACAGAGATGTAGCCTTTCGCATCAACAAGTTTCTGCGCGTCGGCGGCAACCATCCAATCAAGGAATTTTTGAGTTTCAGCAGAAGGTTTGCCTTCTCTGTAGAGGACTAAGAAAGGACGAGCGACTTTGTAGTCACCACTCTTAACATTAGCAACGGTCGCATCAACACCGTCAATTGCAAGCGCATGAACAGACGCATCAACCGTACCTAGAGAGATATACCCGATAGCATATGGGTTAGAAGCAACATTCGTTTTTAGAGCACCATTACCCGCTGCAACTTGTGCACGTTGAGAGATTGCCGATACTTTTTTACCTGCAATTTTTTGCTTTAAGCTCATGATATCTTCGAACGCACCACGAGTACCTGATGCGGTATCACGAGTGATAGCAACGATTGGCTTGTCTTCACCGCCAACATCTTTCCAGTTAGTGACGTCGCCTTTATAAATAGCCGTTACTTGGGCAGCCGTTAGCCCTTGGATTTTATTTTTAGGGTTTACGACTACCGCGATTCCGTCACGTGCAACCACAAGCTCTTTAAGTGAATCTTCTTTTTCCGATGCTTTTAGATTACGAGATGCCATCCCTAAATCAGCAGAGCCATTTTTTGCGGCTTTTACACCAGCAGAAGAACCAGGCCCTTGAACCTCAATGAAAACACCTTCGTGCGATTTCATGTATGTTTCACCAAAAACTTCCATCAGTGGCGTTACACTTGAAGAACCTACAGCTGAGATAGTTTCTTTCGCTGAAACTGGAGTTACTGATAGAGCGCCAAGAAGTGCAATTGCACCGATTACTGTCTTTTTCATCACAATTTCCTTTAGGGGCATAGTTGCCGTATTTGTTTTGTTTGAACGAGAGTAACTTTAGGACTTAAATGTGACAGTTGTGTTTCAGTATATTGAACACTCTGTGACAGTGCATTTTATTGGGATTATTGAATGGTCAAGTTGTTACTTATTGAATATTAAGAGAAAAAGGCATTAATAGCATGAAGAAATCAGTAACCAGCAACGAGTAAAGGGGTAATTTAGCAGGTAATATTACAGTGAATACGAGAGATTACGGCAAAGGTTAGAATGCTATTTAGCCAGTCATATACTGTATTTTCGACTGATCCACTGACCAAGAAACTTTAAATGAATTGAAAGTATCACAAATTAAAAAGCCCCTGTCTTGCTCTCCAAGACTGGGGCTCTACAATAATCCTACCTAAACAAGACCTAACTGCTTGCATGAATATCGTGTGTTGAACTGTGGTTTTCAATATAGGCTTCGTAACGTCCACGAAGCACGATAGTGATCAGTCCGTAAACAAGGCCAATTACACAGTAAACAAGCTCTGTGATAGTTGCTGACACATAGGTTGCACCATCAACATAAGACATAAATCCAAAGAAAGTGCCCGCACCAACAAATAGAGCCGGAACAAAATCAAATGGGGGTATGCGTTCTAAGCAAATACAGAAGATGACCACAATAAAAACAGCGACAGGAAATGCAAAGAACCCAAGGCTAGCCAAAACGCCGCCCAGTTCCATTATTGCAACCGATGCCACTATACCAGCGATGTAGCCGAAGAAGGCTTTCTTACCTCCCTCAATTGTGCACCCCGCCATAAAGTACATCGCCCATGCTATGAACGCTATCCAACCAAATCCAACATTATTTTCAACAGGCATAAATCCAGCGACCAATTGGTCCAAGATCTGAATGGTAAATGCTAAAAATGCGACGATTACAGGGATAAATAAAAACTGTGAAAATTTCATCTTTGCCTTCCTTAAGCTTGAGCGCTTTTTTCAGTTTCATAGAGGTCATACGCTTGTACTGGTGTTAGACCACAATGAACAACACCATTAATGGCTTTTATCATGCCCACTGGGCTATCGGACTGGAACACATTTCGTCCCATATCAACACCAGCAGCACCAGCTTGAATAGACCGGTATGTCAGTTCTAATGCTTCCATTTCGGTAACTTTCTTGCCTCCCGCGACAACAATTGGAACCGGACATGCTGCCACAACTTTTTCAAAATCATCACAGTAATATGTTTTCACTATGTGGGCTCCAAGTTCCGCTAAAACACGGGTTGCTAGCATGAAGTATCGAGTCGTTCTCGCCATCTCCTTTCCTACCGCAGTCACCCCTAATGTTGGAACACCAAAACGTGCCCCTGCATCAATCGTATTAACTAAGTTCTTTAAACTTTGGCATTCACCATTTGAGCCGACAAAAACTTGCACCGCGAGACAAGATGCATTAATTCTAATCGCATCATCAATTTCGACACCGATCACTTCATGGCTCATGTCATCTTTTAGTACTGTGCTCCCTGCACTTGCTCGTAAAATTACAGGCTTATTGTGGATAGGTTGAATACAACTTCTTAACGCACCTCGAGTTGCCATCAGAGCATCAGCGTAAGGAGCTAAAGGCTCTATAGTTAAGTCCATTCTTTCTAGCCCAGCGGTTGCGCCCATCATGTAGCCATGATCAAACGCTAACATCACTGTTTTGCCTGTATCAGGTCTAAAAATACGGCTTAGGCGGTCTTTCATTCCCCAATCAACATGATCCATGCCTTTTATATAAAAAGATTGGTTTGCCTGCGGAATATCTAAACCGAAATTTTTGGACAACTTCATACCATCTTTATCTGCCATTTTTTCTCTCCTAGCCTTTTTGTTCTTCTATATAATGAGTAAATGATTCGAAAAGAATCGCCATACTTGTTGCCCCTGGGTCAACAAAACCCACCGCTTTTTCGCCCATGTTTTTTGCGCGTCCACGCGTTGGAATCATAGCGATTGTCTCCTGACAACCTTGCTGTGCAGCCTTAGAAGCCATATCAAACATCTGAGCAATGCTTGCTCCTTCTTTAGCGTTTATTTCTAATGCTTCAATCGCTGGAATAAGCGCGTCCAACATTGTTTTGTCACCTTGACGAGCGCCACTGAAGTGAGCCAGACGATCAAGCCCTGCACGAAATGCAGCCGCAACCTCCGAGGGGGCGAGTTCGGGTTCGACCAAACCAGAGCCGATACCCATAAATAGATTACCGATTAGCATGCCAGCCGAACCACCGTCTTGACTCATAATCGTCCAACCAAGCTCATCCACTTGTTTATTCCAATCGCCTACATTTGTTTGCTGCATAGATGTTTCGATGCAATGGCAAACTCGCAACATGGTAGTTCCATGATCACCGTCACCCGTTTGTCCATCGAGTTCATTAAGGTGTGGGACTTGCTCCAATAGGCATTTCGCTGCGTGCGCAAACATGCCAAATAACAAACCCTGATTGAATGTGACCATTATTCTTCTCCTGATTTATGGCTAAACGAATCCCTACGCCAAAGTGCAAAAACACGGCATATAAACTTGAACATTCGTTTTATGGTTTGAAAAGCTTGCCAGTGAATCATTGGCAAGCCACTATTGACTTACTGTTGAGTCCAGTAAGGTGTGCTACATGGCATATCCCAGTAACTTAACGTCTCGCCATCAAACTTACTAACACACATCTGGAATCCGGCCATCTCTTGAACTGTGAGTACCTCTTCCACTTTCGAACGTGAGATAGTGGCTCCCTTGTCGTCAAGATAAAGATGACTCGCACGCGCAACGATAAACATTTCCATCAACGTAGTGGCACCAGTACCATTAATCATCAACATAAGGTCGTCACCTTTTTTCAAATCGATGGCTTTACAGATCTGGGTTAACATTATGCTCGCCGTGTCATCAGCGGTTTGGATCTTCATTCGGCCCCCACCGCCTTCGCCATGCTGCCCCATGCCAATTTCCATTTCGTCATCGGCGAGGTCACCAATAATCATGCCTGACTGTGGGTGAGTCGCATTACTCATCGCGACCGCTAACGTCGCCATATTTTGATTGAATTTTTGCGCCACACGGTAGACTTCTTCCAACTCCAACCCTGCCTCTGCGGCAGCACCTGCAATTTTGTACACTGGTACACAACCAGCCAACCCACGACGGTCTTTGATATCGATATCGATGCCCGCACTGATATCTTCATGGGTAAGCAACATCTTCACATTGATACCTTCACGTTTGGCCATTTCCATCGCCATATTAGCCGACATCACATCGCCTTCATGGTTAAGTACAATTAACAGAACACCTGCAGGACAGTCCGCCATTTTTAATGCTTCAAATACTTTAGGTGCACCAGGTGCCGCAAAGATATCCCCTACTACAGAGTAATCCAATATGCCTTCACCTACGTAGCCGCTTAGCGCCGGTTCATGCCCAGCGCCACCAAGCGTGACGACAGCCACTTTACTCGGGTCTTTTGGAGTACGGCGACAGACAATTTTGTCTGAAACCACTTTTACTTTTTGAGGAAAGGTTAGAGCCAAACCTTGAAGGAGCTCTACGGTAATATTTTCACTATTATTAATAAATTTTTTCATTGTAGGGTTCTCTTAATACGTTATTTGATTATTTGATACACACGTTACTCGTAATCTAATGACTTTATTTTATAAGAATTGCATCAGCTCTACGGGCGCTTCATCTTCCATTACAAATGCAATCTTTAATGAGTCATTTGCATTAAACGGTTCTAAAAGTACTTTTTTACCTTTCATTGCTTCTTCTAAGTCACTCACTTCATAAGCAATATGTGCGGTTGTTTTTAACTCTTCTGGCATCGGGCTGTCTTCAAGAAAACGCAACCATTCAATACGATTTTCACTTTCGTTGAAATCGGTACAGTACAAACCGATATCTGCATTTAACACTTCACCTTTGTGCTCAATATTTGAAGGTATTCCAATGTGATTAAACTTTTTCATTTCTCGCTCCTTGGGTAAATCACTTCTTTTAGATAACGAGGTTAATATAGACAGCTATTAGCATTAAAAAGGTGATATGTATCACTTAAGGGGGTTATAGTTAAATAGTTGATTTAATAGAATATTATGATTTATTGATATTGTTTTATAAGCAAGTGCAACAAAAGTGACGGATATTTGAATGTGAGCAAGTGCAACAGATATAGATCGTAATTTACAGGTTACACCTATTTTTTCTTGGGCAAGTGCAACAGATAGGCGAGGGATATAAACAGGAAATGATAGGCAAGTGCAACACGTGATCCGTGTCTCAATTTCTAAAATTATTCTATTAAAAAACAATCATCAATCAATTTGTCAATCTGCTCAATGGTAAGTTCAGAGTGATGATGAAGAATAAATTCCTGACACTGTTCTCGTTCCCAACCAATACCAACGAGCTCTTTTACTAGCTCTTCATATTGTTTTTCTACAATTTGAGTGTGAAATTTTTTTCGATGGATCGCCATACGTTGAGCGAGTTGAGGCTCGTAACCATAAGGGCCTGAGTTTCTGGAGAGCTCTCGACTTACCGTTGCGCGGTGAACCTCGAGAATAAGAGCGATTTCGGTTTGGGACTTCCCTTCTTTTCTGAGTGCCCATATCTGCAATCGTTTTTCTTTGTTCAACTGCTTATACACTGTAATTCCTCTTAAGATTAACCTCGCCTTAATACCAATAGAGTGCAATAAACAAAAGTTATATTCTGTGAGAAGTCGTTTATAACTGCATTAAAAAAGCCCTACTAACAATGATTAGTAGGGCTTGATATGTTTTGAGTAACCTTACTCTTCAGGCGTTGATGATTCTGGTTTCGCTGCTTTCTTTTTTGGTACAAATACATCATCACCAACTGCGACAGTTTTATAAAACGTCTTATCTCGCTTAACGGGCTTCTTAGCCACTTTCTTCGCATTTGGATGCTGTTTCTTCTTCGAACTATCGCCTTTTTTCACAGTAGGCTTCGGAGGCTTAATTCCTTTAAATTTGCCTTTCAACCCTTCTAATTCTGCAAATTCAATGTCTTGTTGAAGGAATGACTCTACACGTTTAAAGCTGTCCCAATCTTTCGGACCAACCAAAGAAATCGCATTGCCTTTATTACCAGCACGACCTGTACGGCCAACTCGGTGCACATATTCTTCCATATGCTTTGGCATGTCAAAGTTAACAACATGCGTAACATTGGCAATATCCAACCCACGAGAAGCAATATCTGTCGTCACAAGTATTTTATGAACAGCACGTTCAAACTGACTCATGATAGAATTACGTTGTGTTTGGTTCAGGTTACCACTTAGTGCTACCGCTTTGAGTTTCTTCTCGTTCAGTTTTTCTGTCAAACGCTCAGTATCTGCACGTGTTGCTGTGAACACAATGACTTGGCGATACTCCGCTTCGCTAATAACACGGTCTAAAATCGCTTCTTTATGGTCTAAATGATCACAGAGATAAAATGATTGTGTAATATCCTTGTGCTCTTCATTTGAAAGGCCGATTGAAATTCGTTTCGGATCATTTAGCATCTCTGAGGCAATTTCATTCACTTCAGCATGGTCCATCGTCGCCGAAAACATAAGCGTTTGACGACGGCGATGTTTTGCTAATTTATTGATTTTAAGTAATTCAGGTGCAAACCCTAAATCGAGCATCCGGTCAGCTTCATCCAAAATCAGTGTATCAAGCGTGTCGATAAACAGTGACCGATGTTCAATATGATCCGCCAAACGGCCAGGTGTCGCGACAATGAATTTTGGGTGTTTTCTTAGCGCCTTAACCTGATCGTTAAAGTTTTCCCCACCGACAATAAGAGTCGCGGTATAAGAAAGGCCACCTAACATACCACGCAGCTCACCATACACTTGCTTAGCGAGTTCACGAGTAGGAGCAAGAATAACGGCTCTAGGATCTCTCGCTGAGAATGATTTGGTTTTTAGAGACTTATGCAGCATTGGCAACACAAACGCCAATGTTTTTCCTGACCCAGTTTTTGACGATGCCATTAAATCTTTGCCAGCAATCGCAACAGGAATTGCTTGCTGTTGGATGTCTGTCGCTTGTTTGAATGCGAAATGGTTAAGGTTTTTCAGTAAACGATTATCTAGGCCGAGGTCTTTAAACTGCAAAAGTTTGTTCTCCGATTTTAAGGTAAAAAATAGCGCGCCATAATAACGCAGATCCCTATCTAATAGATAGCGATCACAAAAATTATTATCGTTTATTTTTTAGTCAGTTGGTCAATTTATCCGAAGAGTCGTCTTTACAGAGTCAATTGGTGTATCTCAGATTGCCTTGAATAATATCGTCACAATATCAACTATCGGTTGTTGCTTCCCTATGAGTGAACTTCATTTGATACATTCTTTGATCGGCGTGACGAATGAGTTCGTCAATATGAATGCTGTCATTTGGGTAGTTCGCAAAGCCAATGCTGGTAGAAAGCTCGTAATGGGTATCTTCATGTTTAAACGGGTGATGAAATATCGACTCGAGTACTTTACAAAAATCATCACCTGAGCTCAAAAATTCTTCTGGTACCACAACAGCAAACTCGTCACCACCAATCCTAAATGGATAAGATTTCATACTTCGATTCAGGTTAAGACGGTTAGCGACTTCAATTAAAGCGTTATCGCCTACCTGATGCCCATACTTATCATTTATTTGCTTGAAGCCATTTAAATCTAAAAGAAAAAGGTTAAATGACTTATTTTCATTGTTTAATTCATCGACCACGTTAAACAGCGCCAATCGATTTGGCAATGAAGTTAATGTGTCCGTCAATGCAAGGCATCGACTATATTTCAGTTCCCTCGAATAAATCAGTCCGATGATGGATATGCAGACCACCAGTAACAGAAGTAACGCTGTTTGCATCTGCTCTAAATTGTTTACTTGATTTCGTCTTTCTAAGTACAGAGGACTTGCAACACGAAAATTTCGATTAATATAGTCGACTAATTGTTTATGAATCTTTGTAGTCTCATTTACAAATTCAATAGGGTTTTCCGATTTCGTTTCATCAATAGCCTCCAGTAGAGGTTCAATCTTTTTGTACTCATCAAATAGGTCAGTAAAGAAAGGTCTCGTGCCAGTCAATGCCATAAAGTCATCCGATTCCTTACTCGTCAGCAAAAGATCAAAGCGGCTCCATGCAAGGTCGTATTTAAGTATGACACTTGGCAGGTGATTATCACCGTCACCTAAATGGCTCGCATTCGATGCAAGCTCTAACAGCTCTTTATTCAACTGAAAAAGAAACCACGTTGCTTGATTTTGTTGACTAGAAAAGGAAGCCACCAGTTTCTTGGTTTCACTCAATATATAAATATTGGCTATCAATATAATAATCGCAAATATTGACAGCAATAGCTTCGCTGTGCCTGAGTAGAGATGAGCTTTTTTAGTAGATCGCTCTATTTTCATAGGCTATCAATTTGAATTTTTTCTAACTGCCAGATCATCTGAGAGTGATATAGGCTGTCATCAATTATCGGAAAATCAGAAAGCGAATATATTATCCAATAGGGCCCTTTTTCTCGCACTGTCATTGCCTTCCCATCTTTTAGGTAAGCGATAATAGGATCAAATTTTTCTATATCACTCTTAACAATATCGACAGAATAGTCATTTAACGCGCGGAAGGTAACAACATCTGGGATGGCTCCAAACTGCTTGGTCAGAAAATACTCTAATGAGACGCCCGTAAATTCCGCTTCAACAGTAAACCAAGGCAAATGGGTTTTATAGCTTATTGAGGGCATGGTTTTAAGTTCGTCAAACGTAACTATTTTTACTGGCTTATTTGAAACTTCTAAAATTAAATCACGTGCTAAGCCAACTGGGCTTAGCAATACCGCCATTAATCCAAAGATAAGAACTCGCATGTAATCTCCTACATATCAAATCTTTATTATGTCGAGATAAATTATAGGCCCTGTCACGTTTGGTTACAAATTAGCAACACCTTATTAACCTATCAAGACAACATGGTTAGTACATTGTTCCATCTATGCCGTGTTGTGATTCTGCTGCTCTAGCATCTCTAACAACTTCGCATGAGTTTTGTTACTTTCTTCTAAAGATTTGGCCGTTATCTGAATAGAATTTGCCATACTTGCAACATTACCGGTCGCCGCCATTATGGTGCTCTGCATAGGTCGAATGACAAACCAATACAAACAGGCAATGACAATCGCTAACCCGACCACTATCAAAATTAGCACGATGAGTATATTCATTTTTAGATCGCTCAAAAACACTCGAGTATTGGCAACAACGGATTCTCCTGCTTTGGCAATGGCATCTGGCAATGCCTCCATTACTTCTGTTGACGACATAGCCAATTGGCTAATATTTCCTGACGTTGACGTAATTATCGCGGCTTGCTCTGGTGTTAGTTCTTGGTTATCTGATATCCGATCTAACGCTTCTATTACGTGTTTCATGGACTGATTGGTAATTAATATTGCTTCTTCAATTCCTTTCGTATCCACCACCACATCTAACTCAATGAGAGGCCCACGCATTTCTGGTTCGGTAGCCAATTCATTTTCAGCAAAAGAAAAACCACCAAACATCAAACAAAAGACCACTAACATTCGAAGCATCACGCAACATCCCTACTAAATAAGTATTTATTATCATCAATGAAGACTTTAGCGTATCTGCAAAGCAAATGTATATTTTTTTCAGAAAAGAAAAAGCCCATCCGAAAGGATGGGCAGTAGAAACACTATTGAAAGCACAAGGCAATGAAATCAACACTATGCTTTACATCTTACTTATTGGAATAACATCCTATCTTTCTTAAAGTTCGGCACTCGCTGAGTCAATGAGTGCCTATAATGCCAAATGTTTTTATCACGCTTGTGCGTTTGCTTTTGCCTTGCCTTTTTTACCCACCATCTTAAGAGCGATAGTAAGGCCCATAGAAACGGCAACACCGATTATAAAGTAGGTTAGCCATGCCATAGGCTCGCTAATTACTGGTAGCATGAACACCGCACCACCTGCAATCGTGCCGATTTGGATCTTGGATGAGAGGATAAGAGCAGCCGCAACACCACCACCAATCATGTGAGCAGGGATGATACGCATTGGATCTTTAACAGCGTAAGGGATTGCACCTTCTGTAATACCACAGAATCCTAGAATGGCAGTAGATGGACCAGCAAGACGGTCTTCTTCGTCGAAGAAGCGAGGAAGTGCAATCGCCATAATACCAAGAGACATACCGGGGATACACTTCGCGGCCGTAAACGCGGCGTAGAACTCAGTGTTACCGTTTGTACCTGCACCAATACAGAATAGGTATGCGGCTTTATTAATTGGACCACCCATATCAAGGTTAGACATACAACCTAGGATGAAGCCGAGGATAAGCAGGTTTGAACCGCTCATTACGTTGAGCCAATCAGATAAAGAAGTGTTTAAGAACGCGAAGAACTTACCTGGGCCAACTAACATGAATAGAATCGTTAGTACACCAGCAACAAGAGGAGTAATAATAAGAATCTTAACTGATTCTAGTACTTGAGGTACCTTGATTTGACGAACAAGCATAACAAACAATGCTGCCGCCGCACCCGCTACAAGGCCACCAATGAAACCACCACTAACAATAGTTAGTTTACCGAAAGTGCCACCCACGGCAACATAACCACCAACGAATCCTGGTGCTAAGCCTGGTTTACCTACCATACCGTAGGCGGTAAATGCAGCAAGAACACAAATCAACAGTGGATTAAATGCTTTTAGTGCGATGTAGTATAGATAGTGAACAATACCTTGGTGCGTGGTTGCAAAGTCACCCATGAATTCTTTATCAGCAATTTGTTCACTTGTGAGGTTGTAAAGATGGGTATAGTCATAACCATAAAAAAGATTGAGTAAACCAACACAAAGGCCGCCAATAATAACAAGAGGAATGATGTGAGATACACCAGATAGTGCGCCCTTGTACCAATTTTTTAAGAACTTAACAACGAAGTTGCTATTGCTATCATCAGGTTCATCAAATGCCACGGTAGAAGCGCTAGTCACTTTAGAGACTTCACCACCTGCTGCTTCAATTTTTTGTACTAGGGCATCAATCATTGCATCCGCTTTCTTGACACCGTCTTTAACTTTACCTTGAACAGAGATTAGCCCTTCAAAACGTTCCATTTCCGCTACACCAACATCTGTGGCGAAAATGATACCTGAAGCTTCCGCGATATCTTGTGCCGTGATGCGGTCATCAATTCCGTTAGCACCTTGTTTTTCTACTTTAATATCATAACCGCGTGCTTTCGCTTTTTTTTCTAACGTTTTAGCCGCCATATAAGTATGAGCGACCCCAGCAGTACATGCAGTAATTGCTAAGATTTTCATCTTGTTATCCTTTATCTCGTCTCTCTACCGTCTCGTATTAGTTGCGAACTTTATTGATGGCCCTTTCAATCTCTTTAGAAGAGGTGCACAACTATTTCAGAAATATATGAGTTAGTCACGACTTACTCAGTAGCTATATATTCGTACTATTTGTCCTAACTTTCCGTGATAATTATCACATAAGAGCTATTTTATGTATTATAATTGTATTAATTTTAATGTAGCCACATTAATACAACTGAATAATACAATGAATCTACAATGTTAATACAAGAAATACAAACCATATTTGTATTTAACTTTTTGTTTATAAAGGATATTACCATCCAACCTTACTTTCATTCTACTTTTTATTATAGAATAAAAATAACTTCCATTCATTTTATACGATCCTTTTTCTAAAACGAATTGAGAACAAAAGCAGTAAATTTTAAATTTTGACTCTAAAAAAAGTACACAAATGTTGCTATCGATAACACAATAATCACGACGGCAATTCACTCTGTCACCTTGAACAATTCCTATTATCAAACTAGCATTCATTAACATAATCATAACAATTACAACCAGTGCAGTATGTTTCCAGCGTTATCATCAAAGATTAACGTTGGATGCACTCGACTAAGATGGGGGGATATCGTTTGCATCAACTAGCTACTGTCCGAAAATTGTTCATTTGTTTACTTTTACTCTCGCTACCAGTTAAAGCATTAGCTCAGACTTCACTCAACATGACACAAGGTGTGACAGAAATTAGCGGCAAAGTGTATGAATTGCATATGTTGATCTTCTATATATGCTGCGCCATTGCTTTTGTTGTGTTTGGTGCGATGTTCTACGCCATTTTCAATCATCGTAAATCTAAAGGTGCTGTCGCTGCCGATTTTCATGAAAGCACAAAGGTCGAGATTATATGGACAGTTATCCCTGTTATCATTTTGATCGCGATGGCGATTCCTGCAACCAAAACACTGATTGCGATGGAAGATACAAGCAAATCAGACTTAACTATAAAGATCACTGGTTCGCAGTGGAAATGGCACTATAGCTACTTTGGTGAAGAAATTGAGTTCTTCAGCTTACTCGCCACCTCCTCAGAAGAAATTGACGGTATTAAAGAGAAAGGGGCGAATTATCTACTTGAAGTTAACAATCCACTCGTCTTACCTATCAATAAAAAAATTCGTTTTTTACTCACTTCCGACGACGTTATCCATTCATGGTGGGTGCCAGATTTTGCAGTAAAAAAAGACACCGTACCCGGCTTCATCAATGAGGCGTGGACAAAAATAGACAAACCCGGCATCTATCGCGGCCAATGCGCAGAGCTTTGCGGCCAAGCCCACGGCTTTATGCCTATCGTCGTTCACGCGATGGAAGAAGATGACTACGAACAATGGTTATTAGGTAAACGTCAGGACGTCGAACGTCAAAAAATCGAGGCTGCCAAAGCATTGGCAAACAATATGCCATTAGATCAGCTCATGACCATAGGTGAAAAAGTATACCTGGAACGCTGCTCAGTATGCCACCAACCAAATGGAATGGGTCTACCGGCCGTATTCCCTGCTATCAGTGGAAGCCCTATCGCTACAGGTGATATTTCTCTGCACATTGACACCGTCGTTAATGGTCGCTCCGGTACCGCTATGCAAGCATTTGCTCTTCAACTCACCGATCAAGAAATCGCTGCCGTTATCACTTACCAACGTAATGCTTGGGATAATAAAACAGGTGATGTGATTCAGGCTTCCGATATCAATGCATTTAAGAATCCAGCTGAAGCAGATAAAAATTCGGAGGAAGAGCAATGAAAACTTCTATAGAAAGCAACAACATCGGCTCGACAATCGAATCAGAATTGATGGCGTCAGATACCGCTTCCTCCCATGACGTTCATCATGCTCCTAGCGGTTGGACTAGGTGGGTATTTTCAACCAACCATAAAGACATAGGCACGCTCTATCTTATTTTTAGCCTAACCATGTTCTTCATTGGTGGTGCGATGGCAATGGTAATCCGTGCAGAACTTTTTCAGCCGGGGTTACAACTTGTCGAGCCAAACTTCTTCAACCAGATGACAACGGTGCATGGGCTGATCATGGTATTTGGCGCCGTCATGCCGGCATTTACTGGCTTAGCCAATTGGATGATCCCAATGATGATTGGCGCGCCAGATATGGCGCTACCTCGCATGAATAATCTCAGTTTTTGGATATTACCTTTTGCATTCTTAATCTTACTGGCATCGCTCTTTACTGAAGGGGGCGGTCCGAATTTTGGTTGGACATTCTACGCACCACTTTCTACCACCTATAGCCCTGATAGCACCGCATTATTTGTTTTCTCGGTTCATATTATGGGTATTAGTTCTATTATGGGCGCGATCAACGTTATCGTCACCATTTTCAATATGCGCGCGCCGGGCATGACATTGATGAAGATGCCGATGTTTGTGTGGACATGGTTGATAACGGCATTCCTACTCATTGCCGTTATGCCTGTGCTCGCGGGTGCGGTAACCATGGTATTAACCGATAAGTACTTTGGCACTAGCTTCTTTGATGCTGCTGGGGGTGGTGACCCTGTCATGTTCCAACATATTTTCTGGTTCTTTGGTCATCCAGAAGTGTACATAATGATCCTACCTTCTTTTGGTATTGTTTCTGCCATTGTGCCTGCTTTTTCTGGTAAAAAATTATTCGGCTATAACTCCATGGTCTACGCTACGGTCAGCATCGCATTGATGTCATTTTTGGTATGGGCGCATCATATGTTCACAACGGGAATGCCTGTATTTGCTGAACTGTTTTTTATGTATTGCACCATGTTGATTTCGGTGCCCACTGGTGTGAAAGTATTCAACTGGGTTGCCACCATGTGGCGCGGCTCGCTCACCTTTGAAACCCCTATGTTGTTTGCTATCGCTTTCATTGTTCTATTCACCATCGGCGGATTTTCTGGCTTGATGTTGGCCATTGTTCCGGCGGACTTCCAATATCACGACACCTATTTTGTGGTCGCCCATTTTCACTATGTTCTGGTTTCTGGTGCCGTATTCTCCATCATGGCGGCTGCCTATTATTGGTTACCAAAATGGACCGGAAATATGTACAACCAACGCCTTAGTCTATGGCATTTTTGGACATCACTTATCTCGGTAAACATACTGTTCTTCCCCATGCATTTCCTTGGACTAGCAGGTATGCCACGCCGAATACCCGACTACGCCATCCAATTTGCCGACGTAAACCAGATTGTTTCCATCGGGGGGTTCGCATTTGGTATATCACAGCTGCTATTTCTTTGGGTTGTCATTAAATGCGTTAAAGGCGGAGAGAAAGCGCCGGCAAAACCGTGGGAAAGAGCCGAAGGGCTCGAATGGACGGTCCCTAGCCCCGCCCCTCATCATACGTTTGATCAACCACCGAAAATCGATTAGGTGTCGTCATGGGAATAGGTGAAAAAAAAGATAAGCAAAAAGCAAACAAAGCGCTGACGACCAAACTATTGTTTGCCGTCGTGGCGATGTTCGGTTTTGGATACGCGCTTGTGCCTCTATATGACGTCATGTGTGATGCTTTAGGCATCAATGGAAAAACGAATAAGGTCGCGATAGATCAGCCCCATGGAATGGTTATTGATCTATCTCGAACTATTAACGTAGAGCTTATGGCTCACATTCCGTCTGGTATGCTTTGGCAAATGAAACCAAAAGTTCGGACGCTCCAAGTTCACCCAGGACAGGTGATACAAACGGCGTATCTCGCCAAGAATTTGTCGCAACAAGATACGATTGTACAAGCGGTACCCTCGATCTCTCCGGGCATAGCAGCTACACATTTTAACAAAATGGAGTGTTTCTGTTTTACTCGTCAACCACTTAAAGCTGGGGAAAGCACCGAGCTTGGGCTGGTATTCTATATCGAACCAGATATTCCCGATTCCATTCATACCCTTACACTCTCTTACACCGTATTCGACATAACCGACTCAGTAGAACAAGAGCCAAAAAGTGTCGCCATGCTCGCTAACTCAACCGCGACACCAAGGAGATCAGAATGAGCGTAGAAGCCCCCCATCCACAACATCCTACTTACTATGTCCCAGCCCAGAGTCACTGGCCGATCATTGGTGCTATCGCTCTATTTTTGATCGCGGTAGGTGCAGGGGTAACCGTCCAGTATAAAGGGACCGAGAGCCTTGGGTCTGTCATCGGTAAAGGCGTATTAACCATCGGGTTTTTGGTTCTATTGTATATGTTTGCGGGGTGGTTTAAGAGCGTGATCACCGAATCTCTCTCTGGCTTGTACTCAGATCAGATCGATCGTTCATTCAAACAGGGCATGAGTTGGTTTATTTTCTCAGAGATTATGTTTTTTGGTGCTTTTTTTGGTGCGCTATTCTACGCAAGAATGGTTGCCGTGCCTTGGTTAGCGGGGGCAGATAACAATGCGATGACTCACGAAATATTGTGGCCCGCGTTTGAGGCCCTTTGGCCCTTAACCAGTACACCTGCAGGCCAGTCAGTCGAAGCCATGCCGTGGCAAGGGATTCCACTTAAAAATACGATAATCTTGTTGCTCTCTTCTATCACGTTGCACTTCGCTCATGTCAGTTTGGAAAAAGACCGTCGCACAGCATTGGTTTTCTGGTTAGAGATAACCATCGTGTTAGCAGGGCTGTTTCTGTTCTTCCAAATCGAAGAGTACATCCATGCCTACCAAGAACTCGGGCTCACATTGCAGTCTGGTATTTATGGCAACACCTTCTTTATGCTGACCGGATTTCACGGCCTGCACGTCTTATTGGGATCCATCTTTCTGATAATTCTGCTTTGTAGAATTGCGTATGACCATTTTACACCTCGAAACCATTTTGCGTTTCAAGCCGGAAGTTGGTATTGGCATTTTGTTGACGTGATCTGGCTCTGCCTGTTTGTATTCGTTTATGTGCTATAGAAACGGTTTAATTCACAAATACAACACATATTAACGATCAATAAGGACGAACATTGGGCTCTATTAAACCGGAGCTCAGAGCGATAATAAGTAATATAACGACACCTACTGACACCATGAGTCTCCGGCCTAAAAATTGACTCATGGAAGGACTATTTTCACCATCAGAAGGTGATGATTTCACCATATAATAAAGGGCTATCGCCAAGTTGCCAATGATGAAAAGTAACATGAATATCAGTGCTGTTTTGAAAGCAAAAACCATAGCATCTCCTATTGCTGTGTTATCCCACTCCGTTTCGTATTGGGTTGCAGCACTGTTAACTGTGGTTGTATTTTTTCTATTGGTCAACTTAGGATTCTGGCAATTAAGTCGAGGCGAAGCGAAACAGCTGCTTGAACAACAGTTAGAAACAAGAGCAGGGCAGACTCATATTCCCCTTAGTGAATTGACCGATTATTCGGTTCCTGTTACCGGACTAAAAGTATCCGCAGCCTTCAAACCCAGCAATAACCCCTTAATCTATCTTGATAATCAAACCCATAATGGGCAGGCCGGTTATTTGGTGTATCAAATTGTTAAGCCACATAACCATAATGAGCACCTATTGATCGAACTCGGATTCATACCAACGGGGGACGATCGTTCAGTACTCCCTGCTACTCCACAAACTTTACAACAAGAACGTTTAACGGGTCGGTTGTATGCTCGAAGCTTGAATAAGCTCAGCTCAGACCTGATGCCCGAAACTATCCAACATCTTAGAATCCAAAATTTGAACTTCAAACAGCTTGAAACCAAACTTATGGTTTCTTTATTACCTTTCGCTCTACAACCTGATCAAGTAGAAGACTGGCCTCTCCCTCAACCATGGAAACCGATACCCATGGCTTCATCTAAACACTTCGCTTATTCCGTACAGTGGTTTGCGATGGCAACCGTTTGGTTACTGCTCATGTTAACCATTTTCTATAAAAAATTACGAGCCATTAACAGGGATATATCATGACCATTTCACTAGAAGAAAACCCCACCAATAGCCGAACCAAAGGTCGAATCGTTTTGGTTTCTCTTATTCTCATGTTCATGATTCCAGCCATCGCGGCTAAATTGATATTGACTCAACATTGGTACCAGTCAGGCGTAACAAACAAAGGCGTCCTTATCGAACCAAGACTGACTTATTCAATGCTTAAGATAGAGATGCCCGTCAGTAAAATTTGGCACATGGGAATCGTCATCCCTGCTCAGTGTGGTGAGCTATGTAAACAACAGGTTTATTTACTCAACCAAAGCTATGTCGCACTAGGAAAATACCAACCTAGAGTTGAAGCCGTCCTTTACGTCACCGAAAAGAGTGACCTTAGTAGCTTATCCAGTTTAAGTGACTTATTTACAACCATTAAAGTGACAGATAACTTTATGGACTACGTCGATTCATCAGAGTATTTGTTAGTCGACCCTCTCGGACAATTAGTGATGAAATATCCTCGACAGTCATTAGAAAATGAACTTTTTAAGCAGCATAAAGAACTACTTACTGATTTTCGCAAGTTATTAAAGCTTTCCAGAGTCGGATAAGGATACCGAAATGCAGAACGAACCGCGGGTTTTATTATTGGTATTAAAGCTGAGTATTATATTAACTCTGTGTGTCATCGTTTTGGGTGCCTATACTCGTCTATCCGATGCAGGATTGGGCTGTCCGGACTGGCCGGGATGTTATGGCCACCTCAGTGTACCCACTTCCACGGCTGAGATAGCAAAAGCGAATCAACTCTACCCTCATCTTGACGTTGTCGAGAGTAAAGCATGGCCAGAAATGATTCACCGCTACTTCGCTGGCTCTCTCGGTTTACTTGTTTTTGCTATCACGTGGATTTCACTACGCCACAATCGTGTGGGCTTCATACTCCCAATCTCGCTATCGCTTGTCGTTATAGCACAAGCATTACTCGGAATGTGGACCGTCACCCTCAAGCTCATGCCTATTGTGGTATTAGCCCACCTGTTTGGTGGCTTTACTTTACTCAGTTTACTGGTGCTTCTGTATACCAAAATACGTCTACGTACCGCTGCGCCCGCACAAATTAACGAACCGTTACAAGGCGCTATAAAATCACTCGCATTGATCACGCTGGTTTCAGTCATCGGTCAGATATTTTTGGGTGGCTGGACATCAGCCAATTATGCCGCACTTATGTGCACCAGTCTGCCGATTTGCCAAGGTGAATGGACGCAATATCTTAATTTTAAAACGGCGTTTACACTCATCCAATCTGGCCATGATAATTATGAATTTGGCGTATTAGATTATGCAAGCCGAATGACCATACATATCAGCCACCGCATTGGTGCGATTATCGTCGCCATCGTTGTATTGCTATTTCATTGGCAAGCAAAGCGGAGCGCTGATCCATTTCTTCGCCATCAATCACATTGGCTGCTCTTTTTGCTACTGATCCAAATAACATTAGGGGTCAGCAACGTTTTACTTCAATTGCCGTTACCTATTGCTGTTCTACATAATCTTTGCGGTGCACTGATTCTCATTACCACAGTCAGAATCAACTACGTTATATACGTACACAATAAGGGCCACAACATTGCAACTTCTCACTCTATCGAATCAAACATTAGGGGGACTCATGAATAAAACACTTGTCGCAAGCAATACGGTTGCATTTGAACAGCCAAAATGGCGTCTTTACCTCTCGCTCACCAAACCAAAAGTGGTCGCACTTATGTTGCTTACTGCGGTTGTAGGTATGTGTTTAGCCGTGCCCACTTCATTACCGGTACAGCAAAGCCTACTGGGTCTATTGGGGATTGGCGCGATGGCGGGTTCTGCTGCCGCATTTAACCACCTAATCGATAGAAGAATCGATGCTTTGATGATGAGGACTCAAAAAAGACCGCTCCCTTCGGGAAATATCAACGCTTATGAGGTCTCGCTTTTTGCTTCCGCGTTAGGGGTCATTGGATTTGCCGTCCTCTATATTGGTGTTAACGCATTAACTGCATTTCTCACCTTGGTGAGTTTGCTCGGTTACGCAGTGGTTTACACCATGTACCTGAAAAGAGCCACGCCGCAAAATATTGTCATCGCAGGTATTGCAGGTGCGATGCCTCCTCTATTAGGTTGGACCTCTGTCACCGGAGAACTCCATGCTAACGCGTGGTTATTGGTTATGATTATTTTTGTTTGGACTCCGCCTCACTTCTGGGCACTCGCGATCCACCGAAAAGATGAGTATGCCAAAGCTGATATCCCTATGCTCCCCGTTACTCATGGAGTGGAATACACAAAAACAAGTATTTTGCTTTACACTATTTTACTATTTTTGGTTTGCTTATTACCGGTTCTTGTCGGCATGAGTGGAATGATATATTTGTCGATTGCTACGGTATTAAGCAGTGGGTTTATCTTCCATGCATGGCAGCTTAAATATAACTGTAAAGACAACACAGCAATGGATACATTTAAGTTTTCTATCTATCACTTAATGCTCCTATTTGTTGCTCTTTTGGTTGATCACTACCTAAATTTGTAAAATAACTCGTTTTTATGGGTATTTTTTGTCGAACAAATCGCATTAAATCGTCTTATTAATGAGACAGATACAATTTTACAGTGTAAATAGTGATGATGATGCAAATCTATTTACTAATAAACCCTATCGGATCAATGAGATCAGAGCTACACTAAATTCGAGTTAAAAAAAGATGACATTACATAACAGGAGTGTGCATGAATAACAAATTACTAATAGCAGTCGGTATGGGTTCTCTTCTTTTACTAGGAGGCTGTGCCTCTGGACCCGATGAAGAAACAACCAGTCAACTTGCCGCGCTATCTTCACAAGTAGATGAGTTAAGCAGTGAAGTTTCTTCGCTTAAATCAAGTCAATCAGCTGCTGAAATGAAAGCAGGTAAAGCGACTGATGCAGCTATGTCAGCTCAAGATGAAGCAGCTAGAGCAAACGAGCGAATCGATAATATCGCTCAGTCTTATACGAAGTAGTGTTCAAATACTAAGTAGTCATAGACAGCTTTACTAAATAGTAACAAAACAACGCTAAGCCCTAACCTTTGTTAGGGCTTTTTTTGATTTACGGTTTACAACCAATATCAGTCAAATTGTCTATATGCTTAAAATGAATTCGGTTTATCGAACCGATCGAGTCATACGGGCGTGAACACTTTTCGTCTAACCTATCTTTTAATGGTACTGGTATAAATACCTAGTATCTCAATTGAATTAACGCGAATAGTGTAATACATTCGCTCTGTCTCTAATTCATTAGGTTTAAAAGCATAATTTGGCAAAATTCTATGTCGTTTGGCAAGGCCGTAAAACGGGTATTTTTACTGATTGGGCAACGTGTAAAGCCCAAGTTGAAAAATTCCCTGGGGCTCGTTATAAATCATTTCCGACTCGCATTGAGGCTGAAGAGGCATTTGGTCAACCAGCGAATACCGGCGTAATATCCAAATCACCCGCCGTTAAGTCCGGACACGGAAGCAAATCTATCGCGGGCACTAAAAAACCAAAAGCCTCAGCTTTAACCGATGAACACATTAACGCCATGCCTTATGAGGTTAAAATTTTTACCGATGGTGCTTGCGAGCCCAACCCTGGTGAAGCAGGGTCAGGTATTGCTATCTATCATTCCAACAAGCTTACTGAGCTATGGTTTGGAATCTACCAAGCCGAAGGGACCAATAACACGGCAGAACTGAATGCTCTTCATCAGAGCTTATTGATCAGTCAAGCCTATCTAAATAACAACAAAACTGTTGGTATTTATAGCGATTCTAGTTACTCAATCCAGTGCTTAACCACATGGGCGAAAGGGTGGGCGAAAAATGGATGGGTTAGGAAAGGGGGCGAGATCAAAAATATCGAGCTTATTAAAGATATGTTTGCTTTATACCAAACCCTAGAGAGTAAAATAGCGATCCACCACGTCAATGGCCACATTGGTGTAGAAGGCAATGAACTCGCCGACAGAATGTCTATTTTAGCTATCGAAACGAAACAAGTTAAGCTGAGCTTATACACTGAAGCGTTAGATATTGACGCTATTCTTAAAAAACGCCGCGGATAAATCAACGCTAAATAAATCGATATATAATGTTGTTGATATCAAAAGTAATTATACATGCTAAGCAGTAAGGAAAAACCCAGAATGAGTAACCTCACTCAAGAACAAGAACACGCCATTACTCTTTTTAAAGGTAACCTTCATCTTCCTGATGGCGGCTTCCATCGCCTTATCCTTGCACTTTGCATAGAATTTCAATTGCCGTTTCAAAAGGTAAGAGCGGTATTGAAAGAATCACAGGTCTTTGTAGAACACAAAATCGTTAATGAGTTTGAAAGAGTAGATGAAAACACATTAACCAAAGAAAACTGGCTAAGCATTATCAGACAAACGTTGTCATCTCTGTCAAAGGATAACAAGCCGATTATGGAAAACCTCGTTAATAACCTGCACTACATAAAGGCTATAGACAATGCTGATAAGCCAATAGAGAGTGAACACGATCGTGAGAGGATTATCGCGGATCTATCTCAAGCGTATGAAACGGAAGTATACAAACCACTATCCGCTATGCTTTACACCTCTGATTTATATTGGTTATTATCCAACGAGTTAATCGAAATGGATGACGTTCGCTGCCAACCGTTTCAAGACTACCCTCAACATATCGAGGCAATAATGCACCTGACTACCCTTCTTCAACGCGTCGCTTCACTTTCCTTAACGATCAAATAGATCGCAACATACCCAACTCGAACCTAATCAGATTCGAGTTGGTCAAATTCGCTTCTCTACATTCATTTTAAACCGCAAAAAATGACGGTATTATCAAAAACAAGATCTACGCACCCAATCACTTAACCCAAAGTAATATTTATCGTTATACTCATAGAATAATAATATGTATTGGCTAGAAAAGAGACATTCATTTGGGCTTTATTAAAAAACACAAAACCATCATCAGTATGTTGCTTGTGTGGTCGATTTTGATTGCAGGTTCACTTAGCTGGAATATTATAGCCGCAAGAGAAAGCATCATAAGTCGCGCCTATAGCGAGGCGAAAACGTCTATCAATAAAGACATCACATTTCGCTTATGGGGAGCGTCTCATGGTGGAGTCTATGTGCCTATTTCGGATAAACAACAACCAATTAAATGGTTAAGTCATATCCCAAATAGGGACGTTAATCTACCCGATGGTACGATGCTCACCCTAGTGAATCCTGCCGCAATGCTTCGTCAACTATCTGAACAGTATGCTGAATTATTCGGAATACAAGGTAGGATTACATCCTTAAAGCCAATCAACAACGTTAATGCACCTGACGCTTGGGAAGCGCAACAGTTGACTGCATTTGAACAGGGTGTCATCACAGAAAGTTGGGATACAGAGTTAATCGATGGTGTACCGAATCTTCGCTACCTGAGAGCCATGAATGTTGAAGAAGGGTGCCTTAAATGCCACGCCTCACAAGGCTATCGACTTGGCGATATCAGAGGTGGTATCGGCGTAAGTTTACCTCTTACCGAACACTACCAATTAGTTCAGCGATCCATTAACAACCTGTCAGTTAGCCATTCTATCCTTTGGGTTTTAGGCGGATTGGGGATCTTTTTATATTCAAATATATCGTCTTCTCAGGTTAGGGAACGTCAACAAAGAGACATAGAAAGAGAAGAGTCAGCCGAGGTTTTAGGTCTTTATGCCAACGCCTTTTCCAGCAGTGGTGAAGCCATGTTAATCATTGACCAAAACCAAAAAATCATTAATGCAAATCGTGCATTTTTAAAACACAGTGGTTATTCAATTGAGGATGTTATTTCCAAAAACTGGGAAATGATGCACGCGGATAATACGCCAATTTCGACCTACCTTGAGATGACGAGTACGTTAGAAGACAAAGGATTTTGGCAAGGAGAAGCCTACGGCCGGAGAAAAAATGGCAACGTATTCCCTAAATGGCTCTCAATTTCCAAAATACAAAAGAAAAGCAGCGATTCATCCTTTTATATCAGTACTTATAGCGATATTAGCGAGCGAAAAGAAGCAGAAAAGAAGATTGCCCATCTTGCTCACTTCGACATTTTAACCGACCTGCATAACCGTTACAGCTTAGAAGAAAGGCTAGGTCGAGTATTGGAGCAAGCCCAAAAATATCACTACAAAGCGGCGATGTTGTTCATTGACCTAGACCGATTTAAAACGATTAATGACTCACTTGGGCACGCATTTGGCGACAAACTGATCATAGAAGTAGCGCACGAACTCTCCCAAATAAAGCGAGATCAAGATACCCTTGCACGGATCGGTGGTGATGAGTTTGTATTGGTTCTCCCTCAAGTAACCGATGCTTCAGATGTTGCTCTTGTTGCTCAACGGATCCAAGAGAAACTAAACAAGCTCTATCACATTAATAATCGTGATGTGGAGACCTCTGCCAGTATTGGTATCTGTTTATATCCAGATGATGGCACCACGACGGTTGAACTGATGAAAAATGCCGATATCGCCATGTACCAGGCAAAACTAAAGGGGCGAAATAACTACCAATTTTTTACCACCGCATTGTCCCAAGCTGCGGATGAAAGGTTGAAACTAGAGAACCAAATGCGGGTTGCACTGGAGTTGGGTCAATTCGAAATCTACTTTCAACCAATAGTGAACGCAACCTCTCTAGCTATCGTTAGTGCAGAAGCACTTATCCGCTGGAAACATCCAGAGCACGGGTTTTATCCACCCGACAAATTTATACCCATCGCAGAGGACACTGGATTCATTCACATCCTTGGCGATTGGATATTAGACGAGGCTTGCCATTCATTCTCTCAAATAAAACAGCGTGGCGGTGGCTTAAACAAAATATCCATCAACCTTTCAGTCAACCAACTGCAATCCACTAAACTGATCGACAAAGTAAACAAAGCAATGAAAAAATATGGTATTTCAGTCGGTGAACTAGAATTTGAAATCACAGAGACAGCCGCAATGCAAGATCCAGACTTTGCCGTTTCACAACTTACGGCTCTCAGCAATCTAGGTATCTCATTGGCTATCGATGATTTTGGCACAGGTTATTCATCGCTGAGTTACCTGAAAAAATTACCTATCCAAACCCTCAAGGTAGATAGGACATTTGTTAGCGATATAGGAAAGGATATCAATAATGAAGAGATCTGTATTACAACGATTACCTTAGCTCACAACCTAGGATTGCAGGTCGTTGCGGAAGGGGTTGAAACAGACGAACAGATCGCCTTTTTAAAACAGCACCACTGTGATCGCTTACAGGGTTACTACTTTAGCCGACCCGTCCCGATAAACGAACTTTGTCTATACATAGAGCAAAATACTGCGCCATCAATAATATGAAGATAGACGCCGTTTTCGAACAAAAACTATGGCCCTGCGATCTCTATAGGAATACCACTTTGAACTAGAATCGCCGCTTTTGCTTTATTTTTAGACATTCCAAATTCATCCATCCAACCCTCTAAACTCTGGGGTACAGCCAAGGTTTTTTTCTCACCGTTGCTTCTGGTCAAGGGTTCATGAACTTCCATAAATACGCTGCTATCAGGTTCTAACGTCATTTTCACAGGCGTATTCACTACTCTCACTTTCTCTTTACGAGAAACTTGATGAAATAACCAGTCAATATCCTTTGGTTCCATTCGAATACAACCAGAGCTTACACGCAGCCCGATACCAAAATCCTTATTGGTTCCATGAATGAGGTAATCTCCTACTCCATACCCTAAGCGTAATGCATACAGCCCCAAAGGATTATTTGGTCCTGCAGGGACAACCTTGGGCAGTTCAATACCATTGGCCAATGACTCAGCTCGAATTGTCTGAGTGGGTGTCCACGTTGGATCCTTGATTTTTTGGTTAATGTAAGACGTCATTTCTGGAGTATCGCGACCAATACGACCGATACCGACAGGGAAAACATGCACATTCTTTTTGTCTTTATCAAAATAATAGAGCCGCAATTCTGCAAGGTTAATCACTATTCCCTCGCGGTCTTTGGAAGGTAGAATAAAGAGTGAAGGTATAGTAAGGACCGTCCCTTCTTCTGGTAAAAAAGGGTCAACGCCTTGGTTTGCTGCCATTAATGATAGAAAACCGACATCATATTGTTTTGCAATACCGGCCATTGATTCACCCTGTTCCACCAAGTGATTCTGTATTCGACCAACAAGTTGACTGCCGTCGGTTGGCAGTCGATAACTTGCGGCTTGCAGTGGTGCAACAAACAGTAGGCTAACCAATAAAAACCATCTAAATATCATCAAAAATCTGTTCCTTTCGATTTAAAAACCCAACGAATACATTTTATAGTAACCACACTACTCGTCTCCATTTATTGGAGGAAATTTCTGTTTCAATATGACACCCATACTACTACATAATTGAGCAGACGAAATGTAAGAGATCTTATGAATCATCCTTTCTTAAAATGATTGAAGTTAAGAGTGTATGCAAACTGCATAGCACCAAAATTTTTTGACCATGCTGATGATCTTTTTTTTACAATGTAAATAAAGGCAACCATTTGATTTTAATAAAATGTTAGTATAGCAACTTACCTTACACCACAGGCTTAACTCCATGGGAAAACTATGTAAACTGCTCATTTTTGTTGCCCTATCCAACCTATTCTTTGTTGGGGCTATTTTCCTTATCGAGTATCAAACTGGCATTCTAGCGGTTAAATTCATATCGGATTACTTCTTCTATAGCATGATGGCGCAATGGCTTATTGGTACCTTCTTTATGGTTTCCCCACCGACAAATACTCGCTATATAAAACACAGCCCAAATTTAGCGACAAGCACAGCGGCGTCAATGAATGATGGTTCAGGTGAACAAGCATTTACTTACGTTGATCTACCTTTAAGTCAGAAATTGTTTCTTTCTGGTTCAGCTAGCCTCCTATTTTGTTTAGTGCTCTGATGACTAAAGAAAAGAACCGCATAAGATCACACCAATAAAAACAAAGCTTATCAAACATAACAGTAAATAAAACGTCACAAAAACAGCCTATTTATTCACGTATGTACGAAAATCGCGCAAGGATCAAGTTTCCCAACCTCTATAGTTTTTATACTCATAGGCTTGATTCAACCTATTTTCGAATCGGCTATCGCCACCAAGGAGCATTATGAAACCTCAGAAACAGCCTGCCAACCCTAATTTCTCTTCAGGCCCATGCGCCAAACGCCCAGGATACGATGTAAGCCAACTCGATTTATCCACTCTGGGACGCTCCCACCGCAGTACGATTGGTAAAGCTGCCTTGCAGTCGGCAATTGAACAGACAAAAGCAACGTTAGAACTTCCAGAAGGTTACCGAGTAGGTATCGTGCCCGCATCAGATACTGGAGCAATGGAAATGATCCTTTGGTCCATGTTGGGTCAACGTCCTGTTGATATTTTTACGTGGGAATCGTTTGGTGAGGAATGGCTCACCGATGTAACCAAGCAGCTCAAGCTCAACGACGTCCGCCATTTTGGTGCAGATTATGGACAACTGCCAGACCTTAATCAGGCTAATTCAGATCATGACGTCGTGTTTACTTGGAACGGAACAACGTCCGGTGTCTGTGTCCCTAACGGTGACTGGATAGAAGATGATCGAGATGGGTTGACTATCTGTGATGCAACCTCTGCTGTCTTCGCCATGCCAATGCCTTGGGATAAATTAGACGTTACGACCTACAGCTGGCAAAAAGTGCTGGGTGGTGAAGGCGGGCATGGTGTTATCGTGCTTAGCCCAAGGGCCGTTGAACGGTTAGAGAGTTATACTCCAAGTTGGCCGATGCCTAAAATCTTCCGCTTAACCAAAGGGAATAAGCTTATTGAAGGTATCTTTAGCGGCGCGACGATCAACACACCATCTATGTTGTGCGTAGCCGACTACTTAGACGCACTTCAATGGGTTGACTCTATTGGTGGCCTCTCTGCATGTATCGCAAAATCACAAGAAAACTTAGCCGTTATAGAAGAATTTATTGCCCATAATGAATGGATAGATTTTCTGGCAGTAGACCCTCAAACTCGTTCTAATACGAGTGTATGCCTCTCTTTAGACGCAACGCCAGAACAAGTTAAAGCGTTAGTAAAACTACTGGATGTTGAAGGTGTCGCCTACGATATTGGTGCTTATCGCGATGCGCCAGCTGGCCTTCGAATCTGGTGTGGCGCCACGGTTGAATCAAGCGATCTCAAAACACTACTTCCATGGTTAAGTTGGGGTTATCAGCAGGTTAATAAATAATCACACGTCCTTAAATGAATACTGAGTTCCACGTATAAGAGAGCCATACTAATGCGAAAAATTCGTACCTATAATAGTATCAGCCCCCATGGATTGGACTGCTTTCCTCGTGATAGCTATGAGGTCGCCAGTGAGATAAGCGAACCCGACGCCATCATGTTACGTAGTCAAAACCTTCATGACATCTGTTTTCCTGAGCGAGTTAAAGCCATTGCACGCTGTGGCGCTGGTGTTAACAACATTCCAGTGGGTGATTGCACCCATCAAGGGATTGTCGTATTCAACACGCCCGGAGCAAACGCAAATGCAGTAAAGGAGTTAGTCTTAACAGGCATGTTAATGTCTTCGCGAAAAATCATTAACGGTATCGATTTTACCAGAATGCTTGTCAGTGAACGCAATAACCCTCAGTTTTCAAAGCTGGTTGAAAAAGAGAAGAACAATTTTGTAGGCTCAGAATTATCAGGTAAAACGTTAGGGGTTGTTGGTTTAGGTGCTATTGGCGCAAGTGTCGCACACGCGGCGTTGGCTCTGGGTATGAAAGTGGTGGGTTACGATCCTGCACTCAGTGTCGACACAGCATGGCGACTCTCTTCACAAATACAACGCGCAGAGAATATGCAGTGGCTCATTGCACGCAGTGATTTTATCAGCTTGCATGTTCCTGCTAATGAACATACCAAGGATATGCTCAATTCAGAAACCTTGTCTCACGCGAAACCAGGTTCCGTACTGCTGAACTTCGCTCGTGGTAGTATTGTAAATCAACAAGCCCTTCTCGCTTCACTAGAACAAGGGTTGATTGAACAATACGTATGTGACTTCCCATCACCAGAACTTCTAGAGCATCCTCAAGTAATTCTGCTACCGCACTTAGGGGCAAGCACACACGAGGCCGAACAAAATTGCGCAACAATGGCCGCAGATCAACTGATAGACTTCCTTGAAAATGGTAATATTCGCAATTCAGTGAACTTTCCAACGATTAGTTTAGATAGAACGAAAGGTTATCGAATTGCTTTTGCTAACGACAACGTTCCGAAGGTATTAAGTCAGGTTCTTCTGGTTCTCTCTGACTTGGAGATCAACGTAATTGACATGCTAAATAGAAGCCGCGATGACATTGCCTACACCATTGTCGATATCGAATCTCAACCTACTGAGCATTTACTGGCTAAAATAGCCGCTCTCGAACATGTTTTTAATGTCAGTACGTTTTAATATCTGGTACAAATTAAGCGTGATTCACTACGCGTTTAATTTGTGCTACAACCTACCATAAGAGTTTATTCCTACAACCCCACTTCAATTCAGATATATCCTTACTTTATCTCTATAGCATGAGCATTATTGTATTTATCGCCACCTAGAATAATTTGAAACCAACACACGTTATAATACACTAACATAAGCAATCTATAACAATCGAAAATAATCAGATTACTATATTAGTAAATACGACTAAAATTTTAAAATTACTTTTAATACAATCAGTTATTGTAAGATCATCTAGTCATTACATTCCCCATAAGAATACTACATATAGTTAAACATATAAGATACAAATACTCATAATAATACTGTACTAACATCCGATTAATTATATAGCACATGTCATTTAAAAAATTAATATTACGCTATTATTACTATTAGAAAATACGTTTACCATAATGCCCTTCAACGCAGACCTTAACTGCACCTCTTAATCATATTACCTTAAATTCAACCTACATTACGGTTGAATTTTATTCACAATCAGAATCAAGGTTAATTCTTGATTCAATTAATGAGAAAATTTTAACATTTATGTTGAATGGAGAATTATGAAAAAAATAACATTATGTCTATTGGGTGCAAGTGTTGCATTCAATGTGGCCGCCGATGAAAGCGGTTTCTATATTGGTGGTAAAACTGGCTGGACTCATTTTTCCGGGAGCTGCGAACCATTAAGTTTAGATTGCGACAAAGAAGCGATGGGTGGCGGTTTATTCTTCGGTTATAGCATCAATGACTGGCTTGCAATTGAAAGTGGATATGATTACTTGGGTAAAGCTAAGGCTACTTACCCAAGTTCTAGTGGACCATCCGTAAACGCTTCTAGTAGCACGAAAGTCCAAGGCGTAGAACTCGGTCTTAAAGCCGATTATCACTTGGTCGATAGTCTAAATATTTTTGGTAAAATTGGTGGGTTCAATTGGCAAGCGGAGCAAAAGAGGCAGGAACTAAACCGTAGCACTCGTGATACAGATGACGGGACGTCCTTAATGCTTGGTACCGGTCTTGAGTATCATTTATCTGACCAGTTAAGAACGAGATTAGAATACCAATGGTTTAATGACGTTGACGGTTCAGACATTAGCTTTGTAACCGTAGGTCTAAGCTATGCGTTTGGGTCTGCAGAGAAAGCCATTCCCGTCACAGAACCAGAAGTTGCTATTATTGAGCCTGAAGTGATTGAACCTGAGGTCATTGAGCCTGAAGTGGTGAGCATCAATGAGTTGAATAGCTATGCTCTGTTCAAATTTGATGGCACTACCTTATCACCAGAAGCAAATGGACACCTGAGTCCAATGCTAAAAAGGCTTCAAGATCATTCAGAGGCCCAGTTGTTCATTATTGGCCATACCGATTCTCAAGGATCAGAGAGCTACAATGATCAAATCTCTCTACAAAGAGCACAAAGTGTCGCCTCCTATTTTGAAAATAATGGCATTGCGGCGAGTCGTATTCAGGTTGAAGGCAGAGGGGAAAGTGAGCCAGTAGCTGACAACAGCACGTTAGAAGGGCGAACACTGAATCGCCGCACTGAGGTCATTTCACCATCATTCACCCAATCAGCGCCATAAAACGCTTGTTATCATAAACTTACCTTCTAAGCCCTTCACTTTGAAGGTAGGTCTATAAACACTTTAGATATAAGAACTCCTGAATCAAGATTCAAGGGTTCTTATATCTATTTTTGAATAAGTAAACTAATTTCACCCTGTTACAAACCGCAATACCAATTTAAAAATTTAATTTGTCCGCAATATGAACATTATGTAACCGGCTTAACAATGGACATAAAAGTCCATTGTTAAGCCGTTTCTATTATTACTTACCCATTTTATTCTTTTTTAGGTATAGACTTAAGAAAAGCTTTTTAATCAGAAAGGGAAAGGAATGAAAGAGTTAAAAAATTTGACCATACTAATTATCTGCATTCTTACATTGACAGGTTGTACAGGAAAACCTAACGATATCGAACCTGTTGCCAATTTTGCTCTCGATAACTACCTAGGTAAATGGTACGAACTTGCCCGGCTAGATCACAGCTTTGAACGTGGGCTCAACAATGTCAGCGCAACGTATTCTGTCAATGATGACGGATCAGTACGTGTAATAAACCGCGGATGGAAAAAAGAAGACAAGGAATGGAGTGAAGCGGAAGGTAAAGCCAAATTTGTCACCACACCCGACATCGCGCATTTAAAGGTGTCATTCTTTGGGCCATTTTACGGCAGTTACATTGTCTTTTATATAGAGCCTGATTATTCAACGGCATTAATCAGTGGCTATAACACCGACTATTTTTGGATTTTGTCTCGCACACCGACGATTGCTCAGGATAAAATGGACAAGTACATCATGATAGCGAAAGCGGCTGGGTTTAATACCTCAGAGCTTATCTTTCCTACTCAGGAACCAAAATAGTCTATTTAACAACGCTCTGGTCTGTGGATCAGAGCAAAAAGCGCTTTACGAAGAACTAACGCCCCCGTACACATCGATAGTGAACCCTCTCTCTTTTGCATAATTTTTTGGCGTCAATCCAATCTGTTTTTTCAAATGCCTAATGAGATGTGGCTGGTCACTAAACCCAAATTGGAATGCAATCTCCACCCAGTCTATTTCACTAGTACTACGCTGATAAAGATATTCTAACATCTGTTCTAGTTTGTTCATTGTCTGACATTGTTTCAAAGTGAGCCCCGTCACTCGGCTGAAGCTTCTCTCCAGCGTCCTTTGCGAGCAAAACAACGCGCTACTTAGATCGGAAATAAGGGTATTACCAAGGAGCGGAAGGATTTTGTTAGTGAGTGCACTGTGTTGATCTTCTTTGCTGTTTTCAAGCCATGGTTGCAATAACTTATCTAATTGAGCACAGCAAAGATTAGGGTCATTTCTCGCATAATCAATAAGATCAAGCTCTACTAATCCATCCATACTAAATAGGCTGGTCAAGTTGAACGCTTCTACAGCGTCCAACATCGGATGGGCGCACGTGGGAATTTTTAATGAATACAAAGCACCAATACGGAACTTAATGCCCAGATGTACGAAGGCTTGTGAATGGTCCAACTGCAAGGTTTGCTGATGAGGAAATAACCAATGGCTACCCTTACCTTCAACTATTGCAGGATTCATGTCGTAACGATATTCTTGATTCGAAGGCGAAAGTATCAAGTGTGCGGACGGGTCTGGGTTTAGCTTGGGATATTGGTGGCTTGTTGCATCCGGTCGTTTTTCAATAAACCAATAACACTCAATATACTGTGCTACGTTGGATAATTCTGGAGCCTGAAGCCAATGAATCATAGTGTTGTATAACCGCGATCGTTTTTGTCATCTGACTATATGCTAAATAGAGACGAAATTCAGTGTTCTTGTAATGAAACAAAGGCTCAACCCCTTTATAGAATATGAACCTAATAGCGACAAGTTAAGCGCGACCAAATTCGAACTGAACGATTCGGTTTGAAGAAGTGAGCCCCGCTCGCATAATCGCTTTTTGTGCAGCTGTGTTACCACCTTCAGTTGAACACATCGCCTTTAATCCTTGTTCCGCTGCTCTATTTTTTAAGAATCGCAAGACTTTAGTAGCAATGCCTTTTCCTCGTTCAGATTTCGCCACAATCATGCCCATATCGGCAAAATCGACCTGATACTCGTCAAATAAACGGCACTCTCCTGAGGCGACTAATTTTTCACCTATCCAGTACCCCCAAAGCTCTTGGCGTTGAATCAAATTACCGTAATACCCAGATAACCATTGTTCCGGAGCACCGATAGCTTCGACGGCAAATTCTACAAAACTTTTAAGCTGTTCCTGATTGGCCATTTTCATTTCTAACCATTTTGTTTGGTCAACTTTACTTGTTGAATTTTGTTGATACATCAATGCATTTACCGTAAACGATGACGAATTGTCTAAACACAGCGAGAGATAATCCGTTTCAGCCGTACTGACAAATGCCCCGACAACCTCACCAATATCGACACTGTTTTTCTGCGCAATTAAGGTAAACAATTCTGTTGGCTGTACGTTAGCCACAGGCGACAAATAAAACTGCAACAGATAACCATCCCCATTGACGCAACAATATCCGACCAAAGCTCTATCTTCATAGAATCCAAAATGGTTCGACATAGGAGCAAATCCAAAGTGCCACATACCATCTAGTGGAGCCGTAGTTTGCGCAAAATAAGCGGCTCTTAACTCACTGATCTCATCTATTGACTCTATTTTTTTTATTTCTAACATCACTTTTCTACCTACCAAATTCAATCCACTATCATTTTAGACGGTGAGGACACTTAACTTTCGTCCGCCTCCCACATCTGATGGCAGAAATAGTAGTTGATGCACCTATAGTAAGATTGAACAAAAACGACAGATTATCAAAAAAATGAATAAATCGATTGACCTGACTATGGGGGTAACCCTTATAGTGTTGCGCTTTTCGACTCGCCTATATATCTTCAAAGAGGTTGTTAATGGCCATTGGTTTTGATTTCGGTACTGCTAACTGCTCGGTAGCGCATATTATTAATGAGAAGGTTCACGCCGTCCCATTATCTGGAAGTGATATTTATTTGCCATCAACACTCAGCGCACCCAATGCTGAGTCTGTGTCCGAGTACTTGTTCCGGTGCCTTGATATTAGACCGGCTAACGCTATCGGAGAGTCCGTACTCCGCCGCGCCATTAATCTGAATAAGGAAGAGGGGTTAATAGTTCGACCAGATGACATTCATTTTGGTCAAGCCGCCTTAGGTCTTTACTTAGACGACCCCAAAGATGTCTACTATGTACAATCACCCAAGTCTTTTTTAGGCACACAAGGTTTGCGAGATGTGCAGCTCTCTTTCTTTGAAGACCTCATCTGTGCCATGATGGCAAACGTAAAACAGAAGACAGAACTCGCTTTAAATGAACCCGTATCTGCTGTTGTTATTGGTCGCCCGGTGAACTTTCGTGGTCGCGGTGGTGAAAAATCCAACCAGCAAGCCGAAGGCATTTTGCAACGCGCGGCGACTCGAGCAGGTTTCAAGCATATTGAATTTCAATTTGAACCTGTTGCAGCAGGATTCGAGTATGAATCTAAATTAACTTCAGATAAAACCGTATTGGTCGTTGATATTGGCGGCGGTACCTCAGATTGTTCTTTAATTCAAATGGGCCCCACCTGGCGAGGAAATCAAAATCGCTCTGAATCCCTTCTTTCACATAGTGGTTTGTCCGTTGGCGGAAATGACCTTGATATTTCGATCGCATTCAAAAAATTCATGGCCGATTTTGGCCTAGGTACGGAACAATTATCAGGCTTACCTGTTCCTATTTCTCAGTTTTGGAACTGTATTGCCGTCAATGATGTCGTTGCCCAAAGAGACTTTTATAAATTCGATAATTTAAAGCCGATCTACGAACTCATTAAAAATGCAAAGCAACCAGAGAAGCTAAAACGCTTAGCATACGTCCATAAAGGGACGCTTGGGCACAGTGTTGTCCGAGAAGCTGAATTAGCAAAAATAGCACTCGGCGTTCAAGAGGAATACATTTCTACCCTTAATCTATTAGAAGAAACCCTTGATATTAGACTGCTTAAAGAACAGATGGCCGATGCGATTTCAGAACCAGTACGAAAAATCACGCAGATGGTACAAGAGGCAGAAAAACAGGGGCAAGTAAAACCGGATGTTATCTACATGACTGGCGGTTCGGCGCGTTCCCCCATACTGAGAAAGGCGATAAAATCGGTGCTACCAGATACAGAAATTGTGAGCGGCAGTTATTTCGGGTCGGTAACCGCAGGTTTATCTCGCTGGGCGGACCTCTGTTTCAAATAACGTAAAGTGCACATTGCCCTAGCATCACCAATGCATGCCTATCGATAGTCTTGCATCTGCTCGTACAGGTATTCTACAAATAGCTTTAATTGAGCTGGTACATATTTCGACTGTAAATATTGTGCAACTATTTGCCCCTGATAGCGGCCATTTAATGTCCAATCAGGGAGCACTTCTACCACCTCTCCTGACTGAATAAGCTCATTAATAGTAAACTCAGGAAATACCGAAATACCTAGCCCCCTCAACACAGCATCCTTTCTTATTTCGGTATGATTTACTGCAAAATTTCCGTCAATATTAACCGTTTCTATGTTACGTCCAAGGCTAAACGACCATTTCCTATCCGAGGCTGACTCACCCAATCGAATGCAGTTATGTGTGACCAAATCAGATGGTGAATGCGGTACACCGTGTGTGTCAATGTATGCAGGGTTAGCACATAGAACCAGCCGACTATTTCCTAATAATTTGGCAACCAAGCCTTCAACGGGTTTATCGGTAATATGAATGACAACATCTACCTCATTGCCGATTGGATCAATGAAATGATCTTCGGATTGAATCTGAATAGAGACGTTAGGGTAGACTTGCAGGAAATCCAAAATAATTGGCGATAATACTTGTCTAGCCAAAGCCTTCGGCGCCGAAACCCGAACCAAACCAGAAACTGTATCCGATTCTGAATAGGCAGCATTCACTGCCGATTTAGCCGAGTTCACCATATCGATACAGAGACAAAAGACCTCTTCACCAATTGTACTCAGGCGCAGGCTTCTGGTGGTTCTTTCAATCAATTTTTGCTGCAAAGCATTCTCTAACCTTGCTACCGAACGGCTAACAGATGAAGGCGCGACGCCAAGTTTTATTGCGGCTCTTGAAAAACTGCCTTGCTCAATGACAACAACAAAGGTAGCCATCTCTGGTAAAAGTACCAACAACTTATTCATATCCACAACGCAACAATCCTTTCCATTTTAGCCTATTGTTTATCACAGGGTACTAGTTGATAGTGGACTAATCAATCACATAAGTACTCTGAGATGCCCTGACAATGAACATAGCAACCGAATCCAGACAACGTTATACCTTTACGTTTCCAACCACCGAGGTCCTGTTACTGCTTGTCGCCATCGTATGGGGAACCAGCTATGGCTTGACAAAAAGTGCGCTCACTTACACCTCGGTACTGTTGTTTATTGCTATACGGTTTTCCATGACTTGTTGTTGTCTTCTCCCTTTTGTTTTGAATGACATTGCAAAACAAAGGAATAAGGATTGGATAGTGTCATTACCAACCGGGTTTATATTGGCCGCTATCTTCTTCTTTGAGGTTTATGGCGTAAGCAAAACTACCGCAGCAAACGCCGCATTTCTTATTAGTCTCAATGTTATTTTTACGGCCTTTATTCAGAACATAATCAATAAAGAAAAGCCGAGTGTTGAGTTAATAACACTTTGTGCCTCGAGCGTGTTTGGGGTATTGCTACTCACTGACTCTTTCAACCTGAGTATCTCACTTAACGCAGGCGACTACTGCATCCTTAGCGCTGCGGTACTTCGCGCATTAATGGTCACAACAACAAGACGATTAACCAATGGCAAGCAAATAGCGAACACGACGCTTACTTTTGTTCAGTCTTTTGTCGTCGCCAGTTGCTCCGTTATCGCACTCTTTACCACGGTAGAATTCTCCGTAATATCTCTGCCAACCGAACTTAACTTTTGGCTATACGTTACTTATTTAGTCTTATTTTGTACGCTGCTGGCTTTCTTTGTCCAAAACTATGCGGTCAGAAAAATTTCTGCCACCAAAACGTCGCTGTTAATGGGTAGTGAGCCGTTGTTTGGTGCACTATTTGCGTATTTTTGGTTAAACGAAACCTTTACCGCACTGCAATTGTTCGGCGCCGCTATTATTTTGACTAGCGTCATTCTTACTGCCAATCGAAATATTTAGCTTCAAAAATATATAGAAAATAAATAACCCCATCTGAAAACTCATCCGTTTGTATAGGAAACAGACTGAGTACACAGAAGGAAATACACATGACTTTACGCAAGATATCAACGGTATTCACGGCGCTGACAGTAGTGATGGGTTGCAGTGACCAGATAGCTAACGAGCAAGACCAAACATCAAACTCAAACACACAACAGGCCGCCACAACCGAAGTTGTTACTCGTGAGACAATAATTCACGCTATAGAAGAACAAGAAATGTATGCTGCGGCAGTATTGGAAAGACAATCAAAATCTAAACTGTCTAAACAAGCCGTGCGTTCTACGCACGTATCTCAAATGGATATGATGCTCAGAGTAGAACCGCCGACTTACAACCAAGATCGTGACAACTACTTTGAAAGTGTCAGCAATAACGTGCATCAGGTACTTAATACCCCGCTATCCACGTTTTCTATTGATGTGGATACTGGCAGTTATGCCAACGTTCGTAGTTATCTCAATATGGGTCGTAAACCCCCTACCGATGCTATTCGTGAAGAAGCTTTCATCAATTATTTTGACTATCAATACGCTGCATCACAGGACAAAAATCAACCATTTTCGGTTAATACCGAAATTGCACCCTCTCCTTGGAACGAACATCGACAACTGCTTCGAATCGCACTTAAAGGTTATGACGTCCCTCAGGCGGAACGTAAATCTTCAAATTTGGTTTTCTTAGTCGATGTTTCAGGCTCCATGAATGAACCGAATAAACTGCCCTTACTGGTACAAAGCCTTTCCATATTAGTTAAGGAGCTGAACGAGAAAGACACCGTGAGCTTAGTGACCTATGCTGGTCATTCGAGTGTCGTACTCCAACCAACAAAAGGAAATGAAAAAGAGACCATTACCAACGCGCTAAAAAGCCTGTCTGCGGGAGGAGGCACCTACGGAGAAAGTGGCATTATGATGGCCTATCAACAAGCACGTGCTAATTTCATCAAAGAGGGGGTAAATCGCGTAATTTTAGCAACAGATGGTGATTTTAATGTTGGTATAGCGAGCATTGATGCACTAAAAAAGATGATTGCCAACGAACGTGACAAAGGGGTATCACTAACAACACTCGGCTTTGGTCGCGGAAATTACAATGATGCGATGATGGAGCAACTCGCCAACATTGGTGATGGTAATCATGCATATATTGATACCTTACATGAAGCTAAAAAAGTTCTACTCCGTCAAATGAGTGGCACATTACAAACCATTGCGTCGGATGTGAAAATTCAGATTGAATTTAACCCAAATATTGTCAAAGAGTACCGTTTAATCGGATATCAGAACCGTATTCTAAAAGACGAAGACTTTAACAATGACAAAGTAGATGCGGGTGAAATAGGAGCGGGTCATACCGTAACGGCACTATATGAAATCACACTTGCAGGCGAAAAAGGCCAAATAGACGACCTGCGGTACGATCGCAAAGCTATAACAACAGAAAAATTTGAAGGTGAGTTAGCGCAAGTGAAGGTACGTTACAAGTTACCAAAGTCAAAAAAGAGCGTTTTGACCACGAGCATCGTAAGCAGCCATCAGATAAAAGAACGCTTTAATCATGCCAGTGAAGACTTCCAATTTGCTTCTAGCGTTGCTGCATTTGCTCAAAAGCTCAAGGACAACCACTACTTAGATAGTTTCTCCTATGAGAAAATTGCTGATATTGCCCGAGAAAATCGTGGCAAAGACCCGTACAATTATCGTGGAGAATTTATTAGCTTAGTTGAATTAGCACAGAGTCTTTAATGATAAACAGAACCGATGAACAACTAATGGCAGCATTTGGGAAAGGCGAGCAAGACGCTTTTTCCGAGCTGTATCAACGGCACAAGGACCCGCTTTATCGATATTTTGTGAGGCAGCTTGAACCCTCACGAAATGCTCACGCGGAAGAGTTATTCCAAGACGTATGGTTTCGAGTTGTCGATAAGCGAGAGTCTTATACACCGTCAGCCAAATTCACCACTTGGTTGTATAGAATGGCGCATAACTTGATTATCGATGAATATCGAAAACGCATGTCTGAAAATGCGTATAGCGCACAAATCAGCAATGAAGAATTCACTGAATTACACGACCCAACCGAACAAAATAAAGGCGCGATAAAACACTGTATGTCACAGCTTGCCCCCCTTCAGCGAGAAGCCTTTTTATTGCGATACGAATCCGGTTTCGAATCAGCGCAGATCTGCACGATTGTTGACGCAAAACCAGAGGCGATAAAAACCCGCCTTCGCTATGCA
The DNA here is from genome assembly GCF_042465995.1 of Vibrio frigidus. Classification (NCBI taxonomy): domain Bacteria; kingdom Pseudomonadati; phylum Pseudomonadota; class Gammaproteobacteria; order Vibrionales; family Vibrionaceae; genus Vibrio; species Vibrio frigidus. The sequence goes on along the minus strand of NZ_JBCDMC010000001.1, from coordinate 388,543 downwards.
TTAGATCAGTTACGCCAATGCCTAACACGCAAACTAGGAGGTCAAGAATGAACCGACCACTAAAAGATGAAGAGATGGTTTCGCTTTACCAACAAGGCGCAACAGAAACACCTTCAAGTGAACTGGATGAAAAAATTATTGGCTACGCTAAGCGACAAAGCAAAAAACAGAAAACGTGGTGGCCGCACATAGGATTAGCAGCATCGATCACTTTTGTTGCACTTCTTGCGCCTTGGAATTGGCTAGATCAGACGTTGCAAAATCCGACCGAGCAAGAACAATATAATGCGCTTCCACTTATGTCAGAAATTGAATCCGAAAATCAATTAATGCGTGACACGCAAAAACTGGAGTCTCGCAGTACCAAGGCAAAAAAGGCCGAGTCTGAAGCATTATTATTACGTTCAATACAAGAAAATGCATTGCAATCTGAGGCCAATAAAAGGTTGATGAAAAACAACGACGAATCAGACATAACAATGGATATACCAGAGACAAAAGAACATTATTTGTTTGAAGAAATCGAATGGCTATTGGCCAATGGTGAAAAAGAAAAAGCACGCGAACAATTATTGGAAATGCTCAAAGGTGACCCAGAAATTGAAGAAAGATTACCCCAAGAATTGAGAGACTTGCTCGCAAGCAAACCGAAATAACACAATTTGAGAGTTAGGTTTCTATCATCACAAGTCTCATCGCTTTGTTGTAGGGCAACAAAGCGATGGGATCTTACTCAGCCGCGAATTACAGAATTTTCGCCGTCAGTTTACCGACTCGACTTTTAAACTTTCGCGATTCATCTAAATAATACTTGTGTTCTTGCATATAAGAGTCATATCCATTTCTTACATTGCATTCATCTTGTAAGCCATTAGATTTCTGCAAGTAATCATTGAGTAAGGTGACTTCTCCACTGTGCATATTGTTATGAACGATCGGGCGAAAATACCCTTTATCAAGCAACTTTGAACTCACTTTCACTCGACACATCGATTCCACACTCCTTGCTTTATATAGATTTTTTTGAAATTGATTGGTGTTGAGATGATAGGTTTTGGCCGCCGATTTGATATAGCTTAATGCGTAAGTAGAAAAGGACGCAGAGAGCAATATGACACCCGTTATAAAACAAACAATTTTAAGTAAGGTCTTGCTGAACATAATAGTCGTATTCTTCATGGTCGCCGTACTGGAGATACATTTATACGTTACGGATTACGACACAATGTCAGCCACTGGTAAAAGAGATACATCTAATAACAATGTGCATTTATACTTCATGCACAATATTTGATAAATACGTAAGAATAATGGATAGACTTTTTCCTATTGTTATTATGGAAACTAAGGGAACATATAAAAGCAAGGTTATATGTTCCCCCGGCAATGAATACAAAGCCCGCAGTTTCGCTTTCTTTCAGAATATGTTTAGACCATAAATATCTTTTACATCGCTGAGGACGTCGTTGGCTTGTGCATTAGCAACATCTGTCCCCGCATGTAATATGTTAGCCAGTTCTTGCCTATCTGATAAGAATACCTCACGTCTTTGTCGAATGGGCAATAATAGTTCTTGAAGGCACTCTTCTAGAATTTTTTTCGTTGTACCATCACCAAGCCCGCCCCGCCGATATTGTTCTTTTAGGCTTTGAACATACCCTTGGTCTTCACAAAAAGCGTCCAAATAAGTAAACACAACGTTACCTTCTATTTGGCCAGAATCTTCAATCCTCACATGATTCGGATCTGTATACATCGACTTTACCGCAACACTTATCTCTTTAGGTGTAGAACCTAATGAGATAGTGTTTCCCATTGATTTGGACATTTTATTTTTACCATCGGCACTTGGTAACCTTGGCATATGGCTAAGCAATGGTTCACACTCGGTAAGGACCGGCCTGTTCGCGAGACGATTGACCTTTCTAACAATCTCATTCGTCAACTCAAGCATGGGAAGTTGATCATCACCAACGGGAACGGTATCAGCTCGAAACGCCGTGATGTCCGCCGCTTGAGAGATGGGATAGGTAAAGAAACCAGTAGGGATAGATCGACCGAAGCTTTTAGATTGGATCTCATTTTTCACGGTAGGGTTTCGTTCTAATCGCGCTACAGACACGAGGTTACTATAAAACATCGTAAGCTCTGCTAACGCAGGGATCTTAGACTGTAGACAAATAGTTGTTTTAGCGGGTTCAATACCCACAGCCAAATAGTCAGCAACCACATTCAAAATATTGCTCGACACTTTTTGAGGATCAAACGCATTGTCCGTAAGGCCTTGCATATCGGCGACCAAGATAGTTTGATTGTTATTATGTTGTAATACGACGCGAGGCTTAAGAGAACCAACGTAATGCCCTAGATGTAAAGCGCCTGTCGCTCTATCACCCGTTAAGATTGTCTTTTTCGATAATGTTGTCATTTTTTATCTCCAGTTTGTATGCCACCGAAGATAATAAGAGGGAGAAATGGTTATCGTTTTTGTCCCCAGCTACCTTTCGGCGGCTAGTGAACACAATGATTCGACGCCGCTCTAAAAAGAGCGCCACCAATTAATAAGATGTGAAGAAACAGTCGTGATTTTAATTTTATTCATAGTCTTTCAAACTATCAGAGCGGCACTTAGCTGTCAAAGAAAAATAGAGAGTCATCTAAACAACTAAATGTACTCAAGAAAATGAGCGCCTCATTACCAAAATTCGATATCATCAAAGTACGACAATATTTGAAGCTTACTTTACATCGGCAATTAATTTTACCGATTAAACTATTAGAGTAAAAAGCCATAATTGCAGAGCGAAGTTTAGAATGCTAAACTCCTGCGGAAAATTACTTCGTATAATCCCAATGATATGGTTTGGGAGTTTCTACCAAGGGCCAATAACTCTTGATTATGAAGTCTGTAACTTTATTTACCACCAATAAAGGTAGAGGCTCATGAACTATTTTAACCTGCCAAAAATCGATCTTCACTGCCATCTTGACGGTAGCGTCCGTCCACAAACTATTATTGATCTCGCTAATCAACAAAACCTAAGCTTGCCGAGTAACGACATCAATGTAATTCGTTCAATGATGATTGCACCAGAAACTTGTCAGAACCTTGACGAGTATTTGAAGCGATTTGAACTTCCGCTTTCTGTCATGCAAACCGAATATGGTATCGAACGTATCGCTTTCGAGGTCTTTGAAGACGCAGCAAAAGAGAACGTAAAGTACTTAGAAGTTCGTTTTGGGCCATTATTACATCTTCAGAGTGGTCTTAACCTTGATCAGGTATTGTGTAATGCAATTAAAGGCATGAAAAAGGCTGAAGAACAGTATGATATCAAAGGTAATTTCATTCTTTCAGTATTAAGACATATGCCTAAAGATAGAATTAATGAGGTTATTGATGCAGGCGCAAAGTACTTGCATAACGCCGTCATTGCATTCGACATAGCGGGTAGCGAAATACCAGGATTCAGTCATGAGTTCGTGCCTTATGCAAAGTATGCCCAAGACAAAGGGTATCGAATTACGATTCATGCGGGTGAGCAAGGTGATGGTCAAAATGTACACGATGCCGTCTCACTGTTAAATGCTGAACGCATCGGTCACGGTATTGGTATTAATGCTCACGAAAATGCTTATAAATTGGTTAAAAGCGACGCCGTTGTACTGGAAACATGCCCCAGCAGCAATATCCAAACCAAAGCAGTCGATAAGCTTAGCAACCACCCATTAGAAGCATTCTATAAAGATGGTTTACTCGTTACGATAAACACCGATAACCGTACCGTCTCCAATACCACAATGACGGAAGAAGTTCGTAAAGTTATGGAGGAGTTTCAACTACGTCGTGAAGATTATTTTGAAATCTATAGAGTAAGCGTAGAACGCTCATTCGCCTCTGATTCTGTAAAACAACATTTATTAACCTTCGCAGAATAAACCCATATTCGTACTACGAACTTATAACGTGGTGAGTTAATTGCCCTCACCACGTTATGCCCTTCATTAGAAACTTCTAACATAGCGATTTATGGCCACTCTCGAATATCATTTACGAGTTTCGCCTGAAATAAATGTCCACAACAACCTTGTGGTTCTTGAATGAAAGGTTAAATCCTGCTCAATTCACTTTCATAACACAGTACTCAATCACATATATGCAAATATACACGTGGTCAAACTGCGCTGCGTTTGCTAAGTTTAAGTGACACAGTGATTGAAAAGGTATAATTATATGAAAGTAAATGTTCAAACACATCACGTTTCAATTAATGACGACTCACGTAAAGAAATTGAAAGTAAATTTGAAAAGGTATCCGCTCACTTTCCACAACTCATCAGCAGCGACATCATCATTACCAAAGAGCATGGACAATACGATGTGGAAATTTTTACCAATTATGAGGGTGTAAGGGTTTCAGCAAAGTCGACTAACGCTATCATGTATCCTGCGATTGCGGCAACATTGAAAAAACTAGAGACAGGTCTAAGTAGCCGTAAAGGGCAATTAAAATCGGACCTTCACGAGAAACCAACGAGCACGAAACCAGAGATTGCTTCAGATATTATCCAAGAGATGAAATTACTTTAAGCAACGACAAATAACCAGATTCATATAGCCAGCAAATTAATGCTGGCTTTTTTACACCTAAAATACAAGAAAAATACACAACGATCTCTTCAACCTTCCGCTCGCTAATGAATCAATTACGACAAAGGTTCTGTTCAAGTTAGCAGTTCGAGAATATACCTGTGCAAAATCTATTTTATTGTTCCTATACTAATAATTACAGTACCTTGATAGAGTGGACAACAAGCCTCCCTTCTCATTCGCTGGATAACAAATAGAATAAAAGGTGCAATAGTTGGATACGATTGCTTTAGAAAAAAAATGGGTCTCCTTAAGCGGAGCTGCCTTTCTGTGCCTAATTTTGGTTCTAACCTCTTGGGTTTCACCGTCGTTGGCATCGCAAATCGCTATATCGAAAAACTCTGCATCGGAATCATCTGTATCAAACCCGTCGGATCCCAACGTTGTTTATATACAGTTGCGTTGGCATCATCAATTCCAGTTCGCTGGCTACTACGCTGCATTAGAAAAAGGCTTCTATAAAGACGAAGGGATCGACGTTCAAATTCGTAACGGTGATCCAAAACGTCAACCAGTAGCTGAAGTATTGTCAGGTCGCGCACAATACGCGGAAGGGAACAGCGAAATCCTTTATCAGCGCTTGCAAGGCAGGCCCCTCATCGCTCTTGCATCTATATTCCAGCATTCCCCTTCCGTACTACTTACATTAAAAAGTTCAGGCATCCGCTCTGTACACGATCTCATCGGTAAAAAGGTCATGCTTGCCAATAAGAACGAAGATGCGGACTTTTTAACCATGCTGGTCAACGAAGGTATTTCCGTTTCACAAATCAATGCGATACATAGTAGCTATCAGCTTGAAGACCTTATATCTGGCAAAGTAGATGCCTTCAACTCATACACCACTAACGAACCGTATTTTCTGAAACAACGTAATATCGAATACAACATTATCGATCCAGTATCTTACAGTGTTGATTTTTATAGTGATATTTTCTTTACGTCTGAGCACGAATTACGTAGCAACCCCAAAAGGGTTGAAGCGATGACCAGAGCAACATTAAAGGGTTGGCGTTATGCGATGGATAACCCAGAAGAAATAATCGAACTTCTATTAACAAAATATAAGGTGCAGAAAACAAGAGATCATCTCCGTTTTGAAGCCGAAGAAATGCGTAAGTTGATTATTCCTAACCTAATTCAAATCGGCCATATGAACCCTGAACGTTGGCAGCATATGGCCAATGTTTTTGTGACAGCCGGGCTAATACCCAATGACGAAAACCTTGATGGCTTCATCTACGATACTAATCCTAGTCGATTACCCGACTGGGTATTTCCAGTGCTCGCCGTCGCACTAGTCATCGTACTAGGCACTAGCTCCTTTAACTTTTATCTTCATCGATTTAATCAGCGTATTGCCCACGCAAAAAAGACCATCCAAGAGAGCGAAGAACGGTTTAAGGCGCTGAGTAGTGCGACAAATGGCGGAGTGATCATTCATGATGAAGGTCAAATACTGGAGTGCAATACTGGTCTATCTGACATGACTGGCTTCAGTTACACGGAGCTTATCAACATGAATGGTCTTGAGCTGATCGCACCAGAATGCATTGAAACCGTCTTTGACAAAATGCGAATCGATTATACCCAAAGCTATGAAGTCATTGGTATGCGTCGTGATGGGTCTCAATATCCACTGTCAATCAAAGGCAAAAATATTGTTTACAAGGAACGGAATGCAAGAGTTATCGAGTTTCTCGATATCACCGAACGTAAAAAAACGGAAGAAAAATTAAGGCTTGCCGCTAGTGTATTCACTCATGCACGTGAAGGTATTATTATCACTGACACTTCAGGCACCATTATTGATGTCAACGACACCTTCACTCATATCACTGGTTATTCTCGCGAAGAAGCGATAGGTGAGAACCCTCGTATTCTCCGTTCCGGTCGTCATGACCAAACATTCTACACTGAGATGTGGACATCGCTACTCAATAAAAAGCAATGGTCTGGAGAGATCTGGAACGAGCGTAAAAATGGAGAGTTATTTGCTGAATTAGTCACTATCAGTGCTGTAACCGATACCAAAGGTCAAACACAAAACTACGTCGCTCTATTCTCAGATATTACCCCAATGAAGAACCACCAACAGCAGCTCGAACATATTGCGCATTACGATACCCTCACAAACCTACCTAACCGCATATTGTTGGCGGACCGCCTGCACCATGCAATGGCCCAAAGTGAACGACGGGGACAATCTCTGGCGGTTGCGTATCTTGATTTAGACGGTTTTAAAACGGTGAATGATTCCTATGGTCATGACGTAGGTGATGAACTATTGATCGAACTTTCTACACTGATGAACCATTGTTTACGCGACGGGGACACCCTCGCTCGCATCGGTGGCGACGAATTTGTGGCCGTTCTCGTCGACATAGAGGAAATGAGTCAGTGCACGCTAGTATTAGAGCGATTATTACAAGCGTCCATGAGCCCCATCACGATCAAAAATAATACGTTGCAAGTATCCACCAGCATCGGCGTTACATTGTATCCTCAAGATGGCGTCGACGCTGACCAATTGATGCGTCATGCCGATCAAGCAATGTACATTGCTAAACAGACAGGAAAGAATCGCTATCACCTGTTTGATATCCATAAAGACAAATCTATACAGACACAACGAGAGACTATCGAACATATCAAGCGAGGGCTCGATCAACACGAATTCGTGTTACATTATCAACCCAAAGTTAACATGAGAACGGGTGCTATATTCGGAGCGGAGGCTTTGATTCGCTGGCAGCACCCAGAACGAGGGTTAGTCTACCCGAATGACTTTCTACCAATCATCGATAACCACCCGATCAGTTTGGAAATAGGTGAATGGGTTATCGGTACCGCACTGACTCAGATGGCCAAATGGCAATCTGCAGGGCTCAATATTCCCGTCAGTATCAATATAGATGCTTTCCAGTTACAACAACGAGACTTCATCAATAAGTTATCCACTGCACTGAAAAAACACCCGACGATCAACCCGAACTCTTTACAACTTGAGATATTAGAAACCAGTGCGTTAGGAGACCTTGTAGAGGTATTAACCATAATGAAATCGTGTATCGATATTGGTGTAAGCTTCTCTCTTGATGACTTTGGTACTGGATTTTCTTCATTGACCTACCTAAAACGTTTGCCAGTAGATCAACTAAAAATCGATCAAAGCTTTGTTAGAGATATGCTAATAGACCCTGATGATCGCGCTATCGTGGTTGGCGTCATCAGCTTAGCGTCTGCTTTCAGTCGTCAGGTAATAGCCGAAGGTGTTGAGACCATTGATCATGGAACCCAATTACTGTCTATGGGTTGTGAACTCGCTCAAGGTTATGGTATTGCGCGTCCTATGCCAGCGGAAGATTTACCCAAGTGGGTGGCGAAATGGAGCCCAGATGCGGCTTGGAAATCATGATGCTATGTTACAAAGAAGCCACGCTTGATCTCCTCTAAATAATAAACACTAAAAAGTAAACTTACTGCTCGGACGTTCAGGTGTTTTCAAGTCCACATAATAATCCCCCCAATATCTGACAATTTCTTTATTTCTCCATTATTCCTTCAATATCCGGCTAGAGAATGATTTTAAAGTGAACATATTGATTCATTTTCTGACCTTAGTATTTTCTTATATTGGAATGCACCTATGGCAACATCTTCTGAAAACAACAATATCGTCCACAGTCGAGGACCACTGATATTAAGCAAAAAGAAAAAAATGGCCGTGATCTATTTCATCGGGCTCTTTATCCCCTATGCTATATCACGCACGGTCAATATGGATAATAAAGGCATCTATGCTTCTATCCTCAGTATTATTAATCTGCTAGCAATGATGGCATTTTTTGTTCAGTTTCCTTTGGCAAGCCGATTAAAACAGATCCCTTTCTTTGCCAACATTGATTGGAATATCTCAACGCATAAAAAAGTAGGCCAATGGTTAAGTGTAATATTTCTTTCGCACCCTATCCTGATTCTTGCCCCACGATTTTTCGTCTCATTTGACGATGCTTTCGTTAGTATTGTCGATACCGTTACCTCTCCGAAAATGCTCACTGGCGTTATAGCATGGTGTTTGATGATCGTCTGGATCCTTACCTCAATATTTAAAAATCGTCTTCCAGTACGCTACGAAACCTGGCGCTTATCCCATGTCGTTGGGTTCGTAGTTATCGCTATTATTGCTACCCTACATATAACAAACATAGGCAGTCATGGTCAGTTCCAGTCTCAGTTTAACTTTGTTTGGTGGGTGCTATGTTCGCTGTCTGTTTTAATGGTTGGCTATAACTATTTTGTTAAACCGACCCACTTGAAGAAAAATCCTTTCACATTGACCCACGTAACTAAAATCAGCAGTAGCGATTGGTTGGTTACTCTAGTAAATAAAAACCGTAATGATTTCAACTTTGAAGTAGGACAGTTTGTGTGGCTTAACACCAGTGGGTCGACTAAGGGAGTAAATGAGCATCCATTCTCCATTGCTTCATGTAAAAAAGACCTGCCTAGCCTCTCATTCATTATTCGCGAATTAGGTGACTACACTTCGACACTTGGTGCTTTAAAAGAAGGACAAGATGTCTATGTCGACGGCCCTTATGGAAGCCTCAGTTTAAAAGATAGCGAAGGTACACATGGCATTACCCTTATCGCTGGAGGTGCGGGGATTGCTCCTATGTTAAGCCTACTCAGAGAACTGGCGTACAAACATGATTCTCGTCCAGTTCGACTCATCTACGGTAACAATAAGCTCGATCAGATGGTGTGTCAGCAAGAGATTCAACAATTAGAGTCTGAAATGGTTAATTTTCGCCAACAGTTAGTCTGCATTGAAAAGACAGACTTAAGCGATGTTCATACCGGTGTAATTGATAGAGTGTGTTTAGAAAACAGCATCAACCCTAATCAAAAAGGTAACTGGGCAATCTATTCATGCGGTCCTGCACCTATGATACGCGCCGTTAACGAGCACGCGAAAGTATTAAGGATCCATAGCGATCAAATTCACTACGAACAGCTCGCTTTTTAAGTAACAACAGAATTAGGAACGACTATGCCCATTCATCAAATATCCGGTTGTATAGGTTGCAAAACCTGTATTGAAAGCTGTCCGACCGACGTCATTCAGTTCGATAAGAATAAAAAAATTGCAGTAATCAAATACCCTGAAGATTGCCAAATCTGTCACCTATGTAGACTCTATTGTCCCGTTGGTGCAATCACCATCACACCTGAAAAATCGATCCCTGTTATGGTTTCGTGGAGGTAACAACAATGAGTAATAAAGTAGGTCTATCTCGTCGACAGTTTATTGGTGTGGCAGGTGGTGTACTGGGTGCATCCGCATTTGCATCTATACCATTTAGTCAGGAAACGGAAGAAAATAACACCACACTTAATGTGAAAAACTTCATTACCAAGCAGTATGAAACCGATGTACTCGTTATCGGTGGTGGCATGGCAGGTCTATTTGCCGCGGTTAAAGCTCATGACGCAGGTGCAAAAGTCATGATGGTATCCAAAGGACGACTCGGTAGTTCTGGCCTGACGCCTTTCGCTAAAGGTATATTTAGTTACGATAAATCCAATGCTAGTATGAGTATCGACGAATTCGTGGCCAAGGTCTCTGAGTCCTCACTTAACACCAGTAATCCTGTTTTTACGCGTCAATTAGCAGAGCATTCTTTTGAACGAGTTCAGGAACTAAAGGAATGGGGGTTTTTCGACTCAGCGTTGTATAACCATAGTTTTATGAAGCCGATGAACGAAAGACAAATTCCATTGCTTGAACGTATTATGGTTACCCACCTTCTCAAAGAAGATGGTCGTATTGCGGGGGCTTCAGGTTTTAGTTTAAATGAGCAAGAGATCATCCATTTTCACGCGAAAAGTGTGATCATTTGTACTGGTTCTGGCGGTTTCAAACCAAGCGGTTTTCCGGTATGCGACCTTACCCATGATGGGTCCATCATGGCGTACAAAATTGGTGCGAAGATCACGGGTAAAGAATGGAATGATGGTCACCCAGGTTCGGCCAAAAATTCAGGATCTTGTTACGATAACTGGCACGGGCAAATCGAAGAAAAACCAAGCACAACAACGGTTCAAATCAATCACCATTTGGGCGTTGATATGAATTACCAAGCCTATACACAAGGGGGACCTGTAACCATGGGACCACCAAAATCTAATGGCGATAGACCTAGGCAAGCTAAAGAATCAAAAGGAGGACCTTATGTACCTCCTGCATTTCGTCAGTCCGGCCCACCACCGAAACCTCCTGAAGAAACGGGCTTAAGAGCGATCTTCGCAAGTAAAGGGCACTCAGGCCCTCCAGGTATGGGTGGCGTACAAGTTGGTGGTTCAACGGCAGGTATGGCCATTCATAAAGCCGAAGGTTTGGTGCCAATTAATAGTAAAGGATTGAGTACCATTCCAGGACTCTATGCTGCTGGTGATGCACTTGGTTCTTATATGTCTGGCGGGATTTACACTCAAATAGGCTCGTCGTTAGCGGGTTCAGCAGTGCAAGGCGCTATCTCTGGCGAAGCCGCAGCAGAAGAAATCAAACACATCACACTCAATAAAATAAGCTCAGAAAAACAAGCCCGCATCAGTGGCGAAATATTAGCGCCGATGCAAAGAGAGAAAGGTTATAACCCTGCATGGGTAACTCAGGTACTTCAAAATACCATGATCCCTAATTTTGTTCTGTACATTAAAAAAGAGCGCATGATGCTGGCCGCTCTCGCTTACATTGAAGAATTAAAAGAGCACCATGTTCCTATGCTCATAGCTGAAGATCTTCATCAACTAAGACTAGCGCACGAGACAGAAAATATGGTCATTACCGCGGAGATGAAGTTAAAAGCTTCTCTTATGCGTAAAGAGAGTCGATGTAGCCACTATCGTCTAGATTATCCCGAAGTAGACTACGAAAATTGGCAAGCGTGGATCAACCTTTGGCAAGATGGCAATGGTGACATGCAGTTTGAAAAACAACCATTTGACTCTGTTGATTACAGCTGACGAGTAGTGTGGGGCGTGAATACATGTCATGGAAAATAGCAAACTCACTAATGTTTCGTTTTTCTCCATTCTCTCTCCACATTCCTCATGCAAAGTGAAACAAACTTTAACCATGAGCTTTATCACCAAACCTATGCACAAGATAATACATAAATCAGCCCTAATACTTATTCTGTTCATCGTTCCAATGTGGACTAACGCAACAGAAATAGTTCAGCTATCCTTCGCCTTAGAAAACGGACAGAAATATCAATCCGAGGTTTTACTGCCAAATGAGAATAAAGACGAGCTGTATCAAATGGTCTTTCAATCACTTCATTCAGTCACGCTATTCACTGAGCTAAAAAGCGAAGAAGAAAAAAACTATCCTATTACAAAACAAGTGACGTACGGATTAACTGTACAGTCAAAGGCAATCAATCAATCTGAAGGGCTATATAGATTTTCTCTAGAATATATGGGTATACCAACGTTATCGTTATCGAACGAAGAAGAGAACAAGATCGTATTCAAAAATTCACCTGAAGATGTAAAATATGAAGTGAATCTTATCTTGGATTCAAACACACCTATCTGTAGCAACATGTCTAAAACCTCAAACAATAATGCTTCATTCCATTCTAGTTTCTGTATCGCGCTTATAGAGGTAGATGCAAAATCCGCGACTAATTGAATTGGATGGTAACGAATAACGCACACGATTAATTGGTCACACCTTATTACTAGCCGTCATCCCATTAATTGACACATCTTATATTGCTCATCGCATGTTACTCCATGACAAATTTGTGCCGATGATGAAACTTAACGATACGAAACTGCCTTAATGTGCATTAACAGCGTTAACTACGTGTCTATTCTCAGCCTGTGTGATTGATAGTCGCAGTATGCTTAGTATCCTCGCAAACAATAATCACTCAAACAAAAGCTGCTCTACCAGTTTCGGTAACAGTGAATGCTGGCTGTTCTTGGGGTGGACAAAAAAATAACTCATACCGGAAAGGACCACGTCATCATAAGGCCTGACCAAACGCTTTGCCTTGATGTCTAGCTCTGCCAACTTAATGTCGCCTATGGCGATACCAAATCCTTGTAATGCCGCATTCATAGCATGATCTAACGTAGGAAAATTTTGATTCTGCTTACTCACCTTACCTCTATAGCCACGGTGACTTAACCATGCCTTCCAGTCTGTGTGATCAGCATCAGCATGCAACCAAGTAAAGCGTTCAATATTGTCCCCTACCTGTTGATCTTCATGTGATTTGATTGCGTCTAATAATCTAGGGGTACAAACAGGCGACAATTGCTCTTCAAATAAAAGATGTGCATCCATAAACGGCGACTTTGGCGCTTTACCATAGGCAATGGTGGCATCAAATACATCAAAATCCGGTGTCACGAAATGGGTAACTGTTGAGGTGAGTTCCACTTTAATTTCAGGATACTTCTCTTGAAACTTCATTAATTTGGGTAACAACCAAGGTGTAATACAACTCGGCGCGTTTAACTTAATGGTCTCGGATTGGCTGGACATCTCTACGACCGCCTTGCGCAACCGAGTAATCACGTCTTCTGCGTGAGGGATAAATTTCTCTCCCTGTGCTGTTAATTTAAGTCCACGCGCTTTGCGATAAAAAAGTTGAACGCCAAGAAGCTCCTCTAACATTTGGATCTGCCGACTCACCGCACCTTGGGTAATATTCAGGACCTCCGCCGCGCGGGTCAAATTTAGCTGCTTAGCCGTAATCAAAAATACCTGTAAGCTCTTCGTTGAGGGCAGTCGACTCTTCATAAATAATATTCAGCCATGTCTTTTAGTTATGGCTAGTATGCATTTATTTCGATTTCTTCTACAAGCGTTTTTTGGTTGAATAGATTTTATGCAGCGTACTGGTTATATATCGAATAAAAAAGCAAAACCAACGCATATAAAATCAAATAATTAAGTAAGATAATTATATAGAGGGATTTAATGTCAGCGTTAGTAGAGAGCTTAGTGCCAGAAGCCATAAAAAAACTAATACCTTATCAATCGGCCAGAAGAATCGGTGGCAGTGGTCGGTTGTGGTTGAATGCCAACGAACTTGAACATGGCATAATGTACCCAGATACCAACGCCGAGTACCATCGCTATCCCGACTTTTTGCCATTCGATATCGCCTCCGCCTATCAAGAGTACAGCCAGACAGAGACGCCAACATTGGCCGTGAGAGGGGCAGACGAAGCTATCGATCTCATTATCAGAACGTTTTGTCAGCCCGGAAAGGACAAAATATTAATCTGCTCACCAACTTACGCAATGTATGAATTTTGTGCGGACTCTTTTTCTGTCGAAACCTTAGACGTGCCTTTATTGCCACCTACATTTTCACTAAATGTTGACGAAATCGCAGTAAAAGCTCGTGACGTTAATGTGGTATTTCTCTGCTCACCAAATAACCCAACAGGCAATTTAATACCAGAAGAGACCATCATTCAGGTGCTTGAACAAACCAAAGAGAGTGCTTTGGTGGTCGTAGATGAAGCCTATATTGACTTTGACATGACCAATAATATTGCTTCGCTGATTAATCGATTTCCACACCTAATTGTTATCCGCACCTTATCAAAGGCGTTTGGATTAGCCGCTGTACGTTGTGGTTTTATACTTGCAGAACAAACCGTTATGGATTACCTAAAGAAATTGGTTCCTCCTTACCCAATGCCAGATTCCTCATCCCATATTGTGATGCAAGCATTATCGTCGGAAGGTCTTGCGATAATGCGTTCTGGTCTCAAAGAGATAATCGCTGTCCGTGATGAATTTGTATCCGCTATTCAGTCGCTCAAGTGGATAGAATCGATTTACCCGTCAAACACTAACTTTATCTTGATAAAAACCGACTCGTCTGTAGACGTATTCAAATACCTTTTAGACAATGGTGTGGTTACTCGAAATCAAGGCCACGAACCCGCTTTAACCAATTGTGTGAGAATCACTATTGGTTGTAAAGAAACCATGCGTGAGGTCGCCAATCTTCTTACGCAGTATACTCATGTAATGAAAAACTCAACTGAATACTGATTCAAGGAAGGAAACAACAATGAATAAACTACTATCAGTTATCACCTGCGTCGTGGCCCTAATGAGCACTTCCGTCGTCGCAAAGGAAGTTCGTCTCGCGTCGGACTTTACTTACCCTCCGTTTAACTACAAAAATAGTGATGGTGTACCTGTTGGCTTTGACATCGAGATTGCTGACGCATTATGTGCACAAGCAAAACTAGACTGCGTATGGGTATCGCAAGGGTGGGATGCATTGATCCCTAGCCTGCTCTCTCGAAAATCGGACGTCATCATGGCATCAATGAGAATTACAGAAGAGCGTAAGAAGAAAATACTCTTCACCAATAAATATTACCAAACACCCGCTCGATTTGTCGCCCAAGCGTCAAGCAGCTTTACTATTGATAAAACCGGACTGAATGGAAAGGTGATTGGTGTACAACAAGGTACAATCCACGATCGATACGTTACCGACAAGTTTGGAGATGTAGCAGAAATTAAACGCTATACAGGTCAAGATGAAGTTTATATCGATATGGTGAATCAACGCTTAGATGCCACTTTCGGTAACTCAGACCAACTTGCCCTTGCGTTCTTAGACACAACGCAAGGTGATGGTTTTGAATTCAAAGGTGAAGCCGTAACAGACAAAGCCTATATTGGAGAAGGTACCGCGCTAGCACTTAGACAGCAAGATACTGAACTCGCTGAGAAGTTCAATCAAGCCATTGTTGCGATTCGTAAAAACGGCACCTACGACAAGATTGCAAATAAGTATTTTACCTTTGATATCTACGGTGACTAAATCGCACCTGAAAAAATAATTTCATGTTCTCTTATTGAAAATATCGGTGACGAGTGTCGTCTCCGATATTTTCAACACCCTATATCCTACCAGTGACTTTCTTTCCCTGGGCCCACTCTTGCATTATCAGGAATGGTAAACTGTGCGGCTAGTTTTCTATTAGACACGATATACCCCACCCATAGTCCTACTGTACAAAACAGTATAACCAACCCAGTTACCGACTGAGCATTCAAAGCAAATGTTGCTACCACACCACTGGACATACTACTCACCGCAATTTGAAAGCTATTTTGAAAGCCTGCTGCCGTAGCAGGGCTATGTTTTGCGTTAACCAATGCTTTATTAACAACAATTGGATACAAGGCTCCGTTTACCATGGCAATAAGACAAAATGGAATCAATATTGGCCAAATAGACGTTAAGGTCCACTGAGAGCTAACAAACAAAAGTACTACCGAGACAGAAAAGAAAATAAGCAGTGATTTAAGAACACGTTCTGTACCCAGTTTTTGAGTCCATTTTTTACCTAAATATCCTCCGATAACAAATGCGGCCGTTTGAGGAAGAAAGCTCATGCCAATATCGTGCGGGGTGTACCCCATCTGACTCATGATCACTGGCATGCCAGTCAAGTAAGCGAAAAATGCCGCCGACGCAAATGCAAATATAGTGATGTTGCCCATGTATTCTTTCGACTTAACTAATAATTTAATATCCTCTAAGGTACTTGTTTTCTTTATCAGTATCTCTGATTGCGGTTGTCGTAATGTCACCGCCATCAGTATGAGTCCAAAAGCCGTCAGTGATAGAAAAATACTTTGCCAATCAAATATTCCAAGCAACAGCACGCCCAATTGCGGTGCTAACGCTGGTGATAACGCGACAAGAGGCATGATGGTAGCAAATAGCTGCTGGCTAACCTTTTCAGGATAACGGCTGATGACCATCGCTTGCCATATAACGGCAGGCGCACAGACACCTATCGCTTGAATGAATCGAAATGTCAGTAGATGCCAAACTTGAGTGCTGTAGATAAGGCCAAACGAGGCGACTGAGAAGATAAAAAGACCGGCTATTAGTGATTTCCGGTATCCATATTTTTCTGATAACACACCCCATCCTAGTTGGCCAATACCCATGCCCGTTAGAAAAACAGTCAGTGAAAGCGCAACTTGCTGAGGACCAGTTGCAAAAAAAGATTGCATTGAATCAAATGCAGGTAGATACATGTCGGTGGCGACAAAGCCCAACATAGAAAGTGCTGATAAATAAAAAATTTGTAATTTTGATACGTTCATGGTGTTCTCGACTAAATAATTTGATTACACTTATTTCTAAGTAATGTTCATGTATAAAGAGTCGATGATGGTATACCTAAGTAAATCGCAAATTAAGCGACATTTTTAGTGGTTATGAATCAAATTTTTTGAAGGCTATATATGTTTTCCAAATCCTCGTTAGAAACACTGGTTACCGTTGCGCGCTTAGAGAGTTTTACGGCAGCGGCAAGTTTGCTTCACAAAGTTCCGTCTGCCATTAGCTACAACATCCGTCAAATGGAACAGGAATTAGATGTCGTACTTTTTAGGCGGTTACCTAGAAAAGTAGAGCTAACATCGGCAGGAAAAATTTTGGTCGCGGAAGCTGAACAACTATTAATGCATATGGAAGACGTTAAAACCCAAACACAAAGAGCGGCATTGGGCTGGCAATCTCGCTTGAGAGTAACGGTAGACAACGTAGTAAAATTAGAACAACTAAAACCGATGATAGAGGTGTTCTACGACACATTTAGCCAATCTGAATTGCAAATTAACATGGAGGTATTCAACGGTTCATGGGATGCCATTGCTCAAGGGCGCACAGATATCGTGATTGGAGCCACATCGTCCATCCCCGTAAATGGTGACTTTAGTGTGAAAGATATGGGGGTTGTCGAATGGGATTTTGTCTTGTCAGCCACACACCCTTTAGCTCACATAGAAAACATATCAGAGGATCAATTGGCGGACTATCCGTTCATATGCCTTGATGACACATCCATTAAATTACCCAAACGGCATTTTGGAAATTATAAGGCGCAGCGTCGGTTATTATTACCCAATTGGTTTAGTGCGATTGAATTGATTAAAAGTGGCGTCGGAGTCGGCTATCTTCCTCGCCATATTGCCGCACCTCTAGTTAAAGAGGCAGAGCTGGTTAGAAAGCAAATCCCTCGTCCACAACAACCCAGCCAATGCTGCTTGGTGTGGAAACGAGATTCAAGCCACAAGCTGATTGAATGGATGGTCGACTATTTAGGATCCACGGAAAAACTGAATGCGGATTGGTTAAAGAGCCCGGAATCTTTATAAACATCAAAGTGTTCGGCTTACTCTATAAAGAAAACCGTCACTAAACTGTACATGGCTTTTTTCGCTGACATAGCGTTCGAAAATATATCGATGGTTAGTATCTATATATTGACATAGAATGGAGTTTAATAGATATTGACCGTTCAATCATTTGGACTAAGAGCTTGTGATGCAAAACAAAATGCGCACAATTTGGTTAACGACAATCACACTGGTTGCTTTATTGCTATCCAGTATTGTGTCTAGTACCCCTCTTATGCCGATTCAAATGGCCGTAGCAAATCAGGTTACAGTTACCGATCAAACCGATGCTACTCACCAAATGACGATGGAATCAGATACGCCAGATAGTCATTGCGCATCTTCAATGAAAAACACCGTTGATTTTGAAGCATCATGTTGTAACCCTGATAATATAACCTCAGATCATCAATGTAATGCCATTAGCTGCGTAGTAAGTTTCTCATTAATCATCGAGTCGGTACACAGTCATACCCAACCACACAGTTTAATCTTAATCTCAAAAGAACCTTCAAGACGTATAAGCTCAATTGCTAATGCGCTCTATAAACCCCCTATCGCTTAATTCCTTTCTGATGATTTAACGTCATCAACATCGTTTTTACACGGAATCTTTCCGTGTGATCTGTTTTATTTGCAAATATTACGCTATTGCGGCCTATTTGCGCCAGTTAACGATTGGAATATAAGTGAACATAAAGCCTATAGCGATAGCACTCGCATTAAGTGCAATATCGGCACCATTGTATGCCCAAGATGGTAAGTACTACTCATTAAACGAAATTATTGAACTTGCCGTATTGCAAGATCATGGTCTCAGCCAGATTAACTCTACTGTTTTATCCCTTAAAGAAACCGGAATAGCAAGTTCCACTCTTATGGATCCAAAAATGAAAATTGGTGTCGGTGGTTTACCGGTTGACAGCTTTCAATTTGATGACGATCCAATGACCAATATTTCTATTGGATTAGCCCAGCAGTTCAGCCGTGGCTCGACATTAGATTTGTCCCAACAGCGTTTCGAGCAACAATCACAGGTGGTCGAACAGCAATTACAATTACGTAAATTGGATATAGTCAAAAATATCACTCGTCAATGGATCGAACTTCAATATCTTGGACGTGTGAATCAATTAACAGAAGAGATGCGTGATTTGATGGGTGACATGACGACATTTATTCAGACCAACTATTCCTTAGGAAAGAGCGAAGCTCAGGACCTTTTGTTTGCGGAAATGCAGGTCAGTAAATTAGATGAGAAATTACAGCAAAACCAACAAATGCAACAGCGAGTTCGCACCCAGCTATCAGAGTGGGTTGGAATTGAGTACGTAGAAAATATTAATATTGGACAACAACTTAGCCTTAACTGGACAAATATAGAAGCGCAAATAAGCCAACTTCCGGAAAATACTACTCACTTTTATGACTTGCTCACGCAGCACCCTAAAGTTCTGGCCGCCGACAAAAATATCTTAACGAAAGAGACTCAAGTTCGTATCGCAGAAGAGGCTTATGCACCCCAATTTGGTGTAGAAGTGGGTTATGCCTATCGTCAATCTAATGGAATGAATGGTAAGCCAGCGTCTGATTTGGTCAGTGCTTATTTAACGATGGACATCCCCCTTTTCACGGATAAACGACAAGATAGAACCCATGCTGCCGCCCAATATCAAGTTGGTGCAGCCAAATCTCAAAAAGACTTACTCCTTGTACAGATGAATGCGCAAGTAAACACGCTGTTCATTGACAAAAGCAATTTAGCGCAACGAATTGAACGATATCAGAGTGTGCTTTTAAAACAGGCACACAATCGAACGAAAGCAATAGAGCGTGGTTACGAAAATAACACGGTGCAGTTTAATGAACTGATTTTGGCAACAAGAGACGAACTGACAATGGCTATTGAAGAGGCCAAATTGCTCTCAGATTTAGACAAAACAATGAATCAACTCGCCTATACCTTAAATCGTTACGATCAAAATATTATCGAACTCAGTGCTGATATGGCTTCTAGGAAAAACAAATAATGAAAACACTACCAATAGCAACGCTAACGCTCTTGATCGGTGGCGTTCTAGGATTTACCGGTCATCAATATCTAACTTCCAACCATGATATGACGTCAGAGAATATGTCTAGGACCACTGAAAAAGCCCCTCTATATTGGGTCGCTCCGATGGACCCTAACTATCAGCGTGATTCACCCGGTAAATCACCTATGGGGATGGACCTAATTCCTGTGTATGACGATATCAACACCGCGGATGGCAGTGAGAAGCCAGGCACAGTAAAAATTAATCCTGCGGTTGAAAACAACTTAGGCGTCAAAACCGCTAATGTCAGCTTCAATGTGTTGATCCCTGAAATTGAAACGGTGGGGTACATTAATTTTGATGAAAGTCGTTTATGGCAAACCAACATACGAGTGAGCGGCTGGGTAGAAAAGCTGAACATAGATGCAGTAGGGCAAGCCGTTAATAAAGGCGATGTTCTCTTCACTATCTACTCTCCAGAACTCGTTAAAGCTCAAGAAGAATTGCTTAACGCCTATCGCTCTGGGAGAAAAGCTCTTATCAACGGAGCAACGGATCGTCTAACTGCTTTGGGTATAGACAAGCCTCAAGTGAAACAAATTCTCAAAGCAGGACGAGCAAGTCAGAATGTAGCCATAAAAGCACCAGAAAATGGCGTGATAGCGTCTCTTAAGGTTCGAGAAGGTGGCTATGTTTCACCTGCACAAACGATTATTAGTGCCGGACCTCTTGATGAAGTCTGGGCTGACGTTGAGGTTTTTGAACGCCAATCTCATTGGGTAAAAATAGGAACAGAAGCAGAAATGACATTAAGCTCTTTTCCCGGTAAAGCGTGGAATGGCACTGTCGATTTCATTTATCCAATTCTCGATCCTAAAACCAGAACACTGCGTGTCAGGTTGAAATTCTCTAACAATAACGACGAACTCAAACCAAACATGTTTGCCAACGTCACTTTGAAGGCCCGCTCAGAAGCGCCTGTTTTGACTATACCAAGAGAATCGGTGATTCGCTCAGGTGGCATGACTCGTGTGGTATTGGCTGAGGGCAATGGCCAGTATCGCTCTGCCCGCATTCAGATTGGGCGTGAAACATCTGACCAAATAGAGGTACTGGCTGGATTATCTGATCGCGATAAAGTTGTCACTTCTGCACAGTTTATGCTTGATTCCGAATCTAGTCAGCGTGCAGACCTGTCACGAATTAACGGTTTAGAAGAGGCAAACCAGCTTCGCGTTTGGGCAGTTGGTGAGATTACCGATGCCATGATCGACCACCGCATGGTAACCATTAACCACCAACCCGTTGAAGAGTGGCAATGGCCGGGAATGGTGATGAACTTCACCTTCGCTGATGGTATTAATATTGAGGGTGTGCAAAAAGGGCAAACCATCGATTTTGAAATTCAAAAAACCGAGGGCGGACAATACGAGATAACTGACTATAAAGTCGGAGACACTGTTATCGCTAACGACGTATGGATAGATGGCAGCATTAGCATGTTAATGGCTGATTTTGGCATGATTACTGTCAACCATGAAGCGGTCACCGAATGGGGATGGGAAGCGGGAGAAATGAACTTTTCTGTGGATGAGGCCATCGATTTAACGCCATTTTCTGAAGGGCAGGCCATTCGATTTCTAGTCAGTAAATCAGGTGCAGAAACACAATTAATGTTGATTGAACAGGCAGGAGGCCAATAATGATTACTGCCATTATAAGATGGTCGATCAACAACCGATTTTTGGTTTTGGTCGCCACCTTTTTCCTCGTCTTTGCCGGGCTCTACAGTGTTAAAAATACACCCGTTGATGCCCTGCCTGATTTGTCAGATGTTCAGGTGATTATAAAAACCAGTTATCCTGGACAAGCACCTCAGGTAGTAGAAGACCAAGTAACTTATCCACTGACGACCGCTATGCTCGCCGTACCGGGAGCCGAAACCGTTCGTGGCTACTCATTTTTTGGTGATTCGTACGTTTATATCATTTTTGACGATGATACCGACATGTATTGGGCACGGTCACGTGTATTAGAATACTTAAGTCAGGTGGCTCCAAAGTTGCCTGCGAATGCAAAACCGACACTAGGTCCGGATGCCACTGGTGTCGGCTGGGTATATAGTTACGTACTGCAAGATAAAACCGGTCAACATGACCTTGCCCAATTACGAAGTATTCAAGATTGGTTCTTAAAATATGAACTTCAAACGGTTAAGGGCGTTTCCGAAGTAGCAACGGTCGGCGGTATGGTGAAGCAGTATCAGGTTCAAATTGATCCCGCGAAACTTAGAGCCTATGACTTAACGCTACAACAAGTGAATCAGGCTATTCAATCGGGTAATCAGGAAACCGGCGCCTCGGTCATCGAAGTTGCTGAAGCAGAGCACATGGTCAGAACCACAGGTTACCTTTCTGGTATTGAAGATATCAAGTCTCTTCCGCTAAAAGTGACCAGTACAGGAACCCCGCTTCTTTTAGGTGATATTGCTGATATCAATTTGGGTCCTCAAATGCGCAGAGGAATATCGGAACTTAATGGTGAAGGGGAAGCCGTTGGTGGCGTAATTGTCATGCGATTCGGCGAGAACGCGAGTGACGTTATTGCCAACGTGAAAGAGAAACTCACTCAACTTCAATCGAGCTTACCTGAAGGGGTTGAAGTCGTCGCAACCTATGATCGCTCTACATTGATCAACAATGCGGTACAGAACCTATGGGAAAAACTCGCGGAAGAGTTTTTGGTTGTTGCTGTTGTATGTGCGCTATTTTTGTTTCATATCCGCTCTTCCTTAGTCATTGCGTTAAGCCTTCCGGTGGGGATTTTATCGGCATTTGTTGTTATGCATTCACAGGGAATAAATGCCAACATTATGTCACTTGGTGGAATTGCTATCGCCATTGGCGCCATGGTAGACGGCGCTATCGTCATGATAGAAAACGTACACAAGCACATCGAACGTACACCATTAACAGACAAAAACCGTTGGCAAGTCATTGGGCGTGCAGCAGAAGAAGTGGGACCGCCACTTTTCTTCTCATTACTCATTATTACGTTTAGTTTTGTGCCTGTATTTGCACTAGAAGGTCAAGAAGGGAAGATGTTCTCCCCTCTTGCCTTTACCAAAACGTTTGCAATGGCCGCATCTGCTGGGCTTTCTATAACTTTGGTACCTGTATTAATGGGCTATTTTGTGCGAGGTAAAATTTTACCTGAGCACAAAAACCCAGTAAACAGAACGCTTATTGCACTCTATCGCCCACTATTAAATCTTAGCCTCAAATACCCTAAATCCATGGTTATCGTTGCGCTTTTGATCTTGTCGTCAGCGTATATTCCATTAACCAAAATGGGCAGTGAATTCATTCCGCCATTGGATGAAGGCGACCTCATGTATATGCCAACAACCTATCCGGGTATCTCAATCGGTAAGGCTAGAGAGCTCTTACAACAAACCAATAAGTTGATTAAAACCGTTCCGGAAGTTGAAACAGTGTGGGGCAAAGTTGGACGCGCTGAAAGTGCAACTGATCCTGCACCATTAACGATGATAGAGACCGTCATCCAGTTAAAGCCAAAAGAAGCGTGGCGTGAAGGCGTCACAACAGAATCACTGCGTAAAGAGTTGGATAATCTCATCCAATTTCCCGGCCTGACGAACGCTTGGGTAATGCCGATCAAGACGCGTATCGATATGCTGGCAACAGGCATAAAAACACCGATTGGAATAAAGATAGCCGGCCCCGATTTAAAAACTATTGAACAAATTGGGGCACAGTTAGAACCATTATTAAACGGAGTTGAAGGAACCGCTTCTGTTTATGCAGAGCGTGTTGCTGGGGGGCGTTACGTGACGATAGACATCAAACGTAAGCAGGCAGCCCGATACGGGTTGAGTATTAAACAGGTTCAGCAGGTGGTATCAACCGCGATTGGAGGCATGAACGTCGGTGAAACAACAGAAGGATTGGAACGCTACCCAATTAACGTACGATACCCACAATCTTACCGAGATTCGGTGGATAAGCTCCAAAGCCTCCCTTTAGTTACTCCAAATGGTGCTCGTATTGCTTTAGCTGATGTTGCGGACATACGTTTTGAAGATGGCCCTCCAATGATAAAAACAGAAAATGCCCGTCCGAATGGCTGGGTGTTTGTTGATATTGAAGGGCGAGACTTGGGTTCTTATGTTGCTCAAGCACAAAAAGAAGTAGCTGAGCAGCTTAACCTACCTGCGGGGTATTCATTAGCATGGTCTGGACAGTATGAATATATGGAACGAGCAAAAGCCAGATTAAGCGTTGTTACTCCTATTACGCTCACAATCATCATGCTTTTACTCTACTTAAGCTTCAGAAGGGTCGGAGAAGTGTTGATCATTATGGCAACACTTCCATTGGCAATGGTTGGAGGGCTATGGCTCATGCATTACCTCAATTACAATTTCTCAATTGCAGTTGGTGTTGGGTTTATTGCCCTGTCCGGTGTTGCGGTTGAGATAGGTGTGATCATGTTGGTCTATCTCAATCAGGCTTGGCACCACCGTAAGCTTGATCTTGCTGAACGAGACCAAATTCTCACATCAACGGACTTATTCGAATCCATCATTGAAGGGGCTGGTTTGCGGGTACGCCCTGTAATGATGACGGTTGCAACCGTCATCATTGGCTTAATCCCTATCATGTACGGAACGGGAACGGGCTCTGAAGTAATGCAACGCATTGCCGCCCCAATGATTGGCGGTATGGTTTCGGCAACCCTTCTCACATTGTTGGTATTACCAGCCGTATTTAAGCTCTGGAAACAACGTGAAATAAAGCGATTACCGAGATCAATCACACCGTCTTAAATCTCATTTACCGAGCGCATCCTCGTTGGTTGTGCTCAAAGCGAATATCATTTTTATAGGAAGAATACACATGAAAAAATCATTGATTACTTTAGCTCTTATCACCATTACTGGTACGGCAATAGCAGATTCAAATTCTGGACACAAAGAGATGGGTCACAACGCAATGGGCCACTCGACAGAAATGACGATGGATCATTCAAATGGCATGGCAATGGAAGGAATGACAGATGTTGGCATGCCTGCAGCGGGTGCAAAACCGACGAAGGTAGTACACGTTCTTTTATCTGACGATATGAAAATCCGATTCAAGAAAGAGGTACAAATTGAGACCAATGATGTGGTTCAATTCGTGATTATGAACACAGGAAAAATTGACCATGAATTTTCTATCGGTAGCGCGAGTGAGCAGATTGAGCATCGTGAAATGATGAAGGCTATGGGTAATCACGCACACGATAGTGGCAACGCGGTCACCGTTAAACCGGGAAAAGCGAAACAACTCTTATGGCACTTCCACGGAGAAAAAAACGTAGAGTTAGCTTGTAATATTCCGGGGCATGCTGAATCTGGAATGATAAAAAAAATGGCACTCTAAACCATGAATTATCTCCGTTAACAATCGTTTAAATAGACATTAAACATAAACAGTAAACATGGGCTAACACACGATATTATTAGTTCTTATCGACGCTTTATTGACAATATAGAGCGTCGATACAATCCAATAATTGAACCTATTTCTATTGACTGGTGGTCATCATTAAAAAACCACAGAAAGCGGCATTGTTCGGTTTAAGGGACCCATCGACAAGCGCTCTCATTTCAATAATTTGTGAGCGATATTTTAGATAGAAATCATAGCTAGGAGTAGGTTTGTATTCTAAGTCTTTCAGTTCAAAATACTTTATTACGCCTTTCGCCGTCGTCGGTTTTACAAAAACTTCATCAAGTGGCGCATAGTAGTTAGGAATAATCGTCATCAGTGACCATTTGGCTAACCGAGCAGGCCTTAACAAATCGCCCATAATGTTAAAACCATATTCTTGGTCGCCGTGCAGCATATCTTTCAGCGCGTATGCATAACTCTCTCTTTCATCATGTGTCATTCCCTTTACCCAATCTCGCAATTTAGGTTTTTCGAACAAGGAAACCATCGAAGATCGACTGATCACCTTGATCATGTTTTCAGCAACCAGTTGCGGCTTGCTGAAGGATTCCGCAGAAAACAAACTCTGACACTGCTCTATCATCTGAGGCACTCGATGTTTCTTAGCAATTTTGGCCATTTCAGGATCAGAAAAGCCTTGAGGGAACTGCAACAAAAAATCACGCTCTGCAGCCTTCAATCTAAGTTTATTCATGGGAAACCTCTAGACACATTATTGAAATTGAGAGTGTTTGATTTAGTACGATATACCAGCGTCATGCACAAGAAAATAAAAATTTGATCAAAATACATTCAACAACTATAGTACACCATATGGTTAACTATAATGAACAACAACTCTCCCAGGTTTTTTCCGCGTTATCTGACCCAACGCGCCGTGAGATGTTAATACGACTAGGTCAAGACGAGATGTCTATTGCAGATTTATCTATGCCCTTCAACATAACAAAATCGGCCATTACTAAGCATGTCAAAGTGTTAGAAAACGCAGGATTATTAAAACGAACCATTGATGGTCGAGTGCACCACTGCCGCTTCGACCCAGAGCCGTTAAAGCAGGCTTCTGACTGGATGACATTTTACCAGAAGTTTTGGGATAACAAGTTTAATGCACTGGATGTATTTTTGGCGAAGGAAGAGCAATCATAATGAGCGCACTGACGTTTAATGAGACCCTTGAACTTGAACACGTATTCAACGCTCCAATAGAACGCGTATTTGCCGCATGGACAAATGCCGAAATGCTCGCGCAATGGTTTGGACCTGAACACTTCTCGGTTGTGAAAGTTGAAGCAAATTGTCAAAAAAATGGTCGCTATGACATCACTATTGAGTCACCAGATAAAAATCTAATAAGGCACTACGGTGAGTACCTTGAAGTCCATAAACCAACCACACTAATCTTTACATGGGAGATTGAGAACCAATCCTGCCAAGGCAGTGTTGGACACAAAGCGACCACCATCGTTGAGTTAAACTTCATCCCTCAGGGACAAACAACGTTATTACAACTTAAACATGAGAAATTACCTGACGACGTTGCACTTAATGGGCATCGATTTGGCTGGATGAGTAGTTTCGACAGTCTCAGTACGCTCTTAGAGCAACAACGTTAAATTCATTCCACCTATAAAAAAGTCGCAATGAATTTGTTTCGAGTGTTAGATATTTAGACATACACTCGAAATGAGCAATTCGCTCATTTATTACAGAAAAATAGTACACCTAATGGTTAACTATTTTTCCTACTAGGAGATACACATGCATAGCATACTTCACAAAATAGTCATCGAAGCATCACCTAATCAACTATTTCGAGCGTTAACGACCACAGAAGGATTATCGAACTGGTGGACGAAAACAGAACAACAAGGTGATGAACTCACCTTTTCATTTGGCCCTAATGGAGAACATCAAGTCGTGATGACGTTACTCTCATCGATCACGGATAAAGAGGTGAGATGGCAATGTACTGGTGGGCCATGGGTTGAAACCGGTGAATTTGTTTTTTCAATCTCTGAAGATGATCGCGGATCATGCCTTAGATTCGCTCACCACGGTTGGGAACAACCCGATGATTTCTACCAACACTGCAACGCTAAATGGGGTTTCTTTCTGGTTATCAGTCTAAAACAATACTTAGAAACCAAAACCGGACAACCGCACCCACATGATCCGAGTATATGATTCCTTAGTGACAACCATTTTGTTACCAAACATCGGTTGAAAAAGCTTTTCTCAACCGATATTTGGTCATGGAGACTTAGTTTATTCACTAACGCTTGTAGAAACTCAGCGGTTTCGCCCTTCTTCAAACCTTGGAAGCTGATCGGATATTTCACACCAGTTAGCAGCATATTTGGTGTAGATATGAGCGTCAGGTTTATGGGGTATATCCGTGTCCAATGCGCCTAAAGCAAACTCAACAAATTCGCCAGCATCATTCGAAGGAATAAAGCGCAAGCTAGATCCACACGTCGAGCAAAACTGTCTTCTCGTACCATTATAAGCTTCATATGTCTTAAGCAGTTTTTCTCCTGAGAGCCATTTAAAATGCTCACTACGTGCTTCTCCATAGGTTGCATAGGCCGCACCATGAAATTTACGGCACATACTGCAGTGACAATGACCCATCTTTTTTTGAATTTCATCAACTTCAAACGTGATAGATCCGCACAAGCATTGACCTTTATATGACGTGTTCATATTCACTTCCTTGTCATTGTAACCATCAATAATGAGTGGTTTTAAGCAGATGAAGAAACACAATTATAGAATATTTTACTCTCTGCATTTTCAAAATTTCGACTGTATTTTACTCGCTGTACTTTAGAATTATCGTCTGTAATTCAGACACATTCGTTGCAACGTGATCCGGTTTTACTCGCCACTCATCTGGGTTCGCGCCACTATAGCCAGCGGCAACAGAAATAACTTTCAAACCATTCCCTAGCTCAGCTTCGATATTTTTTGCAAACTCAGCGTCGGCTTCATGATCACCAATATACATGACCCATTTGTTTACAACGTCATCAAACAATTTCGCAAGGCATTTTACTCCACTACTTGGATGTGGCTTCTGTGACTCATTATCTACGTCGTCGTAACCAATAATCGCTCGAAATGAATGATCAAGTTCGTTGTCTCTTAAAACACGCCAGATATTTTGCTGCGAGTTTTGCGAACAGATACCATGAGGAATGTGAGAAAACTGTCGAATAGTACGATCAATTCCATCAAATAAGTGTACGGTTGTTTGGTTGCTATTTTGGTGCTCGGCCCAAAGTGACCCTGCTTTTAACATTTCACTTTCTGTCAGCCCATAATATTTACAATATAACTCCTGCCAGTTTTTAGCGGCATGATTCGCTATGTGATAAGCCGTCTCACTCAGTAAATATTTAGGTAGATTGTTTCCCGTCAAGTGAGGGGCGACAATCGATAATATGGACTTAGTTATGTCGATGTTCTTAGGAACAGAGTTTACTAATGTGCCATCGTAGTCCCACAGGATTGCGGCTAATTTCATATGGATTCATTCCCCACCTTCTTGTTAGTCATCATTAAGCCATGATAGCCGCCATTATTTTGTTAAGGATATTTCGTTATTAATTTCTTACAGAGCATAGGGATATATCTCGTTTTGTATGACCCTGATTATTGGGGTCATAACTCAACATGACCAACGTATTGGCACTATCTTCGAATACGAAAAGGGCATACATCTGAATAATTGAAGTGTATGTCCCTTTTATCTATTGATCTATTCAGTCGCTGTATTTTTATTTCATGTTACGAACCAAACGATATAACAGGTGTAATTATTGCCTAGCCCTTAGCTCTGCGATCTCTTTACTCATTTCTTCATGCGATTTTTCTGCCTGGAATTTTTGCCATGCTGCTTCGTCATTTGCCATACTTGTGCGAACTGCATTTTGAGCTTTAGCGACCAAGTTTTTCTCATCGATAGCAACCCAAACATAGACCTCACCTTCTGGTCCAACGACACGACGAATAATTCTAGACCCCATTAACGACTCATCCGTTATGGATTTTGAAGTACTAGATGCAGCGGCGTCGATACTAGTCTGATCTGAAACACCAGTGGTGCCAAGATAGCTTTTAACCATGTTGCTTACTTGAGTCCTTACATTTTGTGCAAGTTCAACCCGTGCCGCTAATGCTGCTTGCTGAACCATGAAGTTCATACCGGAACTAGATTTCGGAGAAGACCCACGCCCAGTGACTACAAAGTTATCAATATTTCCAGTGCAAAAAAACTCAGGTGCTTCTGTTTTTCCATCATCAAAAGTACACCAGCTCTTTTCAACCACTTGGTTGGATTGATCAGAAGCGGCCTGTCGCTCATCTGACGTACTACTACATGCACTTACAAAACCAGCCGCAAACAATACTATCGCCAACTTATTAAATTTCATCTTATCCACCTTGCCTCATATTGTTATAAAAACAATTTTCCATTATTAGTTACTTTCAGTTGTAAATAACAAAACCGCTTCAGACTTACTGCTGCCTGTTTTTTTTACTTTTTTAATCCCTCGAGTTTGTTTCAATCCTTCTTCTATATCATCCGATATCACATAATAACCGCTCTCGAAAGAGTACTTATAAGATGGGAGATAACCCAATAAGTCATGAGTAGATGCCACCAGTTGTAGGCTCTCTATACCAAATGGTCTCTCAACAACAAACTCACCAAGTGATATCCATTTATTCACTTCATCAGCGTTAACATAGGTAATAAATCGGCGGTCTCCTGGAGCGTCATTTAGGTCAACAAGATAAGACTGCTCTAGCTTGGCCTTTTTGGTGTAACCGACTATGTAGAAATAACCGGGTTGGTTGACTTTTGTAAGCAACTCTATTTTTTCCCACTCTTTAAACAGCAGTCCTCGTATCCCTTTATTTGTTGCCAAAGCAGCTTTAAAGTCACTCGACACTGCATAACCGCTATGAAGTAACTGATCAAAATCTGGAGCTAAAGGCGTCGTCCTAAAGTCTACATAGCTTTCGGGTAATAAGTTAACGACAAATGATTTTAGTGTCTTTCCATCTTTGTCAGAAAGGTCATAGCTGACTTTAATCCCCGAATTGCTTTCAATATAATTTCCAGTCAACAAAAAAGCCGCACGTTCTTTTGTCTTTACCGTTTTAAGAAGAGACTTAACTTCCTCATTGAGAGCTGACGAGAAAGGCGTTATCTCTCTAGAGTTCATGAGTGTTATTGGTTTTATGTATATATTTTTCTCATCGATTTGTTGATTAAGAAGTCGCGCTGCAACATTTAATGACCGAACGGCGCTTTGTTGCTCTGTTATCTTGCTGATTACCTGTTGTGTTGTAATGTTTGGCTTATCAATATTAATGTTCCTGTCGGCTAATAAACTAGCAACGACCACAAGTTTTTCATACTGCCGTAATGTCGAAAGCAACGAATATAAAATGTCCAATTTTGCAGATTGTTCCATTGCAACAATAATGCTGTAGTTGTCATTGATGTCATCTACCAATCTCTTTATTTCTCTTTTGTATAATGGATTAGAAGAGTTTGTATCCAAAACTGCGGTGCAAAAATGCTCATTTCTTTTCTTCATACACTTGTATCTGACACCAAACATTGGAATATTAGTCGTGACTGTCGCTTCAAAGCTAAATTTGTTAATTCCTGTGGTGTCTTGATATGTTGAAGACTTACTTTCAACATTGACGTAAATGTTACTCGCCAATGTCGCCAAAGCAGACTTTTGGGCTTTTTTGAGATCACTGCCATAACCATCCCCTTCTAAAGTTCTGGCACCCAGACATTGAGAGGTTATCGCACTTAAAAAAACCAGCCATAATGTTAAATATTTTCTGCTCATATCGTATGTACTTAAACTTCCTTGAAATAAAATTAGTCGACCATTCTCAAACACGTATTGCTAACGCTAGTCCGTAATAATCATTGGGATAACATTCTTAAACATAGGCATAGTTTCACCTATGGTCGCGCCAATGTATGTTGGGTCAGCGATGAAAAATTTTCGACCATTTACCCTCACATGATCTGCACCGATATCAGTTTCAGATTCGTCTAAGCCTACTGCAACAGCAAGGTGGCCCGGGTATTTGAGACCGACAGTGTCAATACCAACTACTTGTTCGACTAGGTATGAAAATAGGAATGATCGGTCTTCACAATCAGCAGCCTTTAGCATCAGTGTGTGCATTGGTGTAGAATAGTATTCTTCACCCCATTGATCGTTATCGAGTTCATATTCAAATCCATATTGAATAAGACTAAGTAACATTTTAACCTGAGTAGTTACGGGGTAGTTATTTAATTTATTTTTTAAGCTATCTATTAAAGTCAAATAATAATCATCTTTTAATGACACCCGAAAGTACCAAATAAAGTCCAAAGATGGGTGGTTTCGATAATAATCTTCTAGCTGGGGGTATATAAGGTAGCTCACATCTAAACCAGTATGAGAATCACTCAACGTTCTTTTTTCAGGAATAAGTCCTTTAATCGGTTGTTTATCAGAAAATGAGAAATCGAAACGCTTTTGACTTGGTTGGCTAGCGATGTATGTATATATTGGATTGTTAGGTAACTCGCCGATAAAAATATAGTAGTTAACATCATCGATTTTGATTGACGACTTACCGTAAATTTTTTGTTGACTTGGTAACAGCAAATAAAGGTTTATATCATCATATGCCAACCGCGCGTCGAATCCGAGTTCAATTAACATCCCCCAAAGCATAAACCGACTACCGTTGCTATCATAGTTGTTCACTTCAAGTGCATATTCGTTAAGCAATGAAATTAACGCCCAATCCGATAAATCACTTAATTCAGCGCTTTCAAATATAGTTTTGACCAACGTTTCTAAATCAGGATATAAGCTCTCCCACGCACTGGTAATATTTGTTTTTCCGACACTCAACGGTAAATATCTAGGGTTGAATTCAGGTAATCTGAACTGCCTTGTCAAATAGTTAATTTCAATCTGATTCAATTTTGGCGGTTGAAGCTTAGGCATGTCCATGGGCACCGTAATATCAGGCTCATTCTTTTTAGGCATATCTATAAGAGGTTCAGATTTTAACGGTGCAACAGGAGCGGTATCTAATTTTGGCTCACTATAAAGGTTTTTAGGCTGAATTAACTTAAAGCTCTCCCACTCTGATTTCAAAGCTTGTCTGAATGCCGCTCGTTCATCACTTTTATAGGACTGAAAACTTTCGTTATTCTTTTTCTTCCATGAAAGGAATTCTTCGGTAGCGATTATATTGCAACTAAAGAAAACTGCTCCCAAGATAGAGCAAATTCTAATCCATTGAATCTTCATTGTTAAAATACCCCTTAGCGCTCACCATTCCAAAATTAAGAGATCTTCACTGTATACACTTTTTACTTAGACGCGCCAGTTAACTGAAAGGCAGCCCAACGAGATGGGTGACGATATTTTTTACGGGTCTTCAATTGAGCTAACTGTAACGCATCAACTTTGTCATTATTCTTTAGATAACCATAAAATGATTGCATGAAATACGCGGTAGGCTCATCTTCAACTGGCCAGAGGCTAGCGAGAATAGAGTCTGCACCTGCATAGAGGAACCCACGGTTTAGTCCAACAACATCGTCACCATTAACGACATCCCCAAGCCCGGTGTCACAAGCAGACAGCGTTACAAGATCTGCGTTAATCCTAATCCCATAGATTTCAGCAACGGTCAGTCGACCATCATTCTGTTGATCCGGGGAGAGAAGCAGACTGGATTCGAGCGGATTATTAGGATCGAACACCCCGTGGCTAGCAAAATGAAACATACTGTAATCTCCAGCATTGTTTTTCAACGCTGTTTCTGTCGCCTCATCTTTTACTCTGATGTCAACGTCTGACCAAAGTGCGGCAATAGCCTTCGCTTCTTTTTCTGCGCCAGGTAGGTTAGCTTCTGGGTTGTTTAGCTCAGGATTTCCTAGAATCATCATTTTCTTGTTACCTTGAACTTCATTTCCTACATAATTCATCGCAGAAGCACTCGGCATTAGACGAATTTGAGATTTATCCACCATAAAAGTACGCCCATCGTAAAGTGAAGAGAAAGGCAGGTAATGAAGTGGA
Organism: Vibrio frigidus; assembly: GCF_042465995.1. Lineage (NCBI taxonomy): Bacteria > Pseudomonadati > Pseudomonadota > Gammaproteobacteria > Vibrionales > Vibrionaceae > Vibrio > Vibrio frigidus. The sequence continues at coordinate 354,938 of NZ_JBCDMC010000001.1, read as the reverse complement.
CCATGGGGAACAATTACTAAGCTTTTGTTTTTAACCCTACTGCCGAATGGGCGAATAAGTTGAGCATAGAGAACCTTCGAGGGTTTTTTCCATTCGTTACGTGTTTTCATCAATGCATTACGATAAGTACGAATATTTTCAGAAAGATTTTTTCCATTGAGTGGGTAGACACTCAATTTTCCATCTTCTATGACAAACGCCATCAGATTGTCACCAGCCAGATAATATTCCACCAACATTTCATTCTTTTTGAGTAACAAACCTACTTGTTCACTAGATTGTGTATCGACGCTTATCAATGAAGTGAGCTCTGGATATTTATCTCTTAATTTGCTCTTCGGTACACGAATCAACCCTCTTGTCTCATCTTCCGGGACAGGTTCAATACTCATCGGTATCCGTGATTCAACTTGTTGTAATTGCGCTAAATAGTCGTTCGCTTCCTGATCCGCACCTAAGTCTAAGTTCTCGCGCGCGGCGAGCAAATCGATAAGAGCCCTAGCCTTGGAACGCTCAACATAGTCGAATGCTTTTTCATTAGTTCCTACTTCGAGCAAAGTCATTATCATAAGTGCATAGGCCTGTTGCTTACCTTGTGCAAACCCCATTTTCCCCATTTCACTGTGAAAATCGGTACGCTGGGACTCAATCACATCAATCGATTTTTCGAGCATAGCAAGCGCTTGTTCGGTATCCCCCAAGCCTAAATGAGTTCTTCCGTAATCATACCAGTACATCCAGTGTAGGTTGAAGTCTTTAGAAATGGATGTATAGCCTTCGAGTGCTTTGAAGTTTTCTAGTGCATCTTCATAGCGTTCCCCCTCGAGATCTGCTCTTGCGATAAAATACAGTCTGATATCAAAGGCTAATTTAGCTTTTTGTTCGGCTTGCCTTATTTGATCATCTGCTATGGCATCAATGACTAGGCTTAAACCAAAAGTAGTCACTGCATCAGCTGCTTTTTCAAAATTATCCCAGTCTGACGGTTCATCATCGGGGAGTTCACCAGCAAAATAAGCAGCGCGGTCATATTCCCCCAGAGCAAGGTAGACTTGCGACAACGTCTTACTCGTTTTTTCGCGATACCTTTTCTTTTGTTGGTCTAACCAAGGCATGGATTCCTCAACAAAGGTAAGGGCTTTCTCTTCTTCTACCGTATCTCCTAGCTCGTGAGCCACTACAGCTTTAACGGCATAAAGCTGGATCTCACTTGTTTTGATCAAAGGTCCATATCGGTCATCTTCACGTAAATCCATTTCGTCAAGTAGTGCAAGGCCTCTGTCTATAGTGTCATTTGCATCTTCATAACGACCTAAGCCGTTAAGGGTCAATACCATACTTTCATGGCTGCTAACTACTATAAAATGCGTCGCAGGATCGGGGTCGTTTTTAAATCGGCGAATGACTATTTCTGTGCAATCGTGAAACGTGTTTATTTTTCCTGTGGTCGCATACATTGAACAAAGCATTGAAAGCTCCATTGCGCTCAACTTTTCGAATGCAGATTTTCCTCCCACGCTCTCAATATATTCGGCCTGAGTTCCGTTCTGCATAGCCGTTGCCCCATTATAAGCTGCCATCATACCTGAACAACCAGATAGAAATAGAAGGCTCAAAAGCCATAACGAATTTAAGATACGCATAAAACAGATACCTCATAAAGATAAGAAAGCATCGTATTGTACTTTTTGTCTGCAAAGCATTAATAGAGAATTACCATACAAACTGTGGGTGTACTTTATTAACGACTCAATCCGACGATACAATACGTAACGTTGCTAACTTAATATTTAAGGAACAAAGACATTATTTAATTCCCATCAATAGAAAATAAATAATGCAACTAATTGATTAATTGTTATTAATTTATCGTCTTACGTTGCATCACTTATTGATGGTGATCATGTGTACTATTTGATCATCAACATGAATAATTGTTTTTTGAACTGAGTCTATGAGTCTCTTCTTACGTTACATTTGTTGCAAAGCTATATAAAAAAAGTCGTACTATCCAGAACTTGGCTTCCACCTTGTAATGAAGTTTCATCCTACTTAGCACCTGAAGCTTCATTTAATCTTGTCACCGTGTGCAGTTGCCCCTCTATAAGGCTACGGGTAGTTTTTTTGATACTAGCTATAAGCGATTGCTCACATTAGCTCTGGGGCTCTTCTCCGTTTACGTGAGTTCAATCAGGACAACAAGGATAGGCACGCTATAGAAAAATGCATACCAACTCAGTTATCGTGATATTGAAGGGCTTATGACCGAGCGGGGTATCGATGTTGATCACTCAACCATCAATCGGTGGGTTATTAAGTCGCCCCCTCCCGTACTCGAACACCGGTCTCGTCATAAAAAGAAACCTGTCGCGTCTTTATAGTGAATGGACGAAATCGATATTAACGTTAAAGGTCAGTGGCAATGTTATTACCGAACCGTTGATAAGCCCCGCAACATTATTGATTTTCTCTTATGCAACCGTCGTGATGAAAAAACGGCTCGCGTCTCTTCAATGAGGTGACAGACCATCACAAGATTGCATCTTAATTTAGACCCTTAGACCCAGCAAGTAGTACTAGTTGGTCATGATAGACGCCATTACTTTGTTGAGGATATCTACCCAGTAAGGACAAAACTGGCTGCCGCTTGCGTTATTGATTTCTTGCAGAGCATAGGATATATGTCGTTTTGTATGAACCTGATGGGCGCGAGCGTGTGTCATGGCTTCAAATGCGTCCACTAAGGCTAAAATCTTCCCTCCGTGAGAGATATCAACGTTACTGAGTCCTTGCGGATAACCTTTCCCATCCGCACGCTCATGGTGATCTAAGATAAATTGTCGTGCTTCTGTCCAGTGTGGCATTTCTGAAAGAAAGCTGACGCTGCGCTGTACGTGGCCTCGAAGGCAGGCGACCTCTGAATCAAGTAGCGCAGTTTTTTGTCTGAGTAATGCCAAAGGTAGAATGGACATACCTAAGTCATGCAGATAAACCGCGGCTCTTAATTGTTGTTCATCAACAACTTTTCCTGAGAACTGATTCAACAGCAATGCTAATTTTAGTTGACGACTACTGCGTCCTTCCCAGTTATCTACTCGATCTTCAACAGGTTTCATTATGCTATGAAAAAAAACCAAATCAGGCTCGACTTCACCTGACCAGTCAATTCTTAGATCATCCAATTCCTGAGAAAAAAGCGCAGGTTCAATATTACTGGCAAACGGTGGCTCAATAATATGTAACGATTTGGTCAACAATTCTTCATGGTCACCCATATTATCGGGCTGAACTTTGGCCATCATTTGAGTTGCTGCAATATACATCTTCGCGTCGTACATAACGCTACCTAAATTCGCTATGTCATCAACAAACGATTTTACTTCTTCAATAATACTAAGCAGAAGGTCTGATAGTAAATCATCATACTGCATTTCTCCCTCTCTCATTAATCCAAGAATATCTTCAAGGGCAGATAAGAGAGGAATAAGAGGAGCGAACTTCGCAAGGCCAACATCACCTTTGATGGTATGAACAGAACGGAATAATTTATCTAACAGGTCTCTGTTTTTTGGGTCATGGCTCAACAAAACCAATGTATTGGCACTATCTTCACAAAGAAGATCAACTTCATCGACCACATCGAGTAGAAGTTCATTATCCAAATCTAGCGGGGTAAAGCTCTTCATTGTTGATACTCACAATAATTGTCTTAAATAACTACAACTGGCAAATGTGACTGATATTTTAGTGGCAAATTATCTAGTGCAGCAATTATTGTACCTTAGCACCCTATGATTGATGCTGTGCAACGTCTAACTATCAACATTTAATTTCATATGGTTTTCATTAACTCTTCCTTGGTTGGCAATGCTGTCATTGCCCCTTTTTTGGTGATTGCTAAGGCACCACAACCATTGCCCCATAACACAGCTTCGGCTACTACTTCAGAGTCACTCCAATTGTTACTCTGAGCTAATCGAGCGATCAGTCCACCAATAAAGGCATCTCCTGCCCCAGTGGTGTCCACTGGACTGACTACTCTACCAGAGATCAGTTTCTCAGAGCCATCATGAATAACCAATGCGCCTTTTGCACCCATAGTAATAAGCACCAGTGTGTTATCAAGTTTTTTGAGCTGCTTAACTCCTTGTTCAAGGGTCTTAGCATCTGTCAGGAACAATAGTTCTTCTTCAGAAAACTTGACCACATCGGCTTTCGCCAACGCCTTTAATACCACTGACTTAATTTCTGAAGGATCAGTCCACACTTCATCCCGTAAGTTGGGGTCAAAACTCACGTTACCACCGACAGCTTTAATTCGTTCAATCGCTTCAAACATAGTGCTTCTACTGGGTTCATTTGCAAGAGAAATTGAACATAGATGCAACCACTGATTCGCCTGAAATTTTGGAATATCCTTGGTCTGCAAGAACTGGTCGGCACTCGGCTTAACCATAAAAGTAAAGCTGCGCTCACCGTTATCATCTAGGTCAACAATAACGATAGATGTTCGCTGATCTTCATCTAAAAGCAGGTATTCAATATTAACCTCTTCGTCTTGCAACGTCTGTCTCATAAACCGACCAAGTGGATCATTGCCTACGCGTCCAAAAAAAGCACAGTCACTACCCAATCTTGACGTTGCAACTGCAACATTGGCTGGCGCGCCTCCCGGGCACTTTAGGTACGTTGTTTCACTGTCAGGAATAAGGTCAACGACGGCGTCACCCGAAAGCCAAATTCGATTCATTTCTTGATCCTTTCTCTCTATCATTATTTTATACTCATCTTCGCAGAAGATAGTTGCCAAAACCGGAAAGTCGCGCGCCCTTTTAGCGCTAGTTCAGTTGCTGTTGCAGGCGTAAATATACGGCTACTCATTACTGATTCTCCACCGTTAATAAAGATCTCGATTGATGAATTATCAGCCATTATTTGCAACGTAACAGTATCGCTATTCAGTTTACGCTCTCTTATCGTATCGCCTTCTCTGATCAAAGTATTCGCCCTGTTCAGAAACAACGTTTCACTGCTCTCATCAAGAGAAATTAGGCATTCATTCAGGCTATCTTTGAACAAAGACAACTCGCTACCCCAAGCTAATTCAACCTGTAATTCAAACGACTTGGTTTTTAAATCGAGTGAAGCGTTATTGAGTTCAAATTCCAATAGTGATGAACGTAAAGCTTCAAGTTCTTTAATTGGTTTTTGAATAAGCTTCCCGTTAGCAAGGGTCAACTCACGAAGAGAAGTCAATTGATGGATCCAACCACTATCAACACTTGGTTGATTTATCTCATCAGGTAGACCCATCCACGCAGTGAGCACTCTTCTCCCATCTGGTGTTTCAAGTGTCTGTGGCGCATAGAAATCAAATCCGTGATCTAAATTAGTGAAATCACTCATCGACAACTCACCTTGCTCGGAAATCGATGCCTTGAGGAAACCATTGTGATGAGCAACGGTATGATAATGGCTATCGGACTGAATACCTTGAGGACCAATGACGGCAAGAAGTTGGTCACCAAGTTCAAAAAGGTCAGGGCACTCCCACATGTAACCAAAATCCCCTAGTTCATCACCGTACAGTTTATCGAAATCCCAATGATGCAAATCATACGATTTATAGACAGCTAAGCGACCAACTAAATCCTCGCGTTGAACACCTATTAACATCCACCATTCTTCACCTATTTTAATCACTTTAGGATCGCGGCAATGAGAGGTGACACCTTTCGGTAGACCTGTGATAACAGGGCCCAATTTCTCAAAACTTATTCCGTCAGTGGACACCGCAAGGCATTGCGTAGTGTGTCGCTCTCGTTCCGGTCCAGTACGCACGTTACCCGTGTAAAAGATCATCAGTTCTTGTGGGGTGCTAATGGCGTGCCCAGAAAACACTCCGTGGCTATCAAACCAATCGGAGGGCGTTAACGCGACGGGTTGCTGGTGCCAGTTAAATAAGTCGGTACTGGTTAGATGCGCCCAAAATTTGTCTTTGTGTACACACCCGAAAGGGTACCATTGATAAAAAAGATGGTAGGTTCCTCCATGGTAGATAAAACCGTTTGGGTCATTCAACAAACCCATTGGGGGCGAGATATGCCAATCTGGTCTAAATTCGCACTTTTTCGGATTGCCCAGTTTCGTGATTGCATCGAGCTGCTTCTTTCTAATCTCTGTTCCAATTCGAATAAATTCAGATGGCTCGATTTTATCGCGTATATCGATCTTGACTTGGGACATACTTGAACAATATCGTCCAGTGAGCCCTTCCGATAGCAATTCATCATTATCAATTTCGAGTATTAACCGCCCTTGGGTGCTCAATATACGGTTAACATTCGAAATACCACCACAGTTTTCAATATAAGCATCTAACATGACGTGACCATAATTTATTGGGAACGTTTGCAACAATAGACAAAAAATTGGCCAACCTCAAGAAAACATCTTTCTCATGAGATCAGCGTCACAAAATACTTAGGACACGTTAACAGGATTGACGTTCAACCACTCTAAAACTTAACACTATCTTACTCATAAGCTGTTGTTTACCTTCTATTAAATCAAGAACAACTGTTGCTGCTGTTTCTCCCGCCGCTTCAAAGGCGTAATGAAAAGTAGACAGTGACGGGCTAGAGACCATTCCAAGCTCATCATTGCCAACACCAACAACCTTAATCTCTTTACCAGCGGTTTTTCCACTCTCTGTAATTGCCTTTATCGCTCCGATTGCAATTCTATCCGTAGCGCAAAAAACCCCATCTATTCCTTTGTTTTTTATTAATAAATCCTTCATTTGTTCATACCCGGATTCGATAGAAAACTCGCCTCGACTATGAAAAATTGGCGCCGATATTTCCAATGAAAGCAGAGCTTGCGATAAGCCTTGGTAACGCATTGAATCTACAGCAATATCTTCACTCGATACGCCAATAAATCCAATGTTTTTACATCCAGATTTTACTAATCGTTGACCAGCAGAAAAACCAACTCGCACATCGTCATGTATCACGCTCGGTATATCATAAATGGAGCCATCTTGGCCGACGAGAACAACAGGAACCTGAGACTGACTAATGGCTTTCATTAGCGGCTCACCTAAATGTGTTGCATACAAAATAATGCCTTCAACCCGTTTTTGATTAAAAAGGCGAATATATTCAACCTCTTTGTCATGCTGATGTTGACTGTTCGCTAAAAGAACATGTTTCCCATTCTTATCAAATACATGGCTGAGACCATCAACGCCTTGAGCGGTCGAGTTTGAAGAGAGTGTCGGTACAATAACCCCAATAAGATTGGTTTTTTGAGACTTTAAATCCTTTGCTACTTGGTTTACTAGGTAACCACACTCATCAATCGCTTTCTGCACCATCTCTTTGGTGCTTTGCTTTACGCCATATTCATTATTAATGACTCGAGAAACTGTCGATTTGGACACGCCAGCCAATTTGGCTACATCATGTAATCCAACCATTCTTACCTCAACACCTATCAGAATTGCAATTGTTACCAATTTTCTCAACAAAATTCGGGAATAGATAGTGTGCAAATTGCCTATTTGATGATTTTTCGACCAAAATAATAGATCTAAATCACATTTAAAGAGCATTTCTTTTGACGAAACGCTATAAATCTTTAAATATCATTTCTGCAAACGTTCCCGACTTTTAAAAAACAATTTGAAAGACCAATAATTGGTTGGAGTACATAATGAACTATCCTAAGATTGCAAAAGAACTACTAACCCTGCTTGGCGGCAAAGAAAACATCGAAGCTTTAGCACACTGTGCTACCCGACTTCGTCTAGCGTTGAAAGACGAGTCCATTATAGATGAAGACACCATTGATTCACTTGATGGCGTTAAGGGGCAATTTAAAATTGCGGGTCAGTACCAGATCATTTTCGGTTCTGGAGTCGTGAACCAAGTTCATGCTGAACTGGCAAAACTTACGGGCATGTCAGAGATGTCTACGCGTGAAGTCGCTTCAGCAGGCGCTCAAAAACAGAACATTCTTCAACAAGCAATTAAGGGACTATCCGATATTTTTGTTCCTATTATTCCAGCGATCGTTGCTGGCGGCTTATTAATGGGAATATTTAACCTACTGACTGCAACAGGCTTGTTTATTGAAGGGCAATCGATAATTGATGTCTATCCTGGGTTAGCTGATTTGGCCAATATGATAAACACCTTTGCTAACGCGCCTTTTGTATACCTACCAGTATTATTAGCATTCTCTGCAAGTAGCAAATTTGGCGGCAACCCATTTTTGGGCGCAGCACTTGGCATGTTAATGGTTCATCCAGACCTATTAAACGGCTGGGGATTCGGCGGAGCAAGCGTATCCGGAACCATTCCAGTATGGAACATTCTTGGCTTCGAAATTCAAAAAGTCGGTTATCAAGGTTCTGTTCTACCGGTACTTGTGTCAGCTTTTATTCTGGCTAAGGTTGAAATGGGTCTACGCAAAATTATTCCGTCTGTATTGGATAATTTGTTAACACCAATGTTAGCGATATTTATTACTGGGTTCTTAACCTTTACTATCGTTGGACCATTCACTCGCGATATTGGTTTCTTGTTGGGTGATGGCTTAAATTGGCTTTACGATTCAGCGGGCTTTGTTGGTGGTGCAGTAATGGGCTTAATCTATGCTCCATTTGTTATCACTGGTATGCACCACAGTTTCATTGCTATAGAAACCCAACTATTAGCAGATATTGCCATTACAGGGGGAACGTTTATTTTCCCAATCGCAGCAATGTCTAATATTTCTCAAGGTGCTGCCGCTTTGGCTGTTGGTTTCTCGACAAAAGATATCAAAACAAAAGGGATTGCAATACCATCTGGCATTACGGCTCTACTAGGCATAACAGAACCAGCTATGTTTGGTGTTAATTTAAAACTTCGTTATCCATTTATTGCAGCAATAACTGGTGCGGCAATATCAAGTGCCTTCATCACTCTATTTAATGTTAAAGCTGCGGCGTTAGGAGCGGCCGGTCTACCAGGCATCATCTCTATTCGTCCCGGAGATCTTAGCTATTACATTATTGGTATGATCATCGCTTTCGTTATTTCTTTTGGCTTAACATTAGTTTTAGCTCAGAGAAACAAAGCAAAAAGCCGTGCCATCGTCAAAGCAACCGCGTAAGTTAACCTGAATTTTAAAAGGGCACACATCGTGCTCTTTTGTTCATTTGGTCTAACAAGAATAGTGGCGAAGTTGTCAAAAATAACTAAACGCCAATAGCGACATTCGATGAATAAATCGGAAGATCGGAAGGTAAGCCAGTTTTGTTGGTATAAATACGAGAAAAGGAAGTAAGGTTTGCCACCTTTACCGAAGCAAATCGACCCCATTTGCTTGCATCGGCCAACAACCAACTTTGTCGAGAATTGGCAATAATCGCTTTTGAGATCTCGGCTTCTTGCGGTTCATGTTCCATCGCAGATAGGTTTGGCGTTATTGAGCCACAACCAATGATACCAATGTCGGCTTCAAAATCACCAAAGAACTTTAAAACACTTTGACCAACGACGTCTTGATGATCACAGCGCACCAAACCTCCACATAGATACACTTCAACGTTCGGGTTATTCTCAAAGATTCTGGCCACTTGCAAGTTATTGGTAATCACCCTAAGTGCCTTCAACCCAGTCAAAAACTCAGCCACGTAGGTTACCGACGTACCGATACCCATTATTACCGTTGAGCCTTCAGGGATCTGTCTCGCTACCTCTTGACCAATCGCTATTTTGATATCAGATTCCACTTCTCGACGAAATTGGTAGGTCGTGTTCGTCAAATTTGCTGGCAAACTCAGTCCACCATGTACTCGCCGAGCTAAACCCTGCTCGCACAATGAATTGACATCTCGACGTATTGTTTGTGTGGTAACCGCAAACATAGTTGATAGTTCATCGATCTGAACATCACTGTGTTGTTTGAGATAACCTAGTATTTCCTGCTGTCGAAAGGTCAGTTCCATAGTGGTTCAATCCTGTTAAAAAAGTTCCGGGTTATCCGTGATAATATTCTTTACCTTCATTTGTGCAAACGTAGTCATTTTTTCCGGATCATTGAGTGTCCATATATTGAGGACATACCCTTCGTTTGTGATCGAGCATGCCATATCATTCGTGAGAACTTTTTGGTCCACATGGACACTATAAAGATCCAGTTTCCTCACATTATCCAGATAATCAGTGGATTTTTCTTCAGTAATATAACCCCGACGTATCTCTGGCAATAATGACTGACACAGTGCCAAAGCACTCAAGGAGAAACTAGATAGTAGCAATCTGTCATATGGAAACCCGAAAGACTTAATTATTTCAGCCACTTTTTCAGCCAAAGGTGCCACCTGTTCGCTATGATGAATCTTCAACTCTAGGTTCATATTTAGATCGTTATCTAAACAGGTTTGTAACGCCTCTTCCAATGTCGGAATGGTTTCATTGCTGAATGACTCACCAAACCAACTTCCGGCGTCAAGTTGCTTCAATTCATTGAGTGCCAATGAAGCGAGTTTTCCTGTTCCGTTTGTGCAGCGTTCCAAATTTTCATCATGAAATATCACCGGGATATGATCAGCGGTTAGTTGGGTATCTATTTCTATCCAATGAATACCAACTTCAGCTGCTTTTTTAATTCCAGCGAGTGTATTTTCCGGAGCCAGAGCCGCTGCACCACGATGACCTACAATCATAATTACCTTCTATACTTTCATTTTAAACCACACGACCATAGGCAACGATTCTACAAACACGCGACATAAATTCAAGCTTAAGGCGTGAATAAAACATATTAGCTTTCAATTTGATAACATGGTCACAACATTCATATGAAAATTATAATGTTCATATGAATGTAATAATGAATATTATATGGTACGTAATCTAACAATTAGAAAATAACAAAACGTGAACAAAAGCTCACATACGAGCGCGGTAAAAACAGGAACACTTTACCTAACTACTAGAGGGTTAAGATAATGAAAAAGCTACTACTGGGTACTGTATTAACAGCAGCAACGCTGTTTGGATATAGCGTCATTGGAAGTGAAACCGCAATGGCGGCCTCAGAAAAGCCAGTGAATATCAATATGAGCTTGGTGTTTACCCAAAACGAACTGCTAACGAAAGAGCTGATCAAGGTGACAGATAAAATCCGTACACGTACGGATGGTGGCGTTAATATTAAAGTATTCCCAGGTGGTCAATTACCTGTATACAAAGATAACCTAGAGCAGGTGGTAAATGGTGCCGATTGGATAGCGGTTGAAGATCTAAGCTACCTTGGCGATTTTGTACCTGATTTTGCAGCGCTTGCCGGCCCAATGCTTTACAACTCATATGATGAATATCTTGCTATGATGAAAACCGACTTTGTTGCTGACCTATCAGCTCAGGTTGAGAAAAAAGGCATCAAAATTCTAACCGCAGACTACATGTTCGGCTTCCGTCATATGATCACTAATAAAGAGATCAAATCTTCTGCTGATATGAAAGGCATGCGTATTCGTGTACCAGGAAGTCAGTTGTTCATCAGTACACTCGCCTCTATGGGCGCTTCTCCTGCATCATTACCATTCCCAGAAACCTATGCTGGCGTTCAGCAAGGTGTTGTCGATGGTCTTGAAGGTTCAATCTTAACTATGTACTCAACTAAGATGTATGAAGTGGCAAAAAACATGTCATTTACTAAACACTTCTTAGGTACTGTTGGCCTATACATTTCGCCAAAAGTTTGGGACAAGTTAACGGCTGAACAACAAAAAATTGTGATGGAAGAGCTAGAAGCTGGCGCAATATCGAATACCAACGAATTAGTGAAACTTGATGAAGAGTACATGAACAAACTTCAAGACTTAGGCGTGACATTCAACGAAGTTGATACGGCTGAATTCGGTAAGCTAACCGCTGACGTGTATAACCAGTTCCCATCATGGAGCAAAGGTATTCACGCAACGATTAATGGCGAACTGGAGAAAATCCGCGCTAACAAATAGTTCAATAAACGACTTACAACGCCTTGTTACTAATAAAGCCCAATAAGGCGTTGTAATTAGTTCGTTTAGATAGATTCTTGGAGTACAAATGCGTTTTATAACTAACATTGAAGAAATCTTAGCTTCAGTTGCCATTTCTATTACGGTTTTAATGGTCATCATTAACGTGTTCTTACGTTACGGCTTCGGTTTTGTTGTGCCCTGGAGCGAAGAGCTATCTGTTATCTGTTTTATCTGGGCCGTCTATTTTGGCATCAGTTCTTGTTACAAACACAAATTACACATGGGTGTCGATGTCATAATGACCTTGTTGCCCGACAGCGCGAAACGACCTTTCCGCTTAGTAATAGCCTGTTTCTTATTAATACTGAATGTAATCTTGGCTTATTTAAGTTTTGATTACACCATGCTGTCGACCAAAGTGACACCTGTGATGGGAATGTCTTATTTCACCATTAATGGTGTACTGATTGTCTGCTTTTCTCTAATGGCATTTCATACCCTGAAGTTTATCAAAGATGATTTGAAAAATTCAGATGAAAATTCGTCGACACATACGCACTAGGTGGTTGAAGTGGACATTTATTTACCGATTATCCTCTTGTTTGTATTATTTTTATTGAATGTACCCATCGCGTTTTCATTAATCGCATCATCATTGGTCTACTTTCTTTTTCTTAATACGTCCATTCCAGTTAGCTTAGTGATGCAGCGATTTATATCCTCTGCTTCTTCTTTTCCTTTGTTGGCGATACCTTTTTTTATCATGGTTGGCTCAATCATGAACTACGCCGGGATCAGCCGAAGTTTGCTGTCCTTTGCAGATTCACTTATAGGACATAAAGTGGGTGGGTTAGCGCATGTGAATGTACTACTTAGTACGTTGATGGGCGGCATATCAGGCTCTGCAAATGCCGATGCGGCGATGCAGTCAAAGATATTGGCACCAGAAATGACCAAACGTGGTTATGACCTCCCATTCACCGCAGCAGTAACGGCGGCATCTTCGAGCATTGCACCTGTTATTCCACCAGGTATAAACCTGATTATTTTTGCATTGCTGGCGAACGTGTCTGTCCATTCCATGTTCATCGCCGGCTATGTGCCAGCGGTATTAATGGCCGGATCATTGATCTTTACTATCGCCATTATTTCAAAAAAACGAGGCTATAAACCCTCTCGTTCAGTACCCGCACCTTCAAAGGAGCGCTTTCACTTTTTTGCCAAAGCCGTCCCTGCTCTATTTATCCCTTTTGGCATCATTCTCGGCATGCGTTTTGGTCTATTCACACCAACGGAAGCGGGTGCTATCGCTGTTTTGCTATGCACTATAATAGGCGCATTAATCTACCGAGAATTAAAAATTCGTCATATCCCTATGATTTTGAAAGAGACAATTCAGGGCACAAGTAGTGTCATGTTCATCATTATTGGTGCAATGGTATTTGGTTATTACATGACCCTAGAGCAGATACCACAAAACGTGGCGTCCGCATTGATCCAATTGACGGATAACAAGCTAATACTGTTGCTATTAATTAATGTGCTACTTCTAGTTGTAGGCATGTTTATAGAAGGTGGCGCGGCAATGATTATATTAACGCCGTTGCTTCTACCTGCGGTACTTAATCTTGGTGTTAATCCGGTTCATTTTGGCGTCATTGTTATCGTAAATATCATGATTGGCGGTGTCACACCACCATTCGGTTCCATGATGTTTACAGTATGCTCAATTCTTAAAGTACGGGTGGCCGATTTTGTGCGTGAAGTTGCGCCGCTGTTACTTGCACTTATTACTGTTCTCATGATTCTGACCTACTCAGAAGGTTTGGTCATGTTTTTACCGAATTTGCTATAATTCATTAAGGGAAAGAATATGAAATCGGTAACGAATCAGCTAACCAAGGAATGGAAAACGGTAAGCTGGGTCCTAACAGACGTCGATGATACGTTGACTTGGCAAGGCAAGCTTCCCCCAGAGACTTTAATAGCACTCAACAACTTACAGCAAGCGGGTATAAAAGTTGTTGCCGTAACAGGCGCTTGTGCTGGTTGGTGTGACCACATTGCTCAACTTTGGCCTGTAGACGCAGTACTGGGTGAAAACGGGGCATTTATATTAGAGAAAAAAGACAATTATCTTACTATCAAGGCCGATGTGAAGTTAGATGAGTTAAAACACCTGCAGGATAAATTGAAACGTCAGGTGTTGGAGATTCTAGAGGATTATCCAGATCTCAATTTGACGCTTGATCAATCATACCGCCTATGCGAAGTATCTATCGATATAGGGCAAAACTGTCCTAAAGTTAGCGACGTCATTATCGAGGAGGTCGTTTCCAAAATAACGGCACTGGGTGCTCATGCAACCGCCAGTTCTATCCACATTAACGCGTGGTATGGCGAGCATTCCAAAAAAGTGACCTCGTTACGTTTCCTTCATGAGAAAGGATTATCCGATGCAGATATCCTCTCTCACTGCTGCTACGTTGGCGACTCACTCAATGACCAACATATGTTTGCAACCCTACCCAACAGTGTCGGGGTTGCTAATCTTTCCCATTACTGGGACAAATTGATATCGCCTCCTCCTGTCATGATGACAAAACCAGGAGGCTATGGTTTCGCCGAATTTGCACAACAACTTTTGCAATTAAAAGGGTTTACCTAGAACGACCAGTATTCACTATTCCAACCGACAAACACAACTCATACGGAGGTATCTATCGCGTGAAACTAGATCTTGAGATACTCGATACCTCGATGGAAATAAGAGCAACCGTCAACAAAAATAAAATCTCCTCACTCGAAATGTTCATGTTTTTACCTGATGATATGGGAATTAGAGAGCGAGATATCGGTGCTAACGTTTTGCTCGATCTTAAGGCATCTCGTTATCACTATTCAATTTCAAAAGCCAAATTTCCACTCCTTAAACAACAGAGAGCAAACTCAGACAGTACGATCGATTTTCCAATTTTTCTGAAAACATTTAAGTTGAAACTGTCTAGGCTTACCCAAAAGACTGACAAAACCAAAAACAATTTGAGTGAGTTTCTAGACGTATCCAGAACACTACTCAATGATCTACGAAATACCCCCACAACCGATGATAATATTAAAGATTTTCGAAGTGCAGACGAGCTCTGCTCTTATTACGCAGAACAAATAACGCTCGCTTTTTGCCATACAGGTAAAGGAAATAATGAAAACACGGCCATTTATGACGAACTGATTAAGTTCGCTTGCTCTGAACGAGAATACCGAAGAGACAACTATGGTTTAAAATCAAAAGAGGCTCAATACATTCGCAGAAAAGAAGATTATTTCTGCAAATCAATCAATATTACCCAGCAAAATAGTACGCTAGGTGTACTGAGAGAACAGGCCGCATTTAGTCTCAGTGCATTTTTGTCTATGCTATTAACGACATTAGTCGTCTTTTATGTTCAATTGGGATATGGCACGGTCTCATTTGCTCTACTGATGGCACTCTGTTTTAGTTATATATTTAAGGATCGGTTTAAAGAACTATTTCGGATTTATATTGCAAAAAAACTAAGCAAAGGAAAGTTTAGTGGTAGAACCGTACTATACGATAGTGACAATAAAATTGTGGGTCAATGCTACGAGTTAGCCGAGTTTGCCATACCGGATGATGAGATAATATCTGTGCGAGGAAAAGGGAAATACACAAAAAAAGACGCCGATGAAGTCGTAATTTATTACAAAAAAAAGTACGAGATTAATGACAGCTTTATGAATGGGTTCACCCAACTTAGAGACACAATGGATATAAACCTACATACCTTATTGGTGTTATTACCCGATACCACATTGAGGCATACCTCTTATGAACATGGCAAATTGATTCGAAATAAATTTTCCATGTTGCACGATATTAACCTTGTATTTCGCCTTAATAACGACAAGATAGAACGATATAGGATCAAAGTATCTCATTCAAATATTGCGAAATTAGAACCTGTTAAATGGTCTTAATCATACTGAAAATTCAAACACACCACCGAATTTTCGCAGAGTCCTTCCTGAGCAGACATATCTGCTGGTAAGAAAATATAGCCGAAGAAACATACAAATTTTAAATGTAAATGAATTGATCATAATTATATGCTACATTGCTTTGCATATAGTTTTTCAATACTTTCGTTTACTGACGTATTAATTCTAAATGCTTCCTTTATGATTATGAATGAAAACCAACACACTCACCAAGACGTTCGATTATTAGAAACCGCAGACATTGATCAATTAGCGAACTTTCAAGCAAGTAAAAATCGATCCTACATCCAGCTCCATGCTGGAGAGTTGAATGCTCAGTATGTTGAGCTCAATTTAGGTGATGTTCAGATATTTAGAGAACAACTCAATGTTGGATCTAGAATTCAGGCTGCTCCAGCGAGCCGCTTTCTTCCCTTTGCTGTTATCAATTCCCATGACACAGATGGAACCTATTGTGGCAAAAATCGGCCGAAAAACTCATTTATACAGGCGACTGGTGGTGTATGGGATGTCAATTTTTCTAACCATATTGATTACATTTGTACCGCATTTAATCGTGAAAGCTTAACCAAGAATATTCGTCAATTAACCGAAAAGGATATCCCTAAAAATTGGTTATCTAGTAAAGCGGCCATTTCAGACCCGCTAGCACTCAAGCGATATACCTTGGGTTCAAAAAAAATCATGCATATGGTCCGACACAACCCTTGCTTACTTAACTATCCGTCTGTTAATCGCGTACTCAATGAAGCAATTTTGCAGCTTACACTCGATGTTTTAGCACCAACCAACCAAAATGAAGAAATACTCAGACCGCAACCCCAACGAATTAAAGGGGTACACAAGGTTATTGAGTACCTGAACTACCATGCCCATCAGATGCCCACATTATCTGAACTATGTGCTGTAGCACAACTCAGTGAGCGTAGCCTACAATACGGTTTCAAGGAGTATTTAGGCATGACTCCAAACCGCTACCTACGAATAGTTCGTCTCAACAAGGTCCACAGCGATCTTATTGCTGCAAGCGCGACTAAAAGTAAAGTTGTTGATTTTGCACTAAAATGGGGGTTCTTGGAATTGGGTCGCTTTGCTGGCGAGTATCAAACCTTCTTTAACGAACTGCCATCAGAAACCCTTCGAAAGCAGATTTAGTTCCCTGCTAAATTGTCCCGTAATTGCGAATGCAAGATATCTTGCGGAATCTGCATATCAATCATACATGATGTTGCTAATGTGTTAATTAATTGACAACAACGTCTAACTTTCTATTCTTACATATAAAAAACAAATAATTGGATAGTTGGATCTTTCACTTTCGACCAAGACGAAACTCTTAAATGTCACATTTACTAGCAACAAGGAAGAAGGACCTAGGTATGATAAAAAATGTCGTTACACTCATTGCAATAGCAGTTTCTGCTAATGCAATGGCGATTGACTCAAAGCCAGCGACTCAATCGACGATAGAGGCGAATAACAATGTACTCAATGCTCTCCCATTTGGCGACAAAAAGGACTTTGACGACGCTCAACGCGGTTTGATTACGACTCAAGACGTTGTCACCATTAAAAATGAAAAAGGCGACGTTGTTTGGGATTTAGAGTCTTACAAAAAGTATATTTCATTAGATAATAAATCACCCGACAGTGTTAACCCAAGCCTTTGGCGTAATGCGCAATTAAATATGATCAATGGCCTGTTTAAAGTTACCGACGGCATTTATCAAGTGCGTGGTTACGACTTATCTAACGTTACCTTTATTGAAGGTAAAACAGGTTGGATCGTTTTTGATCCGCTTATATCTCAAGAGGTAGCAAAAGCCGCATTAGATTTCGTCAATCAAGAATTGGGTGAACGCCCAGTTAAAGCCGTTATCTACAGCCATAGCCACCTTGATCATTTTGGTGGTGTACGTGGCTTAGTCGATGAAAAAGATGTTATTTCGGGCAAGGTCGAAATTATTGCTTCGCAAGGATTTACAGAACACGCCGTATCAGAAAACGTTATCGCAGGTAACGCCATGGGTCGGCGTGCTATTTATATGTACGGTGCATTACTACCACGTAACGAATTTGGTGGCGTTAATGGAGGGCTTGGACAAACAACGTCCACGGGTGTTGCTACGTTAATTGGACCAACCGACTTTATTAAAAAAACAGGTGACGAACGCACGGTAGACGGCATTAAAATGGTATTCCAATATACGCCAGGAACCGAAGCCCCTACAGAAATGAACACGTGGTTTCCAGAGAAAAAAGCCCTTTGGATGGCAGAAAATACCACTAATACAATGCATAACATCTTAACACTTCGCGGTGCTCAAGTGAGAGATGCACTAAAATGGTCTAGTTACTTAAATGAAACCATCGAGTTATGGGGTAACGAAGTAGAGGTTAAGTTTCAAAGCCACCACTGGCCACTTTGGGGCCAGAAAGATATCAATAGTTATTTTAAGAAACAACGTGATATCTACAAATACACCCATGACCAGTCTGTTCGATTGATGAACCAAGGGTACACGGGTGAAGAAATTTCAGAAATCATCCAGCTACCTAAATCATTAGAAGACAACTGGGCCACACGTGGTTATTACGGTACATTGCGTCATAACAGCCGTGCAGTTTATCAACGCTATATGGGTTGGTATACAGGTAATCCTTCTGACTTGAACAACCTGCCGCCAACCAATGCGGCTATTAAGTACGTTGAATATATGGGCGGAGAGAAAGCCATACTAGACAAAGCTAGAGAGGATTTTGCCAAAGGCAATTACCGTTGGGTTGCGGAGGTTCTTAAACATGTGGTATTTGCTAACCCAAACACCAAAGGAAAAGAGCTATTGGCAGATACTTACGAGCAGTTAGGTTACCAATCAGAATCGGGGCCATGGCGTTCTGTGTACCTACAAGGTGCCTACGAACTGCGTAACGGTACACCAGAAACAGGCGGGTTAACAACAGCGTCGCCAGACATCATCCGAAACATGCCTCCAGAGATGCTGTTCGACTATCTATCCGTTCGAATCCTTCCAGAAAAAGCCGAAGGTATGAACTTCTCAATGAACATCGATTTCACTGATTTAGATGAGCAATACACACTAACCATTGAGAACTCCGTATTGAACTACTCTAAGATACTCATTGACGATCCTAGTGTCAGCTTGAAAATTTCAAAAGCCGTTCTAGATGATGTGCAAATAGGTAGTGTTACGCTTGAGAAAGCGATTGCCGACGGTGATCTTGTCATCGATGGTGACGCGAGCAAGTTTAAAGATTTTATTGGTATGCTGGACCAATTCAAGTTCTGGTTCAATATTGTCACACCGTAAGGCCTCAGATATGAAAGTATTAACACAAATACTATTGATACTTTCTGTTCTAGGAGCAAGCCCTAGTTGGGCTTGCTCTTACGATGGTCAGTTCATTAATCCATTTACGGAGAGCTATCCTGGCTCTCTAGATGTAGTTATTGCGACACAAAAAGCGTTAGCAAATAATCAAATAGTTAAACCAAAAAATGTCGAAGGCGCACAGGGTCTACAACGCGCAGTTTGGTGGCTAAAGCTGTTTGTTAAAAATAATCAAGAAGCACTACCTGAAGAAGGGTATATCTATTTAGCGGACAGCCATTTATGGAGCAAATTTACCAAAATGGGCAAGGTAGAAGTACATGCATTAGCCCCTCAAGACAATAAGCACGTCTTGGTAATTTCTGAGTATGCACTAAGTAACCTAATCTCGAAAAATATCTCTTATGAACAATCTCAACAACTAGGATTGGTTGAACTTAACTATTAACACGTAGATCCAACACAATACAGGCCCACTTATTATTAAATGAGCCTGTTTTACTATTCTATTGCCCTGCGAGATTTGGTTCATGCATCACGTGCAATTTATTGCCATCTAAATCACGACAATACGCACCAAAATAATCTGGTCGGTATCGATACCCCGGCGCCCCTTCATCTGTACCACCGAAAGCTAACGCGACACGGTGGAACTCTTCTACCATCTCATTACTGGCTGCTTTAAAGGTGACTTGTGTTCCATTCCCGCTCGTTGCGATGTGTTTATTAAACGGTATCAATATCCAAAAGCAGCTTGGTCCACCTTCAGGGCCGTAACCAACTTCATCATCTTCTTCCATAGTGCGTACCATATTAAGAGTAGCCAACAGTCGGTCATAAAAAATACCGGCTTTAGAAAGATCGTTGGAACCAAGGGTGATGCCTAGTAACATGGGGATTTTGTCCTGAAATATATGTTGAATGTCGACCATGAAAACATGCCAAGCAAATACTATCAATCATTTTGACAACGCTAACATTGAAAGCCAACTAGGTTCATATTGATACCTATCCATTATCTAATCTCAATATGTTTCGGTTGCGAGACCCTTTCTATATTAAGGACATACCCACTCGAAAAAGTACTAGCTGAAACAGCAATATCTATCCATACACCATCCCATATGACCTTTATCTCGCTAGCGCCGTCGTTGTCTTGCCGTTCTACCCCTTCACCATCTATGGATACATAAGCAACACCATCGACAGATTCAACCTCAATGTGAAAATAGTCACCTGAAAAACCGAGTATTCGATAATGTGTTTGGTGCTCACCACCCACTATTCCGGTCATTTGAAGCTCATTCGTTTTATCATCAAGGTGAATATAGAAGTAATCTCGACTTACTTCCTCTACATGACGTAGCAAATAGTCGTGATCACTTAGGGCATATGTATGCGAAGTAAAACAGGCAGAAAAAAGCAGTAGAACAATCGAAAACGTATGGTTTATTTTCATGGTAGTGCTTTTCTTTGAAAGGGCGGATAAGTTAGCATAGTTCGCTGATGGCTTATCTTATTTGATTAGGCGCATTAATTAGCCATGTTTAGCGTCGCAGACAAGAAGTACATCCTCGGCATGCAGAACGAGAACTCGGGTCTAATCTGCCTCGCTGCACTTTACAGTAAGCGTTTCTTAGTACGCGACGTGCAGCAAACCAATCCTCTGGTTTTTCTAGGAGCAAATAGCCATTAAAACGCTTCACCACTTGCGTACCATATTCCTCTATAAACCGCCGATCAAAGTCGACCTCAAAATAGGTTAACGCTTGCTCGATAGAGGTGAAACTCGAGATGGTTTGTTGAATATCGGTCAGCTTCATAATAAATTTTTGTTCGAACATGCTCGCTAAGGTGTGCACACATTTTAACGCAATCATTCAAATAGTTGCCAAGATAAACAAACGCATCATTGTCAAAACGTTATAACTTTTCAATATAAAGGATTACTTCGCCGACATGAAAACCCCATTTAGACATATCCGTCTTATTGAACAGCCGCTTTTCATCGATCATAAACATCCAGTCGTCTAAAGTAACTTCATAGATCGTGCCATCCACAGGGATCTCTAACTCGTATTCCCAATAGAGAGCCGACCCTTCCGTTTTGCCATTTGCAATGCCGACCACATCACCTGCGGTACCTTGATATTGATTATCGCCAAGTTTTTTCAGTTGCCAAATACGCGTCGACTTCTCACCGTCATCAAACTCAAACCACTCTTTTATTTCCCCTTCATCTCCCTGCCATGACGCGAGAAGTTTAACGTTGAAACGGCGCAATAGGTTTCCCGAACGATCTAGCACCATGCCATAGGCTTTAAGCTCTCCATCAAAAAATTGTTCTAACTTCAGCTCTGGAGTGGTGTTCTTGTGTTCCTCTAAACTGGCACTGCCACATGCAGTAAGTAACAGTACGAGAGAAAAAATGGTCAATATTTTCATTGATTAAGCCCCAATAATTGTTGACGTAGTTTAGGCTCTGACGTGTTCTCCGATAACCAAATTGAAAGAAAAGCATCCCCAAAATCTTGGCTCTCTATCGCACCTATCGGTGCATCATTAAAGAAGAACTGACTCTGACCATCTTTTTGCACGCGAATAGTAATGGTATTGCCTGGTTCCACATCTGGCCAAATTCGTTCAAGTGGCGCGGCCCATTTGTCTATGTTGTTCTGTCGATAACCTAAATGTTGCCATTGGTCGATAGTCGCATCGATAAGTGCCCGCTTACTTATTGATTTAAAGTATTCGATTTTAAGCGCTTTTTCATTTTCATCTTTTGCTAGAATCACCATCATCGCATTGTCTTTTTCTTGTTCTACATCCTGGTAAAACTCCGCTTGATAAATGGTCCAGAACAGGTAGGTCATTTCCCCTTCACCTACTTTATTTAAATGGCTAATAGGTGAGGCCGATACACTAGCCGTCAGCAGTAGCAATACTAGAGTCCATATTTTCATACATCACCTCAAAACATGTGCATTGGCAGGTTGATTTACATAGCGTTTAAGAATGACAAACACCGGTAAAAGAAGCGTCCAAACCAATATCAGCGAAAAAACAACACTGCTCGTTGGCAACAAAGGAACCAAAACACCCGCCTTTATGCCTCCCCAGTAGCTACTCGCACCGCCAATTGCACCTATCAGCATAAGCGTTGGAATCGAACGGTTATCTAACCAACGTAGGCTATGGTTCAAGCTAATAATAAACATTATCCATAGCATTAATAACCAGATAGGAAAAAAGCTATCACCAGCACTAAATACACCGAGTTCTAACTGAAATTTATCGGCAATCAATCCGATAGGAACCAACATTAGCAATCTAAGATCTTTGATCCGCGTTGGTGATAGTGCAAAATGAATGATAAGTAATAATGGCATTATCTGATTGGCGTATTCGGTAAAAAATGCCGCACATAGCCAACTGGCTTGAAATAGAAAAAGGTTAATAATCCAAAACAATTTCATCACTTTTCCCCCTGAAACGTGGCTTTCTAGCAACCACGTGATGTGTACTTATGACCCTTTGCAAAAAAGCGCCTTCGCAATAGCATAAATAGAACAACCATAAGCGCTTGAACTCTTCACTGTAGCCAAGATCGATTAACTGATCCCATTGTTGTTCAAAAGCTAAACGCCAGTCCGCCAATGTACGTGCATAGTGAAGGCCTATATCATGCATTTCATGCACCACCAAATCGGTATTTTTAGCCATCTGTTCGGTCATGACCGCTACAGAGGGTAAGCACCCACCCGGAAAGATATATTTTTGGATAAAGTCGACGCTTTTACGGTAGCTATCGTAGCGACTGTCAGCAATAGTGATGGATTGAACAAGCATTTTTCCATCGGATTTAAGCAGCTCTGAACACTTGCTGAAGAATGTCGAAAGATACTCGTGTCCTACCGCCTCAAGCATCTCAATTGAAACAAGCTTGTCATACTGCCCCGTGAGTTTGCGATAATCACTTTTCAACAAAGTAATCTTGTCATCAAGACCAAGCTGCTGAATTTTATCTGCGGTATATTGATGCTGGGCATCAGAAATAGTGGTAGTGGTAACATGACAATCGTAGTGTTGGGCCATGTATATCGCCAACCCTCCCCATCCCGTGCCAATTTCTATTACGCTATCGCCCGATTGTAGGTCCAGTCTTTCACAGATGGTCTGCATTTTAAGTTGCTGGGCTTGTTCCAATGTGGAGGCTTGTGCATTATAAATTGCACAGGAATATTGCATTGCAGGATCTAAAAAGCGCGTATAAAGCTCGTTACCGAGATCATAATGAGCCAGGATATTGCGTTTTGAACCTTGTTCGGTGTTGGCATTTTTACGGCTAAGTAAACGTTTTTTTAATCGACTAAACCACTGAACCTTATTCTCAATCTGGTCTAGCTGTGATTGATTTCTCGCCAAAACCTGAATGACGTTGGTTAACTCTGGGCTCGTCCATTTACCGTCAATGTAGGCCTCCGCTCCACCAATACTGCCATTGAGTACCACATCTTTATAAAAGCTCGGATCATGCACAACAATTTTCCCACTTAATGTGGCAGAACGCTCACCAAAAATAAGATGCTCGTCACCCTCGATAATTTCAACACTCGCCTCATCAAGTTTACTTAGTAGAGCAAAAATCAAACGTCGATACTTCCCCATAGCGTCATTGCGACTAGTGGCATTCTGGTAGGCCAAAGGTTGATCCTGTTTTGCTATTTGTTGCATGTAAACCTCACTTGCGAGTCTAAATACTTCCAATATTCACTGAAAAACGATTCATTAACTATTTGGGTGCACGACAAAAGGAACTCGTTTCAAAAACAGCTTTAGCGCCTGCCAATAAATACCGCTTACAATCTTCAAGGTCATCATCGGAATCGCGCTAATTGTCTTCCATAGCTGCTTTGCACTAAATTCACGTTTAGTTAACGCCAGAGTGGCATCAAACACTTTCCCTTGTTTGTGGCTTTCTATGTGAACCAAGGTGTTCTTTTCTGGTGGTGATATCTTCCAATGATAATTCATGTCCATCTCCATAAATGGTGAGACATGAAAGGCTTTTTTTACCTTCATGTCTCCGGTCATATCCACCAAGTAATAGTGTCTTTGTTTCCATGGAGTGTTACTCACTTCCGCTAACATATATTGGCATTCGCCCGCTTCTGAATAGCAAAAGTAGCAGTTAATTGGGCTGAAATAGATCCCCATACATCGGCCTTGTGCCAGTAGAGTAACTCTATTGTTCTCAGACCAATCGCCTCCTAATTGCGTTACTTTCTGACTTATACGTTGCTTCAACGTGCCAGGTTCATTTTTTACATAATCTTTTTCATAAAATCGAATTGGGTTGTACCAATGTTGACCAAATACTAGGCTACGGCGTGACAATTCGGCTAACTCATCTAGGTCTACAGCCAACATGTAAAGTTGATAGCTAAATTCATGCGCTATCTCGCCAAATCGGCGATGACGAACATGGCCCCAATAGATACCACTGTGATCATTCATAACGACAGTCCAAACCGTTCAGTTACATCAATCGCACTGCGTACACCATCTTCATGAAAACCGCTGTACCAATACGCCCCAACAAAATGACAGCCATTTTTACCGCATATTAAATGACGTTTTTTTTGTGACTTAACACTTAATTCGTCCAGTATCGGATGGTGATAAATAAAACGACGTATCACCTTGCTTGGCTGTATTGCTTCCGTTTGATTCAGGGTGACACAAAACGTGTCGTTGCTTTGAATACCCTGCAATATATTCATATTATAGGTAACACATGAAGGCCGCGATAAATCGCCATCGAGCATATAGTTCCAACTCGCCCATGCCAGTTTTCTATCGGGTAGCAATCGAGTATCGGTATGCAGTACCACTTCATTCCGACTATAAGGAATACCAGAAAGAACCTCGACTTCTTGTTCAGTGGGGTCAGCGATAAGGTTTAGAGCTTGGTCTGAATGGCAGGCAAAAATAACATCGTCAAAACTCTGTACTTCGCCGTTTTCCATAGTGATTATCACGCCACCACTATGCCGTGTAACGTGCTTTATCGTTGCTTTTGTCACAATGGCTTTGCTAAGTTCCTCTTGGATGCAGTTAACATAAACTCGTGAGCCACCGGGAACGACATACCATTGCGGTCGATCAACAATGTTAAGTAACCCGTGATGATAGAAAAACTGGATGAAAAATTTAAGTTCGAATTTTTCCATCTCTTCCAAACTTGTGGACCAAATCGCCGCTCCCATTGGAAGGATGTAATGCTGACAAAAAAAATCTGAAAATTGATGCCGTTGTAAGAAGTCACCTAAGGTGGATTTTTCATTAATATTGTTTTCTCGAAACGCCTTCTTACAAAGCTTATTAAACGTAATAATCTCTGAAATTAGACGCCAGAACTTCGGCTTAAACACATTACTTCTTTGCGCAAAAAGCGCATTGATACCATGCCCATTATATTCGAACTTCGTCTGACGGTTGTGCACACTAAAGCTCATTTCCGTGGCTTGTCTTTTAATGCCTAGCTGTGACAGTAACTGGTTGAATTTAGGGTAAGTTCTATCATTAAATACGATAAAGCCCGTATCAATGGCATACTCTTGACCTTGGTGAACAATATCAACCGTTGCGGTATGACCACCTACATAATCATTCTTCTCAAAAACGGTAACGTCATGCTGTTTGTCTAATAGATAAGCGCAAGTTAGTCCTGAAATACCTGAACCAATAATGGCGATCTTTTTATTTGTCATTGCTAACCCATCCTTGTAGCGAGTCTATTCCAAAGTGACGAAGGTAATACGCGAAGGCATTTCATAATAAATATAAATAATGTCGGAAAACTGATATCTGGTTTTCCTTTGGCTATGCCTTCAATGATTTTTTCTGCTGCCGCTTGGCTAGAGATAATCATCGGCATTTCAAAGTTATTTTTATCAGTCAGTGGTGTTTCTACAAAACCGGGATGAACCACGGTGACGTTAATATCGTGCTTTTTAAGATCTATCGACAGTGTCTTGCCTAGATAACTTAGCGCCGCTTTTGATGCGCCATATGCTTCAGCTCGAGGTAGCGGCAATAATCCAGCACTGGAACTCACCAAGACTAAACGACCACCTGGCTTGAGGTGTTTAAGCCACGCTTGAAGACCATAACCAATCGAAATCAGATTAATATTAATCACCCTCTCAAACTTCTTAGCGTCGAAGTTGAGTGCATCATCAATATATTCGCAGTCACCAGCATTAAAAATGAGCATATCAAGCGACTCAAAATCATCGTCCATTGTGGGATAGTTTTCATAATCTGTTAAATCAAAGCAGAGCGGTGTAATGAATGGTCGATCAACTGTAAGCTGCTGCAACTTCACATGGTTTCTGCCACAAGCCATCACTTCAGCTCCTTTGCTGGCATAACTTAGGACTAATTCTTTCCCTATACCTGATGTAGCACCAGTAATTAAAATACGCATTATTGCCCCGCTCTCTGCTTTATGATTTTGACGAACGCACCAATAAAAGGGACGTGTTCATATATCATCGCCCCGGCATCTAGGTAGTCGCGGTGGAATATCACTAGGTTATCTTGCGCTTTAAGATGGGAGTGGCCAATAACAGAGATAGGCTTTTTACCATTCAAGCTTTTGTGACGAAACGTCATATTCCAATAAACAGCCGCTTCATTGTCCGATTCAAACACATGTTGAATGACAAAATCACACTGAATAATATTTGTGTAACTACTCTGGAAACTGTCTATAAGATCTTTTACACCGTCGACTCGATGCAGCGGATCGATAAATGTAACCGCTGGATGATAAATAGATTGTAAAGTGATGAGATTATCTGTTCCTAACTCGCTGTAAACATCAACAAATTTTTGTAACCACAATGAGCGTTGCATATAAGATCATCCTTAATATTGTTTGAAAAAATCTAACGCCCTCTGTCTTGCTTCTTTGTGATCGACGATGGGCTTGCAGTACTGCGTTGTGTTGCCATTCAATTGCAAATATTGATGTGGAAAATGGATATGTTTATTGGGCACATCATACAGTTCTGGAACATATCTACGGATGAAGTCGCCATTAGGATCAAATCTTTCACTTTGCGTGATCGGATTAAATATTCTGAAGTATGGTTGAGCATCGCAACCTGTGCTTGCTGCCCATTGCCAACCGCCATTATTGGCACTTAAATCCCCATCAATAAGGTGTGACATGAAGAACGCCTCTCCGAGTCGCCAATCTATTAACAAGTGTTTAGTTAGGAAACTTGCTACCACCATCCTCAATCTATTGTGCATCCAACCAGTTTGGACTAATTGCTTCATTGCGGCATCAACTAACGGATAACCTGTTCGACCATCACACCATGCATGAAAGTGCATTGGATTGCCTTGCCATACCATGTCTCGGTATTTGAGCTGAAAGCTCTGTCCTTTTGCTAGTTCAGGAAAGTGAAATAACAGATGTTTGTAGAAATCGCGCCAAATTAGTTCATTAAACCATGCAAATCCGGGCATAGCTGAATCATATACAATCTCCGGTTGCCTCTGCACTAATTGCAGCGCAAGCCATCTTGAACTAATCGCTCCAATAGCAAGATAAGGCGAAAGACCAGAAGTTGCCTTAATCCCGGGAAAGTCTCGTTTTTCAGCATAACACTCAAGCTTATTATCGAAGAAAGTAGGCACCACTGTTTGCATGACCTCATCACTGAGCGGCCAACGTGATGAGTCCGCATCGAGATAATCAAATTCAATCGACGTCAAAGAATTATCAATGGAGGTGTTAACATTCTTTACAGGGAGGATGGCACATTCAACACCGGTAAGTTGTAAGCGCTGTAACCATGCTTTTTTAAATGGTGTAAATATTTTATACATCTCATCTTGTTTGTTAAGCACGCTGCCTACCGGCAAGATAGTATCGCAGTTAGAAAGAACAAGGTTTATACCCGTGTTTTGAAAAAGTGTATCTCGGTTGAGTTCATTGATCTCTGGCTCTCGATTAGCGCAGACATTGCCAATAGCATTCTGATTGCAAAATTCTTTTAATACCTGCACCTGAGAGTAATAATCTGAGGCTTCCAAATAATGCAGTTTCACACCATGCTCTGCCAATTGTTTCGCAACCAATAGTAGATGTCTTCGGATGAAATCAGCTTGAATGGGCGCAAGGTTGTGTTGTTGCCACTGCTCGGGTGTTGATATATAGACCGCATTAGAAGCCCCCATTTTAAGGGCTTTACATAATGCTGGGTTATCGTGAATGCGAAGATCTCGTCTCATCCAAAGCAGTGTACTCAATAGCCATACCTCAACTTTAACGCCTTAGGATGTGGATTTAAGTAGGTTTGCTCTGATAGATAGTCATTGGGAAATTCGAGTAAATAGTGGTTAATCAAGGTTAGAGGAACCAATAATGGCAAAAGGCCTTCTCGATAAGCATCAATTTGATCATTCAACTCTTTGCGTTTTTCTTTGGTTAGCTGCTTCTTAAAATAACCCTGTAAATGATGCAGAGTATTGGTGTGGCTACGTCGAGTGGCCTTGATGGTTAATGCTTCCATCAACATTGATATATATTCATCCGCCACCTCATTAATCGGTTGCTGTGGATCAGCAAGCAGCCGACCTAGGCCTTTATAGCTTTCAATATGATGGCTCATAACCAGATACTTGTGGGCACTATGAAACGTAATAAGTTTATGTAAGGTAAAACCACTGGCTTTTAAATCGAGCCATTTTTGATAGGTGAATATACGAGTAATAAAATTTTCTCGAATGATAGGATCGTTCAAGCGACCATTCTCTTCACAAGGTAATAATGGGTTATGTTGCATTATCTGTTTCGAAAACATACCAACGCCCGTCATCTTGGAACCCTTACCGTCATGCTGATATATCTTGACCCTTTCCATGCCACAGCTTGGGCTTTTAGCACAGAAGATAAAACCAGCCAGATCATCATTCTGTTTAGCTTGGGATTGACCGAATTGGGTAAGCGCTTCCGTTACATCTCCTGTGCCATCGGGACGAGAGACGGTTATCACATCCCCGTTAGAAATCTGCCTTATGGTTGGTCGTGGAATAGGTAATCCTACCGCGACCTCAGGACAGACGGGCTTAAAATCAGCAAATTCACTCAGCTCTTCCATGCAAAAATGCGAACGCTTATGGCTTTTATCATATCGAACTTGCTGTCCTACGACGCACGCACTGATGCCTATTTGTAGTTTTTTATCCATATTGGAAGTCCCGCCTCATGTAATTTAAAACTCACTTAGTAAATCAATTTCCCTAATGGATTAATCAGCTTACTAACCCCTTGAGTAAATCGAAGCGCATCACTTGAAACGGTTAAGCAAACACAGCCTTCTTTTGTCATTGGATTGTGGGTATGCTTACCGTCTAACCAGATAAAATCGCCTGCGTGATAGCTGCCCATTTCATCCTCAAAACTGCCTTCAAGCAATAAGGTTATTTCATAACCTTTGTGCGTATGATGAGGAACGTTACCGCCTTCAGCGATATGTAATAGACTCATGCGTCGCTCATCATCATCAAGCTTCAACCTCGCACGCGAGATCTTTCCTATCCCTTGCCACTCTTTTAAAGAGATGGATCTGATTGCTCTTGGCAAGGTTACACGTGTGTTCGATACTTCTATTTCCGTCACTGTAACGGGTAAAATTGGTGCTTGTTCCACTGGCTGAGCCGTAATCGTTTCAAGCATCTCTAGCGAAACTATCTCTTCTTGCTGCGTAACAATATCGATGCCTGATTCATCAAAGCTGAAATCGAAATCTTCAGTACTCAACCTATCCTCTTTCACATCAAACGCATCCATTGCTGCCTTCTCTGTAAATTGACTGACGAGAGACTGGCATTCACTACACATTTCTACATGGCTTGCGACAATAACAGAAACCGATACTGGCAGGTCGCCCGCTACAAATTCTTTTATTACAGCTTCGCTTGGGTGATAGTTAATCATTGTCTTGCTCTCCCATTTGCTGTCTAATTTTTTCCAATGCTAACCTCAACCGTGATTTTATGGTTCCGATTGGAACACCTAACTGTTGTGATAACTGCTCTTGCGAAAGCTCCTGATAGTAAACACCTTGTACCACTACCCGTTGAGCTACAGGCAAGCTACCCACCAATTTTTCCAGTTGCTTTGCCATCAGGTGGTCACCAAATGGATTTAACAGGTCGTCATTCTTGCTTAATTCTTGCTCTATCGGCCAGATATCGTCACCAAGATTTTGCTCGGCTTTGCTTCTAATCTTCCTAAGTTGATCAAAAGAGGCATTTCGCATAACGGTGTAAATCCATGTCGTTGCGGCCCCCTTACTGGCATCATAAAGGTGTGCTTTTTTCCAAACATTCGTCATTGTGTCTTGAACCAACTCATTAGCTTGGCTCTCGTTGCCGTGCTGTTTGATACCAAAGCGTTGAATTTTAGGTGAGAAAAATCGGAACAGCTTAGTAAAAGCGTCCTTGTCTTGGTTTTGTGCCACCGAGGATAACCAGTCGGACAATTCTGGGTGCGCCGACGTAATGGTAGGCTGAGTAATGGGAATCCCTCTCGCTATCGGTTCGATTTTTACCTCAATCTGCTGCATCTGAACAACACCCCTTTAGAATAGTTATTAACCATTACGTTGAGGCGGATAAAAAGGATCAATCTTTATTTAATTCTTTTTCGCATAAGATACTGAGGAGCGTTGTAAGTTGTGTATAGTCAAGTTGTTGAACAAACCTCTCTTTTTCAGTCAGGGACAGAGGAATAATCTCTAACAAACGTGCACATACCCATTCAGGATAGTCAAAGAATTGTGTTTGGTATAGGTCACTTAGTTCATAATGTGAATTAAATACTCCTTTTAAAACAGAAGATAACTTAACTTGAACCTGTTCAATGGGGCCATTATCAGAGGAGTCATAGCTGGTTGAAATAACACCTTTATTAGAAGACCAATGCGGCAAAGAAAAAGTCTGCGCGATCAACAACCCGCCTTGTTGTTCGTCGAAATTGGATATGCTAACCATACCATCGGCAAGTACATCGACCGTCAATATGCCATCTTCACCTTGATCAAAATCGACAATTTGGACATGAACCCCCCAATCAGGAACTAAAAAAGCTCTCTCTTTTTGATAGAGTGCGACAACAAAACCATCCGTCTGTTGAGCGTTCGCGATCATTGAGACATATTTAGACTCAAAAATACGCAGCCTTTGCATGCCACCAGGGAGTATAAAGATAGGGAGTGGAAATACAGGGTATTGAGTAGATTCACTTCTATTTTGATTACGTTCTTGTTTGGAGTTATTCACAACGACTCTCTTGTTTTGTTTGATATTATCATTACGTAAGAAAGACGTTGAACGATCACATTTAGGGTAAATTATTGATTTATACCATTTCCACCAAATAGTACCCATCTGGAAAATTAACTGTCCAGCAATAGGATTGTTATCGGGCCGGGAGGACCATTACTATGCGTACAGGGATGTCTTGAGTCGTCGAGGGAATGACATCCATGTTGAACATGAACTTACTTAGCTTGATATAACTGGCCTGATGAAATGTGCCCGAAGATTCAAATTCATTTGAATAATATAATTAACGCGACTGACATTATTTAATATAGAAGCCAAACGGTATAGTTAGAGTGAATAGATATATAACTGAAGCGTTTTTCCAACGAAAATAGAGGCGTTTTATTCCTCCAAAATATCAAACATTATTGTTATAAAAGAGGACGTTAGAACACTACGACTTACAGAGTGCAAAATATTCAAGGTAATTAAGTAAGAGCCAGGTGACAGGTTTACTATTTGTTACAATAAACGAAATTCAGAATGGACTGAGCTATTAAAAAGAAATTGAAAAATTACCAATAAGTTGATTGTCACTATTGGTGATATCACCTTCGCAGGTTTGTTCGCAATACGAAAGCTCAATATCAACACTGTCGACATTACCATTCAATCGAATATGTCGTAATAATATATCACTGTTCAATTGATGGATGGGTGCGTCCCAAGAGATTTCGCCTTTTAACATAGTAAAGCTCACTATCATTTAATTACCTCTAATTTTATTTGGTTGTTTAATTATTTAGTTATTTTATTATTTTGATTTCGGCTATTTTGAAACCAAAATCGCTTACGACCGATTGAACGAGACATAAGTATCCTTATTTTTATAATAAGCATGTTAAAGCCAAAATAGAGCAATTCTAAATATGGATTTATACTGCAAATTTTTAATGTTAATGATTTTATTTATTAGAATATAACGAAGTGAATAAGAAACGTAACGACATATGGAAAAGCAGATGTTTGAAATGTTTATATTTTCGAATATATGGTATAAATTGATTAATATTAGTGGTTTAGATGACGCAAATAGTAATGATACTATCTGCGTCGTCTTACGAAATTATAGCGCTGTAACGTTAGCCGCTTGAGGACCTTTTTGGCCCTGCTCTACTTCGAAAGATACTTTTTGGCCTTCAGTAAGCGTTTTAAAGCCTTCTGATGCAATTGAACGGAAGTGAACGAATACGTCAGCGCCGCCATTGTCTTGAGTAATGAAACCAAAACCTTTATCTTCGTTAAACCATTTTACTATACCAGTTGTTTTATTAGACATGTTGTGTCCCTTAATATTTTTAGATTAATAAGTTATCGCAATAGTGCGATGCGCTGATAGCTGAATTATTAAATGTGACGATGAAGCGTAAGGGAAAAACTGAGGATAACAACAATAACGAAGAAATTCTGAGGCTTTACTTTTACTTATGTTTCATTAATAACTCTGATCAACAGAGCGAGGTAGATAATACCTGAGTATCAAATAATGTAAAGGTTTATTTTATTTATTTTCCCTTGAACTTGTTTTTCGTTGTCCATCATAAAGACACTCAATTTAGCAGGTTACTTTCCACCCGCAATATCGATAAAAGTTCCTGTCACATAGGAGGCCTCATTTGATAACAACCATACGATCGCTTGAGCCACTTCTTCTGGCGTTCCACCTCGTTGAAGAGGGATCTGAGCCGCTAATCGCTCAACCCGATTTGGCTCTCCACCATCGGCATGCATATCCGTATGGATAAAGCCGGGCCTGACGCTATTAACACGTATACCTTTTGGAGCAAGTTCAAGTGACAACCCTTTGGTAAGAGAATCCATTGCCCCTTTAGAGGTCGCATAATCTACGTATTCAAACGGCGCACCTGTTCTTGAAGCTGCGGACGAGACGTTCACTATTGCACCATGCGTATCAATCTGATTGATAAACGCTTTACAACATAAAAAACAACTCGTTACGTTGGAATTCATCACTTTTTCAAAACGTTCTAATTCAATATCACCCAGCTGAGACTGAACAAACAATACACCTGTGTTATTCACTAGATGTGTCACTGTCCCGTATTGTTGGCGAACGGATGAAAACAAACGCTTTACGTCGGATTCAACAGATACATCTGCTCGGTATGCAATTGCCTCGCCACCATTTTTTTGAATCAAAGCGACCAAACTTTCTGCCTGAACTACATTCTTCAGGTAATTTACACAAACCTTATACCCTTTGGTTGCCAACATTTTAGACGTAGCAGCTCCAATTCCGCGCCCCCCACCTGTAACAATAACAACTTTATTCAAGCAACTCTCCTTGCGTTTTCTTGTGTGAATGCCTGATCACTGTGTTTGTTTATCTGTTTCTACCATCAGTTATTAATACGCTTGATTTTTTACACTTCTGGTTTGCCAAGATACCATTTATTTAAACCACTATAGCATGGCATATTTTTATTTAAATAGAACACCGAAGACCGTAAATAGAACACTGAGGATATAGGGGTAGTTTGGAAAGCATCTAACCAGATGTAGGTATTCAAGAGGAGAGTGTCAACAGCTTGTTGTTAAGAAAAGGACAATCAATTGCTATGATTGTCCTCCATCGATTTTACTTTTCTTCAGAATTGTAACTTGAATATGAGCAGTAGTAGCAACCATTTGACTGTGGGTATATTTCTTTGGCTGCATTCAGTGCTGTACTGCATGCGGTATGGTAGCCAAGTGGGTCACAATTTTGCACCCCAGGACCGTGAGTACATGTTGCTGTGTGAATCTCATGATCGCCATTATCTTGCGCTTTCTTATCAACATAAAACAAACTCATAATTACCTCTGAAATTTCGTGTTCAACCGGTTATTTGAGACACCACACTACTCCTATACAATTATAGGAGATAGGCAAGAATACGAATAGTTAGATGGGCATCACTTACATTCGTTGGTCTTTCACACAATTAATTTGTGGGATCACAGTCATTCATCAATATTTTATGTTGAGGCCGTTATATTCGTTCGAACACCTCAAAAAAAGCCTTTTATCTTCCCAGCCATCCGATGATATTGCGTATCATGATTAATTCAGATGACATTATTTTTCATACCCTAAGAATACCCATTCTTCTTATTTTGAGGTGGTATTCTCGGCTTAAGCATCAGAAAACTAAGTCCTATAAACCTTATGAAATTTTTAATTTTCGATGAAGCAACTAAACTAGGCAATGTACTATCAAGGTATTGCACTACCTCTGTTCGTCCAAACATTAACGCCCAGTCTCGCACATTCATGTTGGTCTTATTTCTATTCGTTGTTATTGCTCCAAATTGTAATAGAAGCTTTATAATCTCTACATTACCTTTGAAAGCTGAAGCCATCAGCACTGTATTCTTCATGCAGTCCATCGAGTTTACATCTGCGCCACTTCTCAAGAGCGCTTCACAGAAATCTCTCTCTCCATTATAAACGGCAAGCATAAGTGGAGAGTAGCCTCTGTTATTTTTAGCATCTAAGTCTATTTCAGTATGTTGCGATAAAATATTTACAAGCCCTCTAAAGTCACCAACTCTTGCGAAATCAAAGATATCTAACTCACTGCGATAGGTTGTCTTATAATCATTCCAGTTTCTCATACCATACCCCTTTCAGCATTCGCTGGTTAAGTCAGTGATAATTAACTGCAGGCCAATAGCTAAGGCCTGCAGTTAAGAGCGGTTTTTCTTATTGTTTACTGTCTTCTAAAGCGATTCCTAACGCTTTCGCGACACCTTTACCATAAGCAGGGTCTGCTTTGGAGCAGTTCGAGATATGGCGGCGTTGGACTTCAATCGATGCCCCACCAACACTGCGAGCCGTGTTTTCAAAGAGCGCTTTCTGTTGACTCGATGTCATTAGGTTGAACAAATTTCTCGGCTGCGTGAAGTAATCACTATCATCCTCACGGAAATCCCAGCTATCCGCATCACCATTAAGTTGCATTGACGGTTCTTTAGTATCCGGTTGCTCTTGCCATAAACCTAAACTGTTTGGCTCATATGCTTTGGTACTTCCGTAGTTTCCATCTACACGCATTGCTCCATCTCTGTGGTAAGCATTCACGGGACAACGAGCCTGATTGACTGGAATATGCGCATGGTTGACTCCCAAGCGATAACGCTGTGCATCCCCATACGAGAATAATCGCCCTTGCAACATCTTGTCAGGAGAAAATCCAATTCCAGGCACAATATTGGCAGGATTAAATGCGGCTTGCTCTACCTCGGCAAAGTAGTTCTCTGGATTTCGATTAAGCTCCATGACACCAACATCAATCAATGGGTAATCCTCATGCGGCCAAACTTTACTGAGATCAAATGGATGAAAGCGGTAATCTCCAGCTTCGTTCTCGGGCATAATTTGAACTTTCAAATTCCAACGAGGAAATGCACCACTTTCAATTGACTCATACAGGTCTTGTTGAT
This sequence comes from Vibrio frigidus, assembly GCF_042465995.1. Lineage (NCBI taxonomy): Bacteria > Pseudomonadati > Pseudomonadota > Gammaproteobacteria > Vibrionales > Vibrionaceae > Vibrio > Vibrio frigidus. Next base: position 318,680 of record NZ_JBCDMC010000001.1, on the reverse strand, counting down.
GACTTTCACGGTTCTTGCCAATCAATTCCTCCGCCTCTTGATCGGTTAAGTTCTCGATACCTTGTTGCGTTTGTAGGTGAAATTTCACCCAGAACCTTTTATTTTCAGAGTTGATAAAGCTAAAGGTATGGCTTCCAAATCCATGCATATGGCGGTAAGTACGAGGAATACCACGCTCACTCATTAGAACGGTAATTTGGTGAAGCGCCTCAGGAAGCAATGTCCAGAAATCCCAGTTCGTATTAACACTACGCATATTTGTACGGGGGTCTCGTTTAACAGCATGATTTAGGTCTGGAAACTTTAAAGGATCACGAAGGAAGAATACCGGCGTGTTGTTACCAACTAAGTCCCAATTCCCTTCCTCTGTGTAGAACTTCATTGCAAATCCGCGAATATCACGTTCAGCATCCGCTGCACCACGCTCACCAGCGACGGTAGAAAAGCGGACAAAAAGATCGGTCTTCTTGCCGACTTCGGAGAATAAGTTGGCTTTAGTATATTTAGAAATGTCATGCGTTACGGTGAAAGTGCCATAAGCGCCAGACCCTTTGGCGTGCATGCGTCTTTCTGGAATAACTTCTCTATCGAAATGAGCTAGCTTTTCAAGAAACCATACGTCTTGCAGAAGCATTGGTCCACGAGGACCTGCGGTTTGTACATTTTGGTTATCTGCAACAGGGCAGCCATTGGCTGTGGTCAGTTTTTTTTGTTTCATCATTTTATTTCCATTTTTTGTAGGGCATTCTTTTGACTGTTACTACCTGAGGTGAACAGAACAGAAAGATGCAGCGGTTTAGAATCAGTTTAGACCTCAGACTAAAACAACAACTTTTTCAACCCAATCTAGAATCAATAATTAATTATAATCATATAGTTAAATACAAAAATGACAGTTCTCTTCGTTCAACCCATAAGTACCACTTCTAATGGATAGATGCTCTTTCCCGGCAGTTACCCCCATCTGGTAGCCGTCATGCAATGTGGCTTTATTCATTGTTAACCTCTTAACCGCAAAGCTTTCTGGTGGCGCTATCACTCGAATAATAGCGTCTTTGGGTGGATTTCTGATGAACTCAAGAGATTGATTATAATTATTGGCTCTTACCATCATAGATTTCACAATATTCGGGTGTTTAGACAGCAGCCTTTTTATTAACCATGGGTATTTATTGGGTTGCATTTGATAACTAAGAGGATGGGACAAGATCACCGTGATATCACGGGCGCCACGTCGATACGCTTCTTTTACTGGAATGGAGTCAGCAACACCTCCATCGATATAACAGCCACCTGAAAAACACGGTGTTTCACGATAAGCCACAGGGAGTGCGGTTGTCGCTTCAATAATGTTAGACAGTGAGTCAGGTTTTATCTGATGGTAGTCCGCACAACCCGTATCAATATTTGTGATCGCGGCATACATAGGGATACTTGAAAATAGTACTTCTGAATCGAGAGGGTAACGTTGGTTGGATTCATTCCAGAGCCATTTCACATCAACAAGATGCCCGCCTTTAGTAAAACGTATCGGGTTAAAAAAACCTTTGTCTATTGCCAATGTGGTAATAATATTAAAACTGCGTTGAGGTGCATTGGCAAGGTAGCCGACTAAATTAGAAGCACCAGCAGAAACGCCAATAGCAAAATTGTACGGCAAGAACGCTTTCTCCATAAATGCATCTAACACCCCACTGGCGAATATACCTCTCATTGCCCCACCTTCAACAATTAGCGCACTTGTTGCCATACCCATTACCTTATCCAAATCCACTCATTAACAACAGAATATATAAGTTGATTAGATAAGTTAAATCGATTAAATCTATGATTTTGATAGCTAAAAGCTATTTGTAGGTATCTAGAAGAAAATATTGGTCATGAAGGTTGGGCTGGATATAAAAATACATGATGTACTTCCACAAATTGTGCAACATCATAATTTGTACGATAGTTCGTTACGTATCATGGTGCACCTTTAGTCGATGGTTACACCCTTTTTAATATAATATTGCCATATTTGGTGTTTCTCCCGTCAAGACAACAGCAAAACCCCTTCCTTGCTCGCCGGTCCGAGCGGCCTCAATAGCCGCATTCAACGCGAGCAAATTCGTCTGCTAATGTGTCTATCGTTCTGGAGATCACACCAAACTCTGTTTTATCAACATAGTTGGTTCTTTGAGTCATGTCGCCTTCTGCCATTTATATTAATACCGGACTGGTTTTTCCGATTGGTCTCTTGATACTAATTACAATGATGTAGCCAATGATTAAAGCAATGACACATGAAATAGCAGCAATTGAGATACAGGTCACGATACGCCCGTAAATGACTGCTATCGGCCATTTAGATGCCCGTATCTTGATATGAGCACTAAAACCGGGCAATAACGGGCGAAATATCACGTATTTGGGCAAGAAAAATAAAAATAGGTTGGCTTAAACCGTCAACATTCCATGTGGGAATCATGGTGCTGGGTTGAACATGATTAATGACATCATGGCATGCAATAGACTGTAATTTGAAGATGAGAAGGCGAATCGAATGATTCACCTTGTTGTTTTATTGACTGTATTAACTCGAATACAAGAAACTTATTGAGGCCGTTGATAAGCCAGTTCCCTCCCACTAAGGAAAAATAACCATCGTAAAGTGAGAGGTTTATCTTATGCTGGAGACCCCGTTCACACCTGCTTATTTATAGATTAAGCATTCGCTTTTTTAACCGTGCTAAGTCAATCGCGTTTGACCGTACGTTGAACTTAATATGACTATACTCATACTCTTCCTTAGTGACACTCATGCTGGAACGAATTTCACCTATAATACCTTTAGCGGTATAAGGAACAATAATCTCATCTTCAATCATGTCATGCTCGGCTGCACCAACGATATATTTATGCAGTTTAGCGATATCAAGAGGATTGCGGGTTGAAGTCATCATGGCATCAGGAAACTCTTCCATCAGTGCCTGTTGTTGCTCAGTATTCAGTTGATCTGATTTATTCAGTACCAGTAATTTTTTTATACCTTCAACGCCCACTTCCTCTAATACCTCGTGAACAACATCAAGTTGAGCACGGAAAGTAGAATCTGAGGCATCGACCACATACAATAACAACGAAGCATCATGTGCTTCTGCTAAGGTTGAATGAAATGAGGCAACTAAATCATGAGGGAGCTTTTTGATAAAACCGACGGTATCTGAAACGAGTATTCGAGGTTGCGTAACGGGGTACAATGCACGTACCGTGGTATCAAGTGTTGCGAAAAGTTTATTTTCTACTAATACCTCACTACCTGTAATCGCTCGCATCATTGATGACTTGCCCGCATTGGTATAACCAACCAAAGCAACACAAAATATTTCAGAACGTTGTGTACGTCGGCCTTTCATTTCATCTTGAACACTAGCCAAGTCACGCCTTAATTCAGCTAATTGGTCGCGAACCTTACGACGATCTAGCTCTAGCGTAGTTTCGCCTGCACCCTTACCCATTTGGCGTTCTTTATTACCAATGGTGGAATCTCTGAGCCTCGGTGCTAAGTAATTTAGACGAGCGATTTCTACTTGCAAGCGTGCTGTTCGGGTACGAGCATGGCGACTAAAGATCTCAATTATGATCCCCGTACGGTCAAACACCTCAACACCTAATTGATTTTCCACATTGCGTTGTTGTGATGGGCTTAAATCGCAATCAAATACCACCACATCTGCGCATGAAAACGGCAGTTCTTCTGTTGGAAGTTCAGCAAAATCCGTCTCATCAGAAAAATCTTCTTCTTCAAACAAACCCTTGTTACCAGTGAGGTGCGCTATTTCAGCCAATTTCCCTGAACCAAGTACATTTTGTTTTTGACCCGAACTCTGCATTTGCGACTGTGTGCCAACCACGTTAAACCCTAGTGTAGTCACTAGTCGACCAAGTTCTGCAAGTGATTCTGCTGCCTCATCACCTTTAAACTGCGGTGTGCAAATAGAAATAAGTAACGCGTGATTGAGTGATGCATTTTCTGTTAGTTGCATAATTTTTTCTGTTAGCGCACCAGAGTGCAAGCCTAGTATTTTATCCAAAGTTACCTGATCCTACGCTGTTATAGCGGAGGTTTATAGAGTAATAGAATACTAAATGCAGATATTCTTTTAGTTAACGACAAATCACTAACGTAAAGCGGGTGTTAGGCCATAAAATAAGTGGTAATGTATTCTTCTTCTCCTTCTCATTTTTCTCTATTTATCACATAAAGTTATCAAAACACTACTTTTTGATAACTTTATCCAATCACAAGATGCGTACATACACCCCCATCAAAACAAACAAGTGACAAACTACGCAATAAGCGAGATCAATATGACGATAAATCATGTTGAATTGTACGGATAAAGCAGCCACGTTTTATCTCAAAGCAATAGGTCTACACATTATTGTGGGCAAACCTGTAGCAATAGAAGAGACCAAAAATCAAGTTGAAGGCTTTATATTGAAAGTTATCCTAATTATTGAATATTAGATTAATGAAGGCTATTACAACGATTAACTAATGTAATCGCTTCTTTGCGGCATTTAATATTAAGTTTTTTATAAATTTTATAGATATGTGTTTTAACTGTGCATTCCGCCACATAAAGCTGATCGGCAATTTGCAGATTAGTTTGTCCTCGTACCAACATATCTAGAATTTCTTTTTCTCGTTTTGTTAAATCGTCAGCATAAGTGGGGGAGGAAATAGACAACATTTTGAACTGAAGTAACATCTTAGACATTAGTTGACGAGGTAACCAAAGTTCCCCATTTATTACGTCAACAACACAACGCACCAAATGCTCTATCGGGGCATCTTCATACAGAATACCTCGTAGACTGTTCCAAGACATCAACTCTGTTTCATTTTTCAGGTCTGTAGGTACATCGTATATGACCACACTAAGTCCCGGTACACTTGATGACATAAACTCACTATAAGCACTATCACTGATTGAATGATAGCCGATTAATACCACATCGATTTTATTAGAGGTAAACAAATTCATAACTGAGTTATGTGAAAACTGTGTCACTTGGATATTGCTAGCACTTTCTAATTCTTTCTTGATTAAACTTGACTGAATATTTCTTCGGCCAAAAAACAATATATTTTTTTTTGGATGAAGAGCATATGAGTTTGTTTTGTTCATATTATACCTTTAAACCAGCAACATAAGTTTTTCTTTTTCGCGTGCCAATAAACTATAAATCCTTCAGGGAAAATATAGCATGCATTAGTACTCTCATCTGTTTCTAAAATGATACTTGAAATACAATATTTTTATTTAGATATAAGATCATGAAATTAAATGACATTTTTATCAGTCTACAACTTTTATTTCATAATTCCTTCATACCTTACTACTACTTTCAAATTTTCATCAAACTAACTTAATACCTTTGGCTTTCTGTTCGCCACTACACTTACTTTCAAACGATGAAGCAACTTAGGAGAGAGGGTTATGAAGACAACTTATCTTTCGTTCTTGATGATGTTACCTGTTATGGGTTTCGCAGAATCAGATGGCGACCTCTCTCTTAGCGTGTTTGGACACATAAAAAGCCATTGCGAGATCAATTTTAATCGCGGTGACAAATTGGATTTCTCAAACGACATTCAAAAAAGTGTTTTATTTGAAATTCAGTGCAATCAGCCCATGGGTATGTCGCTATATTCACAAAACGGCGGCTTGAGCTTGCAACAGAGTAAAACCCCTGTGGTTGTGCAATACCAGTTAAATATTGACGTGGCTTCGATAGGCATGAACAGAACCTTGCAAAGTAAAGACCTATCGTCGCCAAAGTTAATTGAAAGTTCCAGTGTCATTCCATTTACAACGGAAGGAGTGATGAAAGTGACACTAGAAGAAAATCTGCACTATGCGGGGCTTTACGAAGATATTATTGAGATAGATGTATACCCATCTATCCATGGTGTTGACCCGTAATCAACTTGCAATAGGCAGAATATGGAAGACCTCAGACTACAGTCAGTGGTAACAGCGAATCATCAAAAATTGATAAAGGATATTTCAATGAAAAAACTAACTCTATGTGCAATTTCAGTTTCGGCTCTTTTTGCAGTTAATGCGAACGCGGGTGATGTTCAATTGGTCGGTTTTGTAGCTCCGGTGTGTGAAGTTACCGGTATGAATTCTCAACTGGTCGACTTCGGTATGGTTGATGCCGGATTCCAAACTATTAATGTTCCTTTGGGGATCCAGTGTAATGATGCCGATGGTGCAACAGTAACTCTAATCAGTGCTGAAGGTGGCCTAGAATCAGATGATCAAGAAGATTTTGCATTAACTTATGACGCCGTATTTACCCCTGCTGGTTTAGCATCTCTAACACTTAACGCTCCTGGCGGCCCTGGTTTAAATGATGTGTCTGTAAGTCAATCTTATGGTGGTTCTGGTACTCTTGCCGTAGGTGTTCTCGCCTCGTTGGACGTAACCACAACAGAAACTGCTACTTTCTCAGGTGGTTATTCTGATACATTGACCATTCAAATAACGCAAAACTAGTTCTATACTTACCTTACTTTCCAATGGGAGGCTATGCCTCCCATTTAATACAAGGAGTGTATTAGGATGACAATAACAAGGCTGTTTTTGGTTAGTTTTCTTATTCTAGTTAGTCAATCTGCATTGGCCTATAAGGTTCAACCTATGTTGGCCGAGATCGCGCCAATCGGGAAAGGATCGCAGATGACCATGCGAATTGACAATACCGGTGAATCCCCCCTAACGATTGAATTGGTCCCGCTCTCTTTCACCATGGATGAGTATGGCAAGGAAACCACCAAATCTGCCGAGGATGACTTGCTGGTCATTCCTTCCAGCGCCATCATTGCGCCAGGACGATCTCAAGCTGTAATCGTACGATATTTAGGCAACCCATCAATCACAACGTCAAAACCATATCGAATTTCAGTCCGCCAGGTAAAAGTGTCTCGTTCTGGTCAAGAACAAGCATCTTTGGGCCTTTTACTGCAATTTGATACCCTACTCAATGTCAGACCAAAAAACACCAACCCAAACCTAAGCGTAAATAGTGTGACAAAAAAAGAGGAAAACTGGCTGGTGTCGATAAAGAACTCAGGTAATAGCTATGGTCGTATCACCAGAACAAACTGGACCATTTCTGATAAAAGTCATTCATTATTCGTCAAGAATTCTGAGATCGGTGAACTAATTGGAGGTTCGTTAGTATTACCTAACTCAAAACGTATATTTACCATGAAAGCGCTTGATGGATTCGATATCAAAACTGTCGATATCAAACTAGAAAATGCGGATTAAGCCATGTGGAAGCGCGCTCTCTGGCTGTTGCTAATATCAACAATTAGTCCGGGTGTAATCGCCATTATTATTACACCCACCGTTCTAGACATGGAAATTCAAAGTGGACGAATGGCGCAGGTCGTTGTGACGAATAACTCGACGCAACAGATACCACTTGAAATCAGTGTTAAAAAACTAGAATTCTTATCAAATGGTGAGTTTGTAACCCACGATAGCAATGAGGATAACCTCGTTATTTTTCCCCCCGCAGCTATGGTGAAGCCGGGGAAGTCACAGGTTTTTCGTTTGCAGTGGATAGGCAGCAAAAAATTGCCACATTCTGATAGTTATTTTGTCCGCTTTAGCCAGCCTCCTCTCGCTTCTGCCAACACAGACACATCAGGTATTTCAGTGCAAATGCACTACAACGCCTTGATACATGTTTTTTCTCAAAATCAGGCCGCTGAGATTACTTTAGTCGTTGATGAAGATGGTACAGCCGTCATTACAAACTCAGGTGATCGGTTCTCATATTTAAGTCTCATTCGTTTCGAAGGGCTACAGAGAAAAAGTGCAGATGCAATTAACCGTTTTTTAGGTGAACGATTCATCGCCCCATCCACTTCCTTTAAGTTTTCGTTACAAACACAAGTGGAGCCAGGGGAATATTATGGACAGATGCAGTGAATTACCCGTTGACAAGGATCACCTTCGTTTTCTCTGTCGTACTACTTTCTTCATTCGTTAGTGCGCAAGAAAACCAAGTAAAACTTAACCCTACAGGGAGAGATATAGAACTTATGTCACTTCTAAGAGTTAGTGATAGCGTCATCGGTGAAGCACAGGTCATCATCACCGCTGATGATGAGATATTACTACCTAAAAACGATACTCTGCTTATATTAAAAGGTCTCATTTCAGAAAAAACCACCAACCAACTATCTGATCTAAACCAAAGTGATAAGCTGTCTCAAAAAGACTTTAGAAGCGCGGGACTCGACCTAACATTTGATTTTTCAACGCTAGAAAGCGTCATATCTATACCTATAGAAATGCTACAGACACAGCAATTGTCTTTTGAAGGTGCAGGTGACTATAACAACTATTTGGAACCTTCATTGGCCAGTGGTTATCTCAATGTCACTTTCTCTGGCTCGCAGGTGGTTCAGAAAGATGATCAGTCGACGAGTGAAACCAGTTTTACGAGTAGTTTTGACTCAGCATTCAATATAGGCAGGGCTAATCTAGAGTACGAATCAGAATATGTCAGTTCCGATGTCGCTGAATCTTATTATCTTAGAGAAGGTACCCGATTCAATATGGATTTCCCTTCTCAAGGGACACGTCTTGTTTTGGGCGATATGTATAATTCTGGTGCGGCTTTTCAGGACGGCGTTGACCTTTTAGGTATCGGTCTAACAAGAGATTTCACACTTATTCCAACAAGAAATGTTCGGCCAAGAGCAACACAGAGCTTCACGTTACAACGTACGTCAAATGTAGACGTAGTGCTTGATGGTATCGTCGTACAGAGACTGACCTTGAATGCTGGGAGTTATAATCTAAACGATATCCCCCTCGCTCAAGGTAACAATGATGTCGAATTAATTATTACTGACTCAAGCGGTCAGGAAGAACGACTTCAGTTTTCTGTTGCTACCGGAAATGACCTTCTTGATAGCGGCGAATTCGAATACAGCATCGCCTATGGTTTACCCAGTGAGATAAACGGAGACGAAATAGATTACTTTACAGACCAACAACTAATTCATGGTTACATAGAAGCCGGTGTGACGCCTTGGTTAACTCTGGGTATTAATGGGCAAGCTCGTGAAGAATTATATCAATACGGCGGATCAATTCTATTTGCTACTGAACTAGGAACCACTGAGCTATGGGCGTCAAGTAGCCATCATTCTGATATTGGAGGAGGGGAAGCTTTTCGCTTCGCATTCGACGCAAGTTTTGATAGTGATAATGAATATAATCCCGACTTCAGTCTTATTTATGATTATCAGACTGAAAATTTCTCTGGTGTTAGGGACTTCGATTCGTTGACGACACCGCTGAATACGGTTGAACATTATGTCTCTCTTTTCAGTTCGATGGATATCAGTTTTCGAATGCGGGCAGCCTTGTCCCTATCTTATAGCTCCGGTTCTGAGGAAAGCGACAATTATACCGTTGTCGGTCCGAGCTTTTCCGGTCCTCTTTTCGCGACACCCGCATCATGGAGCACCCGATTTAACTATCAAATAAACGAATATGAAGACGATGAGTTCTACACCACTCTTACGTTGAGTTGGCCACTTAGCAAAGCAACCAGAGTGGTTGCCCGTTACCAGAGCGATACTGACTATGCGGCTGTGGAAGCAAGTTATCGGGAAGGCATAGGTAATACTGGTGGAATATCTGCATATGCCTCAGTGGGAAGAGAACGAGATACAGATGCAGATATCGATGCAGGGGTAGATTATACCGCCAATCGAATGTCGGTAAGCGCTAGCCATAACACTCGATATGACGATACAGATCTTGAGACCCAGACGCACAATAGCCAAATAGAATTATCAAGTGCCATCGCCTTTTCTGGTACCTCTGTGGCAATTGGCCGTCAAGTCGGCGAGGCCTTTGCTGTTGTGACTAAACACCCGAGTTTAGCAGAAAACAATGTGGCAATAGACCCAATAAGAAACACAGAATATGCAAGGGTAATCAGTCGTTCTACCCGTAATGTACTTATACCTGATCTGGTTGCGTATAACCCTCAATTAATCGGATTTGATGTAGAAGATCTACCGCCAGGCTATGACCTAGGCGAAGGTGCGTTCTCTCTTTACCCTGGGTATAAACGTGGATACAAACTGCAAGTCGGTTCAGACTCTGTTTTAACCGTGATGGGTAACGTAATTGAAAAGAAAACAGGTAAACCGATTTCTCTGATTGTTGGAGAGGCAATATATCTTGGTAAAAATGCTGGTAAAAACGACCCAGTCGAGTTTTTTACCAATAGAAATGGTCGATTCGCCATTTCCGGATTACGTCCGGGAAAATACCGATTGGATCTTTTTCTAAAGGACACGAAGTCGATAGAAATTACTTTACCTAAAGAAAGCGATGCATTGATACGCTTGGGAGACTTATATGTGGAATAATAGCCAACGATGGTTCTTAGCTTTACTGCTATTGACTGTAAATACCTACGCTTACGGAAATTGTAATGCGAGATTAGTAAGCATCGAGCCCCAATTTTCTCTGTCCAGATATGATGTATTCTCTGTCAGTGATACACCTTTGGTTCAGAATTATATAGTACGAGCAGATATTGAAGGTCAAGACTGCACCGCAATTGTTGAACTCGATATCGGTGGAAATTCTGACCATTTGCAGAGCCCCAATTTTGAGATCTTAAATTTTGAATGGCATGCAGAGCGTGGATTTGAAAAAAATGGATTATGGTATATCCCATTAACTGAAAACAATGCCACGGGCAAAATTCAGTTACGATACCCAGGTAAACAATGGGTGAGTGCTGGGAGTTATGAAAACAAATTAGAAGCTTCGGTCATTGAAAATGGCAGTAACTTGCTAAGCTATACTGGCAAAAAAATATATTTGGATATTGAAGCTGAAGTACTACCCACTTCTAAGGTTCAGTTTTACGGACTTTCTCAAAGACATTATGACCTCGATTTCGGAGAACTAGAAACAGGAAAAAGTATACGTTCCTCCCCAAGACTCTGGATTCAGAGTACCGGCGGATATTATATCTCCATTGAATCAGATTATGATGGAAACCTGCGTCACGACTCACTTAATCCCAAATGGGATATCGAGTATAGAATGTCCATAGCGGATAAGAGTATTGATATGCATAAGAAAGGCCGCCAGTGGCGTAGTGGTGATTCAACTTCTGGTTCCTCATTACCGATAAACTTTGTTGTAGGTGAAACCAAAGACAGAAGAGGCGGTGAGTATCGTGACAACATTCATATATCGATTGAACCTGATTTGTCACAGATGCCGTAAAATGACACAAGCTGTTTATCGAGTATAGACAGATTACTAGGTCGCAATATGTTATTCATCAAACCTGTTTTTATCGTGTTCCATTTCACTAAAGGCAAATTGTATTTGCTCTGATGAAAAGCCTTTGCGACTCAGCATGGCATATGCTTTACCACGCTCTTTGTGACTACTTAGGTCATAATGTTTTTTTTCTAGTTGTGTTAAGCACAATGAGAAAAAATCCACATCTTCTGAGTTAACCAATCTTTCGAGTATCACATCAAAGTCGGTAACATCGATTTTTCGTTGGCGTAGCTCTTGTCGAATAACGGTCGCCCCCTTTCCCTTTCGTGCATATTTCAATATTTCCTTCTCAATATCCGCTTTAGACGCTTTGATTTCGAGGTTAGTTTTTAGCTGTGAAAATGATGCGTGCTGACTGATCGCCTCATTAACCTGCGAATAACTAAAACCTCTCTTTTTTAACGTCCCTTGAAGTCGCTCTTTACTAATCGTAAATTCATGATAATAGTTGTTTACATACTCATTTAGCATCGACTGCTCACAGATCGCCCTATCTGCTTTAACCTTTTCAATAGCGTCTCGAATCTGGTCGTCTAAGATCCCTTTTTTCTTGAGTTTTTCTTGAATATAACCACTTCCATATTCACTCATAAAAGATCGTTCCGTGAACTGCTCTGCAAAATCTTTGTTGGATTTCAGATAGCCGAAACCACGAAGCTTATCGAGAGTCTCAGCGATCCAGGCTTCGTTTTCGGTCTTGATGCGTAACTTAGTTAACAACTCGCTTTCTGTCATGTCGCGTTGTCCTAAATGCCACATTGCCGAGTTCATCACGCTTTCAATACGAGTCGCTTTCTTAACCCGTTTCTGGTCAGTGTCCAAATCATCTCTCATCAGTGTTTGGTGCTTCATTGATACAATAAATCGTGTTTACAAATTAAAAAGTATTCACATACCTCTAGATTAAAGACTAAGCTTCATTATATTTTTACAGCCTCTAACTCATCCGTAAATGGTGATTTATTAATCAACGAGGTCGTAATTCTATTTGTGCATTATAGGTAGCAGAATCAAAACTATCCGTATAATGCCAACCGTATCTATCGGCCAATTTTTTAGTCAATCTCAAACCTAATCCAAAACCTAGGTCTGTTGATTCAGCCGCTTTCTGGACACTGCTATTGACTACAGAGATAGAGCTTCCAGTCTGAATCACGGTAATATGTCCCACCATAGTATGTTGAAAAGCATTACGGATCAGGTTAGCCAGAACAATTCTGCATGGTATTTCCGCAATACAGAGTATGTGCTCAGATGTTGTCACTTCCAGCTCCACAGGCTTATTTTTTAAAAGATAAGTCAACTCTATAATAAGTTCGTCGATCATGTCTTTCAGGTTAACCTTTTCACTCTGAGGTAAATTCAGATCATCTCGGCTTAACCACAGCAATGTCTCAGTGAGATTGGTCATGGTTCTTCCTGCCCTGTCTATTCTCTCAACTACTTGTAATTGCTTTGGCGTTCCCTGTTCTTTCTCGTACAACTTGATCAATAACTCCGTATTGGTTCTAATCACTGAAATCGGGGTTCTTAATTCGTGGCTGGCATGGGTTAAAAACTGTCGCTCTCTTTCGAGGCTTTCCTGAACCGAACTAAGACTGGTCTTTATGATATCTGCAAGCGTATTTAGTTCACCGTATTGAAAATCAGGGACTGGTTGTTTTAATTTCTCCCCATCAATAGACTTCGCCCAGTTTTTTAACGATTCAACAGGGCTTGCGACCTTACTAATAAGAACAAACAATACCAATGAAAAGACAATAATAGCGCTTACAGCAACAATAATAACCCAAACAAAATGAGGGAACATTTTTTCCTCATCGAGCCCTCTATACGACGCCTTTAAAAGTAAGGTTTTTGAAACGTAACGGACTTCTCCCTGCTTATTGAACCCCTTCATTATGAGATTTACTTCTTTTGGTGGCGAAAATATCCCTCCACCATAGGTCCGTTTTTCTAATCTAAATGCTTTTGTCGGTGGTCGATTTTCAAATGACCCCTTCACGTTGTCTGGCATATCTTCCCAACGACTTGAGACATGATACCCCCATACTTTAATAGATTGACCTTCTACAACACCTTTGGCATTAACAAAATCACGCATCGTTTGTTCTTGGCCTTTATCTAACCCCTGCACAAAATAAGTGAGTGTTAAAATGGAAAAAAAAATGGCCATTGCCGACGCCAATAATATCATGCTGGCAATAAATCGGATCTTAAGGCTGGGTCTTATCTTCATTCGATTCTCAATATCGTCTCGTTTTCTTTCTCTTGCCAATCATCGGTGTATCGCTATTTTTCAGTCTCTTCGATGGAGAAACCAAACCCCGGAATGGTATGAATTACCGTGTTGTCTCCAGCAGAGTTCAACTGTTTTCGCAAGTTAAACATATGAACTTTAAGGCTATTGCTTTCCGGTTGTTCATCTCCCCAAATTACTTGGGTGATTGTTGTTCTAGATACCGGATTAGGACTATTTCGTAGCAACAACTCCAATATTTTTATTGCTGTCGGTGATAGTTTTAATTCGCGCCCTTCTCTGTATACCGTCTTCTTTTCTACATCAAGCTTAATGCCTGCGACAGACAACAACGTCGCCTGCCCACTGCGTCTTCTTGCCAACGTTTGAGCGCGAACAATGAGCTCCTCCATTGCAAAAGGTTTAATTAAATAATCATCGGTACCTTTAGCAAATCCAACTAATTTATCATCTAAGCTATCCATCGCAGTCAACATCAAAACGGGTGTATCGATCCCTTTCGAGCGCATTGATTCACATACCGCCAACCCATGCATTAACGGTAGGTTCAAGTCGAGAATAATCGCATGATAATCGTTCTTCTCAATTAAGTTCAGTCCTATCACGCCATTTGCAGCGTGGTCACACTGAATACCTTCGAGTTCAAGGTAATCAATCACCGCGGTCGCAAGATCAATATCGTCTTCGACTAAGAGTAAGAGTAAATTTAACACTCGTTAATTACCTTCTTAGAATAAAAAATCTTATTTCTTAAATTACCACATACCGTCGTTATTTCATGATTAATCAGTAATAACGAAGGAATGAGCACCAGAGTAATCAATGTCGCAAAAATGATCCCATAGCCAAGTGCCGCAGCGGCTGGAATCAGGAATTGTGCTTGTACAGATGTTTCACCAAGTAGCGGGGCTAAACCTGCAAATGTGGTAAACGAGGTAAGCAACACCGCCCTTAAACGACCAGTACAGGCCTCAAATATCGCCTCTTTTACCGCCATATTCTTCTCTCTTATCAAGGTGTTAAATCGAGAAGCCAATAGAAGACTATCATTCACTACGACACCACTTAGTGCTAGAACACCATTTAAAGATAGAATACTAATGGTCAAGTCGTTCACAACATGCCCTAGAATCGCGCCAACAATACCGAAAGGGATAGCCATCATAATAAGAATCGGTTGAACATAAGACCTTAATGGAATAGCAAGCAATGCATATATTGCAATTAATGCCATTACAAACATACTACTCATGGAACTAGTCGTCTCTTCCTGATGTTCTGCCTCACCAGAAAAATCAATCGTTAGTCCTGAATACTGTGCCAATAAATCAGGCATTACCTCTGTCTTTATTTTCTGCACTAATTCATTAGACGCGATAATATTTTTGTCGACACTTGCCGTAATGTATACCGCCCTTAGATTATCAATTCGAGTAATCTCTGATTGTTGATATTCAGTGTAAACTTTCGCAACCGTACTTAATGGAACAACGCTACCATCACTTGTTCGAATATGCGCTTCCATGATATCAGCCAACGTCTGTCTTTGATCCTCTGGGTAGCTAACCTTTACCTTAACTTCATCGCTGTCCCGCTGGAACTTCTGAACGGTTGAACCA
This sequence comes from Vibrio frigidus, assembly GCF_042465995.1. NCBI lineage: Bacteria > Pseudomonadati > Pseudomonadota > Gammaproteobacteria > Vibrionales > Vibrionaceae > Vibrio > Vibrio frigidus. The sequence continues at coordinate 303,396 of NZ_JBCDMC010000001.1, read as the reverse complement.
CCGAACGAACGCAATATTTGCGATGCTAGATCGGAGGTTTCTAACCCTAATGAACGCCCCTGCTCTGTAAGCTCAAATCGATATTGAGGTTCTCCTGGGCTCATATTGTCATCAATTCCACTCACGCCATCAATGCTTTGAAGTTTCGCCTTTAGCTCCGCTCCTGCCGCAAAAATAGTATCGGTATTCCACGATTTAAGTTCAACTTTGAAGTTATCTCCCATCGACTTTTTAGCTTCAATACTAAGCTTTTTTACCCCTTCCGGAATACCGCTTAATCTTTTCCATTCCTTAAGTAATTCGTTTGATTGATAAACACTATTACTGTCAATTTCTACGGTGACGGTACCACTGTCGTCGCTCTCAGCGATGACTTGTAGGTTGAGGATCTCACTCTCTTGCTCACCATATTTGGTAACAAGGTTTGCATCTGCTGCTATAACGGCGCTTTCAAGCTGTAATAAACTCGCCTCTGTTTGACCAAAGCTAGCATCGTCATACATGGATATCTCGCCGCGCACAGTATCACCAACGATATCAGGGAAGAATGAAACTCGGACCTTCCCAGTGAGTGGCATACCAACGACTAAAACAAAAAGAGACAAAAATAGAACCAATACGGCGTAACGATATTCCAGTGCAACACCAATCGCTCTTCGGTAAATTTTGCTACTAAACCATTGAAGCCCTGCATCTGCGCCCTGTTGAATTCTTGACCAGATACCTTTACCCGCTGCACGATGTGTATTTAGATGCGCTAGATGTGAAGGTAATATCAGCTTTGACTCGACCACAGAAAGCAACAAACAAATCATCACAACCGTACCAAATTGAGCATAAATTTCACCCATACGCCCTTCCACATTCGCAATAGCAACGAACGCAGCAACGGTCGTTAGGACACCAAAAATGGTCGGTACTGCCACTTTTAACGTTCCTCTAACCGTACTTTCTACGCTATCTCCTTCTTCACACCGGGTGGTATAAATACTCTCCCCCACCACAACGGCATCGTCGACGACAATACCTAATGCCATGATGAAGCCGAATGTGGTCATTTCGTTGATAGTTAAACCAGTAAATCTATCTGTCATAAAATATAGCGTGCCGAAAAATACAAACGGCAAACCTGCCGCCACCCAAAAAGCGACGCTTAGGTTTAAGAAAACGGCCAATATAATGAAAACCAGAGCAATACCCGAAAGGGCGTTTTTTACCAACAGGCTAAGACGATCTTTGATAACGGTGCTTGAGTCATACCAAGTAGTCAGTTGCACATCCTGTGGAAGATAGTTCGACGCGTGCCATTTATCAACAACCCGATTGGCCTGATCGACGATCTTAGTAATATCACCATACTCATCCATAACGATCTCTATCGCCATGCCACTTTGTTGGTTATAGCGAGACAACGTATAGGTATCATCTTCAAACGTTTCTTGAACGTTAGCAATATCGCCTAAATAGACATGGGTTCCGTCAGATAAGGTAAGTAGACGAATATTGGCAAATTCTTGCTGCTCATAAGCCTGTTCAGATACTTTTAGCCTGACCACTTTTTCGTTATTCCGAAGACTGGTTGTTATCGCGCTCGAAGACTCTGCGTTAATCGCATCAGATATATCCGATAACGTAAGTCCATACGCCTGTAACTTGGCTTCGTCCAATTCGACCGCAATCATGGGATCGGCCGTGGCTTTAATTTCTAGATCACGAATAGCCGGTTGGATTAACAAATCTGATTTTAACTTCTCTGCTAGATCTTGAAATGTGGCTCTATCGGCATCACCATAAAGTTGAACCCAAATGGCATGATCTTGCCTAGTGGCTTTTTCAATAACTGGATTATCTGCATCAGATGGGAAATCATTTATCGCATCTACGTTAGTTTTGATATCTGTAAATAGAGTATCCAATGGGTAATCGTTCATTTTCTCGACGACGACCCGACTACCACTTGCGTCCGACGTTGATGTTATAGCATCAATACCCGCCACGCTTTCCAGCGCTTCCTCAATTTTTATTGCGATTCCTTCTTCAGCTTGATCCGGATTACCACTATCATAATTGACGGATATTGTTACTTGATCTGGGGCTAAGCTAGGAAAGGCTTCTTTACGCAGCTCACTTAACGAGAGTATACCCATCACTATGGTTGCAATAAGCAGTAAATTTGCCGCCACTGAATTACGAGCGAACCAACCAATAATGCCTTCACTATACGTTGAATTTTGCATTTCGATTATCCTTCAACTTTAGGTGTCACGAGCATACCGACTATGTAATTACTAAGCGGTCTTTTTATGATTTTTGCGGTGGGCAGATTTTCTATTGGTGATACATAAACAGAACCAGATTTTTCAAATACCTTATTTGCAGGTACCTTATTTAGCTGATTATTCTCGGTCAAATACCAAAGGTCACCTTGTTGTGAGATAGCTGATGCAGGTAACTCCCATGTATTATCTAGCACAGCGCCTTCTATATAGGCCTGTACAAAAGTACCGGGAAAGAGTCCAACCTCCTGTTCGAATGGCTTCTCAACCGCAATAATTAGTGATCGCTGACGAGATGTCGCATCCACATGCTGCTCTACACGAGTAACATAACCCTGCCAGCTATTCTCACCATCTGCGCTATACAGAGTAACTGGCCATGGCGGCTGATCTTGATTTGATAGATCCTTATTCGTCAGTTTTGGTAGCGTTTGCCACTGCTTCATCGACAATGGGATGTCAATTTCAACCCTATCTGTGCTGTATAACTCAGCAACCGAAGTCCCTACTTGCGCATAACTTCCCGGCTGAATGTAACGCTCAACTATCAAAGCATTAAATGGGGCCCTTATTATTGTTTTTTCTAGGTCTTGCTGAGCTTTTCTAAGGCTAATTTTGGCATTTTCTACTACCGCTTGTTGCGCTGCTAGCTGAGGCTTTCGCAATACCAAAGGGGAATTAGGTTCTCCTGTCATACCAGAACGTTTCCACTCTAAACGCGCTTGCTCTCCGGTTCTTTGTTCTTCAAGAAGATCCAATTCAGCTTGTGCCAGGTTAGAATTTGCCGCCGCTACCGCTTGCAAGTAAGAGGTATTTTCCAATGTTGCCAGGACTTCTCCTTGCTTAACCAACTGACCAGTTGCAAATTTAGGCATCAAACTTTCAACTCTGCCACTCACTTCTGAACCGTATGTAATTGCATAATGAGCAGAAGCTTCACCATACCCCTTCACTAACGCTTTATATGTATCTGCCTTAACCTCAAGTACCACAACACTGGGGGCATTCGCGGTTAAAAGTTCGGCTTTTACCTTGCTAGGTACATGGACAGGAGTTTGTCCGTTTTGAGAAGGTTTTTCGTCTTTAGTTGACATTTGAGAACCATTATACGCAACAGCGCTGGCTAAGCATGCAATGGAAACTAGCGTGACAAAGATTGGCAATGATTTTCGTTTCATGAGGATACTCCTAGGCCTAACGCTAGGCCTAAATCAATTCGGTTTACTAAACGGTTATAAATGACTTGTGTCAGCTTTACTTTTACATCGAAGCCATTGGTTTGAACTGAAATCAAATCCGTAATATCGACTAAGCCTTCTCTATATTTCTCCTGATAATTAGCAAAGCTGCGCTTTGCACTGTCAAGCGCATCTTCTAAATGTCGCTGTTGCTCGGCTAATGATTTTTCCTGACCAAGAGCATTCTCTACTTCATTGACCGCATTAAGTAACGTTTCTTGGTAAATCCAATACGCATTCTCAGCTGTCATTTCAGATATTTCGGCTTGTGATTGTAAATAACCACCATCAAAGATGGGTGCAGACAATTGACCGAGTAGGCTCCATAGCGGGCTCGTTAGAAGGGCCGATGTGGGAGAGGAAGCCGCATCAGAAATCGCAACAGATAAGCTAATAGAAGGGAGAAGCGCCTTATAGGCCGCATTGGTTCGAAATTCTTCGGCTTCTAGATCATAAAAAGCACTTTGAAGATCGGGTCTCCGTGAAAGATCCTGTTCAGGAAATGAGATAAGCGGTGTTATCACGGCGGGAAACTCAGAATTCACATCAAATCCTTGCTCTCCACCCAACTGCCCTAACAATAAGGAAAGGCTTCTCTGATTTTGAGCAAGCTCTTCTGTGTATTCGACCAGAGTTGAACGTGTTGAAGCACTATCCGTTCTAGCGGTATCTAAATCTTCCAGATCCCCTAAACCAGAGCGGTATTTTTCTAAAATGATACTTTCGTTATTTTCCGTTACCCGCAGCCGCTGAATTTCTATATCAACCAACTGTTTTTGTAGGCTTATTTGCAGCCATGCTCGCATAATGTTGGCCGCTAATGTGTCAGTTGCACTTTGATAAGTCGCTATACTACTGGCAATATCTTTGTCCGCAGCACTGGTGGTGCTGCCAATCTGATCCCACAAGTCCAATTCCCAGCTTACAGTAAGATCGGCACTATATTGAGCATCAGAATCTTCTACTTTGTTCGCGTCATACCCTGCGGTTAACGAAGGAATTCGTTCACTATTTGTTGCATCACGTTGTGCATAAACAATTTTCAGAGCCATTAAGGTTTGTTGCAAACTTGGGTTATTTCCCATGGCTTGTTTGATAAGAATGTCGAGCTCTGGAATATTCATTAGTTCGGTAAGTTGAATAACCTCTGTCGCTTCCGGTTGTTCAGCGTTCCATACGAGTTGTTGCTTAAGGGATTGTTTCGCAAGTTCTTGGTAATCTTTGTCTGACGATGAACTACAGCCTACCAAGCCGACAATAATCATGGCGAGTAAGCTGCAATTCATTTTTCGATAAGACATCATCTTCTGTCTCCTATTCTAATTGACGCAAGAATAGAAGACTTGTGGTTAAGAGGGGGTTAAGACTCGTGGGCTCAAAACCACAATGATGTGAAGGCGACTCAATTTACGCTATTTTAAGCCACCCATGAGTATATACTTCGCCTCTAAATAATCATCCATACCCATATACGAACCTTCGCGTCCTAGGCCCGATTCTTTCACTCCACCAAATGGGGCAAGCGTAGTCGAAATCAAACCTTCATTTACACCGACAATACCCGTTTCCAGTTCCTCTGCAGCCTTCCATGCTCGTGCTAAAGATTGAGTATATATATACGAAGCTAAACCAAACTCCGTATCGTTTGCACGTGCCAATACTTCATCATCATCGCTAAAACTGAACAGCGCGGCCATTGGCCCGAAAGTCTCTTCTGTTGCCACCAACATATCATCTGTCACACCCGTGATAACATGTGGTGTAACCAAGCGACTTCCTGGCTCTGGTAATGTACCGTAAAGCACATTTGCTCCTTTATCACAGGCGTCTTGAATGTGTTGAGATACCTTATCTACAGCCGCATCGTTGATAAGTGGTCCAATATTTACACCCTCACTAAACCCATCGCCTACCTTCAGTTCGGCGGCTTTTTTGGCCAATTTTTTAGCAAATTCGTCATATACATTTTCATGAATAAACAGACGGTTCGCACAGACACAGGTTTGGCCTGCATTTCTGAATTTAGCGATCATTGCCCCTTCTACAGCGGCATCAATATCAGCGTCTTCAAAGACGATAAACGGCGCATTACCACCCAACTCCAATGAGAGTTTCTTAATGGTTGATGACGACTGTTCCATTAAAATTTTACCAACATTCGTCGATCCAGTGAACGAGATTTTCCGAACGATTTTACTCTTAGTTAGTTCACCACCAATCGCAATGGCATCACCCGTAATAACACTAAACAACCCTTTAGGAATACCGGCTCTTTGCGCCAATTCAGCAAGCGCCAACGCGGTAAATGGCGTATCGGGTGCAGGCTTAAGAATAACCGGACAGCCAGCGGCAAACGCGGGGCCACATTTACGAGTGATCATCGCGGCAGGGAAGTTCCAAGGCGTGATTGCTGCAACCACACCAATAGGTTCCTTAGTTACCAGTATGCGGGCATCCTGCTTGTGGCTTGGTATTATATCTCCGTATGCACGACGCGCTTCTTCTGCAAACCATTCAATAAAACTTGCTGCGTAGGTCACTTCACCCTTCGCTTCTGCCCATGGCTTACCTTGCTCTGTCGTCATTATAGTCGCCAAATCATCGGCGTTTTCCATCATGAGTTCATACCAACGACGAAGAACTTTAGAGCGATGTTCAGACGTCTCTTTTTTCCACAGTTTAAAGGCAACCTGTGCATCTTCAATCGCTTGGGCGGTCTCTTTTGCCCCCATATTTGGCACCGAGCCAATCACTTCATCGGTAGAAGGGTTGGTAATGTCTGTCGTTGTACCATCGAACGCATCCGCCCACTCACCTGAAACGTAGGCTTTTTGTATAAACAGGCTGTTATCAATTAATTTCATCTTCTACTTCCTTTTAGATAGCTCAACTCTTCTATCTGGTTGATAGGGTTAATGTTTGACGGCGCCCGCTTTTTTACGTCACCTGAATTCGGGTTATGTCATTTTGATGGTAGTGGAAATAGAGTGCTAACGCACATACTCCATAGCCAACAAGAAACAGTGGCAGCATTATTGACCCAAGCTGTTCGACTAATCCGCCAACGAGTTGCGCCAACAATGCGCCTAATAGTAATTGTATAAAACCGAGCAGGCCCGAAGCTGACGCTCGGTTTTCCTCTACCGACGCGATAGATAATGACTGCAAATGGGGCTGACTCAATCCACGACCAAAGGTAAACAAGGCCATAGTGAGGAATAAATTTTCATAACTAATCTCAAATAACGTAAAAGATACCAACATCAGCAGTCCACCAATGAGTGACAGGCTATGGCCAATAATTACTGAGCTAGAATGAGATAGTCGTGTTGATAGTTGCGCACTCGTAAAGCTGCCGGCCATAAATCCAATGGCAACAAAAAGAAACCAAAAGCCATATTGGGTTAGGCTCTCACCTAAGTTTGCGCTTACTATAAAAGGGGCGCAGGTAACAAATGAGAAAAACCCACAAGCGATAAGCGTACTAGACAAAGCAAGGCTGATGTAGGCTTGATTCTTTATCAGTTTTTTGTAGGTACCGATAAAAGAAGCGGCTTTACCTAAACTCATTTCGTCACTTATTGGTTTCGGATATTGGAAAAACACACCGATCCAAACCGCTGTCGCCATCAACATTGGCATATAAAATACAGAATGCCAGCCAATAAATTCTGACACAACGCCACCGACAGTCGGTGCTATCGCTTGTGAGACAGCCACACCCATGGTTACATAACTCAGTTTCTCAACGGCTTTTTCTGAAGGGTACATGTCCACTAAAATACTACGCGCGAGCATCATACCAATACACCCACCCGCAGCTTGCATCACTCGGCTAAGCAATATGAGTTCGACAGAACTAGCAAAAACCCCTACTAAGCCACCAGCAACGTGAAGCCCAAACCCCCACAACAGTAAATTGCGTTTACCATATCGGTCCGCCAATGGGCCACCAAACAACTGACCGATAGCAAGCGTGGCTAAATAGGCGGTAAAACTGAGTTGGATTACGCTGTTAGAGGCACCAAATTCTTTTGCCAGAATAGGCATAATTGGGGCAACAATATTAAGAGCCACAGGGCTAACCATCGCCATCAATATCAAGAAATAGGTAAGCTGAGTATCCTTATTCATGTCGGTTACTTTGCATGTTCAGAAAGTGTTAAAAAAGCCTCAATTCCCGCGTTAGCACATTCTACATCTTGGATCTCACTCGCACCAGAAACACCAATAGCACCAATCGTTTCATTTTGAAACTGCACCGGAATACCCCCACCAAACAAGACCATTCGATCTTGCTGAGAAAGACTACTTAACAGGTGGGGATTCCCCTCTAAACGCCGAGTCCAATCTTGTGTGGGAAAACCAAAGCTTACCGCCGTAAACGCTTTGTTAACGGAGATATCAGTGCAGGGGAATGCGGCGTTGTTGATTCTAAGTTGGGCAAGAGGGTAACCATGACGATCGAGAACCGATACGCATACCTTAAGTTGATGCTCTTCCGCATACTCTATCGCGGCAAGCGCGATCAGATGTGCCGTTCGCCAACTCAGGCTCGAACCAGTCACGACCATACTTATTACACCTCAAACAAAACGTTGACTTGTCCAGTTCCTGAGCTTGGGAAGTACTCACTCACTAAACGACCTTTGCCTTCGTATTTGTCCCATCCTAGAGCACCAAACAGCATTGCTGTATCGTGCATACCCCCTTCGCCATCGCATTTCGCAGCGTAATCTGGAAGCATTTTCAAGAAGGTTTCAATATCACCTTTCTGCCACATATCCAGTACATGAAGATCCATCTGACGATTAAATTCACTAGAGATAGTAAACGTACCGTTATTGGCAACGTAATCTTCATTGGCCCAGATCTTGTGAGAAAGTGAGCCGGAAGCAAGCAACATAACTTTACTGTCACTGGCTTCAATCGCTTCACGAATAGCCTCACCCAATCGTCGAGATGATTCTAGACTATGAACCGTACACATGGCGGCAACAGAAACCACTTTAAACTGCTTATCCTCGTTCATAAAACGCATCGGAACCAAGGTGCCATATTCTAACGCTAGCGAATCGACTTGATGAGAAAGAGTAAAGACCCCCTTCTCTGTCGCGATGTCTGCAATTAGATCACCCAGTTTAGAGTTGCCTTCATATTCATAAGGTAGGTTCTGAATAAAATGCGGAAATTCGTTACTGGTAAATAATCCTTCAAAATGCGTATTTGAATTAATATGGTATCCAGCATTGACTAACCAGTGCGTATCCAGCACAACTACCGTATCGACGCCTTTCTCACGCGCGATTCTTGATATTTCTTTGTGTCCATCAATCGCGTGCTGACGCAAGCCGAAAATTCTGCCAGGTTGCTCAGACATAATCATTGTCGGAACGTGTGTGATTTTTGCAGCAACAACAAGTTCGCCCATCTTGTGTATCTCCTTGCTTGAGGTAACAAAAGCGCTCCGATTAAAATAGTAGAGTTGGCTTCATTACGCTCTTATTCAGTTTCAGTTTCTAACGCTTAAAAGCTCAGCTTAACTCACTAAGTTTTTAAGCTTCTCGTGTATATTATTTTTTTTATAATTCAGTGTCGGATGCAGCTCGGTCATTTCGAAACCGATGCTAAGATAGCGTTCATCAAATATCGGCTGTAGGCATGCAGTGAAGGCGGCAAAGATAATGTCTCCGGCTTCTTTCAATGTCTCCATTGATCGTCCACTACCGACCTTCACCGTAAGATGAATAAACCCATTTTCTGGATCACCTTCTGCTACTCGAAAGTCATCAGCTTTATATGCCCGGCTACGAATGCCCCCTAACGGAAACACGCCAGTCGATACAGCCGTTTCGTTGAGTACTTTCAATAGATCTGGCAGATCCAACTCTTGTTCAATATTGGCGGAGTATTCCACTACAAAATGGGGCATAGTTTTTCCTTTGATGTTCGCTAACACTAGAGTCTGTATTAAAAAAATATTAACGCCCTAATACCGGAACGCTGTGGGTATCAAATGCGATGCAGACGTTCTTTGTTTCCATGTAGAAATCGAAACTCCAATCGCCGCCATCACGACCAATACCCGACATTTTCACACCACCAAATGGTGAAGGAAGGTTACGGTTATTTTCAGAGTTAATCCAAACCATACCCGATTCAACACTATGGGCCATACGCATTGAACGACCTGTATTGCTTGTCCAAATGTAAGCAGCCAAGCCATAGTTAGTATCGTTAGCAATGGCGACAGCATCTGCTTCAGTTTCGAACTCGATGGTGGTAAGCACGGGCCCGAAGATCTCTTCGCGAGCGATACGCATCGTATTATTCGCATCAGTGAAGAGTGTTGGGGTTAGATAGTTACCGTTGCCAAGATCAGTAATACGTTTTCCACCTACTGCAACGGTTGCGCCATCTTCAATCGCAGCATCAACATAGCTTAATACTTTTTCATAATGCGATGTATGTACCAACGGACCCACTTCTGTCACGGGATCAAGCGGATGACCAACCTTAAGGTTCGCAACACGCACTTTCAATGCTGTAAGGAATTTATCCTTAATACCTGACTGGATAAGTAGACGACTTGAACTCGTACAACGCTGGCCGTTTAAGCTATAAATCATAAAGACAACCGCATCAAGCGCTCGATCAAAATCGGCATCATCAAAAACAATAACGGGATTTTTTCCACCTAATTCAAAGTGTGCACGCTTCAACGTATCCGCCGCTTGTTTTTGGATCATAGAGCCTGTAACGGTTTCTCCGACAAAGGCAATCGCCTTGATATCTGGATGCTGTGTCAGCTCTTTGCCCGCCACTTCTCCAAATCCGTTAATCATATTCCATACACCCGGAGGCAAACCGGCTTCGTCTGCACATTCTGCAAGAATCGCGGCTGAAAGCGGGCTAAATTCTGCTGGCTTATGAACGACTGTACATCCCGAAGCTAGAGCGGGTGCAATCTTCCAAGTCGACAACATAAATGGCGTGTTCCAAGGCGTAATAACACCGACTGGGCCAATGGGCGACTTAACGGTAAAGTTAGTGTGTTCTTCCTGTTGCAAAGCAAGTCCGTTACGCGCTTCAGGTGCTTTATCAGCAAAGAAACGGAAATTGGCCGCGCCGCGAACGGCCGCTTGACGCATAAAACGAATCGGCTGGCCACAGTCTGAAGACTCTACCAATGCGATCTCTTCAGCGCGTGCTTCAATTTTGTCGGCCAGTTTATGCAAAATCGCTTTACGTTTTGCTCCACTCATTGCTCCCCACTCTTTTTGAGCTGCCGCCGCCGCTTTACAAGCTGCATCCACATCAGAAACGCTCGCTTTAACGACCTTACCTAATGATTCGCTGTGCACTGGTGAACCGTTATCGAACGTCTCGCCTTCACTGCCTAGTGTCCATTTCCCATTAATGTAATGCCCCAGTGTGTTCTCTTTGAAACGCGCGAGGTACGTTGCGGCTTTGTCTAAATTGTTTTGAAGATCCTGACCCATCATTTCGTCCCTTTTGAGTTGTTGTCGCCAGTAATTCGCGATGAATAGAATTCTTGTTCAGAAACCATATGAGTCTCTAACGAACCTACTTTTTCAATCGAGCAGACGACGACATCGCCCGGCTGCATGTCTTTTAGCCCTTTCGGTGTTCCTGTTGCAATCATGTCACCTGGTTGAAGCGTCATAATGGCACTGAGATACTCAATTAAGAACGGCACGTCGAAGATCATGTCAGCCGTGCTGCCTTCTTGAGTCAGTTCACCATTTACTCGTGTTTCTATCTTCAGATTGCTGATATCACCCACATCCTCTTTATCAATTATCCATGGGCCGATAGGGCAAAGTGAATCACGACTCTTCACACGAAGGTTGGGGCGATAGTAGTTTTCCAAGTAGTCTCGAATTGCAAAGTCATTACATACGGTGTAACCCTCGACGTAATCCATCGCGTCTTTACGATCGATGTTTTTACCTTCTTTACCAATCACCGCGACCAACTCACACTCGTAGTGCATGAATTCGATATCATCTGGGCGATACGAGTCTTGCTTGTGACCCGTTAACGTATTGGTTCCTTTAATGAAAACCAATGGCTCGGTAGGGGGAGCGAACGCGAGTTCTGAAGCATGATCCGCATAGTTAAGACCAAGCGCAAAAATGGTACCCGGATTTTGAACAGGTGATAGCCATTGAACATCACTTTCTGGAAGTAATTGTCCCGACTCCGTTTGAATCTCGCCCACTTGATTTACGGTTACATTTAAAATCTCTTCTTGAAAGAGTATACGTGCTCTTTTCATCATTACTCTCCCGTCAAAGTATTATTAAGTTGCTGTAATCCGCTCATACTTGAGCTGACGTTGTCACCCACCTGAACCGCTATACGGTCACCGGGAAATCCGACGGCGATAACATCGCCAACATTTAACGTCATAATGGTGGAAATAAGATGAATCAACTGTTCGATACTGCGATGGAACTGAGAAACGCTCAACACACTTTTTTCTTCACCGTTAACACTTGTTGTAACGGTTAAATCAGCCAATGAAGCGATATCTGAAAGTGGCACTGGATTTTGAGCGATTGGCGCCGATCCATCTAAACACTTACCTTTGATATCAGGGCGGTAGTAGCTTTGCTCTGGCAAAGAGAAGTCATGTGTAAGGGTTAATCCACTAATATAATCCAGTGCATCGGTTTCGCTTACGCGACAACACGTTTTACCGATTACCAAAGCAATACTCGCGCCAACGACCATTGAATCGCCCACATAGCTGACTTTAGCTCCATCCGATGACCATGTATTTCTTGTTTTAAAATAAAGTACCGGCTGAGTCGGTGGCTTTACATAAGGCTTTTCACTAAAAGTGCCGTTGAGTTCATTTAACTGCTTGGCATCATTAAGTGCCACGCAGACAAACTTCTCTTTGACTAACTGATTTGAATTCATCTGAAGTCCTTCTCTCATTATTTTAAGCAAACTAATAGCCGCTAGACGCGTTAGTTTGTTCAGTTTTCTGTTCTGGGTTCTTTACTCTATTCACTAATTGTTCAGCAGATAAACGCAGTAATAACGTGTCGACGCCAACGCCGACAAATTTAGTTCCGCTTGCGGAAAATTGCTGAGCTTTTTCAATGTTGAGGCACAAAATTCCCGACGCTTTGCCACTGTTGTGGATGACGTCCATTCCCCACTGGATCTTTTCAACCACTTCAGGATGATCTGGGTTACCTACATACCCCATTGCGCCGGAAAGATCAGACGGTCCTATAAAGACACCATCAACACCATCCACCTGCACTATCTCTTCTAGATTATCCATTGCTTCTAAAGTTTCTACTTGAACAATGAGGCAAATTTCGTCATTTGCGTTCTGTAAGTATTGAGGAACCTTGTTCCATTTCGCCGCACGAGCAAGAGAGCTTCCCATCCCTCTTATACCAAGAGGAGGATAACGAACAGCTGAAACCAACTCTTTTGCCTGTTCTGCTGTATTCACCATAGGGATAAGCAAGGTTTGAGCACCGACATCAAGAAGCTTCTTGATTTTGGCTACACTCCCCTCATCTGGACGTACGATAGGGGACACATCATAAGGTGCTAATGCCTGTAGATGATGCAATATATCTTTGAGTTCAAAAGGCGCGTGTTCACCGTCTATAAGTAGCCAATCAAAACCAGCACCAGCACAGATTTCAGCACAGCTTGTATCAGGCAAACCTAGCCATAAACCCCACAAGGTTTCATCCCCTTGCAGAGCGCGTTTAAATTTGTTTATCGGTAACGCAGACACCGGATTCAAAGTAGACATAACTCGCCTCTATACAAACTTAACGGAAATACCGCCAAGAGGACCAAAGTCAGCGTGCACGGTATCACCCGCTTTAACAGGAACAGGTCGAGTAAATGAACCGGATAGAATCACCTGACCCGGTTCCAAGCCTATATCATGAGGCGCAAAGCGTTTACATACCCAACAAATACCATTCGCAGGATGACCGAGTACGCCTGCCGCTAACCCTGTTTCTTCTATTTGACCATTCAGATAAAGCATCGCTCCGGCCCAGCGCATATCAAAGTCCATCGGTTTGATTGGACGGCCACCGACAACAATGCCAGCGTTCGCTGCATTATCAGCTATCGTATCGTAAACCTTGCGTGTATAGCCCGATTCTGGGTCAGTACGATGACAACGTGCAGCAATCAATTCTAAGGAAGGAATAATGTAATCTGTTGCGTTTAGCACATCGAATATAGTGACATCTTCGCCTTTCAAAGGGTCTTTTAATACAAACGCCAGTTCTACTTCTATACGAGGGTCAAGAAAGTCATCTGCCTTAATTTGAGCACCATCAGCAAAAAACATATCGTCTAGCAATACACCGTAATCTGGCTGATCAATGTTTACTGCCATTTGCATAGCCCGTGAGGTTAAACCAATCTTGTAACCTTTAACCTTCGCCCCCTCGCTCTTCTTGCGTTCTACCCATGCGCTCTGTATCGCATAAGCATCGGCCATCGTCATGTCTGGGTGTTCTAGCGTAAATGCTGGGATCTGATAGCGCTCTTTTTCTGCTACGTAGAGCTTATCGGCTGCCGATTGTACTTGTTCTGGAGTGAGCATGGATTGACCTTCCTTTGCCAAATTATTCTGTTTTTATCGATTATCTTAAAAAACGACTTTCATTAACATGTTAAACATAATACTTAACATCTTAACTAAATACCAGAAACAAAAAGTGCAAAATATAACCGAATGATTTGGAAAAAAACTAACCATTTGATTAATAAGTAGTTTACGTTTAACTTACTAACAACTTGTTAACGAATATGAGCATTCGATCACATTTCAGTGACATTTATCGATTTATAGCAATGTAGCTTTTTGTACAATCAGGCAGGATAATTAATTGTTTATGTTTTATTTAACAATAGATTACATAATTTGCACGTTTTTATTAACCTATGAAAAGTGCAAGCATCTCTTGTTTTCGTCTATTTCCAATCACCCGTTTCACATGGAAACTTAACAATATATTAACCAGATGGAATTGAGAAAATGTCTAATCAACCACTATTTAGAGACGCAATGGCCAACCTAGCAGCAGCCGTTAACATTGTGACCACAGGCGGCGAAGCTGGAACCGTTGGTATTACCGCAACCGCTGTTTGTTCTATCACCGACACCCCAGCAACCATTATGGTGTGCGTGAATAAAAACAGCGCCTCCAACGATATAATCAAGAGAAACAAGAATCTCTGTATTAATGTATGTGCAGCAGAACAGCAAAAGATGTCACTCGATTTTGCAGGGATGACAGAGTTAACAATGGAAGAGCGTTTTGCTGACCCAGCATGGTCTTTAAACGAGGCAAAAGTACCTGTACTCAGTGGCTGTCTAACCAGTTTAGAAGGTCATGTTTCAGAAAATTTGGAGATGGGTACACACACGGTTTTCTTTGTCGAAATTGATAATATTGTCGTGAATAAGGGCAAAGATGCTTTAGTCTACTTTGCCCGTGAGTTTAAAACCGTAGAATGCGCGAAAGAAAAAGAAGTGGTGGCTGCATAACGACCCCAAAATATACCCCTTAATTCCCAATATGAGCTTGCAAGTTAATCACCTGACTAAACAGAAGGTTAGCTTGCTTTTTTATGGCCCAAGTTAAATAATATCAGTCGTACTCACACTCTAGTCAAAATAGATTCTGTTCAGCATTTTAAGCACTGATATAACAGGCATGGATAATAACTTGATTGACAAATAGTTTGATTATCAAATATGATTACTATCAAATACTTTGACTATCAAACATTATGAACACTCCTGCCATCTTGCCTTTAAAACATTCTCATCAGTTTGGTTCTCACCACACTAATGGTGAAAAACGAACCTTTTATGTCCTTCTTCTCACCGTCATCGCGATGTTTGTTGAGATCATCTCCGGTAAAATTTTTGGATCAATGGCACTGCTTGCCGACGGCTGGCATATGGGGACGCATGCTGCGGCATTCTGCATCACTCTGTTTACCTATCGTTATGCAAAACGACATGCCCATAATGACAGCTTTTCATACGGGACGGGAAAGGTCAGCGTTTTAGGTGGCTTTAGTAGCGCTGTCGCGCTTGGTATTGTTGCATTAATGATGTTTTCGGAATCTTTGGTTCGTCTTTTTGATCCTCAACAAATTCAGTTTAATGAGGCTATTTTTGTTGCGGTCATTGGTTTAATCGTCAATTTTGCCAGTATGGTGCTATTGCATAATAACAACCATCATCATGACCATTCTCACGATCATCACCATGCCCACCATCAAGACCATAACCTTAGAGCGGCTTATATGCATGTTTTAGCGGATACGCTTACGTCGATTTTGGCCATCATCGCACTCATCGTAGGTAAATATGTAGGCTGGAACTGGTTAGACGCGGTGATGGGAATGGTGGGTGCTATCGTAATTACCAAATGGGCAATAGGACTTCTTAAGCAAACCAGTCCAATTTTGCTCGATACCGCTATTGATAAAAAATACCGCGATTCGGTCATCGCAGCCATTCAGCCCCATGCGGATATTATCGACTTACATATTTGGAAAGTGAGTGCCGACCACCATGCCGCCAGTCTCATTTTACGTTCAAAGAGCAATAAAAATATTGATGATTACAGGCAATTACTAAGTAAGTTTGATAAGATTCACCACCTCACTGTTGAATTGCATAGCGCTAAACCTGCATGAATGATCTGACTTCTCTCAACCAGTTACTGACCGAATTCTATGATAAAATGTCGTCCTGGGAGCAATCCGTTGTAAAAGAAACGGGCTATACTTTGGCACAGGTCCATACTGTTGAGGTGCTGGGTAATCATGGCGCTTTGCGCATGAAGGAATTAGCAGAAAGGCTTGGCATTACCACCGGAACACTCACGGTTCAGGTTGATAAGTTAGTGACGGCAAACTTAATAGACCGTTGTCCGCATCCGGAAGATCGGCGATCAATTGTTGTTTGTCTCACGGACAAAGGTAACCAATTGCATGAACAGCACAATCAGCTACATTTAAATCTGGTGCGAGAGCTCACCCGAAATATCAATTTTTCTGCAGAAAAAGTGTTGATCCAGTGTCTTAAAAAAATGAATAGAGAGTTTTAAAAAAGTTGATAACGTTGAAGAAAATGATAAACCGTCTCACCCTACTAATAACGTTGAGTGCATTCATGCTTTCAATGTTTTCGGTGATGCCTGTTTATTCTTCAACAAAAGCAATGCCTCACAGTCTGAGTAGCTCATCTACTGAAAATGCTACGTATGCAAATCAAAACATGGCATCGGACCACCACTGTCCTGATCATCTTGTCGTCAGCAACGTCTCTCAAGGTGAGTGTTGTGATGACAACGGTATTATTCACACATGCTGTGGAACGGCCTGCTCTGGATTATATTCAACGACAACCAACCATATTGCTCATAGCAACTCCGTAAGTCGATCACCTCGAATACATTATATTCCCCAAAATGCTCCTCCATCTTGGTTTCAGCCCCCCTTCAGACCCCCGATTTCATAACACTATTCAAATCTAAACCAACAGAAATCAAGTGACAGAGTACCTATTGAAAAACCAATACGGCGACGATGTTGATTGACGACACTGAAATTCCGTTGATTTAGTCTATCGCAACAAAAAATGATGACTTAAGGTCCATTTATAAAATGAAACGAGAATAGTAAGCCAATGAACTGGTTACATAAATCGACTATATATGCCGCTGCACTAATCAGCTTTTCTGCCTTTTCTTCAGGTGAAGATACGTCCGATATACCAACGTCAGACTCATCTGATTTTGAGAAAGGTCAACACCTTTTCAGAACCGCTGGTGGTTATGGTTGTTCTACCTGCCACGGACTTTTTGCACAAGGAGGGGGAAATGCTGGTGGCAATATTCGCGGCAAAGGGCTAGACACCTTAAATCTTATTTTGGAAAAAGAACCGACAATGAAGTTACTCGGACCAACGCTTACCACAGAGGATCGCCGGCTACTTTCCATCTATGTTGGCGAGCTTGGTGCACTGAACCTTGTTGAATGGACGATCGAGAAAGAAGAGATTCTTCAGAACGGGGAATTCGCCGCCAATATAGATAATCAACTGGTTATTTTGAATAAGACATTTGAACCCGTTGAGCTAAATCTGCTCGGGTTTATTAACCGTAAGCCCATATCTATTAAACCGTATGAAACCAAGGCGTTTCAATGGAATCCAGACGGGAACACTCTGGATTTAAGACCATCTAATTATGAACTAAAAGTTCAAAAAATTAACGAACTAAAGTAGGACACTAATATGACCAGAATAGTAAAATTCACCCTCATACTTATCGCAATGCTGAGCTTTTCGGTATTCGCAAAGCCCACTGTTGAACTATACAAATCACCCACCTGCGGTTGCTGCACTGAATGGGCGGCCATTATGGAAGAGAAAGGCTACAAAGTTAACGTTCACCACAGCCGTGACTGGACATCGGTTAAGCAAGAATTTGGAATGCCGGGCCAGCTTACCTCATGTCATAGCGCCGTCATTGACGGCTACATGATAGAAGGCCATGTACCGGAATCTGATATCGCTAAGCTACTTAGTGAGAGACCGACAGATATCTCGGGGCTTTCCGCGCCGGGTATGCCTCAGCACTCTCCAGGAATGGCTGCGCCGGGAGCGGAGTATAAGGACTTCAATGTTGTCGCTTTTGATAGACAAGGTAAGATGAAACTTTATAAGAAATATTAAGAACCCTCAATGCCGCTTCTATAGGGCATATAAAACTCGTCATCCTCACGAAAGTGTACTGCGATTCAGTTAGTGCTAATTACTTCACTATTCCCGCGAAAACGGGAATTTTGGTGAGTTTAGATCCCCATTTTCATGGGGATGACATTGGTTTTCGTGAAAATAGGCCAATTTTTGTCGGGATGACAGGTTGAAATAATCTTAACTCAACAGCATTCCAAGAGAGTAGAGGCCAATGTACTCTAGTGATCTAGTGATCTAAAGAATATTTTTAGGCACAATTCGACGAATGTTGACACCCAATTGCTTCGATCTGCTAACCCTATTATCAGGATTGAAATCTTTGGTGATTCGCCATGCATTGTCTGGTTCCATCTCCAATAAGATTGAAGATCTCACATCTTTCGTAATCTCAGCGGATCGGATTATCGTCATACTCTCTGTATTCAAATTCGCGCTGCGTGGGTCAAAATTGTATGTTCCTATCGCAGTAATGTCATTATCCACAGTCATTGTTTTCGCGTGCAAACCAAAAATGGGTTTTGTGGGTAGTGTTTCGTACATATTCCCCGTCATCACCCTCTGTCGGACCTTTGCATCCGGTCTAAACTCAAAGATTTCAACACCCGTATTTAAAAGTGATTGTCGGTCTCGTTGGTATCCACTGAATGCCTCTAGATTGTCATTTGAAGCAAGGCTATTGGTGAGAATTTTTATTTCTATGCCTTTATCTACCAAACTTTTCAGGTATGTCCTGTCTGCCTTTGTGGTCACTAAATAGGGCGTTTGCATAATGATCGATTTTTTTGCGTTCTGAGTTAACTCAATTAATCGATCTCGGGTTAAGCTTCCACCGCCAAGAAACTGGCTACCATCATTTTTACTAGGTATGTCTGACACATACTCAACATCATCAAGCCAGACAAACTTACCTTCTCTGTTTAGTTGTTCGAACGTATCAGGTACCTGTTCTATTTCTGCTCGGATAGCTAAATGAAAGTTCTCAGGATTACAAGCATAGGAGTGTAGCCGAGTAAAATCGGGATTTTCTTCAAAAGGATTATCTTTGACGAGATCTTGCACAGGTACGCTTAGATCATACTGCCAATACTGCTCAAAGGAAGTGTGTAGATCGGTTACCACTTTTCCTGCAAGGAATACATCTCGATCGCGAAAGTTATATTGGTGATCGAAACCAAAATACTCATCCGCTATATTCCGGCCTCCGGTAATCGCAACATGCTTATCTACAATAAAAACCTTATTGTGCATTCGTTGGTTGAATCCATGAAAATCGAACACTAACGTGCTGAGTTTATCAACAATGTTCTTGCCTATATTCGCATTGGGATTGTAGATTTTAATCTCGATATTTTCGTGAGCAGAAAGCATCAATAATTCGTCCCCTCTCGCCTCGATCATGATGTCATCAACTAGGACACGAACTTTGACACCTCTTTCAGCAGCCAATACCAAGTAGTCGCTCGCAATTAAACCAACATTATCCGTCGAAAAAATAAAGTATTGAATGTCGATGGTTTCTTGCGCATGTTCCGTTAACCACGCTCGGGACATCATCGCTTCAGCACCTTGTTCTAGTACGTAAACGCCTGTTTGGCTTTTCATTTTAGATTCGAAGACCGAACTGTACTTAGTCAGTGGTTCTCGCTCAATCACATCTTGGTTTTCACAATAATTGATATCTAAAAGTGGAACGCTATCAGGCGTTGAGTCGCATCCAGAAAGTAGAAAGGTCAACATTATCGCGGAGAGTGTAATCAGCAGGGTTTTTATCATATATTGAGTTTTTAATTAGATGCTGGAGTTTGATGCCCTAAACTTACACGTAATTGAAAGGAATTACTAAAACTTGTTAACTAATTGTACTCTCCGGTAATTTTACGAATACGACACAGACAACCATTAATTTTGGCGGTAAATATGTCGATTGCTGCCCAACTTATGCGGCGATCAAGCCCTTATTTCATTCAACGTTATAATTGTGGTAAATAAGGCAACAGTGAAATGTTCAGACTCATCTATCTCTCTTGGCCTAAAACCCTTAGAATTTAAGCGTGACCGAATCCAAAACACATCAAATAGAGACCTTACATGCTACGCAAAATAATTGATAACACTCTGCCCCTAACCTTTGGCGTGCTATCTATCATGTTGGTTCAACTTATAGACAGTATTTTCATCGGAAGATTAGGCATAGATGCTCTAACTGCTCAAGGGTTAACGCTACCATTTCATACAGTTATTATCGGGATCCAAGTCGGTATTGGCGTTGCAAGTACCAGCATCATTTCCCAAGCGGTTGGATCTAAAAATATTGAAGCGGCAACGAAAACAGCAACCATTGGTGTCATTATCGGTGTACTTGTTTTATCTATGCTCAGCCTAACATTATGGTTAAAACGCCCATTTTTCCTTTCTTTGTTTGGTGACTTTGATAACAGTGCATCAGGTCTAGGCGTTATTAACGCGCTGCTTGATGACTATTGGTCTATTTGGTTAATAAGTGCGGTACTTGGTGCCTTGCTCTATTTTATCTCCGGTGTATACCGCGCCAATGGTGAAACCAAAACGCCAGGATACTTCCTTATTCTCGCTAGCATGATCAATCTAGTTCTTGACCCGATTTTTATGTTCACTTTTGAGATGGGAATAAAAGGGGCGGCATTAGCGTCTTCGGTCTCATTTACCATCTGTATTCTTATCATGGTTTTTCGAGTCCAAAAAAAACAATGGTTCTGCTTTTCTCTATTCGAGCGGAAAACCATAGATTACAGTCGGGCCTTAATGAACATGGCGATACCGACGACGACTAACCAGATATTGCCCTCTGTAAGCGCGATGACCGTCACCTTTTTTATCGCTCAGTTAGGTACAACCAGTATTGCCTTTTGGACGCTGCTAACACGATTGGAAATGTTTTCGTTAGTGCTTGCGCTCTCACTTACCATGTCTATTCCCCCTATGGTAGGTCGCTATATTGGTGAGAAAAACACCGATAAGGTCGCCGAACTCGTCTTTACTGCTGCCCGTTTTGTTCTTGTTTATCACATCGTCATTGCTATCGCAGCGATGCTTGGCGCTTCTTATATTTCGGAGTTGCTCACCGAAGATACCACCTTAAGTTCTACATTGACCTATGCGTTAATATTCGTCCCACTGAGTTATGGGCCCCTTGGTTTGTGTATGGTCATTGTGTCGGTATTTAATGCATTGTGTGAACCCAAAAAAGCACTCATTCTTTCGTCTTTCCGATTGTTT
Source organism: Vibrio frigidus (assembly GCF_042465995.1). Taxonomy (NCBI): domain Bacteria; kingdom Pseudomonadati; phylum Pseudomonadota; class Gammaproteobacteria; order Vibrionales; family Vibrionaceae; genus Vibrio; species Vibrio frigidus. The sequence continues at coordinate 281,818 of NZ_JBCDMC010000001.1, read as the reverse complement.
GTGTTCTATATCCCTGCCACCGTGATCGGTGTAACACTGGGTAGTATCGAAAGCGTTTTATGGGGGGTCTTTATTGCCAATATCCTCGCAGGCACCACGGCATGGTTTATGTTCTCTCATCGCGTTCGTAAGCTGAATATGGAGTCCGATTATTGCGAAAATACCTGACGAGCTGTCACACCAGCCTATAAGTTATCACTATTTTGTATAAGAAATTTGATACCTATACCTAAAAAGAACGTTATGATATGCATAATTACGTTCTCTATTTCAGGTTCCTTCCTATGGATATGGCAACTCGACTCGATCTTTTTCTAGATGTTGTTCAACATGGTTCATTTGCTAAAGCGGCTGATTTACGCAACCTTGATCGCTCAGTGTTATCTAAACAGATTAAAACGTTAGAAGAAGATTTGGGCATTCGATTGCTCAACCGGTCCACTCGTTCACTTTCTTTAACTGACGCAGGCACGGAGATTTTAAAGCAAGCGGAATCAATGCGCGAACTGCTCTTAAATACGCAAAGACTTGCCGAGTCTTATCATTCCCAACCAAAAGGCCAGATAAAGATTACTGGACCCACACCATTTGGTTACCTTTATCTTACCAAAGCAATCAATTGCTTTATGAAGAAATACCCAGACATTCATATTAGTCTGCATTTGGACGATAGGCGCTCAGATATTATTGGCGAACAGTACGACATTGCATTTCGTGTTGGTATGTTGTCAGACTCAAATCTCATTGCGAAAAAAATAGCCAGTAACCCAATCGCTATTTTGGCATCTCAGTCTTTTATCGAAGAATATGGTGAACCAAAAACGCCAGAAGAATTAATTAAATTACCGGCCATAATTTACTCCAATGGTGAAACAACCATTAACAAAATCGATTTTTGTCAATCACCTGGTTGTGATGTAATGCAAACGTACACAATGAAAGGCAGGTACAAAGTAAACCAAGCCAAAGCTATCCTTTCTGCGGCTCAAGATGGCCTCGGATACGCTTCTGCCCCTTTATTTACTTTAGAGAGAAACATTAAGGAAATGGGGCTTGTACCATTATTAACAAATTACAAGATGCCTAAAACATACGGTGATATACACGCGATTTATCCCCATAGGAATCAGACCCCAATCGTCAAACTCTTTATTGAAACGGTACAGGAAGTCATTGGAACTCCCCCCATTTGGGAAAGCTATATCGATAACTATTCTTCTTTATATCGCTAGTTATATTGTGGACAATATGTCCATTGTGAATGGACATATAAACGTATTGATAAATAGCAGAACACGCCTATAATTCGCGCTGATTTGTTGGCAAGACGGTCAAATTACTTTGGCATTATTTACGCTATACCAAATCAAACACTGCTATTTCTTAAGATAATTATCTTACCTACCCTACTGGGTAGGTTTTTTTATGCCCGTTAAACAGCGGCAACGACAGAAATTTCGACAAGTAGAGCTTCTCTAGCCATCTGCGCTTGGACACAAGCTCGAGCGGGTGCATGACCTTCTGGAACCCAGTTGTCCCATACTTCATTCATCTGAGCAAAGTCTTCCATCGTTTTAAGGTATATCGTTGCTGATAGCAGTTTCTCTCTTGATGAACCGACACTTTCTAATAACTCGTCTACTTTATCTAACATGGTTTCGGTCTGCTCTTTAATAGTTTTAGTCGAATCTTTTGCAACCTGACCACAGAAGTATACCGTACCGTTATGGATAACAGCGCGACTCATGCGCTGCTTAGTTTCTTTTCTTTCAATCATTTTTATACTCAATTCTAGATACAATGAAGGGGTGATAGTGTAAGGAAATTCACGTCAAAGATCAGCTTTAAAATGTCTGATATTGTTGTAATCGGTTATAGATCATTCTAAGCACGACCCGACCGTTATACCGCCTTTAAAAAGAAAAGGCTTTGAGCAAATACTCAAAGCCAATACAAACGAAACCATCGGATTGGTTGTGATCTAATACATCAAACTGGGCAATAGCAGTGCAATAGATGGGAACAGCACAATAATTGCTAACCTCACCATATCTGCAACCCAAAAAGGTAAAATACCTCTAAAGATGGTGCCTGTACTGATGTCTTTTACTAACCCTGAGAGAACAAATACATTCAACCCGACAGGAGGCGTAATCAAACTGATTTCCGTTACGACCACCACAACGATACCAAACCATATGGGATCAAACCCAAGCTCAACGACAACCGGGAAGAAGATCGGCACCGTGAGCAGCATCATTGACATACTTTCAAATACACAGCCCAAGATAATATAGATGAGCAGGATAATCCCCATCGCCACTATCGGAGACACATTTCCGACTTGGATAAGCTCGATTAACGCGGTTGGTAGGCCAGCACGGTTAACGAAATTAGACAGTATTAATGCACTAATCACGACAGCAAAAAGTGACGCCGACGTTTTGGCGGTATCAACCAGAATATCTCTTAATATGTCATAGCTCAGTTTTCTGCGATAAAGTGCTAAAAAGAAAGCACCTGAAGCACCGATACCGGCCGCTTCTGTAGGCGTAAATACGCCCGCGTAGATACCACCCATAACCAAGACAAAAAGTAACAATGTAGAGAAAATGCCCTTTAATGCCGTCAATCGTTCTTTCCAGTCTGAACGTTCACCCGGTGGTGCACTTTCTGGTGAGCGATAAACGACCCAACGAACCGTAAGCAGGTAAAGTGAAATACCTAGCAAGCCGGGAAGAAAGCCCGCAGCAAACAATTCACGTATGCTACTTTCAGTCAGAAGCCCATAGATAACCAACATGACACTTGGTGGTATCAAAATGCCAAGCGTACCGCCAGCAGCAATTGACGCGGCAGCTAAACTATCCGCATACCCATAAGCACGCATCGGTGGCATGGCGACTTTTGACATGGTTGCCGATGTGGCTAGGCTAGAACCGCAAATGGCAGAAAAACCACCACAAGCAAGTATCGTCGACATGGATAACCCACCGCGACGGTGCCCAACAAACGCATTACAAGCTCTATATAACTCAGCGGACAAGCCCGCTTTCGTCACAAAGTTCCCCATTAGTATAAATAGTGGAATAACCGACAAACCATAATCTTGCCCAGTATCAATGATTCGACGAGCGGCCATAGACATGGCCGCTGTCCAGTTATAGTCATTGATGTACCAAAATCCAATAAATCCAACAACCCCCATGGCAAAGGCAAGCGGTAACCGTAAAAACACCATAATGATAAGAATGGTAAAACCTACAATGGACTCCATCATTCGCTGTTACTCCTTTCTGATATCGGCGTTCCTGAGCGGAAGATTGGTAATCTGGCCATGTATACAACTGCATTCATAAAGGTAAGAAAACCACCAGCAAACCCTGTAATTGAGATTAGATAGGTCACGTAACCCAGTGGAATTTCTAATATCTCAGATACTTCTTCATACTCAAGAGAACGACCCGCTAATTTCCAATTCATCATCGCGACCAATACCAGCGATACTGCACAAATAAGGTTTATGACTGCTTGGCGAACGTCAATCCAGCGGTCTGGGAAATAGGCGTCGAGTAGATCTACGCAAATATTCTCTTCTTTCCAAGACACAAGAGGGAAAGCCATAAAGACCATGACAGCGAGTAGAACCTCAATCATCTCAGTTGAGCCATCAATCGGTGAATTTAGAAAATAGCGTCCGAAAACATCGAAAAATGTAATACCCATCATAAGAAATAAGCTGAGCGCAGCGAGGGTCTCCAACCCTCGCCTTACAGCTATCGAAACATTTTCAGCTATCATAATGATTATAAGCCTTTATTAATTTGCTCTTGGTAATAGTCGAATGCAGCAGGGCCATCAACCTTGCGTTTCTTCGCTGTTTTATACCAGTCTTCAATAATAGCGGTTGTCATACCTTTTACTTCTGCAACGAGCTCTGGTGAAGCATCAGTAAACACATGACCACCTTCTTTAGCTTTGGTATAAGCGTTATTATCGTAATCATCCATCATCTTACCAAATAGACGAGAGAGCTTTTCCCCCGATACCGCTTTAATTGCCTCTTGGTCTTTCTTTGAAACACCTTCTAATGCATCGCGATTCATGACAATGGCAAAACTTCCGCGGTACAAACCACCAGGGAACATAAGTGTATTATTGGCAACTTCCGCTAGACGGAAGCTACTTAGAGCTTCTACAGGTAAGTAAGTACCAACAACAACACCTTGAGAAAGCGACTCATACACCTTAGTGGTAGAGATAAATACTGGCGTAACTTCCATCCCTTTCGCAATGGTAGAGATAACACCACCACCAACCCGAATTTTCTTACCTTTTACATCTGCAAGGGTTTCAACTTTCTCTTTAGTGATAAGCTGACCCGGACCATGTACACCCATAGCCAATACCTCTACACCACGGTGTTCTTTGCCTTTTTTAAGGTATTTTTCATAAGTGTTCCAGTAAGCTTTCGATGCGAGCTCTGAACTTACACCTTCTTTAAAAGTAGGAATTTCTGGAAGCTGTGTTAATTTGAAACGTCCAGCCTTATGGCCGTGGAAAATCCACGTTACATCGCCAATACCATCAGTTACAACATCAATTTGTGATGGTGGTGGAGCCAAATCATATTCAATTTTTACAGTGACACGACCTTCTGTCGCTTCTTCAATCCACTTGCCCCACGTTGGCCAAACGACCTTATTTATCCCGTGATTTGGCGAAGCCCAAGAGCTTATTTTTAGTATTTTCTCTGGTGCGGCATTAGCACCTGTTGAAGCGAGTAACAGTAAACCAGTGCTTACCATAAGAGATATTTTAGATTTGATCATGACACTTCCTTGTTTTACTTATCGTCGTTATTTTATTTATATTCGTTATCTAAATATCACTTTTTAGATACAATTCGATAACATGTTAATAATCTATCAAAAGACATATAGTTAATATGTTAACAAGATCATGTTTGTAACATTTAGTTTACTTTTAATCGGTAGACTTTAGTCTATATACAATTGGTAATCGGTAATGTAAGACATTAAAAAAGCTCCACTTATTAACGGTGGAGCTTTGTTTATTAGAGCGAATAAAAATCTCTGATTCGATTACACCATCGTTGGGTCAGGTTCTAATCCCATCAACTCTCGCCCTAGAATTTGTGCACAAATATCATAATCGGTGTAAGCATGTGCACCTGTCATATGCGAATCACGGAAGAGACGTTGAGCTTCATTGTCTAGGAACCAACTCATACCACCCATCGCTTCAAACAAACGATCCACGGCTTGAATACACATCTTCACTGCATACGCTTGATTTGTGCGCCAATAGGTCAATGTCTCACGAGTTGGATATTCTTTACGCTCACCATGCTCTTTATGATCTTGCCACGTTTTTTCTAACATGGCGCGAGCCGCAAATATTTGATGAGTCGATTCAGCAATACGCATGAGAGCTGGCGTAGCAGTACCTGCATTCGCCCCCGTATAAGCGCGGACACGATTCTTGGTCTTCTCTTTGTAAGCAACCAACATACGCTCGGCAATGCCTAAGCTTATCGCTGCAAACCCGCAAGCAAAATACGGACGATAAGGGGTGTAAAAAATATCGCTATCTGGGTACAGACCAAAGCCTGCTGATTCGCCTTCCATCATGCCTTTCGCTGTCTCGATACGGTGATCAGGGATGAAAACATCTCTCAGTACCAATGTTTTAGTACCGCTCGATTTCATACCAGCGGCATGCCAGTCATCAGTAATTGTGTATTCATGTCTTGGTACCACACCAAAGCAGTAGACTTTGTTACCATCCGCATCAAGTCGGTGGAATCCGAGGATGGCCCAGTCAGCATGGTCGCATCCGCTGCTCCAGCGCATGTCTCCGTTAAAGATGACGCCGCCTTCTGTATTTTCTGTTTTACCAAACGGCGCGATACTACTGCTTGCTGTTGCATCCGGATTCTCTCCCCAAAATTCTTGCTGTGCTTTCTCAGAAAACATGGCCATTTGATGGCTATGCGTGGCAAGTAAGCTACCGCCCCATGCTGTACCACCACATGCACCAGCAATCGCCGCGACACAATCGGTAAACTCAGGTAACGATATTTCAAGGCCACCATATTTTTTAGGTTGAAATGCTCGGAAAAACTTAATTTCTTTTAAGAGACGGATATTCTCTTCAGGTGGTGTTCGATCCATTTCAGCTTGAGCAGCATTGGCTGCAATCGTAGGTAGGATTTCTTTGATTTGCTCTAATAATGAGTTTTCACGTTTCATGGTTACTTCCTTTTAATCTTGCAACTTACCCAACAAATTCACCTAGTGGGTCGAAATAAATAATTTTGGCTTCTGAACATTTGTTATTATCATGTTAAATAAATAGTTATAAAATGGACTAAGCACGACAACAATTGCACTTTTCGCAGAAAGTAATTAACATATTAACTGTTTTGTACAAAAATGTGATCTGACACGGCAACACGAGTTATTACTAAACGTGAATGGGAGTTACAAAGTGGCAGGAGAAATCCCTAACATTATTATTGGGCAAGTTTACGATCAAAAGTATGCAGATGCGGAATTACATTTTGAATACTTGGACAATTTGGCGAGCTTCTTTGGTCGGAATATGCCTGTCCATTATCACGACCGATTTTATCAACTGCATATTGTAATGGAAGGAAAAACGCACGTTCATTTGGATGATAAACACTATTCTTTCAAGGGTATTACGTTGTTTTTCACCCCTCCAGCGGTCCCCCACTCTTTTGTGACAGAAGCCACTTCTACAGGTTATGTCCTCACTATTCAACAGCAACTAGTTTGGCGGCTATTAGACATGGAAAGCGGGATAAACAATATTATGGTGGATCAAATGAAGCCATTTTGTACTAGGCTTGAAACAGACAATCCCATTTTAGATTTTTTGACTCACCTAAAAAGGGAAATGGATTCTGGCGCGATAATGAAAGAGCGTGCAACTCAATCTATTTTGCAACTTGTACTTATCGAGGTAATGCGACTTTCTAATAGTTATAAGAGCGAGACCAGAAACCGCAGTGTGGATGTCACCATTTTCCATAACTTTAACCACCTTGTAGAAAATCAATACCACCAACATTGGGCATTAAGCCAGTACGCAGACAGTATAGGTATCTCTGTTTCTAGGCTTAATGATATTTGCCGTCGAGTCAGTGGGCTTTCCTCTAAAAAGATCATTATTGATAGGTTGATGCAAGAAGCAAGACGCCATTTACAGTTCACACCAAAAAGTGTGTCTGAAATAGGTTACGATCTTGGGTTTAGAGATCCCGCCTATTTTGCACGTTTTTTTAGAAAATACGCTCAGATGACTGCAACGGAGTATCGCAATCATCTTCAAGATTCTGAATTAAAAACAACGTCTATTTAGAATTACGATCTAAAAGACTAGAAAGGTAAAACATGACAAAATTTAAAGACTCTTTGCCACTGCAGTTGATTAAAGCAAGGGACGTAACCCTTGATTACTTTCGCCCTGTACTGTCAGCAAATGACTTAACAGTCCAACAATGGCGTGTGATGAGAATCATCTTTGCTTACGGCGAAATAGATTTTACGACTCTCGCGAGTGACTCTTGTATATTAAGCCCCAGCCTAACAGGTGTGATCAATCGATTAGAAAAACAGGACTATGTTTGCAAAATAAAATCGGAAGTCGATCAACGACGTGTAAATATTCGTCTCACTGACAAAGCAGAAAAATTAGTGAACAGAGTTCGTATCGATGTCGATAAGCAATATGTGTTGTTAAAAGAAAAACTTGGTGACGAAAAATACAATCAGCTTACTGAATTACTTGAAGATTTAATTAATATTAGAGACAACTAATCCGTGAAGACAACAAGAAATGGGCAGTGTGCCACCTTCCGTTTTGAGGCGGTAACACTGCTTTAGTTGGCCTAAAAACAAAAGCAAATCGATTGCTCTCTCCCATTCAACAGATTTAGTTATCAAATAGTCCGATATATTAAAGTCACACAAATAATGTGACGTACATCACGTGTAGCTGATCCTATTGCCGCTAATATTCAATTAAGCGGACAAATAATTTCAACATAATTAGTAATTGATAAATGAGTTACTAATTTTATCCCCATTTTAATCGGAGAAATCGACATGGCAACCCCACATATTAACGCTCAACTAGGTGACTTTGCAGAAACAGTTTTGATGCCTGGTGACCCACTACGTGCTAAGTATATTGCAGAGACATTTTTAGATGATGTGAAGCAAGTATGTGATGTCCGTAATATGTTCGGTTATACCGGTACATACAAAGGCAAAAAAGTGTCTGTAATGGGCCACGGTATGGGTATCCCATCGTGTTGTATTTACGTACACGAATTGATTGCAGAATTTGGTGTAAAAAACGTTATCCGTGTTGGTAGCTGTGGCGCGGTTCGTGACGACGTTAAATTAATGGACGTTGTTATCGGTATGGGAGCATCAACTGACTCCAAAGTAAACCGTATCCGATTTAACAACCATGACTTTGCGGCTATCGCCGATTTTGGCCTGCTTGAAGAAGCGGTTAAACAAGCTCGCATTCAAGACGTCCCAGTAAAAGTAGGTAACGTCTTCTCTGCCGATCTTTTCTACACACCTGAAGCCGACATTTTCGGTAAAATGGAAAAGTTGGGTATCCTCGGTGTTGATATGGAAGCCGCAGGAATCTACGGTGTGGCAGCCGATCTAAATGCTAAAGCGCTAACGATTCTTACCGTATCAGACCACATTATTCGTGGCGAAAAACTAAGCTCGGAAGATCGTCAAAAATCATTTAACGATATGATGATGGTTGCATTAGAAACAGCAATCAACATCTAATTTAATCGCTGTCAGTGTTTGCTGACAGCTCCAGTATTTCCTGAGGGGGCGATCGTGTCTAACGGCAAACTACCCAAGGATGCAGATGGTTTACAACTCAACTTTTGTAAAACATTGGCGTGTGATAACTTTGGTTTGAGTGATGCAGAACGGTACGTTCTACAACACGTAAATCCTAAGCGTCCAACGATGGTTTGTCGGGAATGTGGTGCTTTCCCCCCCTTACTTAATAATCAAGAAGTCCTAAATGAACTGACGCGTCTACGCCAAGTTCATAGTGATGGACTTCCTGCTTGCCGCAGCAAAGAGTGTCATAATTTTGGTCTTTCCGTTCATACCCATAAAAGCCTCTATCACGCTTTTGGATATAGCGGTGACAGGCAACGTTATCGCTGCAAAGAGTGCCAATCAACTTTTGTAGACAAATGGTCCGGTGCTAACAACAAGCTTCAGCTTCAAGAAAATCTGCTCGGCCTTCTGTTTATGAGCTTTTCAGTCCGAGAAGTGTGCCGTAAGTTACAGATTAACCCTAAAACCTTTTATGATCATGTAGACCATATTGCAAGTCGATGTCGCCGCAAGTTAGCGATGTTTGACGCTCGCTGGGTAAACCACGAAGAACATTATCACCTCGCTTCGCACTTTATGCCGTTACAACCAAAAAGCAATAATGGTGTACTATGGTTCGCAACAGGTGAGGCTCAATCTGGGTATATTCTTTCCCAACATATCAACTACTCAACAGATGAAGAACCTACAGGTCCAGTGGATCATGACCCATATAGCTCTGCGGCTCGTTATGTTTCCCGTAGCTATCTGTCCGAAGCGAATGTAGATATTAGTGTGAAGTCACATGATTTACGCGAGCGCATCGATGAGAAATATCAGGTGATTCTTGCGAGAGGAAATGTCGAAGACCCTATGGGTAATATGACTCGTTTTGATTATCCGTCAAAAGGGGCGCTTATTCGCGCACCCTATACCTCATATGCGCATTTTTTGCATATCCTCGAGATGTGTAATGACGACAAACGTATCTCCATTTACCTTCCTCAAGACCCTGTGTTGCGTTCAGCAGCACTTACCCTATGTTTGAAAAAAATTCAGCGTCAAAATGTTGACCTTATGTACGTCGAAGAGGATGAAAGCTGGGATAATAGTAAAGCTATTGAAAAAATTGATATTATTCATATGGGTTGGTGGAAAGATCGTTGGGCCATGTCATTTCAAGAAAACGCAAGTAAGGGGATATGTTACTTAGCAGGTGACAACCCTTCGCCCGACCATTGGTTTCACAAGGCTAGCATACGAAACACCAAATTTTATCAAGATCGTTTCCAAACCTTATTTGGGAGTTTTATTAACGAACCACGCAGAAAACTGAGACCCGGTGGCATTCTGCCAATGTTGGATATATTCAGAGCATGGCATAATTTATGCTACCAAGATAAGGATGGGAATACACCGGCTCAAAGACTTGGATTAACCGATCATCCGCTGACTTTAAAGCAGTTGCTTTCCTAATGAGATCTCTGTTTACTATATAATCGCTTTGCTAGATTGTGAGTCGGCGCTAACTTTTATAGAAATGCGAATCGATTATTGTGTTTTAATTAGTGATTCCTGCCAAAGTATTCATATAATGAGTACGTTGTTTATGTAATTAACATCATGGACTTAGCCTTGGATAAAGCCCACGCCGTTCTAGAAAACGAAATCGAACAGCTCGCCTCACGAATTGAAGCCGAGCCTGAGACTGTATTGCAGCTAGCAAAACAGTCCTTAGTTAGAGCCGACCAAGTTTTGTACCCTGAAGGGGGTATCAAGACTGCGATCCTGATTTCTCGATGTTATTGGTACCTGATGGATTACACTCAGGGTCTCAAAGCGATTAAAGATGCCCACGCGAGGCTGAACCGACTCGATACTGATCTATTCCTTCCTGAAATTTTACATGTGCACGCCTTACAGTTCTGGGGCCAAGCAAAATATTACTCTGCTCAACAATTTTGGATAAACGCGCTAGAACAAGCCGCACTAGTTGGTGAGACTGTCATTGAGATTGAGAGCCTTATCGGCCTCGGAAATGTATGGCGGGTAACCAATGAGCATAAATTGGCCATGTCTACCCACTCATTAGCAGTCAATGTGGCAAACAATGCCCGCATAAACTGGCTTGAAGGCAAAGCAAGGATTTTACTCGCAAGAGACTATTATCTGCTCAACAACTATATCGCGATGCTTTCTGTATTAGATACTGCTGAAGAAGTGCTAAAGCACAATAGCAATGCCACTTGGAAAGCGGAGATATGGGAATACCGAGGGTTAGCGTTGCTCGGATTAGAAAGGGTTAAAAACGCAGAAGAGGCAACGCTCAAAGCGTATGACCTTGCGATGAAACACAACCTATTTTGGTTGCAAACTCAAGCTTACATTAACCGAGCGCGGCTAGAACTTATTCGTAATAACCTAAGTGATGCAAAACAGCTCTTAAGTAAAGCTGAAAAAGCGGCAAAAGAGTTCCAAGATGGTGATTTGCTCGCACAGATTTGCTACCAACAATCTGCGGTTGCAGAAAAACAAGGTGACTTTCAAGACGCGTTGGAATCCTTTCAAAAATATCGACGATACTCGATTAAGTTACTAAAAGATAAAACCAATAGACTCGGCTTGGATAAAGCTCGTGCATCTAAAAGGCAACTGGATAATCGCGCTCGTAAATTAATTAACCGAATAAGACGTCAGGTGGAATTCCATCACGGTGAAAAAGGCTACTCCAATTTAGTTTCAGAAACCTATTGGTGGGAGCAAATGGTTCTATTTAAGAGCGAACTAAAAGCATCGACTCATGCCATCATTCTCATTCAACATGACAACGCAGCGTACCTTGAAGTCTGTATTGAAATAGCGCAATGTCTCTGCAATCGAAATGACCTTATCTCACGTTTGAGTGAAGATAGGATTGGTATGTTAGTAGCCGAAAAAGGAGAACAAGCAGAAGCGCTTTTCCAGTTCATCCTTCAAACATTGAATAACTACCCTTGGGATCGACGAGGACTAACGGGTCAAATACCCGTCGCCGTCCTACACGACATACTTTCTTTCCCATTTACATTAGAGCAACTCGAAGATCAAGAGCAAATGGATAGTCAACATGGATAAACTTCTCAGTAAAGTATCCGATGCGGGTTTAGATCCTTCTTCTGTTACCGGTGAAGAAGCCATAATTTTCTGGGATCACGTCCGTAATCATGTTGCGGCATCTCAAAATGAGAAAGCACACTGCTTCCTCATAAGCGCTGAATACAGAAGTTTACTCAATCAACATCGACAAAGCATATCTGAACTCAAAAATGCATTAGATCTTTTAACGCTACCGAATGATGTTGAAGAGATCATCACAATAAAAACCAGCTTGAGTGAAAGGCTTGTCAATGCAGGGCTATATGATGAAGCCCTTAAAGAGTTTATTGATCTTTCCTCTCTTGCGGTGGAATACAGCTCGATAGATGAATATGCCATCGCGGTTTTAGGCATGGGCAGTCTGTGTGATGCTTATGGTGATCACGCGAAGGCTTATCGCTATTATCAAAAAATAGACAGCATTGATCATGCCATTAGTAGTCGTTCTTTAAGGCTACGCTGTAAACTCAATATGGTGGCATGCCTAATATCGCTAAATCGCATTACGTCCGCAAATGAGCTTCTAAAAGAGTGTGAAGAGCTCAGTATTTTAGTCAGCGATAAAGGGCTAGCCGGTCAGATCATTCTTTATCAGGCAAAGTTACTTAGTCGCCGTAAAGAGCATCATAAAGCGTTGGTCACACTGGCTAAGTCGTATTACTTAATTCACAGATCAAAGTCTCATTGGTTAGCGAATATGCTTCGTCTTGAGCAAGCTCACAACTTAACTGAGTTGGGTAAAACCGATTATGCGAGCATCATTCTAAGAAGTACGACCAAGAAGATCCAACAAACCTCATCACCTTTGTTATTACAAGAATTGTATGATTCTATGAGTCATGTTTTTCGCAATCAAGGTCAATATCAAAAAGCATTAACTTTTGAGAAATTGGGTTATAGAGTATCGACCGATTTGATCAAAAGCATCCCAATTACGGATCTTGGTTCCCACCAGTTGCGTCGATTGTCTCGCTTCGAGCTACAGCTAAAGCTCATTATGTCTGAACAAGAAAATAAAGAGCTAAAAGAGACGACTGAGAGCCAAAAAGATGCGGTTGCCAAGCTTCAACAAGACGTATTTACTGATCCGCTAACTGGACTACATAACCGTCGTTGGTTGGATGTAAAACTGAAAGACCTATTACTGCACGACACTCCGTTTGCATTTTTGGTTATCGATATAGACCACTTCAAATCAGTCAACGATGAACTTAGCCACCTAATTGGTGATAAAGCCATTGTATGTGTCTCTTCTGAGCTAAAATCTCACTTTAGATTTAAAGGCGCATCATGTGTGCGCTTTGGCGGCGAAGAGTTTCTCGTTATTTTAGAGCACGCCACCACAGAAAGAGCGGTAATGCACGCAGAGCACTATCGAGAGCATATCTATGGTTATGGTTGGAGTGCCATACTGGGTGAACGAGGGTTAACCGTCAGTATCGGTATTACACTACATCGAGATGGCGAAAACACTCAAAGAACATTCTATCGCGCAGACAAAGCGCTATATAAAGCAAAAGCTAACGGTAGAAACCAAGTCTGCCTTGAAGATTAATCCGTTTTATTCCATCACAGAAAGAAAAGAGAAATTCCAAATAACGCACCTAATGTGCCAATAATATTTTTCTTGGTTATTGGCTCACCATTCCACGCATAGATCATCAAAATAAACAACGGACTCGTCGCGATTAACGTTTGTGCTACGGCAGGATTAGCGTGCTTTAAGGCTATCTGCTGTAACCATAAAGCTAAAAATGTACCGACAAAGATAGCCGCTAACAGCCACCTTCTGTCTCTGCTTTTAAGCTGCTTCAATTTAGTCAACATCGAAGCCACTGGACGTTTTTCAACAAAAACCACCACCGCAAACACCACCATAACCCCGATGCTCAAACGGATCAGCGCGCCTAATAAAGGAGGAATATCTCCCGCGACCAACGCATAGTGAGAGATGACAACCCCTGTCGCCTGACATACACTCGCGAGCAACCCAAAACCGATACCACTAATAGAGGTTGGTTGATTATTCACATTGGGTTGAAAAATAACGTAGCTCACCGCAACTGTCGTGACAAAGACACCTAACCAACTCTGTCCACTAAGTGCACTGCCAAGCACCATCAAAGCCAAAACTCCAGATAAAGGCGGCGCAAGAGATTCCAGCAAGAGCGTTTTGTTGGCGCCTATTCTTTTCAGAGCCGCAAAATAAGCGCTATCACCAATAGCGATACCAATAACACCCGATATCGCCAGTATCCAAAAATGCGACGGACTCAGTACAAGTTCAGGAAGAGGCAATACCGGAAGAACGAACAACATCATAGTAGAAGCGGCGATACCTTTTACTATATTCATCTGCATCGCACTAAATTTGTGACTAAACTGACTATAAATCCACGTCGCTACCGCCCATGCCAAGGCAGCAAATATGGCCGCCATTTCTCCTACATATTGCAATAGAATCCCTTACTTTTATTAATTAAATCAATCATAAATATTCAGAAACATGACTATAATAACTATAAATGATACGGTTTTCTCTGTTAAACTGAAAATTAAACATAAACGTAACTTTAATAGTAAAGTATTAACAAACACAAGGAATAGACAATGCTTGAGACCGTGGCGCTAGTTATACTGGTGTGTGTTGTTTTGATTATTTTTTACGGAATTATCGTTATACACGATATCCCTTATGAAATAGCCAAAGAAAGAAATCACCCTCATCAAGATGCCATCCACATATCTGGTTGGGTAAGTCTATTCACTTTACATGTGTTATGGCCTTTTTTGTGGATATGGGCAACGCTATGGAGAGAAGATCGAGGTTGGGGTTTTACCAAACTCATTGAAGAGCAACACGACCTAGAACATAAGATCACAATGTTGTCCGATCAAATAGCAACCCTTCAAAACCAAGTGAGTCAATTGCAAAACGATAAAAACACTCCGAAGACAATGCCAGCTATAGATCCTACTATTCAAGAAAGTAATAATACAAATCAGGAGCAGTCTAACTGATGGAAATACTACTGATACTGACTTATACCGCATTGTGTATTGCGATATTCAAGATATTCAAAATTCCTCAAAATAAATGGACCATTCCAACGGCGGGACTCGGTGGCATCGTTATAGTCGGCTTTCTTACTCTAGCGATGAACTATAACCACCCGTTTACTTCTACAGGCGGTCAAGTCTTTACCACTACTCCAATCGTGTCTAGTGTGCGAGGTAAAGTTATTGAGGTTCCTATTGAAGCCAATAAGCCGATCAAGAAAGGAGACATCCTTTTCAAAATAGATCCAACGCCATTTGAAGCAGATGTCATCAACAAGCTTGCCCAATTAGCAGCAGCAGAACAGAACGTCTTGCAACTGGAAGCCATTTATCGTGGTGCGCAGGCAACAAGTCTCCAAGCCGCCGCACAACGAGATAAACTTGATAGAGAATACAAAAGATACGCTGCTGGCTATAAAAAAGGCGCATTCACCGCTCAACAAGTTGATACTCGTCGCCAATCTTATTTGGCTTCAGAAGCCGCATTACTCGCCGCTAAAGCAAGTGAAAGCCAAGCAAAACTAGCTTTCGAATCACAAATAAACGGCGTGAACACCACTGTCGCCAGCGCACAATCTGAGTTGGAACAATCTCAGTTCAAACTCGACGAAACAGTTGTACTCGCTCCTACAGACGGCTATGTATCCCAAGTAGCATTAAGGCCTGGCATGATGGCAGTACCATTGCCGTTGGTTCCTGTAATGACATTTGTCCACTCTGAGGAGAAATTTTATATTGGAGCATTTAGACAAAACGCATCACAGCGATTAAAACCAGGATATGAAGCTGATTTTATATTTCGCGCCTTGCCAGGCAGAGTATTCCAAGGTGAAGTCATCGAAATGTTACCCGCAATTGCAGAAGGGCAAGTACAAGCTAACGGTTCATTAATCAGTAGCGAAACGTTGAATACTGCGGGTCGACTATTAGTTAAACTGAAGGTCCACGATGACCTGTCCGAATTTAATCTACCACTTGGTAGTGCCGCGGAAATTGCTGTTTATTCAGAGCACCTAGAGCATGTTTCAATGATGCGGAAAATTTTAATTCGTATGAAAAGTTGGCAAAACTATTTGTACCTAGATCACTAAACTATTTTTCAGTCATTCTTGAATGTATTGTGTTAATAAATCCGCTTGTATCAAGCGGATTTATTTGCCCTAAATTAGGGATAGTTAGACATGTCAGTAACAAAACTATTCGTAAGTATCATTAATAAAGTAGTAATCCATTTGAAGGTGACTTTTTTTCGAGTTTATTGGTCATCAAACAGGACACTATTGTATAAATTCGCTAACATAAAGAATAATGATACAAATTTATAATTACCTCGAATCAGTTTGGTTAAAAAATGACTAAAGAAGACTTCCAAAAAGCGGCTGAAATACTCAGGACCGCAGTACCTCTAATGATCAAACATCAGGTACCGACAACACCACCAAATTATGCTTTGTGGTACACCTATGTTGAAGAAACGCAACCAAAGCTTAATGTTGAACTAGATGAGATCATCGCTGAGTACGGCATTTGTCTCCCAAGTCACAATAAAAGCCTTTATAAAAGATACATCGCAGGGAAAACAGAATCCGATATACACGAGTTAAGGTCTAACCTAGAGATTCTGGTTAACGAGATCTTTCTTTCCATGAAAGACACCCTTGCCGATACAAGTTCGTTTGAGAAATCGATTGAAAGAAGTTTCTCCAATCTCGAGAAAATTGATCACGAAGGGCTAACATTCGATGAACTGCTGTCACTTGTTAGAAAGTTTGTTAATGAATCAGAAGCAATAAGAAGTTCTACTAGCCACTTCAACGAGCAACTTAATACCGCAAGTTCAGAGATATCCAACCTGCGAGAAAAATTGGAAAAAGTTCAAAAAGACGCACTTCACGATAGTCTGTCCGGGCTTTTGAACCGAGGTGCTTTTGATAAAGATATCGCCGCCTATTGTGCTTCAGAACAATCCTATCCTCTCTGCTTAGTTCTAATCGATATCGATAGCTTTAAGAGTTTAAACGATGACTATGGCCATGTATTTGGTGATACGGTGATTAAAGCCATCGCAAAACGACTACAATCTAGCTGTAGAGATGGCATTGCCGCTTACCGTTATGGTGGCGAAGAGTTTGCCCTACTTATACCAAATAAACCACTTAGAATCGCTAGGCAATTTGCTGAGACCGTTCGTCGCTCTATAGAACGAATCTCCGTCAAAGATAAACGTTCAGGTGAGCAAGTTAAAAATATTTCGGCTTCTTTTGGGGTTGCTCAATTCGAAGAGACAGAAAGCCCTATCTCTTTAATAGATAGTGCAGACCAACAACTGTATAAAGCGAAAAGCTTAGGCAAAAATAGAGTCATGCCTATCTAAACGTTTTGTTACGTCATTAAAGAGCCTACTTATGGCTCTTTTTTTGTACCCGCTTGACAATAAAGATATAGCAGGTAATAACACCACACTATCTACTTCCGAATAAAGGTTGTTCATATAGCCAATAATACGACATCCACCCATTTAATTCACAACAACAATCATTCCTCATCCCGTATAGAATTGAGATAGGTTGGCGACCAAAGAGTTGAAACTTAACGGACTAATGTCACAATTTAGACCATTGTTAACAAACTATTTCTTTTTATTCCTATTAGTTAGCGTTTTTTCTCCTGACGTTGTTGTTTCATTGTCTAAACTAGAATTAAAGTATTTTATGATGGAGTCAGTGGAACTTATGAAACTAAAACCAACATCTTTTTTCATCCTCTTTTATTTCATTTCTCTTTCTACCAGTGCAGCAGAATCAACTGGTCATGTTATTGAAGGATTAACTTCATCAACCGTTGGCTATGCCTCTTTAATTATATTTGCGATAGCTTACAGCTTAGTCATGGCGGAAGAGTACCTACAGCTGAGAAAGTCAAAACCTGTGTTACTGGCTGCAGGCCTAATCTGGATAATGATCGGTTATGTCTATCAACAACATGGTCAAATAGAAGTCGCCAAGCAAGCAATAGAACACAACTTGTTAGAGTACGCAGAACTCTTGCTATTCTTATTAGTGGCTATGACCTACATCAGTGCGATGGAAGAGAGACGCCTATTTGATGTACTACGGTCATGGATGGTCGGGAAAGGTTTCAATCTTAGAACACTTTTTTGGTTAACGGGGATCCTGTCATTTTTCATATCTCCTATCGCAGATAATTTAACCACAGCCTTGCTGATGTGTGCTGTTGTAATGAAAGTGGGTGGGAATAACACTAAATTTATCAACATTGCCTGTATCAACATAGTCGTCGCAGCAAACGCAGGTGGTGCATTCAGCCCTTTCGGCGATATCACTACTCTGATGGTGTGGCAGGCTGGTTTAGTCTCGTTCTCGCAATTTTTAGCACTCTTTATTCCTTCCGTTGCCAACTATCTCATCCCGGCTCTGGTGATGTCCTATTTTGTTCCGAAAGATCAGCCAGAAGCCATTCATGAATACGTTGAACTGAAAAGAGGTGGGAAACGAATCGTTGGCCTATTCTTACTCACCATTTTAACGGCGGTAGGTTTTCATGGCCTCTTACACTTTCCTCCAGTGATAGGCATGATGATGGGCCTTGCCTATCTACAATTTTTTGGATTTTTCTTACGCAAGACACTGCCCGCTTCTATCGCTAGAAAAAAAGCCAAAGCCGTTGCTGCGCATGATGAAGCAGCACTGAAAAGGTTAGGTTCAATTATTCCATTCGATGTATTCAGGCGAGTTTCTCATGCCGAGTGGGACACACTTCTGTTCTTCTATGGCGTAGTCATGAGTGTCGGAGGTTTGAGCATACTTGGCTATCTAGGCTTAGTCTCCGATATCATGTATAACCAATGGGATCCTGTTTGGGCTAATGTGGTCGTTGGATTACTCTCTGCCGTAGTCGATAACATTCCCGTCATGTTCGCTGTACTCACCATGGACCCAGACATGTCTTTAGGAAACTGGTTGCTTGTGACACTAACCGCCGGCGTAGGTGGTAGCCTACTTTCCATCGGATCAGCAGCAGGCGTTGCCTTAATGGGAGCCGCTCACGGCAAATACACCTTCTTTGGGCACCTAAAATGGACACCGATAATTGCTATCGGATACGTAGCCAGTATTGGCTTACATCTATTGATTAACAGTGCAAGTTTCTAATGCACTGAGCGATGAAGTAGGTAGGCTCTCTAGAGTGAGCGCTTACTTACTTAAAGTATTCACTTTCTTTAGAAAACTGTCTCTCAAATGTTCCTGATCGTATTCAAGGTGATAGGTATTGTGGAATCCAACCTTGAGCTCGACGCCATTACCGCGAATAAAAACATTATAGCCATCGTAATCAGAATAGGCTTCCAGCCCTTCATACATTTTTCCGAATTCAGTCGGCGTACCATTGTTCATCACCATTTCGTACGCGCGCAATACTTTGCTAGGATCCAGTTCATTTTTCACAATAAATACCCTATTAATAAGAAATGCAGATAAAATAAGTATGGTAACGAGTAACCGAATTTACCATTGAATCATCTATTTTTAACCCACAATTTTAATTGCTAAATAGAATGTAAGTTAATTCATAACGTTAGTATTTTATGATAGCGTTGAGATCACTCAGTTTTTCACGCTCAGTTAATTTTTAGGAAAGATTTACTATGCAAGACAAGATCTCGACGACCAACTTAGCAAAACAGAATAACGTGGAGTCAAAAGCGTTGTTTTCTGAGTTTAATCAGTATGGCTATATCGTCAGACATGAGAATAAATGGTTATTGACCGACTTAGGTAAGCGTTTTGGTGGCGAGTACGTTACACATACAGAATACGGACAATTTATTGTCTGGCCTAAAGATCTTGTTATTGATAAAAACTTAAGCGCTGGAACGCGATTGACGGCGACACAAATAGGTGACAAAGTTGGTTTGCACGCAAAAAAAATCAATCAAATTTTAAACGAATTGGGCTGGATAGATAAAACAGCAAGTGGCTGGTCACTATCTGAGCTTGGTCTAAGAGCGGGTGGTGAACAGCGAGAAGACAAAAACACCTCCGCTCTTTATACGTTGTGGCATGATACGACACTTAAAAATCGCAACTTCAAAAACTCCATTAGGGAGTTCTCGGGGGTGGATTCGGATTCTCTCTCAACCGACAAATCTTTTTCAAGTTTTAAACAAAAGTTTGAGGCTAAACATAGAACCTCGGATGGTCATTATGTGCGTTCTAAAGGTGAGTTAATTATTGATAACTGGCTTTATATGGCTGGATTAGTCCACGCGTACGAGAGAAAGCTCCCGATAGAGGAAGAATTTACCAGCAATTTTTATCTTCCTAACGGCAAGGTTTATATTCAGTTTTGGGGAAGCGATACAGGGCCAATTGATGCAATAACGAAACAGAAAAAGCGCCTTGCTTATACTGATCATGGTTTCAATTTAATTGAAATAGAAAGTGATGAAATTGATAAACTTGATCAATTGCTTCCCCATGCCTTAAGAAAGCTTGGTATTAAAGCGCATTAAATCCGTTATCATTTTTAATATATTGACTATAAAAGAAGTGCACTTAACGAAACAACGTATAAAAAAGCAGCGTCAAATGCTGTTTTTTTATACGTTGATCTGAAATCAAAACTCTTTAGGTGCAAACCCTGTTACTGCGTCTAATTTTAACTCTTTGCCGAGTTTAGTCAGTGGATGAACAACCACAATACCTTTAATTTTCTTCTTAAATAGACCCAAATCCGCTTGTTCTTCTTTGGTCAACTCTCGTTGAAAAGGCATATCAAGTAGACTCTTACGCTCTTTGTTAAGGTCATAACTCTGCTTATGCTTTATCTGATTAAGCTTTTTATTTAGTTGCTCTACTTCTTTCTCAAATTGAGCGATAACTGGCTGATCTCGTCTAGAAACCGCTGCACTCAATTTATTTTTACACTTATCTAGACGATCATTCAGTTGTTGTATCTCTTTCTTAACGCTCATTTGTCTGCACCTATAAAAAATCAACGCTCTTTCTACCACTATCTAGCCAAAAAATGAATAACTATTTCACGACCTTAAGCATTCTTTTTGAATTCTGGTAAAGAAATTCTAATCAATCAACTGGTTGCACTAGATCAATAATAGCTAAAGATTTTAGCCTAGTCGTCGATAACAATACATGCAACATATATCTGCATAACGCCGAATATATTCGCTACAACTATTAAATGCACCTATCAGTACCTGTCAAATTGAGTTAATCATTATGAATATTACGATAAAGACGAGATTATACATTTTAGCCATCCTCCCGTTACTGATTATTGCAATTGGGACCATGTATTTTACCCGAGTTGAACTTTTCAACCTAAATCAAGCTCACATGGACTCTTCAAGAACCTACATGACGGAAAGCAAAAAGATTGAATTAAAATCTTACATGGAAATAGTAGATTCTGTACTCGTGTCGCTTAAAGAAAGAAATGCGCCAATTGAAGAAGTTATATCTGAACTTTCCCGAATTAAGTTTGGTGAAAGTGGATACGTATATGGCTATAACAGTAAAGGGGACCGATTGCTGTTAGGGCAAAGTACTAGTGGTATAGGCAAGAACTATTGGAATCTAAAAGACGTTAATAACTTCCTTTTGCTGCAAGATATTATTAAGCAAGGGACAAGTGGTGGTGGTTATACAACCTACTACTTTCCAAAACCAGGTGAGAATGAAGCATCGCCAAAATTGGCTTATTCAATCTACGTATCTCAATGGGATCTAGTTATTGGTACGGGCTTCTATATTGATGATATTGAAGCAACGGTTATCGATATGGAAAAGACATCTCAAATCCTTGTCGACGATGCTTTGATCGGCATAGGTATAGCGACGTTTATCATCGTGATCATTGCTGGTCTATTTGCTGTGTTTGTAAATCAGAGCATTATTCGCCCTCTTAACGCCTTCGATCGTTCTATTGCCTCGTTTGCGAATGGTGATGCCGACTTAACAGCAAGAATGGAAGAATTTACGATCCCAGAGTACAACCGTCTAGGCAACAATTTTAACTTGTTTGTCGCAAGCCTTCAGTCAATCATCAAAAGCGTCACTTTAGTCAGCGGTGAAGTCGTCAGCGAAACCAGTAACATGATAGGTAGAGCCACACAGGTCGATTCATTGGCAAGCCAGCAACGAGAAGAGACCGAGCAAGTAGCGACAGCAATGACAGAGATGACAATGACAGCAACTGAAATATCGAGTAACGCAGTTCAAGCGGCGGAGTCAGCGAAAGAAGTTGAAGGCAGTGCTCATAAAGCGATGGAGATAGTGGTTTCTGCCGCTCATTCGGTTGAATCACTGGCTAATGACGTTGAGCAAGCCAACGAGGTCGTCTCTAAATTGGAAGGCGATGTGCAGAACATCTCAACATCATTAGAGGTGATTCAAGATATCGCTGAACAAACGAACCTACTCGCTCTGAATGCTGCGATCGAAGCCGCACGTGCCGGAGAACAAGGTCGAGGCTTTGCTGTTGTAGCAGATGAGGTTCGTAAGCTAGCAAGCCGAACGCAAGAAAGTACGTTAGAAATCCATCAGATGATTAATCAGCTTAAAGCCGCTTCTGATGCCGCGGTACAAACCATGGATAAGAGCAAATCTAAAAGTGCAGACACCGTGGCAGAAGCTAACGCGGCAAGTAATGCGTTGAGCAAGATACAAGAATCGATCAATGTCATCATGGACATGAATGAACTCATAGCGACGGCAACAGAAGAGCAAAGTCAGGTGGGTCATGAGATATCTGAACGCGTTGTTATTATTTCTGATAAGAGCCATCAATCGGCACAGTTTGCCAAGGAAAACCAAGCGGGTAGTGGTCAATTAAATGCCAAGGCAACGGAACTGTCTCATCTCGTTGGCCGATTCACTGTCTAATTTTTTACAGTGTAAATCGTTATCTGAAATGCCAGGACAATGTGATGCTGTTCGGTTAGTGCTAAATACTTCGTTATTCCCGTGCAAACGGGAATCTTGGTGATATTAGATCCCCATGTTCATGGGGATGACGTTGGTTTTCGTGAAAATGAGAATCTGGATTAGGTACATCGTGCTTATTGTTTCCATACATTAACGGCGATGGCTTAGAAGAGCAGAGCAAACTATATTTAACCACTTTCTGAGAAGGTGGTTAAATATTCTAACGTAGAGTAATAACTATTTTGCTTCTTTTTCTATCGCAGTCATTAATACTGAGGTATCCATCCTACCCAACCCTTGCGCAGAAAGTTCTTCATATTGTTTAATTATTTTGTTGGTTAACGGCAGCGATATACCTTGTCTATCTGCTTCATCTAAACAAAAACCTAGGTCTTTGATCATCCAATCAATAGCAAAACCAAAATCAAAACTACCTTGCGCCATCGTGGTTGCGCGATTTTCCATTTGCCAAGAGCCCGCGGCGCCGTTTTTCAAACAGTCGACGAGTGTTGGAATATCCAACCCTGCCTTTTCAGCGAGTATCAACCCTTCCGAAAGACCATTAAGTACGCCAGCGATGCAAATCTGGTTCACCATTTTAGCGCGTTGACCTTGACCAACTTCCCCCATCAAAACAGACGATTTTCCATAGGCATTGAATACAGGTTGTAATGTATCAAAGACCGCTTGATCTCCACCGCACATGATGGTTAGAACGCCATTCTCAGCTCCGGCTTGACCACCTGACACTGGTGCATCCATAAATGCAATTCCAGCGGTCTGGCAAGCTTTTAAGAGCTCCTCTGCTAGATTTGCGGACGTCGTTGTGTGGTCGATCAAGATCGCGCCTTCATTCATGGCAGAGATTGCACCGCTACTGGCTGTGATAACACTGCGCACATCGTCGTCATTCCCCACACAACAGATAACCACATCCGCGTTTTGTACGCACTCAGAAACGGTGGTCTTATAATTACCACCGTACAGTTTGGCCCAATCCTGTGCCTTCTTTGTAGTACGGTTATATACGGTTACGTCGAACCCTGCTGTCTGAAGATGTCCAGCCATGGGGTAACCCATAACACCCAATCCAATAAAACTAATCCTCATTACTTTTCCTTATTTTTAGCTGAACGATGAAATAACACGTTAACAAAGCCACCAACATTATTCATTCTTTTCTCTCCAATATCCGCAAAAAAAGAGCAAAATTCAATTTTCAATTAACAGCACTTAATCAATAAGTTAGTTAACCAATTTTTAGATTCTACGGAAACATGATCAAGGCTACCATATGACAAAACTTTCCAGACAATTAACAAAACTAAGTACGTTTGAGTTCAACATGGTGATCATTCGATCCTCTTATGCCTAACAATGGCCATCCACTACCGCCATACGACTAATTCAGTTGTAATGTAAACTATGCCATTTACTTTAGTTCGAAGACAAAAAAACCGAGCATTATTAGCTCGGTTTTCATGTTGTAATAACGTTTAAGTTTGACTCTATTCGGCGTCTAACTCAGCATTGTGATAGACCTGTTGTACGTCATCGCACTCGTCAAGTAAGTCTAAGAATTTTTGAAATTTAATTGCATCATCACCGGTGATAGGTGTATTTGTTTGGGAAACAAAGGTGATTTCTTCAACATCAAGAACAAGGTTTGCAAACTCGCTGTTCAAGGCTGTCTTTACCTTGAAAAATTCAGTGTGCGGTGCAAATACAGTAATAACACCGTCTTCTAGTTCGATGTCAGTTACATCAACATCCTGCATCATTAATGCTTCTAAAACGGCATCTTCATCATCACCGTTGAATTGAAACACCGCCTGATGATCGAACATATGTGCCGTGGTGCCTGGACTACCAATTTTCGCACCTGTTTTTACAAAGCACTGGCGTACATCTTGAAAGGTACGGTTTCCATTATCAGTTAGGCAATCCACTATGACGCTAGCGCCTCCTGGGGCAAAACCTTCGTAACGGGCTGCTTGGTAATCTTCACCGCCACCACCCGTTGCTTTATCAATCGCTTTGTCTATTACATGTGCTGGCACTTGATCTTTCTTTGCTTTAGCGATCAAGTGTTTTAGAGAGAGATTCATGTCCGGATCACCGCCGCCATTCTTGGCGCTCATGTATATCTCTTTACCATACTTGGAATAAACTTTTATTTTCGCGCCTTGTGTTTTTGCCATTGAGGCCTTGCGCACTTCAAAACTTCTTCCCATTGGGGTCTTCTCTCTGCTTCAATTTATTTGACGAATTTTAGCAAAATGTAAATTCAATTTGCTAAGGAGCTGGAAGGTTATACCACTCCCATGGCTCTTTTATATTTTGCTACTGATTGCTCAAAACATGTTTTTTCATCTTCGTTTTTGAGCTTTTCTCTTTGAATTAACATCTCATTTGGGCCGATTTTAGCCTGCTTTAGCTGCCAAACCAAATACGACGCTTGTTTATCAATCTCAATCTTGTTTTTCTCTTCCACAGAGAGCAAAGATAAATTAACTGGCATGATGTTCTCAATAGAGTTTATTTTGTGGTGCTGCAATATATCACAGGGAATGGAAACGAGTGAAGACTCAAGATTAACGAAATAGAGAAATGACAGCAATCAATCCTCTTTATGTCAAAAAGGGGGTTTAATGTAGAAAAATCAGGGGCGGTAATAACCCGCCCTTGCGTGTGCATTCAAGAGACCATTAATGAAATAAGCCCAGTTCCTCGGCTTCTTCCAATGTTAAACCGCTTTCACGAATTTCGCGCATCGCTTCAATACGACGACGAGCTTCGGCTGATTTAATCTGTTTTTCTGTATGCTTGGCGTCTTCTTCCTTGAAGTCCCAATGGGATGCTATATTTGCCATTTCATCATGGTCAATAGAATTAATAGACATAAATACCTCCGATTAAAACCATGTCCGAGGACATAACTTTTGTAGCAAATACCACGATCATTGTTAAGAAGAACAATCTTAGAGTGTGAACTGCTACAGAGTTATGACAACAAAATTATATTTCTATCAGTATGGCTTTGATTATCAGATTTTCCACGTTTATTCTTAAGAATCGTTCTACAAACACTTGCCCGAACTTAAAAAAATCGGTTGCGTTCCCCATCCAATTCCCCGCATTACCTATTAGAGATAGTAGTCTGTTTTCAATGAATGGTATCAGTCGCCAGACATTTCTAAGAAAAGCACGGGAAGTATTGAACAATTTGGGGCGTGGATGGTAAAACGGATACGGTCAGAACGATGATCAAGGTGATTTAAAGATACATGTGAATGATACTACTGAATTTTAGGCAAAAAAATAGCGAGTATCGCAACTCGCTAAAAAATTCATAAATGAATGTAACTCTATGAGCTAATATATACCTTTCCTCAGAAAGGATAAAAGGTTGTCTATTCGTATTGAACTATAGCTAATAGGGATTATTTACTGTCAGACTAATGTCAATCTTCTGTCCGAAGTTAATCAAATACCTATTGCGACGTCGTCTAACGTACGAAATACCTCTTCGTCAATATGACCTTCGAATACGGATTTACAAACCTTCTTACGTACGGCTAAAGCAGAAATTAGCTTTTCGATAGACAGATGTTTCGACGAAGACTGAGAATTATATAGTTCTATCGTTTTACTTAACACTTGATAGCTCACCACTTCATCAGCAACACGAAGCCAATCAAGCTTACCTATAAGCTCCTCACACTCTTCTTTAATTGATGATGGCGAATGACCAGTCATTGCAGAAAGAGCCGTTATACTTCTTTCTAGAGCTTCTGAAGAGGTATATTTGGATAGAGTTATCGTTAGTTCATCTGCATTTACTTCTACGAGGTGTTTTCGAACTTTAACTCGACGCCCTAGTTTACCTTTAGGCTGGCGTTCTTTTCGTTGAATTGGTTCAAACTCGCCATCGATTATTTCAGACAACTCCGCAAGTTTTTGCTTTGAAACCATTTCATTTCGTAATGGGTTGGGAAGCGTTGGTGCCATATTCCTTTTTCCGGCATTGGTCGTTCTTGCACGCGAGAAACGCAATACTTCTTCCACATCACATTTAATATCAACCAAATAATCTGAAACCTTACCTTTTGCTTCCATCATCGATATCGTTAAGTGATAACCCCAAAGGTTCACCGTAAAATGGGGGTCATTTTTTTCATCGTCGGAAATTTTCTTCAACTCACGAATAAGTTCAGATGAAAAACGTCTCCACTCGATATTTCTTGCAAGCTTTTGATTCAACTCACTTAATAGCATGCTATCCGTATATCTTCTTGACATGCGACTACGAAAATATGAATAGAGTTGGAATACCAATGTGTGTTGCTTAAGTATTTCAGGAGGAAATAGGAAAAAGTAATCTTTCGTGAGTAGTTCTTCATAGAATGAAGGTTCCCACACCAAAATATAAAGGTTCGGCTTTATTTTTATTTCACCCGCCGCATTTTCCGAAGGTGCTTCCTCTGATGCGGTAATTGTTCGTGCTAAAAATCGAAATCGATCACTTTTAAAGCCTTCCGGCATATTGTCGCTAAGCCAGCGACCTGCCAATTCATGCAGTTGAAAATCGGTGTATTCTATTCGATCAATGCTTTCACGGATGGAATCTCGAGCTGGTCCACTATCTTTCTTCCCACGCATTGAAAGAATGTCGGTTATGTACAATGGGGTTTTATTCGGGGCTTGCTTAATATTGAGCTGGTATTCTTCTTGGTGATGTTCATGATATTGCACCGTAAGAGTAAACAGAGCGAACAACGTCATAAGATCATCGACAGTCATGATATTTTTCGATGACCGTGTTTCAATGATAGCTCGAGATCCAGAGATAGAAACCATTGATTTCTGATAGTTTTTACGAGTTCTAGGTGGTGCCAATGCTTGATCTATAATTCCAGCCCAGTTTGCTGGAGATACGATAAACTGATCGGCTTCATCTTTAAGTGCTGGAGGTGTTTGTAGGCCGTATTCACTTAAGAGACGTTTATTTACTTGAGTTTGAGCCAATGCTTTAGATCTTTTTTGTTTCTCAGTCTGTTTAGAACTTTCCGTCATTAAACTTGTTGCACCCAAGACGGATACGAGCTGACTTGGGTTAACGAATATATGAAGCATCGTTTTACCGGCTAATCCTTCTTCAAATCTCACGGGGATCTGTTGAAATAAACCAATACTTACTGCCGCTCTTAGTCTTTGTTGAATTGCCGCTCTCGTTAAATGTCGGTCCGTAGCTTCAACAATTTCAGTTGTTGAAACGTAACCATCTTTGCTTGAAAAGCTTCTTAAGGAGATAAGATTGAGTAGCTCAATAATACTTTTAGTGACCCCTTTGAAGTGCTGATATTGTTCGATCCAATCAACCGCATGCTCTGATACGGCAAATAAATGCCCATCTTTATGAGTCCTAGGTAATTTTATGAGCAATTTGTCATTTGGTTTGACTTTCGGGTTCACTAATCATTATCCGTAATATTACTATCGTTCCACAAGAGTAAAGAAAAATAGATCATAAATAAAGGCTTTTTTATGGTTATTTAAATAGATGATCTTAATGATTAAAGTGATCTATATTGATTATATGATCTAATGATCCGAGCCTTGATTTGCCTGTAACCTATTGTTTAAAAGTAATATTTTTTTTATGGGTGTAGAAGCATGATCATGTAGTCAACAGACCTATGATCAACGTAGCTTCAGAAGTATGATCAAAGTATTGTGAAACGATGATCATTAGTTTATCGAACCTATGATCATCACTCGATCGGAAATATGATCAACGTCCTTATACAGGTTATCCACAAAATAATGATTTTTTTTGTGCCCATTTATTAAATTGGATTAGAAAATCGAGTTTGAAATGCACAGAAGAATGATCAAGGTTGTCGAATGTTTCTATTTGATGGTTATCTAATCAGTCTTTAATACTTGTACCAATTAATAAAATATTTATAAATAAAATGCGTTACCTACGTCTATATCGAAACGATGATCAAGGTTGGTATTTGTAGATTGACCGTTTCGCCTGATTGATATTCGTTAGGTATTGTGGTCTCTATCCTATATTGAATAAGCAATCCCCGTAACTTATACGGTAAGTTACATTCTTCCGGAGTTTTACATAGCTTGATCATTGATCCGTAAGCAGATCGGTTTAGTTAAGATCAAAAACGATGTTTGTACGGTCGTTTCTTTCCTTGATCATCGTTCCATTACTTAATAATTACTCGAAACGATGATCAAGGAACTTTCTTGATCATCGTTCCGGATATGGCGTATTCATTTATAAGTCGGCTATACTCACTTATCTAGATGACAAAAGCCGTAAGTTGAAGGCCATTTTACATCGTTCCGAAGAATAAAGGCTTTTACACTGTAAATGCGTGACGTGGTAACACTTTTAATCTGAGTTTATTTGAGAGTGGTAATAGTTTAATGTTGCACCTATTTATCGCGTTTAGTCTGCTTTTATAGCCGATATCTGCTTAATAAATGTGAGGTTGCTCTAAAATGAATGTTCAGCTATTTATTGTTTATGTTATTAAATCCTGTACAATATTTGCAAACCATTTTGCACGGATGATTGCCGATGAAACGAGATCAAACCATAGAAAATCTCTACAGGTTAGCTGAACAAACGAAACAAGTTCAAGCAGACAGAATAGAGATTGTTCTTGAAGAAAGAAGTGAGGACCATTTTCCTCCAATGTCGAAAGCGCTTATGGAAACTCGGTCGGGGTTAACGCGTAGGAAACTAGATGACGCAATTAATAAGTTAGAAGCCGGTGGTCACCAGTTTACCAAGAATAACGCGAATCATTACTCCATTTCTTTGGCTGAAGCCCATATGCTGATGGATGCCGCAGGCGTACCTAAGTTTCACGAGAGAAAACTAACGCGAGCGTCCAAATCTAACTTGAGCAACAAACCTTGGGTTATTAATGTGCAAAATCAAAAAGGGGGAACAGGTAAGTCAATGACCGCTGTTCACCTAGCGGCGTGTTTGGCGTTGAATATAGATAAGAGATATCGAATTTGCTTAATCGATTTGGATCCCCAAGGTTCGTTAAGGTTATTTTTGAACCCTCAGATCAGTATGGAAGATCACGATAATATATATTCAGCTGTCGATATCATGTTGGACAATGTACCGGATGATACCGTTGTTGATCGGGAATTTCTCAATAAAAATGTTTTGCTACCCACGCAATATCCAAATCTAAAGACTATTTCTGCTTTCCCTGAAGATGCGATGTTTAATGCAGAAGCTTGGCAGCATTTGTCGCAAAACCAATCTTTAGATATTGTTCGTCTGCTTAAAGAAAAACTCATTGATCCTATTTCTGAAGATTTCGATATTATTATGATAGATACAGGACCTCACGTTGATCCACTTGTTTGGAATGCGATGTATGCGTCTAATGCACTGCTGATTCCTTGCGCCGCTAAGCGGTTGGATTGGGCCTCGACAGTGAACTTTTTTCAACATCTACCGACGGTTTACGAAATGTTTCCTGACGATTGGAAAGGCCTAGAATTCGTGAGACTTATGCCTACGATGTTTGAAGATGATAACAAAAAGCAGGTATCTGTATTAACAGAGATGAACTACCTTCTTAATGATCAGGTAATGATGGCAACCATACCGAGAAGCCGTGCGTTCGAAACTTGTGCAGATACGTACAGCACGGTATTTGATCTTACCGTTGGTGACTTTGAAGGTGGTAAGAAAACACTTCATAACGCCCAAGATTCAATACAAAAAGCAGCTCTAGAACTAGAGCGTGTACTACATAGTAACTGGAACTCACTTAATCAGGAGTAATAAACCATGGCGATAAAAACTTCTGAGTTAAACGCGAAATTATTTGGCAAAGCCAACAAGCGCCGCGCGACAACTCCTCAAGAAGCACAGACAGCGGCTAAGGAAAAAGCGCAAACTATAGAGCTCAGTGTTGCTGGTCAGGAAATGGTCGAGTTCGAACTCGTTCAGATTCCGGCTGAAGATATAGAAAGTAGAACAACCGTATTTGCTCAAAATGCGCGTGAGCAATCATTTTTAAATGAACATGCTTTATCCGATGTTCTTGTGACGTTAAAAGAACGTGGTCAACAATATCCAGCCGTTGGTCGAAAAACTAAAGATGGCAAGATAGAAGTACTAGATGGTAGTCGTCGTCGAATGTCATGTATTTTAGCGAAAAAACACTTCCTAATATATGTGGCAGAGGCGATAGGTCCTGAACACGCTAAGTTTCTTTCTGATGTTGCAAACGCTCATAAGCCTCTTTCGTTATATGAACGCGGCAAAGAGATGTTAAATAAGTTAGAGAGTGGCGAAGCAAGTGATCAGAAAACGTTGGCTGAAATTTTTCAATGTAGTGAAGCACTTGTGAGTGGCGCGTTAAAAGCCGCTGCGTTGCCTTTAGAGTTGTTACAAGCGTATCCTAATGTGAGTGAATTAGGACGACCGACGATTGTTAAACTACATAAACAATTTAATGAATTGGATGAGAATGGACGGCAGTCATTGCTCGATAAGTGTAAGTCTAAAGAAGGTTTTGCGTGGCAACGTAGTGAAGCTCAAGGGGTCGCTCGCTTAACCAAGGATGTAACAGAGCATATAGAAAGCTGGATCGAAGAACTGGCACCCAAAAAACATGAGATTATCACAAAGAAAGAGTTGATAAAGGGGAGAGCTATGTATACGCGCAAAGGCAGTAACTTAGCGATAAACCTTAAAAAAGTAGATGATAGAGCCATGCAAGATATCCTTGCGTTCATAGAGTCGAAATTAAATTAAGACAATAAAGCCGCGCTAGCGGCTTTTTTTTTGTGCTGTGATAACATAAAGCATTGTTTCTCTCTGGTGTTTATCAAATGACCTCTCCCCTATCCTATCTAAAATCTTTGTCCGCTGTAGCTGAAACAAATGGGCACCGTTATTTGGTAAGACTTAAAGGCGATGATTGTTGGCAAGATGAACTGTTAGAAAGATATCTCTCCAGTCGTTCGTCAGATTTATGCTATAAGTTGGGAGGGAAAGCATTGGTTGGGGCCAAATTATTATCGGCTAAGCAAGGTGCTCAATTATTAGGTCGAGAAGTCGAATGCCTTATTTATGATGACAATGATGGCTTTGACGCCAATAGTTTTACCGCTGCTTCTGGTGCGCTTTGCTATGGTGGGATCTTGTTCCTCTTGCTATCAAATAGAGATGGCTGCATGTCTGGACAATGGTTGGAGGCGGCACTCGTCGACTCGATTACAGTCTTTGAACATAAAAAACCACCTGCATTACCCATACCTTCAAACCCTTCTGCTCTCGAAAGCCAGTTCTATGAACAAGAGAATGCGATATCACTGATAAAAAAAGTAATAAGTGGGCATAGAAAAAGACCACTTATTCTTACTGCTGATAGAGGGAGAGGAAAAAGTTCGGCACTAGGTATAGCGGCAGCACAACTGATCAATAGTAAAGACGTCCGTATCGTTGTTACCGCACCCTCTCGAAAAGCGGTTGACCCTGTATTTGTTCACGCGAAACAACATTTAACGACCATCACTAACGAGAGTAAAAATTCGCTTTCGTCAAACCAGTCTTTCATTCAGTTTATCTCTCCTGATGAATTAATCAGGTCTAATATTGAATGCGATTTGGTATTGGTAGATGAGGCGTCGGCGATACCCGTTTCGATGTTACTGCGTATTACTTCTCTCTATCATCGCGCTGTATTCTCCTCGACAATTCACGGTTACGAAGGTTGTGGTAGAGGATTTACGCTTAAGTTTTTTAAGTGGCTAGACGAGAACCGACCTGGTTGGAAAAAATGTCATATTGAGCAACCAATACGATGGAATAAAGGCGACCCATTAGAAGCATGGGTTTTTGATACATTTTTGTTGAACACAGAAGTTTATCCAAAAAGCGCTGAACGCTTTATTGGTCAGACACAGAGTTCGATTATCAGTAAAGAACAGCTACTGAGTTCCCCTACTCTATTTAAGAAGATTTTTTCTTTGTTGGTTAGTGCTCATTATCAAACCTCACCAAATGACATGATGCAGATATTGGATGATGAATCCATTTTTCTATTTGTTCGAATGAGTAGGGGCGATGTTGTTGGTTGCATAGTGGCAAAAGTCGAAGGAGAGCTCAGCCCTGAATTGATTCAAAGCGTGATGAAAGGAATTAGAAGACCTAAAGGGCATTTAGCACCGGTTATTCTTGCGGGTCAAATGGGATTTTCACAAGCCGCCATCTGTCGCTCTTTGAGGGTCATGCGCATTGCCGTCGCACAGGAGTTTCAACACTCTGGTATCGGTAGCCAGATGTTGTGCGATCTGAGATCTCAAAAAGAAATTCAGTTTGATTACCTTTCTACTAGTTTCGGTGTTACCTCAGAGTTGTATCGTTTTTGGCTCAGCAATCGTTTTTACCCGGTACGTTTGGGCTCTAGCCTTGATCATGCTAGTGGCACATATTCGTTATTGATGCTCAGTTCTGATGCAGAAACTAACTGGTTAAGGGAGGTTGAAGGTCGTTTTTGCCAAGATTTTATTGCGTTGCTACCAGAGACGTTTCAACAATTATCGGCTTCTTTCGTTTTGGTTTTATTGCGTTCGTGTAATATGAGATCTACTTCTGTGTCTCTTTCTCAAGTTAATCTAGTTCAGTTTTATGTTGAGGGCGGTAGCGGGTATGAGAGCGTCGTCTATCCATTGAGCAAGTTGTTATTAAAGTACATCGACACGAAAGAGATCCATCCAATACTGGTGTCAAAATTGTTGCAAAAAAAATCATGGAATGAGATTGCGACGATTTACTCATTTAGTGGGAGAAAACAATCCGAACAACTTTTTAGACAGAGTGCCGCCATACTGCTTTAATTTACACTGTAAACTTGTACTTGATTTACACTGTAAATCTTAATTCTTATCTGAATTATCAATAAAAAAGTGATTCAAACAGGGTTTTTCGCAAAGTTTGACAAAGTGTCTCATACTTTAAGATAAACTCTTAATATCAAATAAAATGAGCTATGTTCTAAAATGTGGAAAGAGTTAACTCGATTATCTGAAGACTCCAACAGCGTCATTGCTCAACTGCCCCGAGGCGAGGAAGTTGGGCCTACGTTTAGTATTGACGGCTTAGAAAAAGTCTTAACTGAGCTAGAAGTTAGTAGCTTTTTTTATGATGCTGATGCTGCTGGACGATTTGTGCGAGCTGCTAGAGAAAATAAAAAATCGGCGTTTGAAGGCGTTACTGTCGCCTTTCGTAAAGATGCAGAAGCTAAAGTTGAATTATCAGATAGTGATATGCTCGCGACAATGCATGTTACTGGCCCTTTTGGGGGGAAACAAATTAGCCCTGTAGAGATCATGCAGGCGCTTGCTAATGCACATGTAACGAAGGGTATTAATAAGCTCGCGCTTAAGAAAGTGCTTTCGTTGAGTACTGACTTGTCGAAGGGTGAAGTCGTTGAACAACCAGTAGCCCGAGGGTTACAACCAGTAAATGGTAAAGACGCACAATTTGTCCCTATGGTTGAAGACGCGAATACTCGAATACTAGCTCCTCAAGAAAAAGACAATAAAACCCATAAAGTTGATATGCGTGACCTTGGTGAAACCATTACAGTTGAACAGGGTCAAGCGATAATGAAACGCATCCCTGCGACGAATGGCAAACAAGGTTATACGGTAGTCGGTGTCTCCATTCCGCCTCAAGCAGGCAGTGATAAAATATTGAAAGAAGGGAAAGGTTCCAATATCGATAGGGACAACCCAAACTTGTTGCGTGCTAGCCAGTCAGGGATGCCAATTATCAGAGAGTCGACAATCGACGTCGATCCTTCTCTTATTTTGAAAAATGTTGATGTTACAACTGGCCATATCAAATTTAAAGGTAGCTTGATCGTTTCTGGAAATATTGAAGCGGGAATGATCGTACGTGCTACTGGTTCAGTGACCGTTGGTGGGTTTATAGAATCAGCAGATGTGCAAGCTCAAGAAGATATCATTGTAGGTAAGGGCATTATTGGACACGCCGTAGACGAAGGTGAAGATAAAGCCTGTGTGGTTAAAACAAACGGGAACATCAAATCGAAATATAGTCAGTTTGCTTTTCTTCAGGCAATGGGGAACATTGAATTAGAGCTTTACTGTATGAGCTGCACAACGATGTGTACGGGTGACCTAACCATCAAAGACGCTAACAACAAACATGGTACGCTTAGTGGCGGCATTGCACGAGTGGGCGGTAAAGTAGAATGTATTAATTTGGGTGTAGAAGGTGATACCGCGACAACGATACAGGCCTTCGTTAAATATAATAAGTATAAGCAAGGTCTAGCGGAGCTGAAAGAACGTTACAAAGTAGTACAAGACAAAACGATGGACGCCATTCGGCAAGAAATGGAGTTGATGAAAAGGCCCAAAGAAGAGCGCTCAGAACGAGAAATCGTCGGGATTCAAAATCTAAAGAAAAAAAACAACGTATTGATTGAACAAACTAAAACTAAAATAGAGAGCGCCGAATCTGAGCTTGAAAGGTTATTGGAGCTAAATACGATAAAAGCCAACAAGGTCTTTACTCGCGTTTCAATTCAGTATGGGGATGAGACATATTTGACCAGAAAAGACAAAGGTGTCAGCGTATTTTCATATGACCGGAATAAGATTCATTGTCGGACGATGGTTGAAGGTGTTGAACAAGACGAAGAACTTTAATTCTTTCAATAAGAGATAATAAATGAGAGAAGAGGAAGTATTGCGCTTCCTCTTTTTTTCTACTCTAATTTTTTAACTTACGGCTCTAACTTTACCTTGCTTAAGGTCTTTTAATACCTGAAGTTTTGGACCGTCCGCGATGATAGAACCTTTTTCCATCACGATTACCCGATCAACAATATCCAGCATAGAGGTTTTATGCGTTATCAAAATGAGCGTTTCATTTTTATTCATCTGCCCAAGCTGATTTTTAATATACATCTCGGTACGATTATCCATTGCACTTGTTGGTTCATCCATTAGAAGTACTGGAGGGCGACCCAATAATGCCCGAGCAATTGAAACAGATTGTCGTTGTCCACCAGATAACAACAAGCCTCCTTCACCAACTTGCCTTTCAAGGCCCGCTGGATCTTGTTGAGTAAATACGGTCACACCAGCGCGATTAGCCGCATCCATTACCTCTCTATCATCAACGAGCGTCTGTCCCAACGTAATGTTGTCTCTTATTGAACCAAAGAATAAAACGCTTTCTTGAGGTACACAGCCTATATTGCGTCGTACATCGACATGATG
Source organism: Vibrio frigidus (assembly GCF_042465995.1). Classification (NCBI taxonomy): domain Bacteria; kingdom Pseudomonadati; phylum Pseudomonadota; class Gammaproteobacteria; order Vibrionales; family Vibrionaceae; genus Vibrio; species Vibrio frigidus. Next base: position 245,415 of record NZ_JBCDMC010000001.1, on the reverse strand, counting down.
CAATTGGGCTATGTCGGTATCATCTATACGTACATGCCCCTCTGTGGGCTGATACAGACCCATAATAAGGCGCTCTAGAGTGGTCTTGCCTGAACCAATACGACCTATTATCGCCACTTTTTCCCCAGGTTGAATCGTTAGGCTCAGATCTCGAATAGACGCAATCGTCGAGTCGGGGTAGTGGAAGGTTACTTTATCAAGTTCAATTTTACCCTGTATTATCGGTCTATGGATGTAGCGCTTGCCTTCTTCTTGCTCGTCGGGCATTGCCATGACTTGTTCGATGATGGTCATTGATGACTTAGCTTGATTGTAACGAGTCGAGAGAAGGGATAGCTGTACAAGTGGACCAATTGCTCGTCCGCTTAACATAGTGGCAGCAATCAATCCGCCCATTGTCAGCTCGCCATCAGCAATCAAATATACGCCGAGGATAATCATTCCGATATTACAAGACTGCTGAACAAACCCTGCCATGTTCTGGATAGTGTCGGTAATTCTGCGGGTTTTAATGTTCCAATTTGCCATATGGGCAACGGATTCTTCCCAGCGATATTGAAACTGACTTTGTGCACCAAATAACTTAACGGACTCAAGCCCTGCTAGGCTTTCGATTAGGTTTGCATATTTCTGAGAGGCTAATCGAGAACCCTCTTCAATACTCTTTCTCAACGGACCCTGAATAATCAAAGAGTGAATGATAAGAATAGTCACCCCTGCGATTGGGATGATGACTAGGTTTCCGGCCAATAACCAAATAATGCCTAAAAATAATAGAGCAAAAGGTAAGTCTATAAGCGCAGACATCGTTGCTGAAGTGAAGAACTCCCGAATGGATTCAAATTCTTGTAAGTGTCGAGCAAAAGCACCTACTGATGGAGGTTTCGACTCCATACGGATACCCAACACTTTGCTGTATAGCTTCGATGAAATGAGTATATCTGATTTTTTTCCCGCCACATCAATGAAATAACTTCGAAGCAGCTTGAGCACAAAGTCAAAAATGAAGACAACAAAGATACCCGAAGCTAAAACCCATAATGACTCAAAGGCTAAATTTGGCACTACTTTGTCATAAACGAGCCGAGTAAACATAGGTGCAGCAACGGCAAACATGTTGACCAGTATAGAGGCGATTAATACATCTCTATAGATATGTTTTGACGCAAATAATGTTCCCCAAAACCAATGCCCATCTCTTGTTTTCAATATCTCTGGTGAGCGCTCGTCATATCTGAACTGCTTTTTCACCAAGAAATATCGGCCAATGTACTGTTGGTTTAGCTCTTCTACGGGAATGGACACAGGCATCATGTCTGAGTCGGAGGTCACTATTTCAGCCTCACCATCGTCACTGTTGATGCTGACTAATACGCATGCATCACCTTCTTTGAGAAGGAGAATCGCCGGTAGAACGAGATCGGATATCTCGCTGAAAGGAGATCGGTTCTCCTTTGCGACCAATCCTGCTCGTTCTGCAGAACGAGGTAAAAGAAACGGAGTCAGTAAACCATCAGATAACGGTAACCCGTTGATAAGAGCATCTGGCGAATTTGCTAAGCCATAATAACGACTGACATAAATCAGTGAATTTAATAGTGGATCTCGCATTTAATGCGACCTCAAATATAATTTTTGTTATTTATCGACAATAAAGCCTTGGAATACTTCAATAAAGTGCTCAGATAAGAAGTCTAATTGAGTCTTGGTTTCTACCCTAGAAGCGATGGTTGTTATACCCAAATTGTGCGCAGTACGAGAGATAGACGTTAGTGTATAGCGTTGTTTTTCATCTTCAATTTGATGGGTATAGAGATAATCTAACTTAACGTACTTAGGTCTAAACTCATTGATGTAATCGAGCGAGTGGAAGTGACGCCCATAATTGTCGACGCCAAACTCTGAACCACTACTGCGAATGGCATGGCAAAGTAATGCAGTATGGTGTTGATGGGAGATAAAGCAGATTTCAGGTATTTCGAAATGGAGTTTTTTGGCTGCATTAGGAAATTTGGTAAGAATTTTGGTTAGCCAGCGAATAAAGCTTGGTTCAGAAATACTGCTCACGGTCAGGTTGATTGCAAGTGTGTCGTTGATAATCTGATTTTCTAGGTTATCAATCATGTTTTCAATAACAAATTGGTCAAATATGTAGCCAGCGTTGAGTTGGTCAAGGGCAAACAGGTACTGGTTTGCGGTATAGCGAATGCCGTCTTTTTCAATCGAGGAGAATACTTCGCGATGGAATGTTTTACCGTCGTTGCTGTTTGCTGATTGGAACTTAAATTCGACATTGCGGTTGCTGATGGCTTCTTCAACCAACTCTTTCCACTGCTGTTTACCAAGTAAAATATGATCATTTACGTCAGAAACAATGGCATAGTTTCTCTCTGGATGCGCTACAGCTTGAGACAACGCGTTATCAACAAGAGAGAGAACCTCAGACGATGATTTGTTCACCTCGTTGTATACAAGGCCCAGAGCCATATCGACAGGGGCAGTGCCTGTTGGATCTGCACGCACACTTTGTACATTATCAACAATATTCTTAGCCAACATATGCAACTCTTCATTTTCAATATTAGGGAAAATGAAGGCGAACTCTTCGGTGCTAATTCTCGCAATAGTCACGTCGGGAGAGTGTGTGGTAAGTTTCAAATGATCGGCAAGCTCTCTTATTAGTGTATCTCCAGCCTCATAGCCAGACTCGTCGTAAGCATCTTTAATAAACTTCGCTTGCAATAGCGCTATACCACCTTTGGAAGACTCAGTCAGCCATTGAGTGAGCTGGCCCATAAAGAAAGAGCGGTTACCTAGTTGAGATACCGGGTCCATATAAGCCCGTTCTCTTAGCTGCTCCGCTTCTTTGGCTTGTGCCCTAAAGCTTTTTTCGACTTGCAGTGACATCGTGTTTATACCGTTAACGACCGCGACTAAGTCTTTGGTTTTTGGTTTTTTAAGCGGCTCACCAAATTTGTTCTGGGCAATTTCTTCCATCTTGATAATGATAAGCGAAAGTGGACGTAGGCTTCTTTTTAGCATGGCAGAAATAAGTAACATACCCAGAGTGAAAGCGACAAGAAATGCGACACCTAGGTTTTTGAGAGCCTCCCAAAGTTGCACATAAGCAGCACCTGGATGACTAATAATCTCTATTTCGGCTAATTGTAACCAACCACTTGTGACGACTCGTCGGTCATGGAGCTTGGTCAAAAAATGCATATCAATAAACCAATCGGGTACACCATTAGCTTTCACTGGGTAGGAGCGAATTATCTCCTCTTCTGTATCCAAGAAGGTCAATTTCACTATTGAGTATGAGCTACCGTCAAACAAGGCGTTGATAACGGACTCCACAGCAACACTATCTTTTTGCTCAAGATAAGGAGCAAGTGCAAGGCCAACGGTATTGATAGTGTTATTCATTTCTGAGCGCTGTTGTTGCATCAGAAAGTTACGGGTTGTCGTGAACTCTATCGCTAAGACAAAGCCAACTAGTAACAAGAAAACAGCCAACATACCTGCGACAAGTTGTTTATGTAATGTCATGGTGGTTACTCATTGTAATTTAGTTTTGGTTTATTAAGTTTCAATGACTTATTTCGCGAGCGAAGATCATTCCATAAGCTTAAGCGAGAAGAGTTACCTGCTAATTGCCCGCTCGCTTTTTCCTTCATTAGCCATAGGTTTTTACCATTGAAACTATAAATTGGCAGTAAATCTCGCCTCTGGGTAGCGGGCTTAATTACTGGATTAATGTTGTCTAGGATTACAGGAACTGAACTCGATTTTTCATAGTAGGCTAGAACCATATGAAACTGATTCAATTCAATCGCTTTTACGTAAACGAGCCGTAGCTTTTTGTCAGAAACACCGAGCTCGAGTAACGAAAAATATTTTGCGATGGTGAAATCTTCACAATCTCCCGCGTTGCTGCCGATAAATTCAAGTGGTGTGGCCCAATAATCTTTCTTGGCCCATAAATCGATATCATTCACAAAGTTAAGTTGATTAAAAAAGTTGTTCACACCAGTAAGCTTATTGCTTTCAGACTTATTTTTAAGTGACGCCATTTCGGAACGCCAAGTTTCTGTCCGTTTTCCTGCTCTTGCTCCATATATTTTTGAAACAGCGTTAACCCAACGCTGCTCTTCTGTATTGAGAGCCGATGATGTCATAGAAAAAAACATCAATATTAATAGCGGAATAATGGTTTTCACGGTGACTTATTCACTACTTACTATCTGAGTGTCGTACGGCATGATAGTCATTATTCCCTAAGTGCGGTTTTTTGTGCTGTTAGAATAGGTTTTAACAGATAGTCTAAAACGGTGCGTTTTCCGGTAATGATATCGACGGAAGTTGTCATCCCAGGGATAATAGGCAAGCCAGCCTCTGTACCAAATTTATGGTCATCTGTTCTAATTTTTACCATATAAAAGCTATTCCCTTCCTCGTCTTGGATAGTGTCCGCGCTGATATGCTCTAAGGTTCCTTCTAATCCGCCATAACGGGTGAAGTCATATGCACTAAACTTAACTATAGCAGGTAAGCCTGGTCGTAAAAATGCGATGTCCTGTGGCGCAATTTTCGCTTCTACCAGCAGTGTATCCTCTGTTGGTACTATCTCTACCAAATCCATACCCGGTTGAATAACGCCACCAACAGTATTGATGTGTAGTTTCTTTATTGTGCCTGTTATCGGCGACAATACGACGGTTCTATTGACCTTATCCTCTAATCCGATAGTTGATTCGGTAAGTGCTGACAACTTGTCTTGTGCCTGATTTAACTTTTCTTGTTGTTCCGAACGAAACTTCAATGCGGCGTCAATCCTACCTAACATAGACTCTCTAACGGAAGAAGTCAGACTTGGGATTTTTAGCTGAGTAGAGGTAAGTTCTCTGCGAGTATCGTTAAGTTGACGTTGTAATTTAAGCAATTCAATTTTAGGAACTACACCTTCATCGGCCAATGGCTTGGTTATATCTAACTCTCTTTTGGCGAAGTTATAACTGGTCTGTAGGTTTTTTGCCCTAGCTCTTAGCTCAATAAGCTCTTGTTCTTTTTGTTTTACTTGTTGATCTATAACGGAAAGTTTATTATTCAGATTGTCTAAATCTTGTCGGTATTCGGCACGTTGACGCTTGGCTAACAGAGGTCGTAATTCGGTTATAATTGGCGGAAAGGCGAGCTTGTCGAAATTAATGGTTACGCTATCTTCCCAGTTAGAGTTATCAAATTCTTCTTGAATTTGTACACTGGTGATTGAGGCAGATAATTGCAAGACACTCGCGGTTAAGTTTGATACTTGTTGTTCTCGTTCTCTGAAGTCAGAACGAAATCGCGTATCGTCAATCAAGATGAGCTGTTGACCTTCTACTACCGATTCACCTTCTCGAACCAAAAGACTTTTTACCAACCCGCCTTCTAGGTTCTGTACGACCTGAAGTTGAGAACTCGGAATAACCTTACCTTGTCCTACGGTGACTTTGTCTAGCTGAGCCCAAGATGCCCATACAATGGCGGCAATAAAAAACAACACCATGACCCAAAGAAGTATTCGGGCACTACTTGGTGTGTTTAGAAGCAAAGCGGCGGTTTTGTCATCCACATAGTCTAACTCTGCATCTTTTAGCATCTTAAACTTCTTACTGCTCATCTGCTTTCCTTGGCAATACACGGAATATACGGGTGGTTATTTTAACGACATTTAACATTGATTTTATTAGCTGTTGGGTAGAATGTTAAGCAATAATACAATTTTATTTTTTTACTCAAATAGTTAGAGTGAATTGAAGTAAGGAGTAGCATAGTTTAATTGTTGATAGAGTAAAGGAATTCAGTATTTATTTGATTATCAAAGAGTGCTCTCAAATTTCACTCAGCCAGAAAAGAAGATTCTTGTTTTCATCGCTTGATAAGCGCAAAATTAGTAAAAATTATTCGAGGACATAATATGGAACTGAAGGATATTCGTCGTGAATATACTAAAGGTGGATTACGCCGAAAAGATTTGGAAAAGAATCCGATCGATCAGTTTAACCTATGGTTAGAGCAAGCGGTTAAAGCTGAGTTGGTTGATCCTACTGCGATGACCGTCGCAACGGTAGACAAGCACGGTCAACCTTTCCAACGTATTGTGTTACTCAAAAATGTCGATAATGATGGTTTCGTTTTCTATACCAACTTGGGTAGCCGTAAAGCACATCAAATAGGGGTGAACGCGAAAGTGAGTATTCACTTCCCTTGGCATGCAATTGAGAGGCAGGTTCATATTACAGGAACGGCGGTCAAATTATCGGCACTAGAGAACATGAAATACTTCTCTTCGCGTCCTAAAGAGAGTCAGATTGCGGCTTGGGCCAGTAAGCAGAGTAGTCGATTGTCGGCTCGTGGCCTACTTGAAGGCAAATATTTGGAGTTAAAACAGAAATTTGCTAACGGAGATATACCTATTCCTAGCTTCTGGGGAGGTTTCCGTATTGTTCCTGAAAGTATTGAGTTTTGGCAAGGTGGTGAGCACCGTTTACATGATAGATTTATCTTTACAAACGATAGGGATGGTTCTTCAGGTGGCGATGCTTCTCAAGATGATATCTCGTGGTCAGTTGATCGATTAGCCCCTTAGATAATGTGTTTTTGAATCTGAATCTCCCCTTAATAAGGGGAGATTCTCTGATGTTATCTACCCTTATTAAGAGTGAGTCTCTTTAAAGCTGGCGAAGTATCCGGAAACCAACGTAATTTGATGCCGTATTAGGTGCAATAAAGAGTTGGCTGTGGCTCGTGGCCTGATTTGGAGAGAAACTCCAAGAGCCACCCTTAGTGACACCTCTTGAATCGTTCGTCCACTCCCAAACATTGCCAACTACGTCATAGAGCCCGAAGCCATTAGGAGCAAAGGTTTTAACCGGTGACGTACTTGTATTCGACCACTTGGTACCACCCCATCCTGTGTTTGCCTGACCTGCTCCAAATGAATTACCCCACCAATAGGGCGACTGACTGCCAGCAAGTGCTGCAATTTCCCATTCGGTTTCGCTCGGTAGTCGATATTTAAATCCAGTTTGCTTTGATAACCACTTAGTGTAGGAAATCGCATCTGTCTGGCTGATACATACTGCAGGAGAGTTTGCTTTCTGCTTAAACCCTGGGTTACGCCAGTAACTATCGGTAATTGGTACAATTTGAGACTCTTCTACCGTTGTGCAAATCTTCTTAAGTTCTGCGTCGGTTTGATAGCCTGTAAAATTAACAAAAGTTTCAAACTCGCCAACTGTTATTGGTGTTGCGGACATGGCGTAAGCTTTGTTGACGTTTACTTGTTTAGCACTGTTCTCACCGATGAGGTATTGGCCTGACCCAATAACGACCATTTCTGGCGCTTTGGATTTGTTCTGTAATGCATCGGCGAACTTTCGGCCGGAATGAGGAACATTTTCTTTTTCTCGCAATATAGCTCTTAACGTATGGTCGCTCGTTACATTCAGTTCTTGATGGAAAGATCGGTATCCTTCTTTTTCAACAGTCACCATATGGTTACCGACAGGTAACATGATGTCGAGAGGTGTACTGCCATAACGGACACTATCTACCGCAACTTTATCTTCGTACTGGTTTGAACGAATGGTGAGTGTTACCCACTGAACCTCTTTTTTCTGTTCGTTGTTTGGCTTTGCGCTCTCATCAAAACAGTAGCGAGACTCTACATCCAATAATTTACACGGAATGTTCTTAGCAGGACGCGCTTCCATGGCGACGTCTAAGATAGTTTGGTAGCGACTGTCATCAGCAAAACCATCTTTAGATGTTTTTTGTCCTACTACATGGATGTTTAGCGACACATTGGTTAAATGTTGCTTGATCAGTTTTTGTTCGGTCGTATTGGCAATGAGTTGATTTTGATATTTGCTAACGGCTTTTTGCAAGGCGAGATTTTTAGTTTGGTCAGCGCATTGTGCAATGGTCATGTTTTCTTGACAAACATTGGTGAAACTGGTTTTTAGCTCGTCTTGTTGTGTAAGCTCTTTACGCAAGCGTTCAATTCGTGCCCTTACTTTCTGGTCCGCGAGCTTATCCAAATCGGCATTCAGTCTTTTTTGGTCGATTTCAAAAAGAGAAAGATCAGCGTATAGCTCTTGCAATTTTTGTTCGGATTCGAGACGAACCTGTTGATTCGCTTTGACATCTGCCCAAGCGCTCTGATAAGCACCTTGGCTTGGTCTTAAGTCGAAATCAGGCTCATTAGTGACTCGATTGTAATCTCGATCGAGCGCTTTTTTTGTCTGCTCAAGCTTTTTACTCAGTTGAACAGATTGCCTTTCAAATCGGCTTTGTTCATCTTGAGCTTTTTTGATAGCTGTTTTTTGCTCTGCTACTTGTTTGGCAGAAGCGTCCATTTCTGTTCTTTTGGACTGTAGCGTATCGTCTGCTTGCTGAACTGTTACGGTAGCAACGGTTTCCGTTGCTAACACCGCAAAAGGAATAAAGCACAGAGACAATGCTAGTAGTAATGCAGGTAAACCTTGTCGCATGATCGTAATTACTTTAATGATTAATCGGGTAATTTATCCATTCTATACGAAAACGCCACTTTGTCAGAACATATCATTGCATGATAATGGACAAAATGGCGCTTAATAATCAGCTTTGTGAATTCCGGCAGGTAATCACAGCGTTAACATCACAGATAAAATAGCGGTAATGTAACTAACTTAGCTTTCTTTACTGTTGAGTAGTTTTACCCAAACCGTGTCGCTACCGTTAATCGTGATGACACGATTGTAAGTTTCGTAGCCTTCTTTTGATACAGTAACTTGGTGACGACCTGCTGGTAATACGATCTCGACAGGCGTACTTCCGTACTTAACACCATTGATGGTCACGGAATCATTGTATTGATCTGAACGAACCGTCACATTTGCCCACTGTTTGTTTTTATTGTCCGTTTTCGTTGATGCTTGGCCTTTTAAGCAATATCTCGATTCAACGTTCAACAATTTACATGCTGCGACGGCTTCTGGTTTCGCCTGCAGCTGAGCTTGCATCTGTGTGCTGTAAGAATTGCTACCAGCAAAGCCACTTTTAATCAATTGGCTCTCTTGGACGTGGATGTTCAATTGAACACCATCAAGGTTTTGCTTAGCAAGCGTTGTTTCTGTTAATCCTACCAATAGTTTAGATTTGAAGGCTTTAACTGCTTTTTGCTTCGTCAGGTACTTACCCTGATTTGCACATTCGCCAAGTGTCATTGTGGTAGAACAGGTTGTCGTGTAGCTTGTTTCTAACACATTGCTTTCTCGAAGCTCCGCATTGATACGTTTTACACGAGCCTCAATATGAGATTCTTGTAAGTTCTCATATTCATTATTAAAGCGGGCTTTTTTCTGTTTTACCTGAGAAAGTTTCACTTCGCTTTCCGTTATCTCTTGACGGTTAGCCAATTGACTTGCTTGGGTTTCTTTTAGCGCTGCCCAAGATTCTTGATACTCTTTTTGGAAAGAGGTTAAATCAGTATCGGGATCATCAAGAAGCCTCGAATATTGCTTATCAAGAGCAACTTTTGAGCGATTTCTCTTCGCTTCTCTATCCGATGCATCTCGCTTTAGAGACGCACTTTCCTGTTGTAAGCGTTTGAGATTTGCCGATTCGGAATCAAATTCTTGATTTACAGCATCGATGTCGGCCTTCTTTTGGTCAATTTTTCCATCTATCGCAATGACAGGATCCACTTGTTGTGTTTCTTCTGTTGCGAAGGATACTGGCGACCAAAAGGGAATTAGCGCAAGAAAAAGCGCTGGGATACGGCGTGTGATCATAAGTCCCTGCATAACATTTTAGATTAAGGCAAAATGAGCTAGATTAATAATTAAAATTGCTACTCAGCTTTCACTTCTCTGAGCTCTTCAATAACAGTCAATAAGCATAGCATTATTAATGATATTCTTTAAAGCTTTATGCTAATTTTTGAGCTGTAGAGAATATATTACGAGTTGACCATCACAAAATATCCATCTTAAGATTAGAGCAAACATTAGCCGTAAATTATGTGCACTTGATCATCGTTCCGTATGTTGGACAACGGTAACGCTTTTGACTCCTTATTTAATTCATGATTAGAATGCAAGACTATACTGTAAAACGATTGATGATTTTAAGGTGTCTTTGCCGTGGCGATACTTGACGAGAAACGTAAGGCGTTGATAATGTCAGCATCTGAGTTTACGCCTAAACCTGCTGAATTAGTGACGCTACCCAATTATATGAATAGCCATGACCATGACTATTCTCAGGTTGTAATTGGGTTAAAGGGTCAGGCCGAATTTAATGTTAACGGTGTTGGTAACTTAGTAAAACCGGGGCAGGGGGTAGTCGTTACCGCAACGACGGATCATGCTTTTGGTGGTGTGAATAATAATTCTGATATCTTAGTTCTAAACCTACCTACATTAACTGATGACAGCCCTGTTCTACTGCAACGACTAAACCATCTTTCTCAGTCAGATGTTTATTTTCAGTTAGACAATCAAATTCGTCAGCTAATAAAGATGTTGGTTATGGAGATGGAAGAGTACCCACAAGATTTATTGTTGAGCCGTGCATGTAACGATACGGTTTTGGCTTTATTGCAAAGACACTCGTCGACCTTTCAAACGAGTAATAGAGACGCAAGGTTAGATATCGATGTTGTCGATAGATACATCACTCATCATCTTCGAAGAAAAATCTCGGTAACACAGCTTGCAGGCAGCGTTTTTCTGGGCGAGAGTCAGTTTCACACGCTGTTCAAATCGCAAACAGGGATTACGCCACACCAATATGTGCTTAACAAACGGATTGATTTTGCTAAAGAGCTTATTGAGCAAGGTAAGTATTCATTAAGTCATATTGCCGACTTGGCTGGCTTTTCTGGTCAAAGTACCTTTACCCATGTATTTACTCGTCTTCACGGTTTTTCGCCCTCGCAGTATAAAAAACGCATCCATAATAAATAATTTGTATCGAATAAATTAAAAATTCAGGTGAGATTTGTTCAAATTTTGTTAATAACCGAAGTTTTTGACAAATAAACAGGAGTTTTTGACAACTACTGCCTTCCTCAGCAAAATACACTGCGGCTATCTAAAGAAACGTTAGAGATTTTTCTGATGTTGAGATTGAGGAATGTGGATGTTTAGAGCAACTGATGTGCTGACGACAGGCCTCGTTGATAAACCTATTGACGAGATCTGGTCACTTATCTCTCCACTTTATATGGTGGACGAATCTAGATGGCTAACAGAACTACTTCCAATGGCCACGCCTTCGGAAGACGAAAAAAAGCAAATTCAGCAGAAAACAACCGATTTGATCGAATCTATTAGAGCAGACAAAAAATCAATTCAAATGGTTGATGCTCTATTGCTTGAATACAGTTTAGATACTCAAGAAGGAATATTGTTGATGTGCCTTGCAGAAGCATTGATGCGTATTCCAGACAGCGCAACCGCCGATGCATTAATAAAAGACAAATTGACGGTTGCAGATTGGAAGTCCCACCTACAAAACTCAGACTCTGTATTTGTTAACGCTTCAACGTGGGGACTCATGCTGACGGGTAAGGTTGTTGGTTTGTCGCAATCAGAAACCAAAAGTCCAGCAACTGCGGTTTCAAGGCTCGTCAATAAAATGTCTGAACCTGTTATTCGACAAGCCATGCACCAAGCGATGAAGATCATGGGACATCAGTTCGTATTGGGTCGAACGATCAAAGAAGCGCAGAAGAATGGTAAGGCGAATCTAGACAAAGGTTATGATTTCTCTTTTGATATGCTTGGTGAAGCCGCGCTCACAACCCTAGATGCACAGAAATATTTCAATGAGTACCTGAGTGCGATTCAAGCTATCGGAAATAGTAGTCCTCGCGCTGACCTGACTACCGCGTCAATTTCTATCAAACTTTCCGCGTTACATCCAAGATATGAAGTCGCGAATGAAAACCGTGTGATGAGTGAACTCTATACATCGATTCTCAAGCTTGCGGTGCAAGCCAGAGCGTTGGGTGTTGCTATTACCATTGATGCTGAAGAGATGGATAGGCTTGAACTTTCGTTACATCTGTTTAAAAAGCTATACCAGAGTACCGAAATAAAAGGGTGGGGCAAGTTTGGTCTTGTGATCCAGTCCTATGCTAAACGTGCGTTGCCTGTTTTGGTGTGGCTTAATAAATTAGCAAAGGATCAAGGAGATGTTATTCCAGTACGTTTGGTTAAAGGTGCCTACTGGGACAGTGAAATAAAATGGGCTCAACAATCTGGCTATAAAGATTACGCGGTGTACACACGAAAGGAGGCGACAGATGTGTCTTATCTTGCGTGTGCGCGTTTCTTATTGAGTGAACATGCTCACGGAAATATCTTCCCTCAGTTTGCTAGTCACAACGCGCAAACTGTCACCTCAATTGCAGTGATGGCGAAACATACGGACTATGAATTTCAACGATTACATGGAATGGGAGAATCCCTATACCACCATGTTATCGCTACGTATAAATCGAATGTTCGTATTTATGCACCGGTAGGTAATCATAAAGATTTGCTTCCTTATTTAGTGCGGCGCTTATTGGAGAATGGGGCGAATAGTTCTTTTGTACATAGACTCGTCGACGCCCGATGCCCTGTAGACTCTTTGACAGAACACCCTGTAGATATGTTGTTGGGTTACGCCACATTACATAACAATAAGATTCCGTTACCGTTAGATATATTTCCGGGGCGCAAAAACTCGTCAGGAGTGAATGTAGATATTGAAAGCCAATTGATACCGTTTGAGAGTAAAGTGAGCGCTTACTTTGACGAGAAATGGACCGCAGGTTCGGTTATTGATGGGTATTCAATATACGAAAGCATGATCAAGGTTGAGACCAACAATGTTCAGGTAACAACACCTTATGATCGAAGCAAGTTAGTGGGGAACGTTCAGTTTGCCACCCTTGATCATGTTTCCAAAGCGATTGCAGCATCAGAGCATGCTTTCGACATGTGGCAAGGAGTCTCAACTAGCCAGCGTGGACAATATCTAGAGAAGCTAGCCGATTTGTTAGAAACGAACCTCGCGGAACTCGTCGCCCTATGTCACCACGAAGCTGGCAAGACGATTCATGACAGCATCGATGAGGTTCGCGAAGCGGTAGACTTTTGTCGTTTTTATGCGAAACAGCATAACGTATTTGAACCGGAAATTTTTACCGGATTCGATGGTTCAATACAGACCATTACCCGGGGTGGTCGTGGTGTTTACGTTTGCATAAGCCCCTGGAACTTCCCATTAGCCATATTTTTAGGGCAGATTACGGCCGCGTTAATGGCCGGAAATACAGTGATAGCTAAACCAGCTGAACAGACGTGTTTGATTGCAGCGAAAGCGTTTGAATTGATTAAACTCGCCGGTTTCCCAAATGGTGTGGTGCAATTACTGCTTGGTCGAGGCGCTGATATAGGTGCAGCACTGACGAGCCACCCAGCTATTGCAGGAGTGGCTTTTACTGGCTCTACGGAAACGGCAATGCGCATCAATCAGTCGCTCGCGAAAAGAGACGCCGCTCCAGTTCCATTTATAGCCGAGACGGGTGGTCAAAATGCGATGATTGTTGACAGTACGGCATTGCCGGAACAAGTGGTGAGAGATGTTATACGTTCAGCATTTGCATCTGCAGGGCAGCGTTGCTCAGCTTTGCGTGTACTTTATGTGCAAGAAGATATCGCCGATAGGATTATAGAACTTATTCAAGGCGCGATGGATGAACTGCACGTTGGGTTACCTTATCGACACAAAACGGATGTAGGGCCAGTCATCGATACTGTTTCGAAAGAGAAGCTGTTAGAGCATATCAGTAATATGAAACAAACCCAGAAATTGGTCAAAGAACTTAGCCTTTCTACTGAGTGTGATTCAGGTGATTTCGTACCGCCGTGTGCGTTTGAGATCGATAGTATAGGCGCGCTGAAGAAAGAACATTTTGGTCCAGTACTACACATCATTCGATTTAAAGCCCATGAAATACAACAGATTGTGAGTGAGATTAACCAAACTGGATATGGTTTGACACTGGGTATTCATAGTCGAAATGAAACTACATATCGTTGGATAGAGAAAAATGTACGCGTTGGTAACTGCTATATCAATCGAGATCAGGTGGGTGCGGTTGTCGGTGTTCAACCGTTTGGTGGGCAAGGGCTATCTGGTACTGGGCCTAAGGCCGGTGGGCCACATTATCTCTACCGGTTTACTCAAGCGAAAACAGAAAGAGGAGTCGTATAATGAGCGATATACAAAAGAGCGTTGATCACTCTTTCACTGCTTGGGAAGAGTGGAACCTAACGAATATAGAATATCGTTCTGAGTTGCTTAGTAAATTTGTGGATAGTTTACCCAGTCGTGTTATTGCCGCGGGTAGATTTCAACTAAGTCAAAGTCAAAAGGTGACGTCGACGGTTTATCAACTTGTTGGACCAACAGGCGAAACGAATGAGCTATATGTAGCAGGTAGAGGCGTCGCTATATTAGCAATGGATTCTACCCACGATAGAGCCCATTGCGCTGCAATTGCTTTTCTTGTTTCTATGTTGGCTGCAGGTAATAGCGTTATCGTTTGTTGCGATGACGAAGCACTGACTCAGTTGTTAGCAATGAAATTAGTAACAGAAAGTTTGCTTAGTAATATTGTTCAATGTCTTCCTTTCGACAGCTATAAAGCGCTGATGGATAAAGATATTAAAAATTTTGCTTTTGTAGGTAATACGCAAGCGGAATTGGAGATGAATACGTTGCTTGCTTTACGTACCGGCGCGATTACGGCGCTTGTATCGGAAACGGATCTCGATGGGCTTCCACAGTCGCAAGATCCTAAATTGGTACTTCGTTTTATTACAGAACGTACTCGTACTATCAATATTACCGCGGTTGGTGGTAATGCCACGTTACTTGAATTAGGTAGCGAGCCCCGGTAATCCCCCGTACCTTTTTTATCCCCTCTAATGACGGAGGGGCATGGAAGATTTTTAAGATAGAGGATATTTTAATGATAGAAAATAGCTTTGCTATTACAGCAACATTTGCTGCATATTTAATCATGATGTTGGCGATTGGATACTATGCATATCAACGTACATCAAATTCTAGCGATTACTTTCTTGGTGGCCGTTCGTTAGGTCCTTGGCCTGCGGCGTTATCTGCAGGTGCATCCGATATGAGTGGTTGGCTCTTATTAGGCCTACCTGGATACGCGTATGCCGCAGGTATTGAAGCGTTTTGGTTGGCCGGAGGGTTGCTTATAGGCACTTGGGCAAACTGGTATATTTGTGCGAAACGCCTAAGAACCTATAGTGTAACAACGGAGTCATTGACGATTCCTGAGTTTTTAGCTCGTCGTTTCGGTGATAAATCTAAGCTCATTCAAAGTATCTCTGCATTCTTTATTTTGTTGTTTTTCCTTTTCTATACCAGTTCTGGTTTAGTTGCAGGTGGTAAATTGTTTGAGACTGTTTTTGGTCTTGATTATAGCTATGCAGTAGTAATTGGTGCTATTTGTGTGGTTTCTTACACCTTATTTGGCGGGTTCCTTGCGGTATCTTGGACGGATTTAGTGCAAGGTTTATTGATGTCGGCGGCGTTACTCATTGTGCCAATTGCGGCAATGCAAGGCGGTTTTGGTCAGTTAGCTGCAGATCTTGCCATTATTAACCCGGAATTACTCACACTTTGGAATGACTCCAAGGGTGAGCCTTTAACGGCTGTTGCCATTATTTCATTGGTCGCGTGGGGGCTAGGTTATTTCGGTCAACCTCATATCTTGGCACGCTTTAAAGCCACGCGCACAAATCGCGATCTTACCGTCGCGCGTCGCATCGCTGTAGTGTGGACGGGTATATCGATGGCGGGTGCATTACTTGTTGGTTTAGTGGGTTTAATTTACGTCACCAATTCGTCAATGGGTGAATTGGCTGATGGCGAAAAAATATTCATGGTGTTAGTGAATGCTATTTTCCATCCGGTCATCGCGGGTATCTTATTAGCAGCAATCCTTGCTGCCATAATGAGTACTGCTGATTCCCAACTACTTGTTTCATCTTCGGCACTGGCGGAAGATTTTTACAAGCAAGTATTCAAACCAAATGCTACCTCAGAAGAAGTGGTTAGAGTAGGGCGTATTGGTGTGATTTTGATATCTATCTTCGCACTGGTTCTGGCTGCAAACCCTGACAGTTCTGTTTTAGGTCTTGTTTCTTATGCTTGGGCTGGATTCGGTGCTGCATTTGGCCCGGCAATCGTGCTCAGCTTGTATTGGTCTCGGATGAATAGAAATGGTGCTCTAGCGGGTATTGTTGTAGGTGGCATCACGATTGTTGTTTGGAAACAGTTATCTGGCGGTTGGTTTGATGTGTACGAAATTGTACCAGGTATTATTTTCTCAACGATCGCGATTGTTGGTGGAAGTTTAGCATCTAGTGAGCCAGAACAAGCGGTGATAGAGCAACACAGCAAGTATAAAAGATTGTTAGAGGAGCTTGAGTAAATTTGATCTAGCTCAAACATCGCAAAAATGAGAAGTAGAGGGGCAGAGTTGTCTGCCCTTTTTTTGTGATCAAATTCTTACATATTGAAAATAAATTTAAAGTTTTTACATTAATCTAATAAATCTGGACTTTTTAGGTTTACTATTGATTCGCTTTTTATAACTCATTCATAAGTTTAGATTTTAGGAATCGACTATGCCAGATTTGTACTGTTCCGCATGTAAAAGAACAACCGCCCATAAATCAATAATGTGCAGAAACGAGATCGTTCCTGATTCATCTATTGGGCAGTTTTTCAGTTCTATCGGACAGATATTCCGTGGTAATCATTACTGTGATATGAAAGCACAACTGTTTTGCAGGGAATGCAATTGCCAACACATAAAACTAGACAGTGATATGAGCGTAACCAAAATGAATACGACAACTCAGGTGAGCCTGAATTGATTTCATAAGATTCATGTTTAGATATTACAGAATTGATAAGAAAATCCAGATAACGGGTTATCTGGATTTTTTTCTTTTGTTTCTAAGGAAAATCTTTATATTGAATGGATGAATTCTTGGATGAAGAAGGTTGAGCAAGGATATGGCTCAAAACTTAGATAGAACCGATCGCGAAATATTGCGTATCTTGCATAAAAAAGGTCGCCTCTCAATGGTCGAGTTGGCGAAACAAGTCCATTTAACAACCTCACCATGTTCCGATAGAGTTAAACGCCTTGAAAAAGAAGGTTTTATTAAAGGCTATCACGCAGAAATTAGTGCAGAAAAACTTGGTTTAGACGTGCAGGTCTTTATACATATACGTTTAGACCAATCTAGTTTTTCTATATTTGATAGGTTTGCCAAAGCGGTCAATTTGATGCCTGAAATAGAAGAGTGTTACTCACTATCAGGCGATTTTGATGCAATGATTAAGATTCGAGTTAAGAACATGAAAACGTATC
Source organism: Vibrio frigidus (assembly GCF_042465995.1). Classification (NCBI taxonomy): domain Bacteria; kingdom Pseudomonadati; phylum Pseudomonadota; class Gammaproteobacteria; order Vibrionales; family Vibrionaceae; genus Vibrio; species Vibrio frigidus. Next base: position 227,909 of record NZ_JBCDMC010000001.1, on the reverse strand, counting down.
AAGTTTTTATGTCTCAGAAGCTAGGTACTTTACCCGGTGTTATACAAACTCGTAGTGAAGTCGTCATCGGTGACCACAAAGATAGTTTTGGCGTTAATGCTGATATGATCACTTCGGAATAGTATTAGACAAGCCATATTGTTTTTATGGAAGGTCGACAGTGATGGTTTTACCTCCGTACTGGTGGACAAAGTCATGTGCTCGAACCGTAACGGAGTGATTTTTGGATGATATATGAATATCTGAAAGACCTCTCGTAAATGGTTGTTCATTCTCATGTGGATGATGCAGAGTTCTTGTACCTAGTACATTCCCATCTTTATCGACGATATCCCATTTATTTGCGTAGTGCTCCCAGCCGCTATCAGCATGAGAGACCGTAACATCAAATCTATAGGTATCCTTGCTCGTTTTACTCACCTGCACATCTATAATGTCGGCTTCCCCGGCAAGGGCTGAAAATGGAAGTAACAGTGCTGTGATGATGATTGCTTTGGTATGAACGTACATTGCCTAACTCCGAAAATGACAATAGGGTGTTTTTCTCGATGGAATTCACTTTACACTGTAAATGGATTCCTCTAGGGAATAAAAAGAGAATTGTCATAAAGATAGTTCTCTTTTTTTGTTTGTACAGCTTTGTAAGTAGATTTAACCTGCTATCAATAACAACGTTAGTTTTGCTAATGTAATCACCATACTATAAAAGCAATCGATTGCTTTTCGGATTCTCCGAAAACGCTCATAATTTCCTTTCATATGAACGACAATTCACTATATTATCCACAATAAAAGAAGGGGTATGACTGGGTGTGGCTAGCTAGTTATATATCGAAAATATCTATTTATATAGGATTACACAGTGTCAATTAAGAGAATGCTTTGCTCAATAGTAGGGCTGTTGGTTGTTGGGATGGTGGTTTTAATGTTCAGCACCCAACACTTAGTACAAAAAATTGAAGGTGCCATCGAAACCTCTAAACAAGTCGTCAATATTGAAGTGAATATGTTGATGTTGCGAAAAAATGAAAAAGACTTCATGTCGCGAAAAGATATTAGTTATCGTGATAAATTCCAAAATAATGTAGAAAAACTTCATACTAAAATAGACCTATTGGAACAAATGCTAGTAGAGGCTGACATTCCGAATTCTAATTTGTCCTCATTGACCTCTGCATTTGATAAATACGATAATGAGTTTCATAAGTTGGTGAGTATCCAACAAGAAATAGGTCTAAATGAAGAAGGTGGAGCGTATGGCTCTTTGAGAGTAGCAGCGCATACTATCCAAAGTATTACGCAAGAGAAAAATAACAAGCCTTTAGAGATGCAACTGCTTTTATTACGTGGTTATGAAAAGGACTTTATGCTGCGTCTTGATGAAAACTACGCAATCCAATTTAATCATCAGTTGACTAAGATGGCGGCCGATGTCGATTCAACTAACAATGAAAACATCGATCTCGCTTCTAGTTTAAACGTTTATAGAGACGCATTTAATCTTTTTGTTTCGCTATCAAAACAAAAAGGATTGACTGAAAACGAAGGCATTATAGGGGCGCTCCGCCGCGCAGTTAAGCAGAGCGAGTCGCTACTATTTGAAGAAGTCGAAGTATTAAAAGGTAAGATTGCAGTTGTTCAAAAAGAAATAAAATTAACTCTTATTTCGCTGAGTTTAGGAATAATTCTGGTTATTGCTCTGTTAGTGATCTTTATTGCCACTAAGATCGCCAACCGCCTTAAAATTGTAATTGTGACCATGAATGATATTGCTGAGGGGGAAGGGGATCTACGGGTAAAACTTGATACAAGCGGGAACGATGAAATTGCAGAATTAGGACGAGCTTTTAATGTATTTGTTAGTAAAATTCATCATACGGTCAGTACGGTTGCAAAATCTACTGAGCAGCTTGCCTCTACTTCGGAAGAAATGTCGGTTGTGATGGATCAAGCACAAACTGGTGTGTACAAACAACAACAAGATATAAGTCAGATTTCAGCTTCCATTGAAGAAATGAATGTTACCGTCCAGGATATAACGCTTAACTCAACGCAAGCGGAAGCAGCAGCAGTGCAAGCTCGGCACGACGTTTCTCAAGGGTGTGAGGCGTCTGATCTTAGTATCAATAATGTCACTGAGTTAGCGAAGGACGTTGGCGGTACAACGAATATTATCAAAAAACTGGTTACTCATAGTAACGATATAGGAGGCGTGTTGACGGTCATTCAAGAAATTGCAGCTCAAACTAATCTACTCGCACTCAATGCAGCCATTGAGGCCGCTCGAGCTGGTGAGTCAGGCCGCGGATTTGCTGTTGTGGCGGATGAAGTCAGAACGCTTGCAATGAGAACTCAGGATGCAACGAAAGAAATATCAACCATTACTGACAGTATTCAGGTTGACGCACAAAGCGCGACTAAGGTTATGGCGAATAACGAAAAACAGGCGAATAATACCGTACATCAGGCAACATTGGCCCACGATGCGTTAATGCATATTACCCAGTCCGTCGAAGTCGTCACTGACATGAATAACCAAATTTCGGTTGCGACGGAACAACAAAGCCAAACAAGCAATGAAATTAGCCATCATATGGCTGACATCAATCAAGTTTGTGTAGAATCGGCAACGGGAATGGAACAACTATCTGTCGCTAATAAGGAATTGGTACAGATGACGTTACAGCTTAAGCAACTGATTAGTAAATTTAAGTTGTAGCAAAAAATGTATTTTTTGTAAGTAGATAATAATTTGAGCACCGTTACTTATGGTGCTCAAATTTGTAGAGAGTTGGAATCTCAGGCTATAAAAGAAGAGATAATACCAATTATTCCACCAAATACACCGCCCCAGACAACAAGCCAACCTAGGTGCTTTTTGATCATATCTTGCACCATCTTCTTAACCAGTTTCGGAGTAAGCTCGTTTAAGCGCTGATCAATGATGTTTTCGATATTCGTTTGAATCTCATCCATCATTTGTGGCTGTTCGAATTGGTCTTTAAGTGCCTGTTTAACCTCTTCGCTTTGACTGATTTCTATCACTGATTGCTGCATTTTTTCAACAAATGGTTGCTTCAGTGGTAATAGTGCTTCGGTACCACCAACCATGGCAAGCATGCCACCGAATGAAGAATTGGCAATAACGTCAACGAGCGATTCAAAGGTCGGTTCGAAATCGATGTGGTTAATGACGGGCGCTAGATCGAGCTTTTTGCCGCCAATAATTTCTTGAGTGAGAAAACGGTCGATGTTCTCAGTCGTAAAGAATTGTTCCATCATCAAACTCTTTATCGCAATTTTGAATTCTTCAAATCGTGCAGGTATGACACCAGAGCCATAAAGCCCTGGTACTTTTTCAAATAGCATGTGTACGGCTAACAAGTTGGTGATCGCACCAGAGAAGGCAAAAAGCCCGGCATACAGTAGAATTTGATTATCCAATTGGTAGCCAGCAGCGAGTAAACCTAATGCAATAAGGTTAGTGATAAAACTTTTATTCATATTTTGCTCAAGAATCTGTTGTTCAAGTAATGATTGAGCGAGATTTTAGAGAGTAAAAGAATAGATGTGAAGTGATTTAATCATAGAGTCTTTATACCTTGTTAAAAAGGCGACTATTTAGGTCGCCATTCATTGTGATATTTACTCGGGCTTGTCGGGGTTTTCTTCTTTGCCAATGAATCGTAGATTGCTAGGCTCTCTGAGGTTGATACCTTGGTACGTCTGCAATAGAGTAAGGTCTTTACTCATTCTCACCGCGCTTGTGACCATCTGAATATTGTAATGATTAGGAGCGCAATCACCGTTCTGTAGAGCGATCTATATCAAAAATTATCGATAGATACGGCTAGAAAGCAGCGGAATTATACTTAAACCCTCATTACCACGGTCCTCCGTGGTAATGAATACCGAACTTAAAATGAACAGTCAGACATAACATCATGCAGTTTGATGTTCTTGTTTACAGTTCATTACGAGAATTTCGTTAGCTTTGATATGCATTACCACGCCAGTGAAGTAACGAGTGATAAAACCCCTACATAATTAGTCGGTAGACTCTAGCTGTCGGGGGGAAGGAGTTGTCCAGAGGCGTGTGATCTCAGCAGTGTGGTTAATGTGATCACTAAGCGATTCTGTTGGAACTAATAAATGAATGATCAACGGACCAACATTCTATTTGACCGATATCTAACAAAAACTGTTATGCCATAAATAATTTGCCAAACAGAATAAGAATCATTATCATTTGAGCCATGTTATAACATAACAATAGTTAACTAGATAAGTCCAATGCGACTAACTAAAGGAGAATGATATGAAACCTGACATACACCCACAATATCGCACCGTTGTATTTCATGATACCAACGTTGATAAGTATTTTTTAATCGGTTCTACTTTGCAAACTGACCGTACAATTAGTTGGGAGGATGGTAAAACTTATCCATACTTTACGGTCGAAGTATCATCAGAATCCCACCCGTTTTATACTGGCAAGCAGCGGATAGTACACAAAGAAGGTCGCGTAGCTAACTTTAACCGTCGTTTTGGTAACTTAAACTCAAAAAAATGAGGAGAAGAATTGAATGAAAGTACTAAATTCACTAAAGAGTGCCAAAAAGAGAAGTCCTGACTGTCAGATAGTCAAAAGAAAAGGACGAATTTACGTGATCTGTAAATCAAACCCACGCTTTAAGGCTGTTCAAGGAAAAAAGAATAAAAAATAGGTAAGCAGAATATTTATTAATTTATTCGTTGAGCAAAGCTCGTAAAGTATTATCAATCTTCATATTCTGGAAAGTAAAAGGGACATACATTTCAACTCGTGAGATATATGCCCTATCTTAGTGGGACCTTCCATAGGAAAAAATCGTACACATTTAATGCAGTTACGCTTTTTTCCTAGAAAGAAATCGTTTAAAGAAGGCACCTACCGCTATAAGGGCAAATATTCCAAACTTCTTCAAAAACAGAAAGGCGACCGCAATAAAACCTGTTTTTGCTATTACTTTGCCAGCCACGAGTGCGCCAAGCCCATAGGCCGCTACTGTATCTAAATCTGGATCAAAGTCGCTATATTTAGAGCCTTGGTCGAACTCTGCTAATGCGAGGACGGATTCAATACTTGAGTCTATTTCAGGTTTCTGTTCCATGTCTGCAATAAAATTGAGTACCAGAACGCCTTTTCGTCCTAGGATACGGATATTGTAGTTAAGCGTATTTATCTCTTGCTCGCCAAACCGAATTTCCTTGGCCCAGTGTAGCTTTTTTCCGTTGGCATCGTAGTACGGAGGGGAGGCCCAACCTACTAGCTCTACCGGGTCATAGCCTTCTTTTACTCTTGCCTTACTGGAGGATAGGGTGTCTTCTTTCATCTGTTGTAGAAGATCGTTATAGTTAATTTCGTCGGCATCTTCGTCAGAAACGTACCCGTCTTCTTCGTACTTGATCGTGACTGCCCATGATTCACTATCAAACGGTGACATCTGAGCAGGGAATAGCATTCCAAGTATAGGTTGATTGGGTGGGTTCCCCCAAACGTCGACAATTATCTTTTTGGAATCTTCGGCATTTAAGTAATAGAAACTGTCTGGAACGTTCAATACCGCACCAGTTCCTTCTATTTTTATGGTTCCTGTTTGTCTGTCTAATGACTCCCAGATGTCCCTTGCCCAAGTGATATATTCCTCTTCTTCTGACTTAGCACCTTCCTCGGTTGCAAAAGAAAAAAATGATAGGCTGAATAACATCAACCCCAAAATGAATCTTGGTCTCATTATCGCTCCCTTATTTTTTGTATTTAGTTAGTTTGCGTTTACATCTGACGTTGCGTATTAAAAATACGGTTATTATCCAGATAGTTGCAGTTATATCTCTTTGATATTAATCATTAAATATTCATATAATGAATGTAATTGCACATTGATTGCCTAGAAACTAACAAGCATAAGTTAAAGACAGTGCCAAAACACAATTAGTACTAAGGAAACACTCTTGTTATTTCTAGATGGATATTTTGACTAGGCTTGTTTTCTAGTCGACTTATATCTTCACTCCCGATAGGGGCACGACAAGTTCCGGCTTATTAAGTTATGGCGGATTGAGCGTCAACAAGAGCGTCAACAAGAGTGACCGTCAACAAGGACAGTCATCTTATGAAAAATAGTGTTGGTTTACATAAAACCTACTAATGCCTCGTAAAACAAAGTATCCCATGAGTGCCATAGCATTTATCCCGTTATATTAGGGGGGCACCTAACATGAAATGGAGGCCGCTATGACCACCGCTCGAAATCAACAAATCTGTGTCGAAGCAACACCTTATTATCACTGCGTATCTCGGTGTGTTCGTCGCTCATATTTATGTGGATATGATGAATTTTCGAATACAAGCTATGAGCATAGAAGAGGGTGGATAGAAGCTCGTATCAAAACACTTAGTGCTATTTACTGTATTGATATCTGCGCCTATGCGGTAATGAGCAACCATTATCATTTAGTCGTTCATATTAATAAGAGTAAGGTAGATTTACTCACTGATTTGCAAGTCATCGAGCGTTGGTCTTTATTGCACTCAAAACCTGTCATCATACAGCGATTCTTAACCAGTCAATTAAAGAGCAAAACTGAACTCAAGGTCGCTTTCGATATTATCGAACAATGGCGAGAACGCTTGTACAGCTTGAGTTGGTTTATGCGTGAGTTGAATTTTGAGATAGCGTTAAAGGCGAATAAAGAGGACAACTGCAAAGGGCATTTTTGGGAAAGCCGTTACAAAAGCCAGGCCCTACTAGACGAAAAAGCACTACTTTCGGCTATGGCGTATACTGACCTGAATCCAGTACGCGCTGGGATAGCGAAGACTCCAGAATCGTCAGAATATACCTCTTTCAAAGACCGTGTAACTGCGCTCAATAACCATCAATCAACCGCACCTAATTTGTTACCTTTTATTGGGAACCCAGCCAACGAGATGCTCTGTGGTATACCGTTTAGATTGATAGACTATATAGAGTTGGTGGACTGGACAGGAAAAACATTGAGAGATGGTAAAGCTAGCCTAAATAGCCAATTACCACCCATCTTAGAGCGGCTTAATCTGACCCAGAAAGATTGGTTAGCAGTTTGCACTCAACTGGAAAGAAAACGCGCTTTGTTAGTTGGTTGCAAAAAGAGTTTCTACAGCGCTTTACCTCAATTTAAACGAAGTCGGATACGAGGGTATCAATTAAACTGACGAAGGTTTTCCCTACATGAACGCAACAACCAGAAACAAACTAGACGCTCTGCCTCTCGTCTGCACTCATAGTGGTTTTACAATAGTAAAAGCTCGATTAAAACCGTAGAGATACGAACATTTCTTTCAAAACCAACTAAATTCACGACATTTTTTGATTTGGGAAATTTGTTTATTTTGCATTTCTTATGGTGTATGTCCTCATAGTTTAATCTGTCGATATGGATGGTTTGTTGTCGCTGAATGAAATGCAGAGGTTACCGGGTAAGTAGTTGGCTATCTCTTTTGCTGGCTCTGTTCTTACTGTGGATGAGTTGAGCGTGAAGATTGTTGGTAAGGTTGTTTTGGATTTGAGGAAGGGTTGATGTGTGTCATAGGGGTCTTTCAACTCTAGATTAGGCGTAGGTTGAGCGTTTTGTCGCGAGTACTTGAATTGTCGATAGGTACGGCTAGAAAGCAGCGAAATTATGAGGAATTCAACTAGGACATACACCTCATACCTAGTGTTTTTGAGGTGTGTGTCCTCACTTTTTTGGGGAGTCGCTATGATTGATAACCACAACGACGACACTTAGCTTGTTAAAGCGGCTATTGTTGTTCCTCTAGTAATCGCTTTCTTGGTGATTTAAGCAATATATTATTGTATGGATGCATGCATCCATCCATCCCAGCTTCTCGCTGACTTTCGAAATAACTATAAGATACCCATAACCATAGCTTAACTAATTATCTTTTAGTTAAGTTATGGTTACTGCTAACCGCTGTCCAGAAGAAACAATGAAGGGGTTGGACTTGCAACGCGAGAAGTCTTGAAAAAATTTATAGATTAAACGCCATCTTTTCTTCTATTTTACTATATCGGGGTATATTAATTGTTGTATAAGCAACAAAATAGAGTATGCTATGGTATACCCGGTTTTTGTTGTACAGGTAACAATTTATGAAAGGCATGATATACAAATATACTATCATTGCTGTACTTACTGTGACTTTAGGTTTTTCTATTTTCTTAGTTAGTTCAGATAACGTTTCACCATTCACTACGCAAGCGACTCTGCATAAGAGCATTGCGAATATCGCACCCGAAGTCTCTGGTGTAATTACCAGCGTAAATGTAATGAATGGCCAACATGTAAATGTGGGGGATATTCTGTTTAGCATTGATAAATACAGCTATGAACTAACAGTACGTCAGACAGAAGCAGAACTTCATCAGGTTCAAGAAGCCAATTCGGCCAAATGGCAAGAACTGCAATCTTCGAATCAAACTCTTGTTCAACGTAATGTGGAATGGAATAACGTAAATATAAAGTACACCCGCTATCAGAAATTACTTAGTAAAGGTTTGATTACTCAGCAAGAAGTCGACGACGTACGTATGGATGCTAACGTTGCTAAAAGTGCTGTAGAAGTTGCAAACTTGGACATATTGCGAATAAAAGCAGAGCTATCTAGCAACAAGAAAAATGCAGCAATCGAATTGGCTGAAGCCAAACTAGCAACGGCGAAACTCGACCTCTATCGTACCGATGTTGTTGCCCAAACTACTGGTACAGTTAGTAACTTACAACTTCAACAAGGAACTTACATCAATAAAGGCAGTGTTTCTTTATTTCTGGTTAACGAAACAAACCGTTGGTTAAGCGCAGACTTCAACGAAAAAGGTATGGCCCATTTACAAGCAGGGACACATGTTTGGATTACGTTTGATGCTCTTCCTGGTCAAATATTTGAAGGAAATGTGACCAACCAGGAACGAGCGATTTTTGATTCATCCAACCCAGCAAACCAACTGTCGACTGTCGAAAATGAGACTCGTTGGATACGTGAACAACAGAAAATGCGTACTCGAATTAATGTAGATAACGTAAGCTCAAACCTGATGGCTGGAGCACGTGCCAGTGTCATTGTAGATAATGGCAATAGTGTTATTGATGCGGTGGGCTATACCTGGATTAAGCTACTATCATGGTTTCGTTTTATCTATTAGGCAATAACAGGTGGCAATATGTTGATACAAAACGCGCGTAAAAATGAGACATTGAGAGTCACATTTACCGTTACACTATGCATGTTAGCGGGAAAACTACTCCATCTCGATTCAGCCGTGTATTTAGCTCTGTATCCAACCATTGTGATGACCAAAGGCAAGGACTACTCTTGGTTAGGTTTATTTAAAATGCTTTTTCCAACACTCTTGGCTGCGTCTTGTGCACTCCTAGTTTCTGACGTGTTCCATGAACATCCCTTTATCATCTGGACCGTTAGCTTGATCTTCTTTGATCTAATGCGTCGCGATGCTAATACGCCGGCGAAGTTAGGTGGCATGCTGATGCCCACCTTTAATTGGATATTAATCATTGTGTTCTCTCAACATACTGTTGCAGATATGCCTATGAGGATTCATGAGATTTTAGTTTCGATGGCTATCACTATATTGATTTCGAAGTCTATGGTTTTTCTTTTTCCTCAAGAAAATAAAGGAAAACCTCCGGTATTTACACCGCAAGTGGTTACGTATCAACATCGTTTCGTTTCCACAGGACTAGTAGGTGCCGGGTTAGCATTTCTTATGATTGTAGATTTGATCTCAGCCACCTTCTGCATGGTACCTGTGATTGCTGCTGCTACTCAATTTAGTCGAGATAAATTCAAAGAAGTCGTAGAACGCCGCTTTGTGACACAAGTGGGTGGATGTGCGGTTGCAATTATTTTTACTTTAGTAATGGCCGGCCATCAAAGTACTATCGGTTATTACACACTCGGATTAGGTAGTTTAGTTTTTATTATTGCTAACTGGATGTCACCATCACAAGGACCACCACGAGATCTACATGCTGATGCTTTACTAGCCACCATGCTGCCTATTCAACTGTATATGGGCAACACTTCATTTGGATTAGAAAGTACGTATTTAAGAGCATGGGAACTTACGGTAACTTTATGTATATTATTCATTCTCCATCAGTTAACACGCTCAAAAGGTAACCATGAACGAAAACATAACCTCCATTCCTGAATTAGATAGCAGCCTCTCGTTTATGATGGGACTTGCGTCCAAGCAATTTAGAACATTAGCCAATCAAGCCCTCACGTCAAAATTTGATATTACGTTAGAGATGGTGGGAGCACTTCGTGTACTGGCGTATCTTGGTGAAATGCCGCAACAGAAATTAGCAGAGACCTTGCATCGCGAGCGTTCGGTCACTAAGCGTTTAGTCGACAATTGTATCAAACGTGGCCTTATTGAAACATATAAAAGTAAGACCAACAAAAAAGCTCGTTACTTAGCGCTGACGGATAAAGGGTTAAAAGTAAAAGGAGAAGTCCATCAATGTCTGCGACAAGTAATCGATGATTACTACTCTCCCTTAACTATTCATGAGCAACAAATCATGATGGAACTGTGTAAGAAATTGGTTCAAGACGATATTCTTCTTGGTAGTGATTAAAGTAATCAGAACACGCCGGACACTATTTGGACTGAGTTACGGTTATTACACTAATCAACTATTATTCAATACGAAGAGACAGCAAAGGATTACTGGACTCGAGACCAAACTCTCAATTATTAATGATGTTATAAACAAATATTTCAGGAGGACAAATGCTACTTGAAAATACCAATGTAAAAGAATGCCCCTTTTGTGGTAGTACTCTATTGGCTGTTGAGCAAATCATACCTGTTTGGGGAGATATCTGTTTCGAAAAAACAATAGTATGTAATGATTGCGCTGCCTCTGCCCCTTATTATATTTGGAACCAAAGATACCTTCTTAAAATGAAAAGAAAATAGTATTATTTTTTTCAAGCTAATAGGTATTATTTTGATACGTTTTTTCCGGAAGCAATTTTGCTGTTGCTGAGGTTCAACTTGATATGTTGGTAGTTGGTACTGCAAAGTCTTTAGATAATCAGATTAGTACATCCAATAGACAAAAAATCCAATTTGTTAACCAAAATGTTCGTTCTAATTAAAATTAAACATTGTTAAATTGTACAACCTTAAATGCTGTATAAAAAAACAGGTATTTAAGGTTTTCTATGTCCGTCAGAAATCTAAAAGACAGTTCAAAAAAACCATGGCTATGCGAATGCTACCCAACTGGCCGCAGCGGTAAACGTGTCCGAAAAAGCTTTGCCACTAAAGGTGAAGCGGTCGCTTATGAACGCTATGTTATGCGAGAAATTGATGATAAGCCCTGGCTTGGTGATAAACCCGATCACCGTCGGCTTTCAGAGTTGCTTGAACGTTGGTGGGTAGTGCACGGAAACACCGTGAAGACGGGAAGCAATTCGTATGTGGTGCTTAAGAAAACTGTTGAAATGCTTGGGAACCCGATAGCGTCTCATTTTACTATGCAAGATTACCTTAATTACCGGGCGAACCGGATTAGCCATCATCCAACTAGAAAAAACATTACTCTTTCTCCAACTACTCATAATATTGAACTTAAAACGTTTAGGGCCATGTTCAATACGCTCGTTAAGTACGGTGAATGGAAGTTGCCAAACCCAGTTGTGGGTATTGATCTTATTAAAGCGTCCGAACGGGAGTTGTCTTACCTTACTAAAGACAAAACTCAGCCTTTCTTGAATAAGCTAGCGGTAGATAAAAGCCCTAAAGCCGATCAGATACTCGTTGTTTGCAAAATATGTTTGGCAACCGGTGCACGGGTAGGTGAAGCGTTAGGCTTGAAGCGAAGCCATATCACTTTAAATAAACTGACGTTCATCGATACAAAAGGTAAGAAGAACCGAAGCGTTCCTATCTCTAAAGCTCTCCATGATGAAATACTCGCGGTTGCGGTATCTGGTCACGATATTTTCGATGTTCGATATTACGCGGCATGGGAGTGTGTGAAAAGGTCATTACCAGCGTTCATTCCACAAGGGCAGGCGACGCATATTTTGCGTCATACATTCGCGAGTTATTTTATGATGAATGGGGGGGATATTTTGGTGCTTCAGCGAATTTGGGGTCATAGTAAAATTGAACAAACCATGGCTTATGCGCACTTTTCACCAGAGCATCTTATCCAGGCTGTCGAGTTGAACCCGTTAGAAAACTAGAACCAAAAAAATGGCGACAAAGTGGCGACAGAGCTCAATAACCCTCGTTTTTCGTCGCCATTTGTCGCCATTTTGCAAAATCAATAAAAATTAATTACATTAAAAATCAACAACTTAATTGATTTTCGTGTCATCGTTGATAAAACCGCCGGTTTGATGCGCCCAAAGCTGAGCGTAAATACCATCGCCTTGAATCAGCTCTTGGTGCGAACCTTGTTCAACGATCTGTCCTTTATCTAATACGATTAGCCTATCCATTGCTGCGATGGTAGAAAGGCGGTGTGCTATGGCAATGACGGTTTTACCTTGCATTAGCTCGATCAGGCTTTCCTGTATTGCCGCTTCTACTTCAGAGTCTAGTGCTGAAGTGGCTTCATCCAAAATAAGCAATGGTGCATCTTTTAGAAGGACTCGCGAAATCGCTACTCGCTGGCGTTGACCACCAGATAGTTTCACGCCTCGTTCACCAACTTGAGCATCGTATCCGCTGTTTCCATGCGGATCCGTTAGGGTGTCGATAAACTCATGTGCTTGCGCTTGAATGGTGGCTTTTAGCATCGCTTCCTCACTCGCATCTGGTTTGCCATAGAGTATATTTTCTCTAATAGAGCGGTGCAGCAATGAGGTGTCTTGGGTCACCATGCCAATATTGGCACGTAAAGAGTCCTGGGTAACTTCTGATATGACCTGACCATCAATCTTTATTTGTCCGCCTTCCACATCATGGAAGCGTAACAAAAGGTTAACTAGTGTTGATTTCCCTGCGCCAGAGCGACCAACTAATCCAACTTTCTCCCCCGGCTTTATTTTCAGGTTCAGGTGGTTGATAACCCCTTTATCTTTTTCACCATAATGGAAGCTTACGTTATCAAATTGAATGCCACCCTTATCAACCTCTAAAGGTTTCGCATCTTTTTTATCTACTATATCAATTGGTTTTGAAAGTGTGGAAATACCGTCGACCACGGTGCCCATGTTTTCAAATAGCGCCCCGACTTCCCACATTATCCACATCGACATGCCGTTTATCCGTAACGCTAAACTGATCGCGATGGCAATTGCGCCGATGGTGATTGCGTTTTCCATCCAAAGGAAAATAGAAATCGCGGCGATCGAAAAGACTAAAAAATAATTGGCAATCTCTACACAGACGTTAAAGCCTGTCACTAAGCGCATCTGCCGATAGACCGTATCCAAGAAGCCGTCCATGCCTTCTTCTGCGTATTTGGTTTCTCGTTTACTGTGAGAAAAGAGTTTGATCGTTGCAATATTGGTATAGCTGTCCACAATTCTACCCGTCATGGTAGAGCGGGCATCGGCCTGCTCGGAAGCGACAGATTTGAGTTTTGGAACAAAGTAAAATTGAATGCAAATATAGGCGGCTAGCCAAACCAACATTGGTAACATTAATCGCCAATCGGCTTGAGCCAACATGACTACAATAGAGGTAAAATAAACAATAACATAGACAAAAACATCCGCGGTTTTCATCACGGTTTCTCGGACTGCAAGGGAAGTCTGCATCACTTTTGTGGCGACACGCCCTGCAAAATCGTCCTGATAAAATGAGAGGCTTTGCTTTAATAAATATCGGTGCGCCATCCAACGAATGGACATTGGATAGTTTCCAAGCAGGCTCTGATGAATTGTCAGTGAGTAGATGGTAACGAGTATTGGCATCACAACCAGTAACACTAAACCAACCGCCCAAAGCGTGCTGCTATTTTCTGCAAGAAAGGTATCTGGGTTACTGGTCGAGAGCAAATCGACGAGCTCACCCATAAAACCAAAAAGTGAAACTTCAATAATGGCAACTATGGTACTGAGTGACGCCATTAATAGCAGCGGTTTTTCGAAACCACGAGTATAGTGCCGGCAAAATGCAAAAACACCGGTTGGCGGTTGCTGTGGTTCTTCTTTTGGGAAGGCTTTTGTTAGCCCTTCAAAAAACTTATACATTCGGTCATCCTCTTCCCATCTTGTTGTTGTTTTATCTTCAATAACGAGAAGAATTCGTTGAATAATAGATGGGTTAATTTATCAACACACACTACCCCAAACTTAAAAAAAAGGACATTATTTTCCATTTCATTTTGAATGTGCATATTTGCGTAATAATTTTGCTTACCTATGGATTTATTTAACCAAATCTAGAACGAGAAAGCGCATTGATAACATTGTTAGTGAATAGGTATGCTTAGGTGTAACACTGTATTAACAAAGTATGCTTAGGTTAGTTACCGAATTTACTCTCTATGACAGCGAAATCGCCTAGTTTGCTCGTGTAAATGGTATCAAATTCAGTTAAATGACATTTAACCTTCTGTTTACAATCGATGTAATGAATCTAAAATGGATATTTATGAATGAACTCAACTCAATCAATGCAGTATTTGCAAGGTGTCCGTTCACTTCAAAATGCGAGTTGTGTGGTGATGGTGCCGCCGAAAGAGTTTCGCTATAACGCAGAAACTGCAGAAGATAATGAATTTCAACACCGAGTCGAACTGAGCGCACAACAGGTTCGTGAAAACGCAATGGCGGAATTTAATTCGATGGTGGTTGGTTTGCGTGCCGAAGGTGTACAGGTTGTTGAATTTGATTACCCTGTAGCGGAAAGAGAGACGCCTGATGCGGTGTTCCCAAACAATTGGTTTAGTACGACGTCGACAGGTGAGTTGTTTGTTTTCCCTATGGCGTGCACAAATCGTCAGTTGGAGGTCCGCCCTGAAGCCTTGGTTAAAGCACTTGTTGATTCAGGTCGAAAGGTAACCTCTCATTCATCGTTGGCTTCTTTTATTGAGCACAACGCTTATTTAGAAAGTACTGGTGTAATGGTGATGGACCACATTAATCGTACCATCTACGCGGCGTTGTCTCACCGTTGTGATAGAGAGGTATTGGAAGAATACGCTCAAAGGGTAGGATATGAACGTGTTATTTCATTCCAAACTGCGCTGCCTTCCGGCCAACCGATTTATCACACAAATGTGATGATGGCAGTAGGAGAGTCATTTTGTGTCATTTGTGATGAGCTTATCCCTGAATTTGAACGTCGTTTTGTAATTAAGTCTTTAGCGAAGGATAAGCAAGTGATCTCTATTTCACTTGATCAGATGAATCACTTTTGTGGCAATATTCTTCAATTAGAAAATGCTAATGGCGATAAAGTGATTGCCATGTCTCAATCAGCATTTGACGCCTTTACTCCTGCGCAGAGAAACCAACTATCGACCCATGGCAAACTACTATCTTTTGATGTTTCAACCATCGAAAATATAGGTGGTGGCAGTGTTCGATGCATGTTGGGTGAGGTGTTTTTACCAAAAGGGTAAATAAATTGAGATCGAGATAGGGGATATACTGCTGTGCGCAAATTTAACGTTGATTAAAACAAAAACACCTGCGTTTGCAGGTGTTTTTTACTTGATGAGCAATGGCATTCTACTTTGCGGTTGAATGCAATATCGCCAACGACATCGGTGCCATTAATATATCACCCTCTGCGTGACGATTGACTACTTTATCCATACTAGTATCGCAAATAGTCACCCAGCGTTGATTGTAGTTATTTGGTAGTTTGAAACGAGCTGGAGCGGTGGCTTGGTTGATTAAGTAGATCAGTTCATCACCTTCTTGCTCGATTCCAAGGTGCAGAGCGACAGAATTCTGCGTGTTCCAATCATCATGTTCCATATGTTCGCCATCAGCTCGACGCCAGCCGACTCTGTTTTGATTCCGTTGTTCACCACTAAATGCCCTGATGAAGGGAACCATATACTGTTGGCGTGCTGCTAACATATCGCTGATCCAAGCCTTAAATAGATCGATACGATTACATGATCGCCAATTAATCCAACTCAACGGACTATCTTGGCAATAAGCATTGTTGTTACCATTCTGTGAGTGAGATTGAACATCTGCGGTCATGATATGAGGTATACCGAACGCAAATAACAGACTGGCGATAAAGTTACGTTTTTGCTTCTCGCGAACGGCCTTTATCATCATGTTGTCAGTATCGCCCTCAATACCATAATTATCAGAACGGTTATCACCATGTCCATCATGGTTATGTTCGCCATTTGCATCGTTGTGCTTATGGCGATATGAGACGAGATCTTGTAGCGTAAATCCGTCATGGTAGGTGATGTAGTTGATGGTTAACTTTTGAGGCCAACGACTTGCACTATAGAGATCTCTTGAACCCATGATTCTGGTGGCAAATTCTTTTAAATACCCATCATCACCACGCCAGAAACTACGGGTAATGTCGCGGAATTTATCGTTACACTCATTCCAACCATCTGGAAACCCACCCACTTGGTAGCCGTTCGGACCGATATCCCAAGGCTCAGCAATAAGTTTCACTTCTCTTAGTACTGGATCTTGCGCCACCGATTTAAAAAATGGGGAGTGATAGTTAAAGCTATCGCCATTTCTACCCAACGTTGCCGCAAGGTCAAAGCGAAATCCATCGACATGAAACTCTTCCACCCAATATCGCATGGAGTCCATTACCAAATTAAGCATCGGTTGGTGCATTAAGTCAGTGGTGTTGCCGCAGCCAGTGTAATTGGCGTAGTGGGGGCCATGTTTTATATAGTTGCGAGGGTCGAGCGCTTTAAGGTTAAAGATCACCCCACCTTCTCCTCCTTCGGCCGTGTGGTTGTATACGACGTCGAGAATCACCTCAATACCATTACGATGTAACTCACGAATAGCGGTTTTTAGTTCTACAACTGCATCGCTATCTGCATATCTTGGGTCAGGAACCATAAACAGATAGGGGTTGTAACCCCAATAATTCACTTTTCCCATTTTTAGAAGATGTTCTTCATGCATACACGCAGCAACCGGAAGGAGCTGAAGCGTAGTGATATTCTGTTTCTTGTAAAAATCGAGCATGGTACTGCTTGCTAAGCCTAAATATCTTCCCTGTTCGGATTCTATTAGGCCTTGATTTAGTTTTGACACACCTTTGACGTGAGTCTCAAACAATACGGTTTCTTCTCTTGGTATTCTAGGTGGCTCAGTACCTTGCCAGTCAAATGCAGGATCAATCACCACACATTTACTCATTCCCCAACTTTTTGGGTTTGAATAAGGTGTAGCGTAGTGTAATGGTTTTTCTAATGCCTTCGCGTAAGGGTCTGATAAAAGAAGGCTTTCTCCATCGTGTGTGGTAATTGCATAGCCGTATTTTTGACCTGCTTTTACATCCGGAATGTAGATGTGTCGTATGCCGGCATACTCATTGACGAGCGGAAATAATTCATATTCATCATCGTTAGCAAATAAGGCTAAAGATATGTCAGGGCAATTGGGCGCATGGATGGAAAAATTACATCCATTGCCGTCTAATGTAGCCCCTAAAGGGTGAGGCCGTGAGCACGTGTCTGTCATTATTTATTCTTTTTTTATAAATTGTTGGCTTGTTGCGAACTTCAAGTAAAAAGGGATGTCGAACAATAGTCAACACATCATATGTATCCATAGTAAATTAATTCTATGTCTCAATAGTAATTTATTTTATTTTTTTTCTGCCTAATGGGTAATAACAGATATATATTGAAACATGATGACATTAACACTTTGTGCAGTGGTTTGGCTCCTATTCAGCCTCTCCTACCCCCATATTTAGTGATCCAGTATACAAAATCATCTCTAATCTAATTTTCTACGCCTCTCTACTCCCCCGAAAATTTGCATAGGGCGGAGGAAGTCATCCGTTGCTCGCTTACTTATTATGCCTAACGTTGAAACAAAACGGGAGGCGACTCCCAGACAAATTCTTTTTTAATGGTTTCTTTTGTTCTGCCTTTCAAAGGAAACCTAGGAAGTATAAGAAACATAATTATTCGTTCAGGAGTTGACGAGATGAAAAAAGTAAGCGTAATTGCTACCGCAGTGGCAAGTGTATTATTTGCAGGTTCTGCGTTAGCAGAAGATAAAGTAACTGAAGGATGGACAGTAAATGGTTATGGTCATCTTCTGTATAATGTAGGCCAGTCTTTGGCTCTAGAAGAGACTTACCACCATCGTCGCGATTACCGCGCTGCGGGTGCCGCATTCTCTGGTAACCCTACTCAAGTAGAGTTTACTGTGACAAAAGGTAATAACTACGAAAGCGGTGCTTGGTCTAAATATGTTCTGAAAACAGAATACGGTAACAATGAAGGTGGTAATGGACGCGGTTTCTATACATCGTCATCGGGTAACGAAGGTCATTTAGAATCTGGACAACTTGAGTTTAAAGAAGCTTATGTTGAACTAGGCGATTTGTCTTATTTTGCTGAGGGTCTGAGCATGTGGGCAGGTCAGCGTTACCTAAACCGCCAAGCGGGTATCATCACAAAAGAATTCTGGAAACAATCCTCTGGTGTTGGTACGGGTCTTGAATATAACAACGCTGGTGTTGCAATTTTGTCTGCTGATCCAGGCGAAGGAAGCTGTACTAATCCTAATGGTGCAGAAACGAGCTCGAAGCAATGTAATTTAGATGCAGACGGTGCTAGCACAACAGTCACTTCTGCTGATTTTTACTACTATGGTGTGGAAGCATTAGCGGGTCGTTTTGATTTTGACCTTAAGTTAATGAGTCGTACAAACGTAGACGAAGCATCAACGGCTGAAAACGGTGTAGGTGCGGCAATTACTTATTCTCGTGACTATTACGGCTTGGATGGTTGGACGACGACGGCTTTAACTTATGGTCAAGGCGTTGCTGCTAACCGCGGTGTTAACTTTGGTCAATGGAGTGGTAACTGGCAGAAAGACGATGAGTCGATCTTCTTTACTTCTTACGGTGTTGTAAATATCTCTGAGAACGTACAACTAGGTACTGAAATCACTTATTGGGATTTATCTAACTCAGAAACAGATTCGGTTTGGGGTTCAGATGATGGATTGTCTCGTTTATTCTTAGGTGTAACACCATCATATAAAGTTAACGAAAACTTCCGTATGGAAGCCGTGTTAACATATTCAGTTGAAAGTATCGGTAAAGCTGAAAACTGGGGTCGTGAAGACGCAGATACGAGCTTCTACTCAGCAACTTTAGCGCCAGTATTTACTGTGAATTCAGATTACTGGGGTCGTCCACAACTTAAGCCTTACGTAACATATATGTCTTCAAGCGACAGCGGTTACGAATGGTCTAAAGGTGGCGACGATAGCGAGACTCGTGTTGGTATCGAAGCTGAGATTTGGTTCTAAGGTATTTAGAATAAATTGAGTATTAATAGGCGGCCTGAGAAGGCTGCCTACATGAGTTTTAGGAGTTTGTATGAAAAAAACAGTATTAGCTTTTTTATTTGGTAGTGTACTTTTTGGTTGCGCCTCTAGTTCAGACGAAGTGAATAAGACTGATTTACCAGTTATCAATGCAGAGGTGTGTTGTTCTAGTTATTCTGATTTTTCATGGACTCAACTAAGTACAACGGAAGAGATTGAATTTCAAATTGACGATTCAACGCCGGTGTGGCGCTTTTCGGAAGGAAAGAGTCATTTTGCTTCATTTGTTTTCGCAGAGAAATCTAGAACGGTGGAAATAACGTTAAGCAGCAAGATGAAAGAAAAATCGGTATTAGCACCGAAAGTAGTCACGTTAGACAACCGCTTTAATGTCGTTGACGAATATGAGTTAGACGATTTCAAGATAAAGTATTCTGATGCTTTTAGTCAAAATAGGTATGAAGCGACGATTACCTTTGACGCAAGTAAAACACCTTATCTCATTATATATACTCCTCAGGATCAGATTGGCCATAAAATAACCATTCCACACCCTGCGAAAGTGAGAGCAATCAATAGTGGTGACCCATTACCTATCGTCACAGACCTCAAATATGAACATAGTTATTTAGGTGAGTTGGAAATAAAGCTCAAAACTTTATCCTTAAATAACACGGTTAAAAAGGTTACTCCGAAGGCGATTTCTGTCGCTCAACCAGAATCTGTTCTATTTTATGAAACAGCAATTAAACAAGCAGTAAAAGTTGGTGACATCCCTAAAGCACTAGCACTTCTTGAAGAAGCTAAAGCATTAAATATAGAAGGTGCACAAGAAGCCTTTGTTAATGCGATTAATAGCCAGAAAAAATAGCACTCAATCAACTCGTTAAGCGGTACGACGATGGTGTCGCCGCTTAACAACGAGTAAAACGCCCCTCGATTTAGCTCCAATTTCTATACTTCAAATGCATAGGCGGCAAGAGGTGGCAGTTGTAGCACCATCTTTCCTATGCCCTCAGCCACTTCTATTTCAATTGTTCGTTGATGCTCAATCTTTTCCTTGAAAATATGGAGCCTATTTGTCAACGATAACTGCTGTATCAAAAGGGTAGGGACGACCAATGTTTGTTTACAGTGTAAATCTGCACTGAAATTTACCGCGACAATGACGGTATGTTCGTCTTTCTGCCTGGCGAATAGAAAGATGAGATCCTTCATTGGGCCCAATTGGTCTGAAAGGGGGCTGTATAGGTCGATATAATTACCCAAAAGAGCTGGGCTGTTTAGGGAATAGTTGAGGACTGAGCGATAAAAATATCTAAGTTCTTTCTCTGTGTTACTTAATAGAGCGCCATCAAATGCCCCATTATTGAACCAACGTTGGTGATGAGGCACGCCAATATAGTCAAAAATAGAGGTACGTGAGGGTTGCCCAAATCCCGCATTTTCTGCGCCGGGTTCTCCTACTTCTTGGCCAAAATAAATCATGGTAGGCGAACTGCTTATTGTCGCAGAAATTAACATTGCTGGACGAGCCAGATCAGCATTGCCTGCAAATTCGGGTGAAGCAATGCGTTGTTCATCATGGTTTTCTAAAAAGTGCAACATATGATGTTCTATATCAGCCAGTACCTTCTGAATTTGAACGATAGATTGTACCGATTTCTTTTTCTGTATTATTGTTTTAAGCGTGTCGTAAAGGCCCACTTTGTCGTAAAGATAATCCATTTTGCCTAAATGAATAAATTCCCGATAGAGCTTTGGTTGGTATACCTCGGCTAACAAGAAAGTATCCGGTTTTTTGTTTTTTATTGTCGAGTTTAAGAAGCTCCAAAATTCAACGGGTACGAGCTCCGCGACGTCATACCTGAATCCATCAACGCCCTTGTCTATCCAAAATAATGCAATGTCTCTAAATTTTTTCCATGAATCAGGAACCGATTGTTTCTGCCAAAATTCATTATGTTCTTGGTAACATTTATCGGCGAACTCAGTTGGAAGAGTTGGAAAATCTTTACTGCCGTCTGGCCTAATTCCATAATTAATCTTTACGGTTTCGTACCAATCATCACAATTCGGTTTGGCAGAGCGAGACCCATTACCTGTCCATTTTGCGGGATATTCAACATACGGAGGCGTCAATGATGAATGCGCTTCACCACCTAAAGGGATTTGCTCATCCGGAATCTGAAATGGTTCGTTTGTAATGTAATAAAAATTATTATCTCTGTGATACTCAAGATCTGTATTGTCATTTTCTCCAAAATCTAAAACAGAGTCGGGGTTATTTAGGCCATGGTATTGTCGGGCAACATGGTTCGGCACGATATCGATAATAACCTTAAGACCAACATGATGAGTTCTCTTGATTAAGGCTTCAAACTCATCCATTCGTTTTTCAATATCATTAGCGAGATCCGGGTTTACCTGATAGTAATCTTTTATGGCATAGGGAGAACCCGCGCGACCTTTGACTATTGAAGGGTGGTCATCACTAATACCTAGGTCAGAATAATCGCCTATCAGAGCATGATGGAGTACGCCAGTAAACCAGACATGAGTAACACCAAGTGCTTTGATGTGTCTTAGTGCTAACTCAGTAAAATCGGCGAACTTACCTACGCCATTTCTTTCTTTTGTGCCCCACGCAATATTTTCGTTTTCACTATTCCCAAAAAGACGGGTAAAGACATGATAAATAACTTTTTTATCTAATGAATTGGACACCTTTTGTCTCCCTATATCACTCATGTTTTCAGTACAATTCCTTTAATTATGGTTTATTCGTGTCAAAAGCTGATTTTATGTGAAAATGGCACAATACTATTTATATACAAAATGCATAGGTTCTGGCACGAAACCCGCATGACTAGGTATAGAAAAAGTCGTCAATAGTTTATAGTGTTTCTATTGTTAATAATGCCTTGTGCGTTTAATAAATCATACGAATGATAAGTTGATAAGAGCATCGTCAATGTATCATTGCTCAAGTTGTAAAAGGCTGCAGATAAGTTTATGAATTTTATGACCATTGCTGTTGGGGTTACAGGTGTATCGCTTATCCTAATTGTTGGCTGGATGACGTCACTATCCGTCAAGAAAAAAAAGCTTTCTGAAGAAAAAATTGAGCGCGAGCGCGCATATCGAAGGGCCATAGAAAGGCAACGTGAGGAAGAGAAAAAAGAGCGGCTGTTTAAGGCAGAAACTGGCCATATACCTACGCAGCTATTTTTGGCTAAAGAAGCAGAGATTAATAACCCTAGAGAGGCGCTTCATTGGTATGAACAAGCCGCAGCGCAAGATAACGAGATGGGTATGTACGGTGTGGTTCGAGTGTGTAGTCGTGCAAAAGAAGATATTGTTCTTATCGAAAAATCCAAGTTTTGGCAGATTGCGATTGAGGCTCACAATGGAAATCATCTTGCTAAATTTGAAATGGGCAAAGCATTGATTGGCGGGCAAGGTATCGAACCAAATATAGATAAAGGTATCGAGACTATTGAAGAGGTCGCCAACAATGATCATATTGAAGCGCAGATATACATGGGTGATTGGTATATTGCGGAAATGAATATGCATCCCAATCCTAAGTTGTCAGCAGAGTGGCATTTTAAAGCCGCTCAGAAAAATAGCCCAGAAGCGCAGATAAAACTCGGAGAGCATTATCGCGATGGCATCGGTGTAGAGAAAAACATTCATCGAGCGACGTATTGGTATGAGGTTGCCGCTGAGCAAGCCAACCCGAGAGCCCAATATTTTGCAGGGGATGTTTGGATAGGAAGAGGAGCGAAAGGTAATGCTATTGCCTACCTATGGTTGTTTCTTTCCGCATATTTTGGATATGAACCAGCCAAAGCGAGAAGAGATGATGTTGGGAATATTCTTGGTGTTGATGCCGTTGTAGGGCTTCAAGAAATGGCCAAACCTTTGTTGAGAAAATTGGCTGACGGTGCGATTGAAAAGCATGCGATGATCAAAGCGCTAAATAAATTGTATAAAAGAACAACTTATTTTCCTGAGATAGATGGTAATGAGTTTTTGGTATACGAAAATAATGGTAATGAACCCAAAAAGAAAAAGTCTGAAAAGAGTAACAAGGATGATGGCGAAGGGCTAGACTTCTCTTTCTCTCTCATTGATAAAAATTAAGACTTCTTCTTGTTATAACTGCTTAATGGAAAGAATGTGTAATTGAAAAAAAACCAGCCTCATAATGGCTGGTTTTTTATGTGCTAAGCGGTTACGTTACGCTTGTTCTGATTTACATACTGCTGCTGTAAATACAACATCTGTAGAACTGTTTAGCGCTGTTTCAGCTGAATCTTGAATAACACCAATAATAAAGCCAACACCAACAACTTGCATGGCAACATCATTTGAGATACCAAATAGGCTACACGCTAATGGGATAAGCAATAGAGAACCACCCGCCACACCAGAAGCACCGCATGCCGATACAGAGGCAACAATGCTTAGAAGTAATGCAGTAGGAAGGTCAATACTAATGCCCATTGTATGTACTGCTGCAAGCGTTAATACCGTAATGGTAATTGCTGCACCAGCCATATTAATGGTGGCACCTAGAGGAATCGAGACGGAATAAGTATCTTCGTCTAGGTCTAGTTTTTCGCATAAAGCCATGTTCACTGGAATGTTTGCAGCACTAGAGCGAGTGAAAAATGCGGTCACACCACTTTCGCGTAGACATCTGAATACAAGTGGATACGGATTTTCTTTGGTTTTAACCCAAACGATGATTGGATTGACAATAAGCGCGATAATGAGCATAGCACTTAATAGAACAACAAGAAGCTGAGCATACCCTGCTAATGCTGAGAATCCAGTTGTAGCAAAAGTACTCGCCACTAGGCCAAAAATACCGAATGGTGCTAGGCGGATAATAAATCGAACGATTTGTGATACGCCGTGACTTAAGTCTTCAAATACCGCTTTGGTTGTTGCAGATGCGTGGTGCAGTGCGAGACCAAGACCAACGGCCCATACAAGAATACCGATATAGTTCGCTTCTTGTAACGCGTTGATTGGATTATCAACTAATTTAAACAGAAGGGTATGAAGAACTTCTCCGATACCTTGTGGAGGTGTCGTACCTTCAGCACCTGCGACCAAAGTTAAGGTTATTGGGAATGCAAAGCTTAGTAGAACGGCAGTAAGCGCTGCTGAGAATGTACCTATCAAATATAAAATAATGATAGGACGCATATGTGTCTGTTGCCCTTGTTTTTGGTTGGCAATAGAAGCTGCTACAAGAATGAATACTAAAATTGGAGCGACAGCTTTTAGTGCACCTACGAATAGGCTACCTATTAAACCGGCATCTTTGGCATTTTCTGGCGAAATAGTGGCGAGTACTACACCGAGTACAATACCGACTAAAATTTGGATTACAAGATTGCCACTAGCAAATCTTGCGACGAGACTGTTGTTGTTTTGCATGGAATTACCTAATTATTATTTAGAATTTATTATGTCGAAACCCAATGTCTATCGCATAGGTAATCGACCTACATATATTATGTTAGATAGAGAATCTGTCTATAATTAAGTCATATTTTAATCAAATAATGACGATAATTGTGAGTAAGTTAGATGTTTATATTTTGCAATTGTTAACTAATAGTTAATGAAGTGATAAAAAGAAACCCAAGTGGACATTGTCAGCTCGGGTTTCTTTTTATTTGCTATGCAGTAATAGGTTAAATGTCATTCCCATTTTTTCTATCTTTGCTTTCGCTTTGCACGGTTCGGTACATTTTACTTAGTTGTTTGTTGTGTGCTCTTTGCTCCGATATTGTCGCACTATTTCTTGCTTGTTCTCTCATTAGCTTGAAATAGTTATCCACTCTACGTGGATCGATTGATTCGGAATCGAGCGCCTTTTGAATGGCGCAACCTGGTTCGCCATGATGTTGGCAGTCTGAAAAACGACACTGTTTGGCAACGCTCTCTACATCTGAAAACGTTTCGCTTACGCCTGATTCGCAGTCCGTGAGTTGTAACTCTCGCATTCCGGGCGTGTCTAGCAGTAATGCACCCGATGGCATCATGTGCAGTGTTCTTGATGTCGTCGTATGCCGACCTTTGCTATCGTCTTCTCGAATAGATCCAGTCGATTGTAGGTGATCATCTAACAAGGTGTTCACTAAGGTCGACTTTCCGACACCGGAAGACCCCATAAATGCGACCGTCTTGCTTTGCTTACACCAATCAAGTAGTCCGGTAGTGCTATCGCTATCTAACGCGTTAACCACTTCGATCATCAGCATATTATCAAGTGCTTGGACTTGCGCTTTTTTCTCGTCGGTATCACTACATAAATCGGCCTTGGTGAGCACGACGACAGCCTCAACCTCGGCATCATGGGCGATAGATAAATACCGTTCTATTCGGCTAAGATTGAAATCTTGATTAAGTGAACAAACAACAAAAATAGTATCTATGTTCGCTGCAATAAACTGTTCTTGTGCCTTTGGCCCTGCCGCTTTACGTCGAAACAGTGAGTGCCTATCTAACAGTCGAACAAATTGATCCGAACTATCTAGAAGTACCCAATCGCCAACGGTCATTTGAGGAAGCGAATGATGGATAGGTAATGATAACAAACCGACTCCACACAATAGCTCATAACCGGAGCGATGGTGTGCTGAGACCCGAGCGATACGGTTGTGTTCGTAGTCTTCTAACGTAAGTTGTTGTTGGAAATATGGCTGCCAACCAAGTTGTGGCAAAGTGAAATTTGAATTCATTATATAAACCCTGGATGTTGCTATGACTATCTGTTTTATTGATCAGGGGTGAATAACGTTTACGTCAATCTCATTTGATAATTTCAAAAGATGAGTATTGAATATAGAAGCTTAACCCCGGTAAATTACATCACCGGATAATAGGAAGGATTGAGCAAATAAACGCGCTTAACTCTTCGCTATTACCGAGTGGGTTCTGATTACAATCATTGTGTGTCCTCCATTTGTGACTTTGTTTTTAACTTAAAGAGAATGATAGCAAAAGAGAGGAGTATTATGAAACCTCTCTTTTATTCTATCGTGATTTGACTAAAAACGTTGTCGTTAGTGCTTCATCTTCATCCCTTGCATTACCTTTTTAATCTTCGCGGTAAAGGTTTGGCTTTCGCCGTTCGCAAAGTTAATCGTTACGTCGATCTGTCCGCCTTCTTTAAAGTCTTGTTTGAGTTCAAAGAGCATTATGTGTAGACCACCGGGCTTAAGCTCGGTCGTTCCCATTGCGGGGATATTAATCGTGTCTACTTGACGCATTTTCATTACGTCACCGTCCATAATATGGGTATGAAGCTCAACTTTTCCGGCGGCTGGTGTCGATGCTGAAATAATATTTTTTTCGATTGAATCGTTGTTTTTGACAACTAAAAAAACGGCACTTGCAGGTGCATTTGGTGGTGTTGCTCTGGCGTAAGGGTGTTGAATTTCCACATCAGATGCTAAGGCAAATGACGAGAGGAATAGTGATAAGGTTGAGGCTAAAAGTACACGTGTTTTTTTCATTTTAATTTCCCTATAATTTGGCGAATGTTACCCTCGCCTCGATATTATTTTGTTATTGCTTTTCGTTTGTTATTGCTTTGATTTCCAGTTATTCGGTTGTGAGTACATCTTCGATCGCCGCAACGATTGGCGCTGGATTCATGGTGTGGGCGACTTTGGTAATTAAAGTCCCATCCGGTGTTAAGAAATAGAAATAAGAGCTGTGATCCACTACATAACCGATAGCGGAATCTTCTAATTCTGTTTTTCTAAAAATGACACCATAGTGATCCGCAACAGGTTTTGTTGTCGCCATAGGGGCAGAAAAACCTTCAATATTGGCATGGAAGTATTGTGCATACTGATGGGCTGCGTTTGCTTCATCTCTTTCAGGATCGATGGAGATAAACATGGGTCTAAGTTGCGCCAATTGTTCTTCATTAATGCTGCTAAGCGCTCCGGATAACATCGCCAGCGATGTTGGGCAGACATCAGGGCAGCGAGTGTAACCAAAATATACGATTCGAATTCTGTTATCGTTGACGTCAAATATGTGTGTTTCAGTATCATCTTTACCGTTGAATACTGGGTCCTTAATGATCTGCATAGCCGCCTCATTTTGTTTCTCTAGAGCAACGTCGTTTTGCATATCCATATATACTTTTACGCTGTAGCCAAGCACAAAGGCGATAACTATAGCTAAAGACCAATTTCTACTCATCTTTCCATCCTAATTGCGGCATAAACTTCTTTATTACCGTCGGTCAATGTTCCTATCCATGTCATTTTATCTTGTGTGCAAACGGGCAACATTATATTGCCTATGTATCTGCCGCTAGATTGTTTAGTTAACGAGTATTTAGCGATACCCATATCCATCTCGAAACCTTGAAGAGAGAGCAGTAATGTATCGCTAGTGGTACCTTCCCAATTAACCTCAATCATGCTTTCCACCAATGGTTTGGCAAGGTCATGTTCGAGAGTGATTGTGACACCGTCTTGTTGGCATGCTGTGGTCGAGACCATACAATATTTGTCGAGATTGATGGGCTCTGCTTCTTGACTGATTGACTTGACTAGATCCGGTACAGCATAACCAAGCGCAATCGCGCCAAATATTAATAGTATTTGAACAATCTTCATAGTGGGGATTATCGTGTTGAATAAGTTAACATATTATCATGGTGATAGAGAAAAGTGATAACTGTTGTGAACAAGTTGTGAATTTTGATGAAAAATAGAACGTATTTAAACGGTACGCTCTACCTCTCTCAAATGATGGATTATTTTTTATCGGAAACCTTCTCGAGTAATAAAACAAGCCCTATAGCCAGAAACATCATCGCAATGGACAGTAACAATTGATGTGGCTGAGAAGTGAGTGCCTCAAATTGGAAGGGTGACAGGTTTTCCTGTACTAAGGGAACTTGTTCGCCGTGTGAATTTATACGCCAACTGATGGTTTCTTTCCAAGGCCATATCTTCGGCAGCGTTCCTATCATTAGCCCGGTCAAAAACATTAAGGTCGAATCTCTAAAGGATTTAAGCAGCCAAGAGAGTAGATGAGAAAATGTAAGCAAACCTAAAATGCAGCCAGCAACGAATAACAGAAGTATGTCTATTTGAATGGTTTTTGCCGCGGCGAGTATCGGTGCGTACATACCTAGTAATAAAAGAATAAAGCTGCCTGAAATGCCGGGCAAGATCATGGCACAGATAGCGATGGCGCCAGCAAAGACAAAATTGATACTGGTTGGGTCCATCTCTAATGGTTTAAGTACGGTAATAAAGTACGCAAATGCGATACCGACGACGACAATAATACCGCGAACGATATCCTTTTTTTCAACCTGTTTAAGGATGTGGAAAACAGAAACTAAGATGAGACCAAAGAAAAATGACCAGAGAGGGATAGGGTGGTTAACGAGTAACCAAGAGATAAGTTTGGCAAAGGTTAAAATACTGGTAATTATCCCACCAAAAAGGCTGATAAGAAAAAAGCCATTGATATGGTTAAATACGGCTTTAAATCCTTGTTGTTTCCATAGGATAAGTAGCCTTGGATTGACTCGTCGTATACTCTCAAGAAGGGTGTCATAGATACCGGTAATAAATGCAATGGTGCCGCCAGATACGCCTGGTACCACATCCGCTGCGCCCATCGCCATACCTTTGAAGAAGGTGATTAAGTAATTCATTAATTGATCGGTTCTGATTTAAATAGCCAATGAGTATACAAGAATTTTTGCTAGAGAGAAAAGAGTCCGTTCTTTATCGTTCTGCAACCTATCTCATAGCAATTCGCCTTGATTTGCAATATGCAATTCGCATTTTGCGAATTAGAAGGTCAAATGAGTCTTAAGTAGGTTGAATTTAGAGCCAAATGATATATATAAATTTGGCACGCATGATGCATTAGTGATAGTGACCCTTCTTAAAGCCGAGGGTCACCTAGCCAACTGACGTTGTTAGTGAATAACTATTGTTCACAATATCTATTTACCAATCGCAATTATTGCGGTTGGTTTTTTTTATTAGAACGCCCACCAAAATGCCTGATAAAAATGTTTCTTTGCATTTGTTTCAATGATTAACCCATTGCTGGATATCAATTTATCAAAAGGCCAAGTCATAACCTCTTGTATCGACGCCCTCAATGCCGCCATATTACTTAAGTGACGTTTATCAGAGTAAGAAATTTTAAGATCGCGATTTATACCATGAACCCATGTGAGTATTTTTTGACCAACAGGAAGTAAGTCTTGTACTGCAAATAAATGGTCACTTAATATGAGAGTACGACTGTCTGGATCGCAGAACATGATCTTACGTGGTTGATCAAACCCCAATAG
The DNA here is from genome assembly GCF_042465995.1 of Vibrio frigidus. Taxonomy (NCBI): domain Bacteria; kingdom Pseudomonadati; phylum Pseudomonadota; class Gammaproteobacteria; order Vibrionales; family Vibrionaceae; genus Vibrio; species Vibrio frigidus. Next base: position 197,985 of record NZ_JBCDMC010000001.1, on the reverse strand, counting down.
CGCAGTTTGAAACAGGTCATTTTTCCATGTTAAAGGTGCATAATTAGATAACGCACCATCGAAATTAATATCTGAGCGTTTTTGTATCAGAGTGGGTGTCGCATAAAAAAGTGCGTCTGGGTAGGTGAGCCACCATTCGGATAGATATTGATGATAGCTTGGAGAGGCGCAAATGACAGATTTGACAGAACCAAGTCTAGAAAGTTCGTGCTGCAATTGTATGCCTAAATCGATAGGATTGTGTATTACGATTGACCCGTCTATCAGCCGAATAACCACCATTCTGTGTAGGTGCGATAAACCAAACTTGGTGTAGTGCATATCGGCATACCATAGCCTATTTGATGTCCATTCCTTTAGAATCATTTGGTTTCCGTGATAGTAAAATTAGCGTTCCCATTTGTTTTTCCATTCCCGTGAAATCGGATATCGCGTGGTATGAGACCCCCTCTTTCGTGTAATGCTGTTCGGTTAAGGTTATTTAAACCTATCATCCCGACGAAAATTGATCTACTTCCACGAAAACTAACGTCATCCCCATGAAACCTACGTCATCCCAATAAAACCTACGTCATCTCCACGAAACCTACATCATCTCCACGAAACCTACGTCATCTCCACGAAAGTGGAGATCTAATTTCACCAAGATTCCCGTTTTCACGGGAATGACGAAGTATTTAGCACTAACCGAACAGCATTACACTTTCGTGGGGATAACGAGACCAAATAGAAAAGTGACGAAACTAGTTAAGAAAACGCCGAGTCTACCTACGGGAACGACTCTATCAATAACCCATTAAATTGAGCAAATTTTCGGCAGTTTCTATCGCTTCTTTTCTATTGGCTATATTCAGCTTTTGATAAAGATTACGAATGTGTGTTTTGATTGTTGTCCCTGCCACATCTAACTCTTGTGCAATTTGCTCGTTACTGAAACCAGAGTAGATCAAGCCTAAGACCTGCCATTCTCGTTGGGTTAATGGACTGGTTCTAACCAACTCCGGAATATTCGGATGATTAAGAAGCTTGTCGATGAATTCCTCATCAAAATGAATAGAGCGGCTGCGCTGCTTACTTGATATGTCTTTTACAAGCTGTTGTGCTCTATGTTTTTCGAGATCGCCTAACGTTGATTTACTCATCAGCTTTTGTAGCAGGTGGTCAATAGAAGCACCATCAATTAAGAAGTTACCTATCATTCCCGTCTGATTTGTCATGCTTAATGCGGCTTTAAGCATATCGCTAGCCCGTTCTTCATCGTTCTGTTTTATGGCAAGGATAGCATCCACAATAAGATTTCTGTTTATATCGGTGATGAGCTTTGAAGTTTCAGCTTCATTTTGTAAAAATGTTAAGCTTATTTTTGCCTCATCATATTGACCAACGTAGATCTGCGCTCTGGTAATATTTCGCCATTGCAGCTGCAAAAAGTGATTTTTTGCTTCAGATGGTCGATTTGCTTTTATTAACCATTGCTCCGTGGATTCGACATCGTTGCGTGCTTGCCAATAAAGTATTAGGGAAAGCGATGCGTTAGCTGTCCAGTCTAGGTGGTAGGTTGACTGTTCCAATAGGTGTTCTATCTGTTCGATAAACCTTGCTGCTTTATCAAGTTCACCTCGGCCAATGGCGATACGAGCCAACATAGAATAGCTGTGTAAATGCTTGCTAGGATCCGCTTTTCCTAGTACATCAATTCCTTTGAAAGCACACTCTTCCGCTTCGTCTAGGCGATTCCAACACCAGAGTATTTGCGCTCTAGAACGCAGTAGAAACTCGTGGAGAGGCAGTTGTTGAAGCTTCTGCTCTTCAATAAGTTTAAAGGCATTATCTTGCATCTCAAATGCGGCTTGTACAAACCCTTGTGCTACTAATATTTCACTCTGTTGTAACAGTGCCCACAATGCTTGATGGTATAGCTGATGTTGACGGGCCAGTTTCTCTGTTTGTTGCATCAGAGGTAATGCGCGATCTAATTTACCTAATACGTGGTTAACTTCACCAACAATGGAAGTGGCAACAATTCGGCTACGATAGATAGTGGTATCTAACTGGCTTAATGCTAATTCAGCCAGTTCAAGAGCAAGTACAGGGTCATTTTTATTAATCGCAACTTGTGCAAGTAAGGCATTTACTTGACCTTGGTCGTTAGTGCTGAGAACTATCTTTCTACTTTTCATCTCGGAAAGAGAAACGGTTAACATATCTTCTACTTTATTGTATCGGTGCTGGCTCTGAGATAACCATGCTCGCAATAAAGATAGCTTCATATTGCTATACAAAAAGTCTTTATCTAATTGATTTATAGCATTTTCTAATACAATCAGTTCGCCATGATTAAACATCTTCCAGCCAGAGTTGGTTATGATCTTAGCAATAAGAGCGTCATCTTTTGCCTTTTGGGCATGACGAAGAGCTTGATATGGAATATCTAACTTAAGCCAGGCTATCGCGGCTTTTTGGTGCAACTTAACTTCTTCATTTGCAATGCGGGCTTTTCTCTGATGCGCAAGAAATTCACCAAAGAGGTGGTGGAATCGGTACCAATCTTGTTCACCTTCTAAGTGATAGATAAAGAGTCCAAAACGATTGAGTGATTCAATCATGCCGAGGGAGTCTTCTCGATCGGTGAGGTCTGTCACTAAGGCGTCATTAAATGTCTCTAGTACCGAACATTGCATCAGAAAATACTTCGTATCTTCATCGAGCAAATCAAAGACTTCTTCTATCAAGTAGTCCCATAAATGCGCATGGTTAAATTGAGATACAGATTCTGCTGACTGCGCAAGTGTCCGCTTATGATGCTGTGCTTGTAGGGCGATCAATTGCAGAGCCGAAGGCCAACCTTCCACGTAGGTTTGTAGGTTTGAGGCCGTGGTATCATCGATGCCTTCAGAGACGCGTTGATTAAAAAATCGGGTTGTTTCTTCGGTGTCGAAAGCGAGCAAACCATTATCGATTTCGATCATGAGATCTCTAACCCTTAGGTTAGCTGTTCCCAAAGGTGGTGTACTTCTGCTAGTGACAACAAGTGTCATGTTGTCTGGCATGTTTTTTAAGAAAAAACGCATGGCTTCGTGGATCTCATCTGAATCAATAAGATGATAATCATCTAACACCACATAGAACTCGTTGAAATAATCAGAGAGTTCAACAAAAACTTCGCCAAAGAGAGAATGAAGTGAGGAGAACTGTCGCCTCTCTGCCAGTGTTTGCGAACTGGGACATCTTCCATCTGTTGCTTTGTTGATAGCTTGAATGAAATAGTTCACAAAACGAGATGGATCGTTGTCACTCTCGTCTATGCTATACCAACCTACGGCACTTTTATTTGCCAACCATTGGGCAGCCATGGTGGTTTTGCCGTATCCCGCAGGCGAACGAAAAAGTACAAGCTTATAGAAAGGCGCTTGTTGCAGTAAATCTAGTACTCTTGGTCTGACTATCGCGTTATGCAAACGACCGGGTCTAGTTAATTTTGAAGGTATCAACATATTTATATTCAATGAGTTGTTTTGAACTGGGTGAGTCACCCCGCTCTTAGTATTTAGACAGTAGAAAGGGCTACTTATACGCTTATTTTTCTCGGTTAAGTTAATCCTACGTTAAGGGTCCCCCTGTCGTACATGACTATTCTCAAATATGTATGACCCAGCGCATGTAAATGATCATCTACGCCCCACAATTGGGTGTTCTGTCACATTATAGCTAGGATATGATGTAATTAATTATTTCATCTGTACATATTAGTATGGCTGAAACAATTCTAAGCTTTAATTATTTTGTGACCAAATCGACATATTTCAGTTACTTTTTTCGATAGGTCATTTTTAGCCGATTTATGGCTAATTGAGGTAAAGAGATGTACACGTGACCTAAATCACCTAAGTTTATTAATTTAACTGTAGTAGTGTGATTTAGATCTTGAATTGTGTAGGAGTAGGTATCTACGCCCTAACTACTCCTCCTCCGATACCACGTTTATGGGAGGATGTTCTGCTACTTAAGTCAATGCAGGATATGCCACAGATAAATTGATAATTAATGAGATTTCGCTATGAAACCAACTCAACAAAAGAAATTTGATAAAGCCTCTTTCCAAGCTAATGTTAAGAAACATCTAAGTGCAACTTATGCGACCACAATAGAACATGCAGACTCTCGAGCTTGGTATCTAGCAATGGGACGCGCATTAGCTGAATTGACCACACTTGACCTATTAGAAACGGAAAATGACAAGGCTATTCAAAACGCGAAGAGCGTTAACTATCTTTCTCTAGAATTTTTAATCGGTCGTCTAACAGGCAATAACCTGATTAGTATGGGTTTGTACGGACAAATTACAGACGCGATGACTGAACTTGGTCAGAACCTTTCTGACCTGCTTGAAGAAGAACGAGATCCATCATTAGGTAATGGTGGTTTGGGTCGTCTTGCTGCATGTTTCATGGATTCGTGTGCAGCTCAAGAATTTCCAACAATTGGTTATGGCCTTCATTATGAATATGGCCTATTCAAACAATCTTTTGAACAGGGTCATCAAAAAGAAGCACCTGATGCGTGGCGCGGTGTTGAAGGCTACCCATGGGAAGTTGCTCGTCCTGAATATGCGCAGCAAATTGGTTTTTATGGCCATGTTGATTCTGAGTTTGTTAACGGTGTAGAAAAACGTCGTTGGGTGCCAGGTATGCAGGTTCAAGGTATGCCTTGGGATCTTCCAATCGTCGGTTACGAAAGTAATACGGTTTATCCATTGCGCCTTTGGGAATGTCGTGCAATTGCACCATTCTCCTTGGAAAGTTTTAACAATGGTGATTACTTTGAAGCACAGCACGCGCTGATCGATTCGGGTAACATTACTAAAGTTCTTTATCCAAACGATAACCACGAAAAGGGTAAAACACTTCGTCTAATGCAGCAGTATTTCCACAGTGCAGCATCAATGGCAGACATCTTACGTCGTCATGACGCGGCGGGTCACAATATAGCCGACTTACCTAAATATGAAACCATTCAGCTTAACGATACGCACCCAACAATCGCTATTCCTGAATTGATGCGTATTCTGATGGATGAACGTGATCTTTCTTGGGATGCCGCATGGGCTATTTGTTCAAAAACGTTTGCTTATACAAACCATACATTATTGCCAGAAGCACTAGAAACGTGGAGTGAATCACTTATTCAGCGTCTTCTTCCTCGTCATATGGAAATCATCTATCAGATTAACCATCTATTCTTAGCCGATGTACGTGCTAAATGGCCTGGTGATGTTGAGAAACAACGTAAGCTTTCTATTATTCAAGAAGGTTTCCACCGTATGGTCCGTATGGCAAACCTATGTGTTGTTGGTTCATATGCGGTAAACGGTGTTGCGGCTCTTCACTCTGCACTGGTTAAGCGCGATCTATTCCCTGAGTTCAATGAGCTGTATCCAAACAAGCTACAAAACGTAACGAACGGTGTGACTCCTCGTCGTTGGTTGAAGTTCTGTAACCCAGGCCTTTCGGACTTAATCTCTGAGAAAATTGGTACTGAGTGGCCAGCCGATCTTGACCAACTGACACAAGTAGCAAAATTTGCAGAAGATAAAGCGTTCCAAAAACGATACATGGCTGTTAAGAAAGAAAACAAGCAGCGTCTAGCCAACTGGGTACAAGAAAACATGGGCATTGAACTTGATACCAATGCCATCTTTGATGTCCAGATTAAACGTCTTCATGAATACAAACGTCAGCATCTAAACTTGCTGCACATATTATCTTTGTATCATCGTTTGTTGAACGATCCGACATTTGATATGGCACCACGTGTTGTATTTTTTGCAGCAAAAGCGGCGCCTGGCTACCACCTTGCTAAAGAGATCATTTACGCGACAAACAAAGTGGCTGAGAAGATCAACAATGACAAGCGTGTTAATCACAAGCTCAAGGTTGTATTTATCCCAGACTACCGTGTAAGCATGGCAGAAATCATTATTCCTGCTGCTGACGTCTCCGAGCAAATCTCTACCGCAGGTAAAGAAGCGTCTGGTACAGGCAACATGAAGATGGCTCTAAACGGCGCGTTAACTATCGGTACGATGGATGGTGCAAACGTGGAGATTCGTGAAGAAGTAGGTGATGAAAATATCTACATCTTTGGTTTGGATGTTGATGGTGTGGAAGCTCTACGAGCGAGTGGCTATAACCCATTTGACTACTACAACTCAGATCCATTATTGAAAGCGTCATTGGATCTGCTTTTGAGCGATGAGTTTACACCAGGCCAACCCGGCAAGCTTCGTGCGACATTTGATAGCTTGTTAGATGGTGGTGACCCTTATCTATGTCTTGCTGATTTCTCTTCTTATGTGAAAGCACATGAAGATATGGATGCACAGTACCGTGACCAAGAAGGTTGGGCACGTAAAGCGATCTTGAATACAGCACTGGTAGGCAAGTTCAGTTCTGACCGTTCAATTCGTGACTATGTGAATAATATCTGGAAACTAGAAGCCGTTAAGCGCTAGTTATAAGATCAAAGCCAAGGTTGAAATTATCTTGGCTTTGATACCCAATCCATTAGCCGTTTCACCTTGTTGAGTTGTTGGATAGAGACTTCTACTGGATTTGGTATCTATTGCGTACCCCTACTGAAATGAAGCTGCTAGTGCAGCTTCGGAGAAAATAATGAAACAACAATCAGCACTAAAACAAGTCGCTGAAATAGCTAGAATTGCAGATAGTTATGTCAGTGCATGGGGAGAAGAAGCGACCGTTAAAGACGAGACCATCCGTCGACTGCTCGCGTCTCTAGGTTACGATACATCGAGTGATGAAAAGTTACTAAAATCTGCCGAAAAAAAGCATAGGAAAGATGTATTAGATTCGGTGCTTGTTGTTCGTGGTAGTAATCAACCTGTTGAAGTTAATTTAAACTTAGGCGTTAGTGCACGCGAAAGCGAATTTAGTTGGCGTTTGGAAACAGAGCAAGGCGAAGTACTTGAAGGGTATTTACAATCTCAAATTGTTAGAGATGAACGCGCTGAAGGCGGGTCATTAGTATTTCAATTGCCAAATCTTGCTTGGGGTTATCACAAGCTGATTGTTAGCCGCAAACGTCGTAAGACACCTTATGAAATGACATTGATTGTGACCCCGACGGCTTGTTACAAACAAGAGCAGATCGAAGCAGGCAAAAAAATGTGGGGGCCGAGCGTACAACTCTATACTCTGCGTACTCAACACAATTGGGGTATTGGTGATTTTGGAGACCTTAAACAACTTGTCGCTGAAGTGGCGTCCCGCGGTGGTGATTTCGTTGGTTTAAACCCTATTCACTCACTGTTTCCTGCTAACCCAGAGGGTGCTAGCCCATACAGCCCATCTTCGCGTCGTTGGTTGAACGTGCTCTACATAGACGTAAGTTCCGTTCCTGAGTTCGTATTAAGTGTTGACGCACAGCAAAAAGTTGGCAGCAGCGATTTCCAACATCGATTGCAAAGAGTTCGCGATGCTCATTGGGTCAATTATACTGAAGTTGCTGATCTAAAGATGAGTGTATTACCGCTTCTTTATGACGAATTTAAAACACGTCACTTAGATAAAGAAAGTGAGCGTGCAGCTGAGTTTTTGGCCTTTATCGAAGAAGGTGGAGCAAGCTTAAAACATCAAGCTGTTTTTGATGCGTTACACAGCAAGCTACACAAAGAAGACTCTTCTGTTTGGGGCTGGCCTGTTTTCCCTGAACAGTACCGTCATTTTGATAACGCCGCAGTTCAAAAGTTTATCGCGGACAATCAAGAATTAGTTCAGCTGTATTTTTATCTTCAATGGGTGGCAGATAGCCAGATCCATGAAGCGCAAGTATTGGCTGAAGAAAAAGGAATGTCCATTGGTCTTTATCGAGACTTGGCCGTTGGTGTTGCTGATTCTGGATCTGAAACTTGGGCAGACGATGGTGTACTCGTACAAGGTGCAAGTATCGGTGCTCCACCTGATGTATTAGGGCCGCTTGGTCAAAACTGGGGGCTGCCACCACTTAATCCTCTGGTACTGCAAGAAACCAGCTACGACGCGTATATAAAACTGCTTCGAGCCAATATGAAGCATTGTGGTTCACTTCGAATTGATCACGTATTAGGGCTGTTACGCCTCTGGTTAATCCCTAAAGGTGAAGGTGCAACAGAAGGGGCCTATATCTACTATCCAGTGGAAGATATGCTTGCCATTCTCGCGCTTGAATCTCATCGACATCAGTGCTCTGTGATTGGCGAAGACTTAGGTACCGTACCTGATGAAATAGTGGATATTCTTGCCGATGCAGGTGTGCATTCATACAAGGTGTTCTTCTTTGAAGTTGCGGAGGATGGCGGTTATTATTCTCCAGCGCATTACAAAGATCAGTCTATGTCTGCTCTTTGTACGCACGATATGCCGACATTACGTGGATTCTGGCACTGCGATGACCTAAAAATGGGCAAAGAACTTGGTTTATATCCAGATGAAAAGCAGCTTGAAGTTCTATTTGATGACCGTTTGAAATGTAAGCAAGAGATACTTAATAGTGTCGCTTGGCATGGCCGCTTGCCGGACTGTGTAGGAAGAGATGCAACCTTAGTGGCAATGGATCAACATTTAAGTGAGGCATTGCAGCTTCACCTTGCTTCTGGTTCTTCAACTTTGTTGAGTGTTCAGTTAGAAGATTGGCTAGAAATGGATAAGCCCGTCAATATTCCAGGTACAGTCAATGAATATCCTAACTGGCGTCGTAAGCTTTCTGTTGGGTTGGATGACATATTTGCTCGCGAAGAAGTGAATAGGATTGCGAGAAGACTTACAGAAGTGCGTCAGGAAGCTGGAAGATAGGTCAATTTCTCGCAGAAAATATCGATCAAGTCACTCCACATTTTCCGAGAGTCCGATAGAATGGGACTCGCTAATACCCGCTTTTAGCGGGTATTTTTTGGTAAGTAAGAAATAGTAACTTACGTTAGTTGTTAGTGCTTTATCAGTTATGGGAAATTCTCACTTTATCCTTCTATTATTAATGATTGAAGAAGACAATGTGAGAATAAATATTATTGCATCGGGAGACGACAGTTGAAAAAAACAGAGATTTCAAAAGAAACACAAACGTTTGATCAGCTTTCTAAAGCAGCATTTGCGGATCCGTTTTCATTCTTAGGGCCGTATCATCATGCCGACAATGTTCCTTTACGAGTTTGGATACCAGGCGCGAGTAAAGTTGAGTTAGTTGTAGGTGATGAGCCTCGCGTAGAACTAGAAAGAATCAGTGGCGATGGTTTTATCTTAAAGCAAGATAGGGATTTAAGATTTACGCATTATAAATTGGCCGTGGATTGGAATGGAACAGAGCAAATCCTCGATGACCCTTACCAATATCACGGATTATACAGAGAGTTTGAAGAGCTGCATTCCCCTGTTAAAATGTATCATTACATGGGTGCACAATTAGTTACCATGGAGCGTGATGGCGAACAAGTGAACGGTACTCGTTTCTTAGTTTATGCCCCGCATGCCTCCGCGGTCAGCCTTATCGGTCCGTTTAACTCATGGGATGGCCGTCGCAATCCTATGCAGCGTTTAGATTATGGTATTTGGGGGTTATTCGTCCCTGATCTACCAGAAGGTGCTCAGTATAAATATGAGATCAAAGGTCCTAATGGTGAAGATTTACCGCACAAAGCGGATCCATGGGGTTTTCATGCAGAGCAGTACCCTTCCTTTTCTTCTGTAGTTTACGATCACAATCGCTACGATTGGAAAGATCAGAAATGGCAGGGCAGAGAAGTAACTGAAAAACGAAAAGAAGCACTCTCTTTTTATGAATTACATGCTGGTTCATGGAAACGAAATAAAGAAGGTAATTTTCTCAACTATCGTGAATTAGCGGCTGAATTGGTTCCGTACCTGAGTGACTTAGGTTATACCCACGTAGAGTTGATGCCTATTTCAGAGTATCCATTCTATGGTTCTTGGGGTTATCAACCTGTGGGCCTATTTGCCCCAACAAGCCGTTTTGGTTCACCTGATGACTTTAAGTTTTTCGTAGATGCATGTCACGAGGCTGGTATTGGTGTCGTACTCGATTGGGTTCCTGCGCATTACCCTGCCGATAGCCATGGTTTGGCTAATTTTGATGGTACGCCACTGTACCACGACCCAGATCCTCGCCGAGGTTGGCATCAAGACTGGAATTCATACATCTATGACGTAGGTCGCGAGCACGTTCGTCGTTTCTTAGTATCGAATGCGCTCTATTGGTTTGAACAGTTCCATATCGATGGTATTCGCGTGGATGCGGTGGCTTCGACTCTTTACCTAGATTATTCTCGTAGCCATGATCAATGGATTCCAAACCAGGATGGCGGTAACGAAAACTACGATGCAATAGCCATGTTTAAATGGGTAAATGAAGAGGTGTATAAGCATTTCCCGAATGCAATGACGATCGCTGAAGAATCGACCGCTTTCCCGGGTGTCTCTGCACCGACATTTATGGGTGGTTTGGGCTTCGGATTTAAATGGAACATGGGGTGGATGCACGATAGTTTGTCTTACGTGCAAGAAGATCCGGTTCATCGTAAATATCATCACAACACAATTACATTCCCTCTTATCTATGCGCACAGTGAAAACTACGTGTTGTCACTCTCTCATGATGAAGTGGTTTATGGTAAGCGTTCAATTCATAACAAAATGCCGGGTGATGAATGGCAACAGACGGCTAACCTAAGAGCGTATTTAGGCTATATGTATGGTCAGCCAGGCAAGAAATTGAACTTCATGGGCACTGAATTTGGCCAAACTTCAGAGTGGAATCATGATGAACAATTAGAGTGGCACTTGCTTGAATTTCCTCGTCATCAAGGTGTGCAAGCACTTACTCGTGATTTAAACCATTTGTATGGCGGTGAGCCCGCGATGCACGATCAAGATTGTGATCCAAAAGGCTTTGAGTGGCGTTTGCAAGATGCAGACGATGCCAGTATTTTGGCGCATGAACGTATCAGTGAATCTGGCGAGCGCATACTTGTGATCACCAACTTTACTCCTGTACCGCATGAGGGTTTCCGCTTAGGTGTTCCTAATAAAGGTATGTACGAGTTATTGCTGAACACGGATGATGAGAAATACAATGGCAGTGGTTTTGAAGTACTTAAGTCAGTGAAAACGGATAAGATAGAAAGCGAGGGTCTAGATGACTCACTGTCTTTACATCTTCCTCCATTATCGACGCTATTTTATAAATTAGCGTAAGTATACGGATAACATTGACACTTCGTTGTATTGATAACGCCTTCTACTGATAAAGTGGGAGGCGTTTTTTTAGGTTTTGAAATGTGGTGGACACGCTGCTTATCGTGATTTCATTTGCCAACCACACGGGTATTATGCCATTAGGATTTGCATAAGCAGTATATGAGATATGAGTCATACCATTACTGAGTTTTTGCACTGTCCAATTTGCCTGCACATCGGTAATTCGCACTAATCCAGTTTGTTTAGGCAAGGATTGATGGGCGTCTTTAACCGTAAGTATCAGTGTGTTTTTGTCAGGTTGGGAGATCGTAGAATAAGTAATCATGTCTCTGTTAGAGCTAGGCCACGGGGCGGAAAATATGGTTTGAACCAAATATTCGTTAGGTGAAATTTTTTTTAAGATAGTCGCTTCTTTTGCGTGATCAACCCATTTCGATACGCTTTCTGCGTCGCTCAATAATCTCATGCAGGCTTCTAAAGAAGTCATGGTAACCATTTGAGCTCGGATCTCAATTAACCCAATCTGTTTTTCTCGTTTATGGATTATGATGTCATTATTGGTCAATACTGGCTGCCAAGGCTCTTCAGCGAGCACATTGGATGCGGGCATCAGGGAAAGAAGTATTAACCAAACCAAACCAACTTGACTGCGCAAATTTACCTATCCTTGCATAATGTTACTGAAATTGTAGGTGGATAGCGTCTAAGTCGCGCGGTATCCGTTTGATCACACATGTACTTGGCTTGGTATTACATCAAGTTTAGGCTTGAAAGAATAAAGATCCCTAAAGTGCAACTAAAAAGTGAAGCGACAGTAGTCAGCGCAATGATATTTGCTGCCAACGAAGCGTTTCCACCCATCGCTCTCGCCATGACGTAACTCGCTGCGGCTGTTGGTGCGGAGCTCATAAAGAAGATAATGCCTAACTCTACACCTCGGAAATCGAAAAAAACGGCAGTAATGGTTATCAATACCGGGGCAATAATAAGTTTATTAATGGTAGCAAACCAAGTAGTTAGTTGATCGTTTTTGAGGGATTTCATATTCAATGACCCTCCTGTACATAACAGCGCTAAGGGCAGCGTCATTCGAGCAAAATACTGACCAGCATCCATGACCATATTTGGCACTGGTACGGCTAAGAAATAGAAAGCTAGACCAAGTATGATAGAGATCACTAGTGGGTTCCTAGTGATGGTTTTAATGATGACTCCCACGGCTTGAAAGCGGCTGCCTTCATCTTGTTTAGGGCTTAATGCGATAACCGCAAGAATATTGTACAAGATAGTCATTGGTGCCACATAAATAGCGGCAAGGGCGACGCCAGTGTCGCCGTAAGCATTGGCGATATAAGCCAGTCCAATAATCGCTGTGTTTGCTCTGTAGCTCCCTTGGATTGTTACGCCGTTGTCGTTCGAATGCGGAAAGAGACGTTTCGTTAAGATAAAAACGAGAATAAAGAAGATGAGATTGGCTGTGATGCCATAACCGATAAGCGCAGTACTATTGGAAAAATCGTGTTCTGAGCCAACAATACTCAAAAACAACAAGGCTGGCAGTGTGACTTGAAAGACAAGTTTTGAAGCCACATCGATAAATGAATCATTGATAAGTGCGATGCGTTTGAATACCACGCCAAGCAATAGCATTAAACAAATAGGCCCAGTGATAGAGACGGAAAACAGTAACTGTTCAATAAAGCTACCCATAAAAATCCTTTTGATGGAGTGAGTTATCGCGGTTTGTCATTGTTGCATACCTATCAACGAATGAAAACTGAGATCAAAAATCTAGATGTTTCGAAAATGTTACTAGAACTTTAAAGCTAAACTGATATAGTGCATTCAGTCTAAAATTGGCGGAAATAAAGTAGGTAGTAACGTGAGCGGGAAAATTTACTTCAATACAGCAGGCAAGTTTAGTATTAAGAAAAAACTGATCAATGTAACGACCCGTCTTCATCATACTATTGCCCCTAATCATGCCAAAAAAACCGCCAGAAAGTTGCTGCTTACTCCCATAAGAAGTAAGCCATTCAATGATGAACCAGAAGGCTTGGTGCACGGAGAAGTAGAAACGTCTGAAGGGGTAATTAAGACCTATTCGTTGGGAAGTGGTCCAACATGGGTCCTTACGCACGGTTGGTCCGGTACTTCTAGCCAGTTTTATCCTCTGATGGAACATATCGCGTCAAAAGGCTTTACTGCGTTTGCTTACGATCATCCAGGACATGGAAAAAGCGGTGGTGCTTATGGGCATATTCCCGTGTTTGTTTTTTGCCTAGAGAAGATATTAGATAGTGTGAATGAGGTGGCTGGACTTGTAGGTCACAGCATGGGCACGGCATCAGCGCTTGAGTGTAAACATGTAAAGATTGCGAGCTGTCCAATGCTTCTGATTGCCCCGGTATTAGACTATTTAGACAATCTATTTGGCAGCGTTGAGCGGTCAGGTTATTCGATAAAATTGTTCAAAGACGTAGTCACAGAAATATCGCAGCAGTACCATTACCCTATTCATATTATTGACCCGTATCAACACTTACTGAATCGTGATGCTCAAACTGTTATTGTGCACGATGAGGCCGACAAATTGACGAAATTTTCGGTTTCAAAACAGGCATCGGAAGAAGGGGTGAAAGTGACGTTAGTTGCAACAACTGGACAAGGTCATGGGCGAGTGATGAAATGCCAACAAGTGATGGATAGTTTTGATCGATTGATTTAGGTAACGGTTTTGTATGATCGAATTTGGTAGCAAAGAGTACAAAAAGGTCAGCGTTACTATGGCGTTGGGCTCGTTTCTTATTTTTTGTAATCTCTATCTTTTCCAACCTATTCTGCCTCATCTCGCTAAAGAACTTGCTATCAGTGCGACTCAGGTTAATTGGATATTCGCTTCAACAACCTTAACGTTGTCTCTATTTCTAGTACCTTGGGCATTGGTTTCTGAATCCTTTGGGCGAAAAAAGGTGATGCTAATCGGGCTTTTTGTCCCACCTATCATCAATATCGTCATGCTGATAGATTCGAGTTTTTATAGCATGGTTATCGCACGAGCATCCATGGGGATAGTGCTGGCTGCCTTCGCTTCTGTTGCTGTTGCGTATATGGCTGAAGAGATGTCTCCAGCGGCGCTAACACAAGCCGTAGGAGGGTATATTGCTGCTAACTCCTTAGGTGGTATCACTGGAAGAATTGTCGGTGGCGTGCTCACCGATTTTTTCAGTTGGCAAGTCGCCGCGATTATTATCGCAATAGCAACGTTAATTGGTGGCTTTGCGGTACTGAAAAACCTTCCTGCGCAGAAACACTTTAAACCGCAACGAGGCGTGTTTTTTCACCACAATCGCCAGTTGATACAACATCTGAGAAATAAAGAAGTCTGGTTTGCCATGTTGATCGGTGGCTTTAACTTTGCTCTATTCGTTAATCTATTTTCAGTGATCGGGTTTAGGCTATCTGATGAGCCTTATAACTTACCCTCTAGCCTTACCTCTCTTACCTTCCTCTGTTATTTATCGGGCACGCTAAGTTCTGGCTATAGTGGAAAGTGGGCGGCAAAAAAACACCCTGTCACTGGCATGGTTTTAGGTACTATTACCACCGGTTTAGGCATGTTTCTGGCTTACTTTGATAGCATTCCTTTTATGCTCTGTGGGCTGTTGTTGATCAGCAGTGGTGCTTTTTTTACGCATGCACTTGCCTATGGTTGGGTGAGTCAAAAAGCGATAACGGCGAAAGCGACAGCAACAGCACTCTATTTAGTCCATTATTACGTTGGTGGTAGTTTAGGGGGATTCTTTCTTATCTATTGTTGGCAGCACGGAGCGTGGTTAGCCGTGATGGCGGGTGGAACACTGCTTTGCTTGGCTATATTTTCTTTGTGTTATTTGCTTATACATAACCAGACCAAAACGCTTTCATAGGAGATACTTTGAACGATAACCAAATAATAACGCAAACTCAACATTGGTTAGAAGAGGTCGTTATTGGGCTCAATCTTTGCCCCTTTGCCGCGAAACCGAATCGCAACAAACAGATTAAAATAGAGGTTTCTCATGCAGAAACTGAAGAGAAGTTGTTAGAAGATATTTTGGCGCAATTGATGACTCTGGATTCAACAACCGCAGAACAGTTAGAAACGACGTTGGTTGTGATACCCGATATGTTGCAAGATTTTTATGATTACAATTTGTTTTTAGATTGGGTTGATGCCCTCATTAAGCAACAAAATTGGGAAGGTATATTTCAAGTCGCTACGTTTCATCCCGATTACTGCTTCGGCGGAGCACATCCAGATGACGATGAAAATCTAACCAATCGCTCCCCGTTGCCCGTACTTCATCTAATTAGAGAGCAGAGCATGGAACGGGTACTGAAGCATTACCCTGACCCGGAATCCATTCCAGAGAATAATATCCAACGGGTAGAGTCTTTAAGTGACGAAGAAAAACGTCGACTTTTTCCTCATCTGTTTGAATGAGATAAACGATAGTGAGAGTTCCTATTAACTTGGTGCTTTTAGGACTAGTACTTTCATTAGGAAGTCCTTAACTTTAGGTTTAGTTAATTCAATAATTTTGCTCTTTTAACTATGTTTTATCCTTCTCAAGTATGAGATTTATAGGTAACCAGTTGATATTAAAAGTATCGTTCTGAAATAACATTCTAATGCCAAATAATTAATAAATATGAAACTTGACTTCCATCCTAACTATTCATACCTTGATTGTATTCCCTAGTGGGGGAATGAGTTGTCTATGAATTATATAATAAAAATAGTGAAGTTATGAAAAATGAAGAAAAAGTCTATGAGACTATTACACTCATAACGGAGAATAGTCTGCAATCCTCGTTGCTAAAGGATGCTTTAGAAAAATCACTCGATACCTCTATCGATATTATTGCGATTAATAATCTATCAGAGTCACTGTTCATTAAAGGTAAAAAAGTGAAGGGTTTGGTTGTGATTGATATGAGTGTCTGTTCTGAAGAGCGAATTGAAAGGTATGCTGCATGTCGAGATGCTTACTTTCCCAACAGTGGGGAAGCGTTGATAAACTGTGATAAATCTTGCCAGTATTCAGACCTCAAAAACTGGACTAACTTGGTGGGTGTATTTTATAACAGTGATGACATTCATCTGCTATCTCAGGGCATGGATAAAATATTACGTGGGGAACTCTGGTTAAGTCGCAAACTAGCACAACAATATATACTGCATTACCGCAAAACCACCAGTGTAAAAACCAGTTCCTCCTATGGCAAACTAACCAAAAGAGAGCAACAGATTATCAAGCTGATCGGCAAAGGTGATTCTAATGTTCAGATTGCTGAAAAATTATTTGTCAGCGAGAATACGGTGAAGACACATTTGCACAATGTATTTAAAAAAATCAATGTAAAAAATAGACTTCAGGCGCTTATCTGGGCGAAGGGAAATATAGGTACTGAAGAACTTGTTTAACCCATAAATTATTAAAATAGATGCCCATGAATGAACATGAGCATCTATTTTATCCGTTTCATTATTACATTTTTAAGCAGTATTTATTACAATAATTGAGGTTTCTCTTGCGAGTACCTTTTAATAATTGGATTGTCCATTTCTTCTGGATTCGCAGGTTGCCACATACCGCGCTCTATACCTTCAACCACTAAATGTATGACAGATGCATCGATTGCAGACATCACCGCAACATTGACGGGTTCATTATTTGTAAAGCCGGTTTCCACTTCTAACAAGTCTTTGTAGTCAACATATCGAAATACATCACCAGTCACCTGCAAAGATAGAATGGTTTTACTGGTGGTCACACTTAATAAAATTTGGCCAGTTCTCACGTCCACCACACGAAGGTTTACGGTGACCATATCACTACGGTATTCACTCGCACCGCCGATACCTAAGTAACGAGCACCAAAACCACCGGTTTTGACATTTGAGTCGTAAGCAACAATACCACCTTCAATGACCACATTTGCGGAACTTAAAGATGTCAATTCGGAACCATGATTAGAAAGGTTTTGGTTTTTCTTCTGTGCGGCACGAATAATTTTACGTTCTGTCAGTAGATTCTGTAATCCTTCTCTTTCTAAAGGAATAAACCAATTGGAGTCGAGTAGAGACGTAGTTAATAGCGCCGTACCACCTTGAGGGACCGCGGTCGAAAAGTTACTGTTTGGAGAAGGTTTATATTGACCAGTTTGGTCCCTAAAATCGTACACTGATACTAATATTTTCCCTCTTGGCCTAGGTAAGGCAACGAGATCTGAATAGGTTGCTCCTCGTGGCATAAGGCGTGGCGTTTCATCTGCATCAGGAATGCTCAAAGAGTTAGAGCATCCTGCTAAAACCAACAATGTGACTACCGTAATTAGTCGTTTCATCGTACTTCCTTGTAATTATAAGTCAGGGGTAAGGCCACTAACATTGATTTGAGTGGATTCTCCGGTTTCGTTGTCGATAATAACAACAACCAACCCTGAGCCTTGTTCCTGTACATTTAATGTGAAGTCTTCGGTTACAAGGCTACCGGTCGTATTACCAGTGCCAATGTCAGCTAAAAGCTGACTTAATAGTCTTGACTCTAGGCTCGATGCTAAACGATCTAGTGCGGACTCTTCTTCGAACAAATCTTCAGACTCTGGCGCTTTGTAATCGTTAATCGCATTGGCGACCCCAAAAAGGTGAGTACTGTTCCCCGAGTATCCACCAAAACTGGGGTTTACCGGTGTATAGATCATTTCTGATGCCATCGTGCTGGATGCGAAAAAGATCAGCAAACTCATTGTAAATTTAATTTTCATTACTGCCTCTTCTATTAAAACTCATCATGGTCCAAGTCAAACGTATCCTGAAATAGTCTTTCGGCTTCCCATCTGATGATGTAATCACTTACGGCACTCACTGCTTCATCGGCTTTTTCTTGTGCTTGTCGACGTCCAGGAGAAAGCGCTGCTCTATATATAGGTTTTCCAGAATGATAAACACCGACTATGCTTCCGGAAAGTGCCGTCGGTCTTTCTCTAATCTCGAAGTTTTCTTTTACATTTTCGTATCGGTCATTCAGTTTCTGAGAGAAAAAGAAGTAAAAATCTTCTCCTAGTCTTGTCATCGTTCTGTCTACAATTAATCCTGAGACTTCATCAAAGTTATTAAATGCAGGCTTTTTATCTTCAAGTTGCTGATGGTTTTCCAATGGCTTTTCATTTTCCACTTTTGATGTTTCCTCCTCTAGCTTAGCTAGAGAAAGTGGTGTGAGAACTAGAGTAGAAAACAATGTTAATACAGTGACTACTTTAATTGTCATGACAATTCCTACATTGGACATATAAGGCTAAATATAGAATTAAAAATTTCTATATAGAATATATTAATTCTATATAGAAATTTTATCAACGGTGAACCTCTTGTTTCTTGAGGGAAACATACAAGTATCATATTCGATACTGTCAGAGCAGTGTCAAATATATAGATAAAAGAAGTGTAGTCTTTATTTTAAATGCATATATAAATGTAAATAAACTTTAGCATTAGTTTTTAGAAAAAAATCTAATCAAATAAGTGTGTTTCTATTGGATTTACTCATACAAAAGCAAACAAAATGATTTAGAGAATCACTGTAAAGTTTATTGTCGAATCTGACTCAATATCCAATAATATAATCGTTCAAAGGGAACACACGGAGCAGGGAGTGCATCATGAATATTGATAAAATCATATCCAAAACCTCAGCTCTTTTTATTATTCTACTTTTTCTTCCTATGATGAGTTTGGCACACTTTGATTACTCTTCAGACAAAGAAACTACTTTTAGTAGGGGTTTTGACGGGGCTGATTCGTATGACCTATTTGTCGATTCTGGACTGGATAGTAATTATAACAACTATGCAGACATACAGATTACAGATAGTAGTAATAATCAAGTGTTGGTTAATCAAAATAGTCTTGGAACAGGAATCAATAAAGCTCAAGTTATCATAACTAATGGGTCAGGTAATAAAGCGTATTTATCGCAGTATGGCACTGATAATACTGGATTAATAGCACAAGATGGCTCCGGAAATAGAGCGTTATTGATTCAAAATGGTGAAAACCATGAAGGCTATATTGTTCAAACAGGCAACGATAACCTTGCACTTCTAAAGCAGGGATATCGAAATAGCAGCATAGGTATCGAACAAATTGGTAATAACAATGTTGCTTTGGTTGCGGACTTTGGTGGTTCCAACTACAACATTACACAGAGTGGTGGATCCAAAATAGCTGTATTTAGCAGCATGGGTCGTAATATCAGTATTAAGCAGTAACTGAATCGCTACATTATACTATCTAAGGATAAAGGACGTCTATTATGAAAAAATTAGCATTAGCAATCACACTAGCATTAACTGCTGGCAGCGTTATGGCAGCAGGACAAAATGTACAAGTAAATGATGATTTTAGAAATTTCATCAACAGTGATTATTCGGATAATCAAGCCGATGTTAGGCTGTCGGGTGGTGCTAATGGCAATATCATTGCGATTAACCAAGACAGTCAAGGCAATTACGGTCTTCAAGGTAACACCGCTGTTGTCGGAATTGAAAGTGGTGATTATAACCAAGTCTATATTACGCAAGAAAGTTCACTCAACGAAGCGAACGTTGAGTTAAAAGGTACCTATGGCAATAACGGCGATAATAACGTTGTGGCGATAAATCAGACTGGCGAACGAGATGACGCGCAAGTTATCCTCGGTGGTGACTCCGATGATAACAACGTCTATATAACTCAAGCTGGGGACTCTCAACCAAATAGAAATGTGGTTGTTGCTGGTATGCATGACTCTTCAGGCAATACAGTGAATGTGATGCAAGATAAGGATAATAATGCAGGAGTCAATATAAGAAAGTCTAATGATAACACTGTAACAATTACTCAGACTTCAGGAAATGAAGACTATAGTAGAACTAAGTTGGGTGCATATGTTGATGTGAGTGGTCGTTCGAATGGCAATACGGTTTCAATTACGCAAGGTGATGCTAACCTTGCTCTTGTAAATATAGCTAATCGTAGTAATGGAAATACAGCTACAATTATGCAAGATAACGATAACGTTGCTTATGTAGACATAGATGATTCTTGGAATAATACGGTGTATGTTGATCAAAACAACAGTAACTTTGCCGATATCGATTTAAAAGATTATTCCGATAACAACACTATTACGGTACTTCAGAATTCAAGTAATTCAGGTGCAGTGGTTTCTCTGACTCAGTCTAGTAGTAATGGTATCTATGTACAACAGACGTCTCAGGATTGGTCAAATGTTAATCTAGCAAACTCAAACGGTAACAATATTTCCATTATCCAAAACTAATATATACTATCTCTGATATGTATTATTCGCTAATAAAAGCGGCGCTATGCGCCGCTTTACTCATCCCATTTTCCGCTATAGGAAGTGAATCTATGATAGAACATAGAGGCCTTTCCATCGACTGCAGTAAACAAGACAGTCAAATACACCTGCTGATTACCTCTAAAGATGAAAGAGGACAGTTGAAGCTCTTTTCCGGTTCAGGCAACCGTCTGTCAAGTACCATCAATAAAGGGTCGACGGTTAATTACCGTATGAACGCAGAACAATTCCCTCTCACCGTGATATACGATGCAGAAGGAAAAGAGAGCCAATTTGTAATTGGTGCGGATTGTGTACCAGAATAAACGCCTTTTCTGACGTTTATATTGATAACGCATTAATGGACTAACGTTACTCTTGCCATTCAAAACGATTCTCTGTGGTACTAAATACCTTTTGCAAAGGTGGATTACCATCGTAGGTCCAGACCTCTACTAGAAATTTTGAAGTAGAGCTTGGTAATGAAAATGAAACGTCTATCACTCCGGATGCTAACGGCCCCCCAGTAACCTTGCTACCGTTATCGGCTTGATAAGTGCCATCTGAACCCGTCATAAAGCCCGAGTAAATCGACAGGTAGCTTCTTGTGGAGAACAGCCCAGATAAACTCACGTCCAACTGATAGGATTGGATAGCCTTGTAACTGAACCCATTGGGAATTGAGAGGTCTTGCATATCTCGAAGCACGACGAGTTCGATGTTTTGGGTAGAATCCGTGTCTGAATTGGAAGGGGTATCTGCCGAGGGAGATGAGCCACCGTCTGACCCACCACCGCCACAAGCTTGAAGTAAAACCAATGACATTATCCATAAATTTCTCATAACACTGCTCCTATGGTTGATAGATTTTGTTTGTGACGGCTTTGTTTGATATAAACCAATCCTTTTCCAATGTACCGCCGCTTTCGGCGAAGGTCGCAAATGCTGGGTAGGCGTTAACCAAGTCAACCCTTTCTAGTGGCCATTGCCATTCGTCAGTAATCAATAACGCCCATGGAAGATTGTCTGCGGTCTTAAAATAGATCTCGTTGTTGGCATCACTGGCATCAATACCCAGCCCCCACATTGAATCACCATCAAATTTTTCGGTTGGACTTTGGTCAGGTAGGTGAACCTCCCATTTTCTGCCCGGATGAAGAGGGAGGCCTTCTCCATGGTAGTAACCTGGCGTTGAGAAGATAAAGGGGTCATAGGGCATGCTTGCTATGTCATCAACCGCAATGCCATCGACGATTGAGATATGCAATTCAAATGTAAATGATTCATTTTCTAGACAATTGGAGAGGGTCCTGAAATAGCGACAGTCTGTCCCTTTTTCCTTGTTTAGCTCATTTGAGACGATAAAGATGGCTTCATTGCTATCAAGTTCAAGGCCACTGCTTATTTGTTGGCTGTCATTGTGTATTTGACGGGTAAGAGTGGTATCAATGTTGTTACGGCTTAAATTAGGTAATCTAATAGCAAATCCGTTGTGATAATCCGCACCAAAAGCCGCGAGTCTCCCTTTGATAAAGGATTTTTTAATCTCTCCATCTTTAAGAACTTCAGTGATCCGATAATGAATGACGACATCGTTCATATCGTAATCGGCGGTATAGGGCCAATTATCTTCGTAGGCCAACGTGGCGTATCCCATCTCACTTGGGAAGTGTCGTACGGTGATCCCTTCCGAGATAACTATGATCTGATGATCTTCAACTTCACCAGAGGTTGAACCGCCCACTGGGGATAGATTAGTTTGTTGGCTGAATCTAAATCGGCTCCATGTTAACCCCTCAACTGCCTCTATATCGGCAATAAATAAGAGTGTATTGTTTCCTTTTACTAGCACGGTATCGGAGAACACTTGTTCTCCATCATCAGTGAAATCACCATCTTGATTCCAGTCAATCCATGCGGAAAGATAACCTTGGGTCGATGCTTCTACCGTTATTAGCGCGTCGAGTCCCGCCTCTATAGCGGTAACAAAGCCAATACCATCTTCATCGTTGGTACCAACCGAATTATCACTCAGTGGCGCAACCAATCCATCTTGTTCGCCATCTGGCGCTTGAGCGCCAATCCAAGTCATGTTGTCGAGTTGATGTCTCGGTCCATTGTTCGCGAGAGTGGTTTGGTAAGTGTCTGGCGCGTCGCCAAAATCGATCGTTGAGTCTTCGTCGATGACAGGGGCATTAGCACAGCGAGCACCATCGTTCTGATTCGACATTGGGCCATCAGCAAATTTAACCGCTGTCACTAAGCCGTTGTTAATATTCGTTTGATCCGACAGATCTATTCGATAGATATAGCCGTCCTGGTTTCGAGCAACATAATAATATCCATTGACATCAAAGTAGCCAGCACCAAACGTCCCAGTTTGACCTGTGTCTCCAATATAGGTGCTGTCGCCTGTGCTGGTATCAAACTGGTAAAGGTGGCCAGAGTTGTTATCAATACCATAGAGCTGGTCGTTGCCTGGATGAAAGGCAAAATCAGTCAGGTTTTGACTCGCAATGTTCGTGATCTGTTTCACTTCCAGTGTGGCGTCACTATCTATATCAAGAGGGGATAGATCTATCTTAAATAGGCCTTTACCTTGGCGATAAAGATAATAGTGTTTATTGAAAACATCACCGACATAGAAGGTATAGTCACTCGGTAAACCAGCGCTATTTACCGTTTCAGCTTGGAAGTTTTTTCCCAAGCGAACAATCTGTTTACGTGTTGTGTCGTAGCCATAAATATAACGCCCTTCAAAATCAAATCCGACGCCATTAATGTTGCTACTGACACCCGTGTCTCCTTGTAAAAGAGTGGTCTGGCCGGTAACAAGATTTACACCATAGACTTGAACGGGTTTCGATTGGAATAGATACGCTCTGCTAGGGCAGGTGTCGAATGGTAACGCATAAACACCCTGTGATGAGATAACAAGGAGGAAAAGTACAAGTAGTTTATTCATTGAAACGTCCCTTAATAATGAAATACTATTAAAGGTATATCAATCTCTGTGCCATTTTTAATTCATTGAAAAATAAAGATAAACTATTTTATTTTTCTGATTATCTAAATTGAATCTCATTTTGAGAATGGTTTATCAAGGCGAAATATTCCAATTCCATTTCCTTCACTTGTCGCTCTAAGGAAAATTGATGGAGAATTTTTTTGTGAGCATTACTTGCCAACCTGCGTTGTAATGGCTTTGATTGAATGATTCTAAGCATGGCGCTGGGCAAGGCGTATTTGTTCTTAGGATTATATAGGATGGCGGATTGGTTGTGACTAACCACTTCTGGAATTCCCCCTATATTTGGTGCCACAATGGGTAGCGCAGAAAATCCCGCCTCTGCGATAACAAGACCAAATGCTTCGCTTCGTGCACCACTAACGAAGGCGTCGCATCCTCCTTTTAGCCAACTAACGGGGTTTTTCTGTTCACTTATAAGGTGAATGTTATTGTCTAATTCTAGCGAGTTTATATGGTCGAGTAGTGGTTGTTTCTCACGGCCTTCACCAATCACAAGTAAATGCACATTACGGGATTGGCAATTGATGGCTTGCATCGCATCGATCAACTTATCTATCCCTTTCCTTGAAATGAGTGAGCCAATAGTAACAAATAGAAAGCTGCCCTTTGGAAGATTTAATCTCTCTTTGACATTGATTATTGGAGCATGAGCAAGCGAAGAAAAATCAATACCATTATGTATCACTTTGATCTTTTTGTTGGGATAGCCATCTCCACTAAGTTTAAAACTGATAGCCTTACTTACTACAACGGTTTTTTGGGAAAAATGCAGGCCTAAACTGACCCTGTCCCTTAACGGATAATCGCAGTGCAATAGAGTGAGCATAGGCACTTTACACAGTCGGCAAACCAGCGACATCCACTGAACAGGTCCACCACTATTGGCGTGTACAATATCTACTCTGTTTTCACGAATAAGATATAGCCCTTTTCGGATGAGTCTGAACCAATTAACAAAAGAAAGTTTTGGTTTAACCCATCCAAATAGTAATGAGAAGGTATCAAGTTGACTTGGAACCGAGAGCTTGTTTAACACCCGGTGAAGCGAGGGGTTATTCGTCCAAACGATCGGCTGAAATTTCTGACGGTCAATGTGAATAATAAGGTTGAGTAGTGATTGCTCACTGCCTCTAATCCAGTCTTCACCATAGTGAACAAAAAGAATCGTCTTTCGCTCTGTCATTTAGCGTCCTCGCCCATTGAATACCACCGCGATCGTCTTAAGTAGAATAATAGAATCAGTCACTACCCACTGGTATACAGAGGTTATCGCAAGGGCATAGCTATGGTCAAAACCGACCTTTCTTCTTACGTCATTAATGCAGGTATCATAGCCTTGGTTTACTTGAGCAAGCCCAGTAATTCCGGGCAGTACGCCATAGGTTCGTTCTACAAAGAAAGGAATGGCTTGATTCAATTTTTGGTAAAAGCTAGGTCGCTCAGGTCGTGGTCCAATAAGCGACATCTCCCCTTTCAATACATTAATCAGCTGAGGGATTTCATCTATTCGTGCTTTACGCATAAATCGGCCAACAGGTGTAATGCGCGGATCGTTGTCAACGGCCCATACAGCGCCAGAACTTGCTTCTGCGTTTTGATACATTGTTCTAAACTTAATGATCTCAAAAAACGTGATGGTTTTTGACGTGCATTTACCAACGCGCAGTTGCTTATAAAATATTGGCCCTTTGGATGTTCCCTTGATGAGTAGTGCAACGACAGGAAACAGTGGCAGTAACAGTAACAAAGTGTAGGTTGCGATCAGGACATCAAAGATGCGTTTGCCGATGTAAATTTCTCGATGGTGATTGGTCATGGTTTTGCCCTCGAATCTTAAAAGTTGAATTGTCTCTTCTTGGCATGTTCTTGTGGCGATAATTTTGTAGGAGATACCTTATTGGGAGATGGTTTGTTGGTGAATAAATAAGTGATCCCACCAACGAGGTTCGCCAAATGGCCGGATAGTAGGTAAGTTAATATGGACAATACTTTACTCTTCCTTAAAAAAGGTAGGCAGCAGCAGATTAGACCGACGCTGTACGCGGTAATCTGAATGACTAACGCGAAAAGAAATAAAGGATGTTCAATGAGAAGTAGTGAACATATAAGGCAAAGTAACATCAAGTATGGCGTCAGTAGCCTTAACCCTTTTCCAGAGAAGAATGTGAAGGCCGTGCTCGCGTATTTTGGGTTGAATAAATGGATTAAACGAAGCACTTGTTGCATGTTACCTGCCGAGATCCTTAACCGTCGTGCAAAGTCGTCTTTGTGATTGGTTTCTTCCAGCTCTATCGCGTTAATTCTCGGTTCGAAGACAATGGAATACCCTTGCTCAACGATTTTCATCGGTAGGACAAAATCATCATTGATGGTGTCCAGATCAAGGGGTTGAAAAAGTGATTGTCGAAATAGGTAGAATGCACCGTGGCAACCAATAGTCGCACCTAAACAGGCCTCGCCATTTTTGATTTTAGCTTGATATTTCCAGTAGCTTGTTTCTTCATGATTACCAGATAACGTCATACAGTAATTGGGATTGACGACACCAACACGTTTGTCATTAAATGATTGGGATGCTATCTGCAATGAATCTATAGACAAAAGTGCAGATACATCACTGAGTGCCACAATATCGGATGCGGCTTTAGGTACTAATTCATTAATGACGGCTATTTTCCCTCGATTAGATGCAAAATTGATAACTTCGAAATGGACATCTTCACATATGGCTTCTTGTATAGTCAGTTGTGCTAGTTGAGCGGTGTTGTCGGTACATCCATCGCAGGCGATGATGACATTTAGTTTTTGTCGTGGGTAATCTAAACTGGCGATGTTGCGTATTTTTCCTTGAATCCATTGAGCTTCATTGTAAGCAGGAATGATAAGCGTTACCGTTGGTAAATCTCCGTCTCTTGCATTTTTTTTAAACCTTCGTGACGAAATAGAAATCGGTTTTAGTGGCCTATTATTTTTATACCAGCCTAGCAGCATAGGATAACCAACATGGCTATAGACAATTAAACAAGCGCTTACCACGCTAGATACGATCAACAGTAGTTCCATCATGCCAATTCTCCCATTGAAAGATCATCGTAAGCTTTAACCATCTGATGAATATTGTTGTTTGTAACCACAAATTCTCGCGGGAGATGCGTGGAACGGTTTGCCAACGTTCTTGCTAATGAATGAGAAAGGTCAGCAACATCGTTTGATTTTGCCAATACCCCCGTTTTTGGGCATAAGACTTCTGCTGAGGCACCAACATTAGTGACGACGGCGGGAATATTACACGCTTGCGCTTCCAACGGTGAAAGAGGTAATCCCTCGAACCGTGAAGGTAAACAAAACAGATCCAATGATTGATAAAATCGCGGCATATTTTCAACTAAACCGAGAAACAACACTCTCTCTTTTAGTTGTAACTTTTCGACCAAGTTTTCTAGATATTTTCGTTGCGAACCATCACCAGCAATAACTAATATCACCTCTTTTTCTAACAGAGCGAGGGCTTTAATTGCTAAGTCATGACCTTTTACTTGTTCTAAGCGACCGGCCATTCCGATTATTGTTTTATCGTTAGGTAATTTGAACAGTTCTCTCGCCAGTTGCTTTGAACCGGGTTTGAATTTTTTGCAGTCAACGCCATTTTTTATGACGACCGAGTTGGACCCAGAAAAACAGGCAGTAAGTTTCTCTTTGACATGAGAGGCGTCGGCAACCAGTGTTGGTTTTGCAGCCTTGAGAACCATACCTTGAATGCGTCGGTGTTTTTTGTCTTCTAGGTGCCAAGCGTCATGCTCGGTATGAATTCTAACGGCCACACCCGCCATGCGCGCTGCGTATCCAGCGTAGAGCAAAGGACCAATATGATGGGTGTGGACCACATCGGGTTTCACCGCTCTAAAAGCTTTAATTAGGGTAAGAATTAAACCTAAATGAACGCCCGGTTTTTTTCCCAAAAAAACCAATTGGTTTTGATACGCTTCAAGTCTAGGCCAGTTTTTAAGTGATTCTTCTTTCGTGCCTTCCAGACTAACAATCAATACTTGGTCATTTGGGTTAGCAAAACTCAGCAGATCTAGGGTTAGGCTTTCGAGTCCTCCTGGGGCGAGGTGTTGAACCACATGGATAACTTTTTTTCCGTGTCTGCGTGTTGAGGTCATATCCATAACGCTATCCTTCTATATATATGTGGGATTATTCCGTTTTAAATAGACTATTTGTTAAATAGATTTTTTGTTTTAAATAGACTATTTGTTTAAATAATTTGCAGGTAATGTGCCAAGTATATTTATCTTCAATAACAATAGGTTATGCTTTTATTATTGCCAGTAATTCGATTTTCTCAATATGAGAACGAATTTAATAACTGACATTAGGTATGCTACTCAACACGGGCGCGCCGGTTATCAAAATCAGTTCATCTTGTCGACGAATAGTGGTATCAAAGAGTTCGAGTAGAGTGGCCATTCCGGCACCAAGAGCGATACCTGCAAATAGTCCAGAGAGTATATATACCCAGCTAGGGAAGTTGGATGGTTGGCTAGGGGTATAGGGCAAATCTATAATCTTAACGCGTTTATTTTGTTCGAAATTACCGAGTGAGCCGGTTAGCTGCGCCATTTCAAATCGTTCGACAAGCTCATCGTAGAGCCGTCTTTTATTGGTGACACTGCGCTGTAGGTTAAATAAGATCTTTGATTGGTCGCCAAATTGGTTCGTCTCTTTGTCTAGAACAGATATCATCTGCTTCAAACTTTTGCTCTCTTCTTGGAGTGATTCGTACTGGCTTCTAATCAACTGTAAACTCTGTAGTTGAGTGATGAGTAAAGGCTGCATGTTGCCTAATTGAGACAGTTGAATGCTACTCGCAATATCCCACAACTTTTCACTAGAAAGGTTGGATGAATTTACGTTTACCATTGTTTCTCGTTCGTTCTCCAATCGAGAGAGTTCTCGATTTTTTGCTTGTACAGCGCTGTGGTTTTCAGTGTAGTTGGCTCTCAAGAGAGTGAGTTGGCTGCGAGCTTCGATAATTTGTTCTTCAATTTTTCCTACAACAGGGTTGGTTCTAGACAGTTGCTGATCAAGGCTACCCAAACTTTTTTCAACCCCTGCAAGCGTCGCTTTTTTCTCGGATAAGGTCTGTTTTAATGCCGCAAGTCTAGACAGCTTTTCGTTCTGCCTTTCAGGCGACACATTTGGGTTTATGTTTTGGAAATCCGCGAGGGCTTGTTCGGCATTATTGAGTTCTTCTAATCGCTTGTTTATGTGGAAAGTAAGAAACTCTGCAGAATCTTTGATAGACGATCTTTCCGGCGCAAGGACTTGGTCTATAAAGTGGTCACTTATGGATTCTAGTAGCGCTTTCATTCCTTGAGGTGCCGAAGCGGTGAGTTTTATCTGGACAAACTCTTTACCTAGCAGATGAACAGAAATCCTATCCGATAAGTTTCTGATCACTTTTTCCGACTCTTTGGTGCTCATAGCGGCATCAATGAGGCCAAGATCTAGGGCAACAGATTGCAAAATGTGACGACTTTTAAGTAGTGTACTTAGCGCATTTATTCTGTCTTTAAAACCAGTAGAGACAGCGATATCTTCAAGGAATGGGTTCATTTTCGCCGTTTCTTGAATAAGCATGCTGGTGTGTGAATGGTATTGTGCTGGTGCTAGTTTGCTTACGATATAGCCGGCAAAAGGCATAATGAGAACCGGCATCAATAGTATATATCGGCGTCTCCATGCCCCTTGTAGCAAAATAAGCAGCCTTATCTTTAGTTCAATCATAATAGCTCCAATAACCAATTGAGAAACTGGCTGCGCTCCGCCCAACTTTGATGACAAACGGCGTCTTTAGATATACGGGGTGATCCTGCTGCCTGATAGAGTTTTTGACGAAAATCGTGATGAGAATAGGCAACGTTAAGATGCTGTTTATAGGGCGCAAGTGCAGGGAAATCGACACTAACAATGGGTTGGCCCGAAGCCATGTATTCCATTAGCTTTAAAGGGTTACATGCCCTTATTTGAGGATTATCAATAAAAGGAAGAATGCTGACGTCCCAGTGTTGGCTGTAGCTTGGTAGATCGTGGTGTGAACGGCTTCCTAGATAGAAAATATTGTCTAAATTAGGCAGCTTTCGCTGTTCTAACTCGTTAGGGCCAATAAAAACAAAATTCCAATCTGGCATCGACTCAGCGAGAAACTGGATAAGCGGATAGTCTATCCAATTTGATAAACTGCCATAGAAACCCGCAATAGGTTTACCTATAGGAAGATCGTTCGCTCTCGGCTGCGGGTTTGTAAATAATTCGGTATCAACGCCATGGGGCAGTAAATGGGTCTTACACGCAGGGAATTTATGTTTAAGGTTTTCGCTTGCGGTCAGAATCAGATCTGCTTTATCGATGAGCCTTTTTTCATGATTGCTAACCGTATGATGGTCGACACCAGCGAGTGCATTAAAGTCATCACCACAATAGTAAACAACAGCAGATTCGCCCAAGTTACCGCAAAGATCCGCCGTGGTCGGCAGAGATGACCAAAGGATAGGTTGGTTGAGCTTTGCTTTATCGATAATGGGTTTCAGCTGATTTATCATCATATCTTTCGCGATATATCGGGCGAACGTTGACTTAGGGGCAGGAATGGTCAGTAAGTCGACCTCAATTATGTTGTGATGTTGAACCTTTGGTTTCGCATAATGGTGCGCACGACTTTTTTTTGGTAGCAGTTTTGCCCATGCTCTTTTTAGATCCTTGCTATTCCAATGGGGTTGTCTTAACCCTATAGAATTAACCCACACAACCTTTCTGTCTTTAGCTAATCGGGTGATCAGATGTTGTGTACTAGACGGCAAACCACCTAGGTCTTCACCAAATACAATAAGATCATGCATAATTCACCTCTTGTTCGATAATATGAAAGTCTGTGCTATCCAATAGCACGGATAATCTTGGCTGGATTACCTGCGGCGAGTACAAAGCAAGGCAGGCTTTTAGTCACAACACTTCCTGTCGCGACAATGGTGCCCTTGCCAATTGTGACGCCTTTATTTACGGTGACATTTGAACCCAGCCATACGTCATCTTCTAGCGTAATGTCACCTATTTGATTGCTGAGGTCTGGGTCTCCAGCCGCCCGTTTTGTCGCGTCAAATGGATGGCCAGAGTAACCAAATAGAGAGGACCTTCCGGCAATCCTTACATTATTTCCAATAAAGACTTTCGTACCGACCGCGATAGTGGTCTGCCAACCAATACCAACGTTGTTACCGATAGTGAGGCTGGGATTATGGCTAGTAGAGCGGCCACTAAACGTGGTTTGTCCAGAAATACGACAGTTTTCGCCTACGTAGATAGATAGAGGACCGGAGATAAATGGAATACCAGTGTAAAGGTAAAGATTTTTGCCACAGGAATGCACTCGTCCTTTAAATGCGGGTGTATACAGAAAAATTCGAGTTATGTTACTTAAAAAATTCTTGGTGAGAATGAGCACGAAGTAGAGTGTTTTATTGAGAGCCTTAGGTGTAGGTATGTCGAAGGTTCGTATGCTTTTTAGCAAGCTGAACAGTTTTTGATGGTGCGGATTAGGGCTCTGCTTCAACCAATTTTTAAGATTGTTGGGGGAAAGTGTCATCATGGTAACGTCTCTTTTTGATTTCTTTCAATAAGACCTTCACAGAATGTGCCACTTAATAAATGATATAAAATCAATTGGTTATAGTTGTCATCATTTTGAATTCTCATTTTGACTAGCAATTTGAGCGACACAGATGGTAAGCGCTGCAAGAATGTAGATTGGCCAATTGAACCCTTGTGTTAAAAATGTACCAGAAATTACCGTACCAATTAGGCCTGCATAAACGGCATTCGCCATTGTCTCTACATTTGCAGGGTACGGGTGTCCCTTAATTCTGTTCACGGTGTTTTTTGCTGTTCTAATTAAAGACACGATGAAACTGATGAATACAATCAAACCTAACATTCCTGTTTCGGCTAACACACCAAACCAAGTGCTGTGTACAGCATGATTCAACCCGTCCCAGTGAGCGCTATAATAGAAATAATTTGAATAGAAATTATTGAGGCCAACACCCGTTAAGGGGTTTTCTAACGACATTCGAAATGCAGCTTGCCACGCATATAAGCGGCCCATCGCAGAGGCATCTACGCCTATTTCGGCGGCGCCACCAGAGGCTCTTTCCGAGATCCCAGCAAAGAAGTAAAGAAATAGAGTGGCGGCGATACCAAGGGAAAATAACAAGGTTTTTGAACGGATTTTACCTAAAGCCAGTACGGAGAAAATGGCTAACGTTCCCAATAGCCCACCTCGGCTCTGCGTGGCAATAATAGAGTAGATAAGTATGGCGCTAGTGACAATTGCAAAAATGCGAAGCATTAAGTGATTCTTTTTGGTGATAAAGGTAGATATCGAGAACGCGAGTGGGAACATTAAAACGAGCGCCAGATCATTCGGGTCACCGAGCATTGAACCGATATCACGACCAATAGTGACACGGCTGCCTTCTACCAGGCCAATGCCATTTATCGAGTTGTAAACGGCGACACTGCCTACTAGTAAACCAGATAAATTGATCAGCAGCGTAATGTAAGAGAGATATTTGGCCTGATTGACTATCCAGATGATCGCCAACGTCATGACCATAATTTTCCAATAGATATTCTTAAAGTACTCAATGGCAATAGGTCGGTTTGACGCAAGTGCG
Source organism: Vibrio frigidus (assembly GCF_042465995.1). Taxonomy (NCBI): domain Bacteria; kingdom Pseudomonadati; phylum Pseudomonadota; class Gammaproteobacteria; order Vibrionales; family Vibrionaceae; genus Vibrio; species Vibrio frigidus. The sequence goes on along the minus strand of NZ_JBCDMC010000001.1, from coordinate 165,563 downwards.
ATGCCGATCAATATGAGAACCCAAAACGCCACTAACCAAGAAAGTGAGGGATGCCAATAGGGAGTGAGTGTCTTGCTAATGACACTGTGCCATGCCAGTGCAAGCAGGGCACCTGCAGATAATAGCAATGGAATCTTCAATGGATAAAGTACGGGGATAACCTCATGAATACGAAAAAACGAGAAGATAACAAAGAGAAAGACCAACCCAAACATATGGTTAATAACAAAAAGTAGCCCTAGTGGTAAAGCGCATAAGATGAGGACGACAACGGGGTTGGGTGCGATGATCCAGATAAGCGATATAACAGCGCAGCACAGAGTAACAAGTGTTATGCCTGAATAACGACGGTCGGATAGGATGTGGGTTTTGGGTGACAGTTTCATAAGCGACCGAACTCTTTGCTATTGTTCAATCTTGGTAAAGTAATGGAGGGGATAAGACCAGAGATAATGGCTGTCGCTAGAATCACTAATGGCGCGGCGATGGTTAAGATAACTTGGGCCATTGAACCGTTCAAAGTATAGGAACCAACCATAAACAGTGCGGTGAGGGAAAAAATGAACAAGATAGGACGAACCTGATAAGGGAGGAAATAGTGTTTTTGACTTAGAGCGAAGATAAGAATCAGCTTAAGACATTGAGCAATATTGAGGGCTAATATTATCCCCCATACACCTGACTCTTTGATCATCCAAGCAACAGAAACACCGACGGTTGAAGCGACGATATTAATGACGAGCAGTGTGCCAGTTTTACGACGGTAAAGAATGCCAATATTGCCTATTTCACTCAGCTCTTTCATTAGTGCAATAGAGAGTGTTCCCAACACATACTTGGTTGATTCTGAATAGCCTTCAGGAAGCGCTAAGGTGATGAACATAGGCGCGAGATACGAGATCGACGCGGTGAGCATAGCGATCCAGACAAAACCGTATTGGGACAATTGCGCCGTTGATTGGCGACCAAAGTTTTCAATGTGCTGGAAGCGTTTTGGCATCCACCAGAGGCCGTAAGGTTGAACCAGAATACACATTGCTAATGAGAATTTTAGTGCGATGGCGTACATCGCGACATCCGCCAACGATCCGGAATAAGCAAGAATCCATCTATCAGCACCATTCAATGCGAAACCAATACTGCTCGCGAGAGCCAGTGGTAGGCAATAGCGTGCAAAGATCTTCGTTTGCTTAGCACTAGGAAAGGTGAATGACCATCTATTGATCCAATGAAGCACACCGAGTTGAATCGCATGTGAAACAACAGAGGAGAGTAAAATTCCTGATACACCAGCTTCTAGTCGTATCGCAATAATAACCAAGATTAGTTGTAAAATCGCACTTGCAGCGGTGACAAGGACAAAGCACTTTGCTCTATCTTGCATACGTAACCACGCCAACGATATTCCTAATGCCCCCTCGATAGATAAGCCAAAGGCCAGTATCGAAAATTCAGTGTGCGTAACCAGAGAAGTAAATTGAGCAAGATGATAACCAGAGAATATTAGTAATACAGGAAAAGCGAGGAACGCAATGAGTGCCGTCAACGTATAGATTTGTGCCGCGATTTTTTTCTTGTTAGAGAGAGTATTTTCTACACCTGAATAGCGATAAAGTGCTTCGTGCATGGATAGATTGATGAACAAGCCAAAAAATGCCGCGATACTGGCGAGGATTTCAAGTTTACCCACCTCTGCAATGGATAGGTTAGTGGCAATAAATGGCAACATAAACAAGGATAAACCTTTCATCAGAAATAGGCCTATTCCGTAATAGAGTATATTTCTGAAACCAGAAGGCATGGCTAATCGGATCATCACGTTACCCCTCTTTCGCGATTAGTTTTGGTGATTTCACTATGGCCCTTGCGATCTTTCTATAGCATTGTTCTGCGTGATAGTTCTCAGCTTTAATTTGTGCTTTTTGACCAAGCGCTGGAATTAAAAATGGTGAATAAATAAGTGTTTGAATAGAAAGGAAAAGATCTTCATAATCGTTGGGTTTGTATTTGATACAATCAACCTTATGAGTCAATACATTATCCCAATAGGCACCGTCATTGGGAATGACAACACACATACCTGCGGCCATCGCTTCTAGTATCGATAAACCAAAGGGTTCATTTTGGCTCGTAGAAACAAATATATTGTTTCGTGCTCTTATTTCATCCAGATTTCTAGGGTTTTGATGCCATGAAAAAAGTGGGATTTGAACAGGTGCTTGCGTAATAGAGATTTGCGTACGTTTCGGTTTTATATAACAGATGTCTGTAGGAATAGGGGTTGTATTTGCTAAGCGTTTCCCAGTCTCAATTAGTGTATCTAGCCCCTTCCATTTTAGTAGAGATGCCGCCCAAAAAAGGCGCGGTTCACCATAGGTGCACGAAGTTGGCCATTGATTGGAACTAATACCATTGTTGAAGAAAAGATAGTGTGGAGAGGAGAGGGCAAACCGTGTGAATTCCCGTGCGGAATGAGCGTGTACTCTCCAACCGAAATAATGGCTAAACGCTGACTGTATTGACGAGTGGCAGGATTCAAGCGCAAAGATGACGTCTGCTTTCGTTAGGCAATGACCAATGGACCGAGACTTCGCAACAGGGCCATGGATAAGCTGAATCAATGGAAACCGCCAGATTGCCTTTACGAGATAGAGCGACATATCAACGCCTGGGCCTGACATGCCTACCGCTGAGTTTACAGAAGGGATACGAAGTAAAGTGATGAAGAGCATGAGAGATAAATAGAACTGCTTGACCCAAAAAAGTCCCCCGTGACTGGCGGTGAAAAGAAAGGCCGGCATTCGAAGGTGAATGGTCTTTATTTGATGCGTACTTAACGAAACCTCACTCTTCCAGCAAGTCGGGCTAGCAGTAAGGACAGTGAATGAGACGGACTCGTTATCGCACTGGTTGATAGCTTCTTGCGTGGCAAGCTTTGAACCCCCGAAGAACGGAATGGGATCAAAAATTAAGCAATGATTTTGTGATTTCTCTTGATGCGTATTCTGTTCCATACCGACGTCCATATTATTGAGCAGTATGGTTAAACAGCAATCTCAGTGCCAGAATGTAAATGTAACTTAAGTTTTTGATTAATAAGTATTCGTACAAATTACCTTTTGGCAGAAAAATCGTTTTCTCAATTTGAGAATCAAAATAATATCCGTCTGTCCGTTTTTACTGTCAGCAATAAGTGACCCCAATGCGCCAACATATCCAACTTTAAGGGCTAGTTCACCAGAACGTGGGAATGAAAGATATGTATTGCTAACAAGATTGTCAAAAAGCGGTGCATCTCGAATTTAATAACACACTTCTTTTGTAATGGTACTTCGTAACTCAGAAATGCCCATGCGACCTAAGGTCGAAGAAGCGTTGTTCACCGCTTAACGAGTAAATGTCAAAAGCAAAGAGAGATGCTACCGATTCTATCAAACGCAACTATTATCATAGTAACTCTAAAATAAATAGGCCTTAACAGCAGATGAATAATGCACGTAGAACATTCCCTATTCATGTCCATATTACCACTGTCATTATTGTGCTCGTTGTTATAGTTACTGGTGCTCAAATTTGGCTAACCAATAAAGGACTAACAGACGTAATTTTTGAAACTAATAGGAATGTATTTCAAAGGATCGCGGCTCAAACGCGCAGCCAAATGACCGCGCACTATGGTGCAGCATTTACCGCAATTGGTACCTTTTCAAAGGGAAAGATTGTTCAAGCTCAAACGATAGAAAGCCGCGAAAACTCTTTACCAGAAATTGCTCATTTGCTTAGTGAATACACGCATGTCACGTCGTACTCTATTTATTACCCAAATGGAGATGTATTTTTCGTGATGAGGGTGAAAGATAGTGAGATGAGAAAACGCATGGATCTGCAGGAAGATACCATCTTCGTCGTGACTCATCGAAACTCTAATTTTGTTCGTATTAAAGGCTTGAACTCATCGTTAGTTTTCACCGAACATGTTGGTGGATCAGAAACCTTTATGTTTGACAAACAACACCAATTTCAAAATGCGGTGATAGACAAGAATCTAATTTCAGAACCAAGGTTGCTCAGAGGCGTTAATGAACCGGGGATTACCATTTATCGAGCAAGTAATAACGGAGCGGTTGTTGCCGCAGAAGTGTTACTGGCGGGTTTGCGTGATTCGCTAACCGATACATTAACTAATAAATCGTCGATAAGAGTGCTTTATGACGATTCGAAGACGGTTTTTGCATATAGCGATGCCTCTCGCTCTGAACTCCCGTTTCACGCATCGTTATCAAACCTAGACAAATTAGAAAATCCTTTAGTGCCATTCGCCATTGAGCAATATCGCCGTGATGGCAAGTTAGGGTTATTCGAGTTTGAAAAGGAACGCTGGTTCGGTAAAATCATTACGCTAAAACCACTAAAAAGTGACCATGTTCATTTGTTAATGGCAGCAAAAGCTTCAGAATTGTTCGACCAAGGTGGATTAATCAAACGCCAGACACTCTTTGGCTCGTTGTTGATTTTTGCTCTGATGTTACCTGTCATCTACTTCGTTTCCCGTTCAATTTCTAAGCCTATAAAAATGGCAACGCAAAAAGCAAAAGAGATTGAGAGCTTTAATTTTTCTACTCCTATTAACTCACAAAGTTATATAAAAGAAATCCAAGATCTCAATAATGCTCAAATCGCCACTCAAAACACAATTAGCCGATTCATCTCTTTGACGAATAATATTGCTCACGAAGAAAACCTAGAGGCACTGCTAGAACTCGTCTGTCGCGATACGATTAGCGCAGCAGAAGCCAATGGGGTGTTTCTCTATTTGTTAGATGCAGAGAATAAGTGCTTAGTGCCCAAATACGTTTGGTGGGAAGGAGCAACAAAAGCCGATATAAATCGAGCATTAGACTCTAAGGTTCCCACCGCTGAGTCGGGCCAATTTATTCGGCAGATATTCATTGAAAAGAAACACCATATATTCCAAGCCAGCGAGCTCCCGAACTTAGATATTGATTGGAACGATAGCAAAACTAGCCAGATTGTGGTTATACCTTTGAAAGATCGTGAAGGGATTGTAATTGGGTCATTTGGTGTGTTGTATGATGATGGTAAAGCACAAGCTCAGTATGAGCGATTTGCTGACTATTTAGATTCGTTACTCGGTTTTTCATCGGTTGCAATAGAAACAAACACCATGATGGCTGCTCAGCAAGCACTTCTTGACTCATTCATCAAAGTTATTGCAGGGTCATTAGACAAAAAATCACCTTATACAGGAAACCATTGCCAACGTGTTCCAATATTAACAGAGTGGTTAACTCGGGCTGTTCAAGAATCTACATTTCCGTCGTTTGAGCACTTTTCTCTTAATTCAAAAGAGTGGCAAGAGTTGAAAATGGCGAGTTGGCTACATGACTGTGGAAAAATCACGACACCCGAGTATGTGGTCGACAAAGCAACAAAACTGGAAACAATTTATAACCGAATCCACGAAGTAAGAATGCGCTTCGAGGTTCTTAAACGTGATGAAGAAATTACGAGATTGAAGTCTTTAGTGCAAGCATATCCAGTTGGATGGCGAGAACAATTACGGGAAAAATGTGAGCAGTTGAATCAAGATTTTGAATTTGTGGCTCAGCTTAATTTGGGATCAGAGTTTGTGACACAAACTGACCTTGATAGGTTAAATGAAATCGCATCACGAACGTGGACTCGAACCTTAAGTAAACAACTCGGTATATCTTCAGAAGAAATGAAACAGTACACGGAAAAAGATGAATACCCAACCGAAGAGAAGTTGCTTAGCGACCACCCTGAACATCTTATTGATTGGAATGACAAAGACAAATTTGATGACAGGTTCACAATGAAGCCGACTCAATATCAGGCGAATAAGGGAGAAGTGCACAACTTAGGCATTCAACGCGGTACATTAACAGAGGAAGAACGGTTTATTATCAACGATCACATTGTTCAAACCATCCATATTTTGGAATCGCTACCGTTCCCTCGACATATGCGAAACGTGGCAAAAATTGCGGGAGGCCACCATGAGAAAATTAATGGTGAAGGTTACCCTATGGGCTTAACGGGCTCAGAGATGTCGCTTACCACAAAAGTCATGGCCATCGCCGATATCTTTGAAGCGTTGACCAGTTCCGATCGCCCTTATAAAAAAGCAAAAACGTTATCGGAGTCGATTAAGATCATGAGCTTTATGGTTAAAGATCAACATATTGACCCTGAGCTATTCGCTTTGTTTTTAAGTTCGGGGGTTTATAAACGTTTTGCTGATGACTATTTACAGCCTGAGCAAATTGATGAAGTGAATATTAGCGATTATTTAACGTGATATCGAGGTTGAGAGCCTGTGTTCTCATTACGAAATCAGGCTAGTTAGAATTTACGATACTTTGCTCAGTGCCAGTTAACCGCAGCATTGCTTTTCTTATTGAACCTAGGATCCGGCTCCGTTCAATTCGCACCCTGTTTATCAACGAAATGCTTTCGGATGAATGGCTAGGGATGCCAATTCGCCGATTTCAACTTACTGAATTATTTTCAGTCCATTCGGGTAATAAAGGTTTGCTCGTCATCAACAAAAGCCACAAAACCGCCGTGATAGATAAAAACACGACCTCGCCCTTCAACTAGGCAAGCAAGCTGTGGGTTCAAATCTTCTTCGTTATCTTGGCTTTGAAATGTACCGGTATCGGTGATTACGCCGCTGAATGTAGGCAAAGTTCCATAAGCGCGTTTGGCTTGATCAATCATGCTCAACTCGCTGGCGGTAGAAAAGTAAGAGGGGATCGTATCGGCGTCTTCAATGAACATGGTTTTCAGTTCTTCAAAAGCTGTAATTACCAGCCAGTCGATGCCGTTAACTTGATGGATAAACATAGAGTTTCTCGTTAATTCTGATGCGGAGATTTTATCACCATCAGGGGAGAACGTAGTAGAGATTTAGTTGCTAAAGGCGGTAATTCTGTGTCATTTCCGGACATTCACTAGGCCAACTTCAAACACGGCTTTGCCCCGTTTGGGCTTAGAGCTTTAACTCACTCTAAATATGTTCATATTGGTTTGCCATAGACTTTTTCATGTGAGGAACTGGAGCGGTTTGTCATATCATGACTGTTCACGCGATTTTCCCCTGTAGCGATCTATCTCCCCCATATTACAAAAGTATTCGAGCCGCATATTGACGATTTATCCCCAAAATATAAAAGCCTCCAAATTAGGAACCCCATTTCAATGAGCCACTGCAGAGACGATTCAAATAACAGGGCCAAGACCTACGATTTCTCAGTTGTCATGGCGTCGTAAATAATCTATTTTGTTTCTGTCGCATTTAATTCAAGAAAAACACTATCGATTATTTCGAGACAGATCCATTTATGAATGGACGCAGGTTAGTAGCACCTAAAATTCAGGTTAAGTCGGAATTAATAGTTCCTTACCGATAAGTTGACAATCTCCCTCAGAGAGCTAACAACCAACTCCACATTCCATACATTGATTTATCATTGCACTGCCTAATTTCAATTTGGCATTAAGATCTCGTAGTGCAGTACGAACTCCTTCTTCGATAACGGGATGATAAAATGGCATTTCTAACATTTGCGATATCGTCATTCGATTCTGGTGTGCCCAAGCGAGTAAGTGTGCTAAATGCTCAGCTTGTGGACCTATCATTTCTGCACCTAATAAACGTCCTGTACCTTGCTCTGCATAGATGTGCAATAGACCTTTATTTTTTAACATAACACGACTGCGCCCCTGTTCTTCAAAAGAAACAGTACCTGTTTCAAAGCAATCACAACTCCCTAGATTTTCGATAACTTGCTTATAACTCAAACCAACCATGGCTAATTGTGGATCCGTAAATACAGCTGCAATTGAAGTGCGACGAAGACCTGCACGGATTTCAGGATATCGGCCTGCATTGCTGCCCGCTATCTTTCCTTGGTCAGCGGCTTCATGTAAAAGTGGTATTTGATTACTCGCATCACCCGCTATAAAAATATTTTCAATCGATGTTTGCATGGTGAATGGGTCTGCGAACGGTACACCGCGTTCGTCATTTTCGATACCTACATTCTCTAAGCCCAAATTATCAACATTAGGACGACGTCCCGTTGCAGCTAAAACATATTCAACAAGCTTAACCTGCTCGAACCCTTGCTTATCAATGTAAGTTATTTGTACATTGCCATCTTTACGGATCATCTCTTTCACATTTGCATTAGCGTCCAAATAAAACTCATCAGAAAATGTTTTTTGTGCGTAAGCCATCACTTCGGGATCGGTGAATGGTCCAACTTGACCACCCATTCCAAACATCAGTACTTCAACTCCTAAACGATGTAATGATTGCCCCAACTCTAAACCAATAACGCCAGGTCCAAATACGGCAACGGATTTTGGTAAGTCAGTACAATTAAATAAATCATCATTGATAATCAAATTATCACCTAACTCATTCCATATTCCAGGATATGCAGGGCGAGACCCTGTTGCAATAACAATTCTTTGTGCCTTTATTTCTGTATGATTATCGATAATAAGCGTATTTTTATCAATGAACGTTGCTTTACCAATAATTTTGTCTGTCTCATTAATTTCATCAACGGCTTCAAGCACAAAATTAACAAAACGATCACGCTCGTCACGCACGCGTTGCATTACTTTTTGACCATCAATCCGAACATCACCATCAATAAACACACCAAATGGTGCGGTATGTTGTGCACTATGAGCCGCTTCAGCGGCGGCAATCAATAGTTTGCTTGGCATACAGCCAACACGTGCACAAGTGGTGCCGAATTGCTCTCCTTCGATCAAAAGAACTGAATCTGTATTTTCTTTTGCCGCACGGTATGATGCTAATCCAGCCGTTCCTCCGCCGATTACGGCTACGTCTACTGTAATTTTTTTCACTTCTCACTCCAATTAAGCCCAAATTTAATAACTATTTATTTAAATTATTAAGGCTGTTTCTCTTTGTTATTTCTGGTATCTGCCAACTTAGTCGGCACTCGATAATTTGTAGTTGCTAAGTTGCTAAGTTGCTAAGTTAACAATGCTTAACCGAACAAGATTGAACGGTAGCTAGGGCTGTTGCCTAAAATATGAATTAATCACGAAGATCATTAATTATTATATCTATGGCATCTTTGGATTCTGGTAATCCAAATACAGGAAAGGCATGGAACATATTTTCATACTCATAATATTTGTAAGCTATATTTTTTCTGTCCATTTTAAGAACTAATTTATGGACATCTGCCAACAATACTTCTTCTGAACCTGCTACAAGTATTATTTCACCGACTTCTCTTAAATCACCATATATTGGAGATACTATTGGATTATTTGCTTCATAAATGCCTCTCCAATACTCTCCGAGTAGTGTAAGTGCTTTCGCGGCAAGCATGTAATCCCTTTCATCTAATGATTCTAAAATCAATGGGTTACTCATTGAAATGTCGACCCAAGGTGATATAAGTACTATTTTACTTGTTTGGTACATTTTCTTATCTCTAATTTGTTGAGCCAAAGATAAGCTCAATCCTCCTCCTGCTGAATCTCCCATTAATATAATTTTCTCATCAGACCATGAATTTGATAAATTGCTATACATCAATAACAATTCTTCGAACATTTGCTCCGCTTTTACATATGGAACGAGTGGAAAAATTGGAATGATAACTTCATAATTTAATTCTTGGCCAAGGTGTAATGCTAATTCAATATGTTCATCCATTATTTCATTAACATTTCCCCCTCCATGTAGGTAAATTAATTTATCAGTCTTTTCATTTTCATTTACATTGAAGCGATAGACGTCAGTCTCTCCAAATGAATCGACTACAAATTTTTCTTTTAACATAACAGAACTAGGGATATATTTTACGGCTTCACCTTCCTGTTTTTCATCCATAAACGCTTCCGCTAACTCTAAACTTGAAATTTGACTTGGTCCATAATTGTTACCTTCCAGCAATCTGAATACATCCATCATTAACTGTGCTTTAATACTTCTTTCATTAAAATACTGAGCATTAATACTATATGCCGCTACTAACATAGTAATAATTGTAAGAGTTGATAGTAAAACCACCTTCATTTTTTTAGAATGATTATTCTTCATTAATTTAACCTTTCTTAATCTGTCGTTATGTAACTCATAAAATAAAATAGCCAACATGTTTTTGTAGTGAGACTATTATTTGTTGCATTATTAAATGAGTTTAGGAAGCGTTACAAAATAACTTGCGCTAAATTATTTTCAAAAAAACTTAAAGAATGGGTTATTTTAAAATAAAAGCGCAAGTAGCTTTTAAGCCGATCTTATTGTGTTTTGTAGAATTTATTAATCTTTCGCAAAATTAGCGGTTACCGCCCCCATTACCGCATCTTCACTTGCGCGTAAACGATAATCCTCTGATTGATCAATCCATAGAATCTTGCAGTTCTCATCGATTAGTATCGATGTGGGAATAGACATTGGTTTATATTTCATTTTCCAAGGCAGAGGCATGGACATACCAAAAATATTAATCAGCTCATCCGACGTTGCGCCTAATGCTTTATGATGCTCAACACCGTATTGTCGGATAACATTTAGTTCAGGATCTGATACTAAAGTATGACTAATATTATCGCGTACTTTATGCACTTTTTGTTGTTCAATGGTATCGTTAGAAATACCGACTATTTGAATGTTATATTGATCTAATTGAGGCTTAAGCGCTTCAAACATAACCAGTTCTGCCGAACAATAAGGACACCATGCGCCCCTATAAAATTTCAATAACGTACGCTTACCTGCCAGTGAACTAGAGTCAAACGTTTCAGTTTTAAAGGCTAAAAGATCATCACCTACCGCGATTTTAATATCACCAATGGGGGTGTCTTTTTGGGCAAGAAAGAAAGTAAACACTGCACTGGTTGATAATACATAAAGTGCTATGACGATGATGAAAACGGTTGAAATCACCGATGTAGGAGTTAAAAAAAGTGTACTTATCGCCCCAACCGACGATAAAGAGCTAATTGCCATTGCACTCTTAAGAAATATTGGATTCTTTGGTGCTTTATTCTGCTTTAATTTAGAGAAATAATGTAGCAATGCAATATTTAATAAAACGAAACTGACGATAGAAAGTAGCATATTTTATGCTCCTATTATGTATGTAAAAAATGAAAAATGAAAAATGAAAAATGAAAAATGAAGAAGTGGCATTTCACTCCCTCACAACGTGCTTTTATAAAGTACTAGCCCAGTAGTAACTTTAAGTACTCTTCTTCGGCATCAATTTGTAGGAAGTGACCCGCCTGGTCAATTTTATCGACAGTCACATTTTTAAATGTATTTGAAAGAATTGAGCCAGGTCCTGTCCATGGTTGATTCGGATCTTGCATCGCCCAGATCAGGTTTACAGGAAGGTTTACTTTTTTCAACGCCTCCATATTTGCGAGCGTATCTTTATTCGTTAGGCTACACAGAAGGTGAGCAAATTTAACACGACCCTTTTCGGTGTTTAGTTTTGAATCAAGGAATACGGTGTCCAAGACTTCATTAGTTATTTGCTGTTGATTAACAAAAGTTGAACGAACCACAGGCCCAAGTTGATCTGCAATTATTCCTGCTTCTGCTGCGAGTTCAAACTGATCTGCGTTTGCTGCATCAATCAAACCTTGAATTGCAGGTACAGGCCAAGTATCTGCTGTTATCGCGTTGGATATTGTTGCTTTTTGGAACGCAGCTTCATTGGCCACCAACAAACCTTGAGCGACACCACCACCAATATCATGAGCCACAAGCCAGATATCCTGCCAACCTTGAGCAATAATCCAATCATTGAGTAAGTCTGAACTCGCTTGAATGCCATATTGGTTTTTATCAGCAACTATTGTTTCACCAAAACCAGGTAAATCAGGTGCAACAACAAAGTAACCACGAGCTGATAACGCTTCAATAACGTTAGTCCAAAGTAATGCACTCGCCGGAATACCGTGAATTAATAACGCGACTGGATTACCCGCCTTACCAGCTTGAAGTACAGAAAGGTCTGCACCGTTTATTTTGTATGATACACGGCTGATTATGTCTGATTTAAATGTTGTCATTTTTTATTCCAATTAGTTATTTAAAATATGGGCTGAGTAAAAGACAAATTGATTGTCTCTTCGTCGATGAGGTGAACTATAAACAAACATGAACGACTGTTCAAGTAATGTTTTGAACGATCGTTCACTTCATGCCTAGTAAATTGATTATTTAATTGATTTTATTCACTTTACTAGTGGTATTTATTTTTAATACACAGAATATCTGCTTTTCTTATTTACTCTTAGATGATAAAAAACATATAATTGAACGTATGTTCATTTTACATGACTAAGAAGTTTATTATGGTAAAAAAAGCAAAATTTAATCGTCAAGAGGTAATAAATAAAGCCACTAACCTATTTTGGAAAAAGGGCTTTCATGCTACATCAATGCGTAATCTGCAAGATGAAATCGACATGAGACCCGGCAGTATTTACGCCACCTTTGGTAGTAAAGAAGGTTTGTTTAAAGAAGTGTTGCAGAATTATACTGACATCGGTCTCGCCGAAATTAAGCAGTGCCAAGATGAGCATGATTCACCTATAGAAGCGCTTAAAGCTTTAGTGAAATCACAGGTGATAACAACACAAGATAACGGCCCAAATGGTGTTTGCATGCTGACAAAAACATTAAATGAATTAACTGATGACTCGCAAGAATTAGTCGACATCACGAAGTCACATGTAATAGAAATTGCAACAGAATTTGTGTGCCTATTAGAGAAAGCAAAAGCGCTTGGCGAGCTAGATGAAAATAAAGAGGCTCAAGCGTTAGCAAGCCATTTGCAGATCCAAATTACAGGCTTACGCACTTACGCTAAAATAATGGACGATAAAAATAAGCTAGATGAGATGATAAACAGTATGTTTAAACACTATCCTTTTTAAACACTGTTCCTTTTAAACAAAGGTGATTATTTCTTACGTTAATTGAATAAGGAAACATGATGCAGAAAACGATACTCTTTGATATTAATGAAACAGTGTTAGATCTTTCTTCTTTGAAACCCGATTTTGTGACTGTATTTGGATCTGAGGAGGCATTGCCATTATGGTTTGCCAAATTATTGCATACTTCAACGGTGTGTATTGCCACTAACGTAAGCAGTGACTTTGCAACGTTAGCCAATATTACGTTGAACACAATAGCAGTGCATTATTCGGTTAATTTAACTGATGAAGATAGGACGAGTTTGCTTAATGGTTTGGCTAATCTACAGGCTTATTCAGATATTAAACCCGCACTCGTTTTGCTCAGAGAGCATGGTTTTCGAACAGTTGCTTTTTCAAATTCATCAGCAAACCTGATTAAACAGCAAATTGAAAATGCGATGCTTACCGAATATTTTGATAGGGTTATTTCTGTAGAAACAACCGATAGCTTTAAACCCGATCCAACTGTTTATCAATTTGCAAGTGAGGTACTTAATGTACCTATTACGGCATTACGCCTGGTAGCTACACATGATTGGGATACGCACGGCGCACTTACGGCGGGACTAAAAGCCGCTTATATTGCACGCACTCAAGCGCCTTACAATCCGCTTTATCTTATGCCAGATATTAATGACAATACAATGCTTAAAATAGCACAAAAGATAATATCGGTTTCAACCAAGAAAACACCTTAACGATTCAACCCACAACGGCATTGGGTCGTATTGGTTTGCGGTGTGGAGCTTTATTCTGAAAGAGGCGATGATAAAGTGAAGCATGGGTAGAAAAGTGTGCGCTAACGATACTTCATATTTCCGTATATACCCCAGTACCAACTGATTATTCAATGATTTATTGTTTGAACTTAGCAAGCCAGCTGCTCAATAAATCTTCTTGGATGATTTACAAAAAACTACCAAATACTCGTGGCGATCTGCCCATCTACAGTATTTCAATAAATAGGAAATAATGATGAACATAAGAAAAAATGCTTTTGCTTTAATACTGGGCTCTCTTTTACTTAATTATTCAGTATCAGCAGAGCAGAGCACGCCATTACAACAACTAGAGGTTGTTGCCTACATAACAGGCGCAACACCGACAGGTATTACGGTTGCGCCTAATGGCCGTATTTTTGTCAACTTTCCAAGGTGGAGTGATGATGTTCAATTTTCAGTCGGCGAATTAATTGACGGAAAGGTTGTTGCTTACCCAGATTCAGACATCAATAATTCGACTTCAGATAAACCTGTTAACGAGCGATTGATCAGCGTGCAAAGTGTGGTTGCCGATGGTAATAATAGACTGTGGGTACTTGATACAGCGTCCCCTTTCTTTCAATCGCCAATCAAAGGCGGTGCTAAGTTAGTGGCTATCGATTTAAACGACGATAAAGTAACTCAGACTATCTTACTCTCAGATCAAGTGATCCTGCCTTCAACATATATTAACGACGTACGTTTTGATTTAAGCAAGGGGGAACAAGGTGTTGCTTATATCACTGATTCATCTATGACAGGTCCAGGTGGCCTTATCGTTGTGGATCTTAAAACAGGCCGTGCCACACGCCGTCTATCCGGGCATTACTCAACGCAAGCAGATAAAAATTTTAAGCCTGTTATCGCCGGTAAAGATTTTATGATGCGTCCAGAGCCAGGCAAAGAAAGCCCTTTTATGGTGGGCAGCGACGGTATCGCTATTTCTTCTGATGGTGAAACTCTTTACTACACCCCACTTTCAAGTCGTCATTTATACTCTATCAGTACGAAGGCTTTGCTTAATAATAATCTAAACGAGCAACAACTCGCTAAGGAGGTTATTGATCACGGCGAAAAACGTGGCGCATCAGATGGCCTAGCTGAAGACAATAAAGACAATATCTATGCAAGCGATTATGAAAATAGCGCTATCTTAAAGCGCGATCCTCAGGGGCGTTGGACTACGATTGCACAATCACCTGATATACAGTGGCCAGATACCCTAGCACTTAGCAATGATGGCTACCTGTATTTTACCACGAACCAACTGCACCTCCAGCCGGGATTTAATTACGGAAAAGATCGACGTCAGCAACCTTTCAAGGTTATGCGCATCAAAATTAATGGACAGCCAGTCTATTTAAAATAAATTTTGGCAGCAACTCCTGGCTCAGCTCTCTGAGTCAGGTCAAAAGACATGAATAAATTTTAATGCAACTGAACTAATTCAAGCGACTGGTGAACAAGCGACGGTTTTTTTGAAGCAAACAATTTGGTAGTGTTATCAAAATTTTCCATTTTAACGAGCATGCACTTAATGCACCTTAACCTTTAATAAATAATTATCACATAACTGTGAATTGACAGTATTGTAACGAATGTCAGCAGTGACTTTACGACCTTAGTTAATATTACGTTAAGCACAATAGCGGCGCATTACTCAAAGAGTATGGTTTTAGAACCGTTTCTTTTTCAAACTATTCAGAAAACCTGATTAAACAGCAAATTGAAAATGCGACTCTCACAGAATACTTTGATACTGTTATTTCTGTAGAAACAACAAATAGCTTTAAACCCAGTCCAAGAGTTTATCAGTTTGCAAGTGAGGTACTTAATGTACCTGTTACGGCATTACGCCTCGTATCTACACATGATTGGGATATGTACGGTGCACTTTCAGCGGGACTAAAAGTTGCTTATATTGCCCGCACTCAAGCTCCCTATAATCCGCTTTACCTTATATCAATGCCAACACGATGCTTAAAATAGCGAGAGAGATAATATCGGTTTCAAACGGTGATAAACATGACATTTCCATCGGGGACCTACAATGATTACGCTCATAATGCATGTTATGTTTAATCGGGGGGGAGGGCGTCAGTTAAACGCCTTCGTTTACCCTATAAAATCGGTTCTTCTCCGCTTACATGAGCTTGACAGCAGGGTAAAAGATAGAGGTCATCTCAGGCATTGATATTTGTTTGATTTTCAATTTGAAGTATTCAGTATCCCTGATACCCCTAGCTCGCTTTCTCAACATTCCAATTGATACATTACCTGCTTCTATAGCTGCGCTCGTCAATCGATAGGTGGCGTAGTTACAGATCCCTTGCTTATGCCGCTGGAGGGTTTCAGAAAATCGCCAAAGACTGAGTATTCCAGATCGCTTTGCCAACTGGCACCAGTACTCCAACTTATTGTACATTTCCTGATAGTTGGCACTGTTCCACATTTTTTGTAGCTGCTCTTTCATCATATATATAAAGCAAAGATGTTTATTTGCTTCGAGCAAGTCATCGAGCTTGTCCGATTGCGGGGAATAAAGCTTGTCAGCATTTTTTAGTAGCAAAAACAGGGAACCTTTTATGAAAGCTTTGTCGTTCCTGCTATCGGCTTTTTTACACTCAAAAGAGCGCTCTTGTCTGATGAGCTTGCTGTACAACTGCATTACGTGAAAGCGGTCAAAAACGATATCAGCATTTGGCAAATGCTCACGAACCGCTTTGATATAGGCGTCCCCCATATCCATTGCTACGGCTTTAATTTGTTTAGCTGTTGAGTCTGATAATGCCGTTAAAAACACCCCAAGAGTCGCACTTGTTCTTCCGTGCTCTACCCATATCAAGCGTCCTGTATTCATGTCATATACCACGGTCATGTAATCGTGGCCTTTTGCACTGGCGACTTTATCAACACCGATATGAGTTAAGTTCTTCAGAAGAGATGGCTCACTTGGAGGAAGGATCCGATGAAGTGCGGCCTTGTCGATATTTTTTACGGTTTCCCAGCGCAAGCCAAAGTGTTTGGCAATAACACTAATTGGCATATGTCGACACAATCCACTTATTTGTTGGCAAAATCGCTTTGAATAACGAACACCTTTTTCGACGAATTCGCTCTCCTCGATACGTCTAACCCCGTCAGCAGTACGAACCTGAGCCAACTCCATATGAACCCGACAACGAAGGCCACTAATAGGTAAATCATGGATAACTTGGGTGATGTAAGTATTAACCGTGCATGGGCTGTGAGTTTGTGGCTCTCTGACCGAAAAACGCCGATCTCTACGACAAAAGACATCAATAGATTGGGTATCGGGATCAAGTTTGAGTGATTGGATTGTTTGCCCATCAATACGCAAAAGATTGGAAATTAACTGGGTCAAAATATAAACCTACCATGCTGATTATAAAATCATTAATAATCAGTATGGTAGGTATGAATGGCCTTATGTTTCAGACTCAACAAAGCGGAGAAGAGCCATAAAATCTAATGTGTCTTGCCATCGGTAGCACGACAACTCTAAGCCATTTATGTCCAAAAATGAGTTTAGAAACAATCAAATTTTATTTTTCCAGCAGTTACAGCCTACTGAAGTCAGGTTAGCTAGGTTCAATAGAACATCGATTATCGATCTAAAACGGTTTGATATTGTTCCAAATACTGTGGGATAACGGCTTGCAGAGAGAAACGACTTTCAATTGTCTGGCGGGCTTTTGTTCGCATGGTATTTTGCGTGGGTTCTGAGGCGAGTAACCAATTGTTTAGGCAGTGGCTCAGTTCTGTCATATCGTTACCAATCCATCCATTTTCATTGCTAATGATAAGTGACTTCAATGCGCCAACGTTGGTTGAAATAACGGGAATACCTCTGCTCATTGCTTCTAATGCTGCCATCGGAAGCCCTTCAAATTTTGATGTGATAATAAGTACACCTATATCACTCCAAACGGTATTCATATCATCAATATGGCCGTGAAGCCGAATATTTCCCCCTGCCATTTTTTTAAGTTGCGACGTCATTGGCCCTGAACCGTAGAGATGAAAATCATGCTGCGGAAAGCTATTGGCGAGTTCAATGTAGCGCTCCGGTGCTTTTTCATGGCTCATTCGTCCTACAAAGGCGATATTTTTGCCAAAGTGTATGGGATAGGATTGAAGCGCGACAAAGTTATTTAGGACATGCGTTTTAGAAGGTATTTTGTTGGCAATATCTTTGCTGACGGCGAAGTTCAGAGCAGAGAGAAAAGCGGAAAAACGGTCAATCATGTCGTAGAGTTTCACTTTTCCTACTGGGGTCTCACCAGCATGATAGGTTGAAATTTGTACGGTACTTTTCGGCGGCGCTGTCCATTTACAGTGTAAACACGCAAATCGACTAACAACACTGGCTTTGTACCCATGAGCGTGGATAAGCGCAGGCCGGTGTAATTTGAGGGCGCAACGCAGCTGCGTCAACACATTTGTATCACCTTTACAGTTAGACAATTCAGACAAAAAATTGTACGGAATTTTTGCCAGCTTTAGTTTACTTAAAATCGGTTGTGAGCCTGAATATTCAGTTAAAAGTACCACTCTAATTTTTTGCTTGAATTGTATAAGACCGGAGGCCAACTCTAAAATATGGGTCTCAATGCCACCCAATACTTGGCTGTCCACTGCTAACCAAATATCATCGTTTAACAAGGTGTTAGTGTTAGATTTCGCTATATTCATCCTCTGTTTCCCAAGCTAATTTTTTACGGTAAACCGTCGATGGGCTTAACTCCAGTAGTACCGCGGCAGTCAGAACATTTCCATCACAAAAATCGATAGCTTTTTGTATCGTTTCTCTTTCAACTTGCCACATAGGCCGAATTATCGTTGACGTTTGTTTGCTTGATTCGAACGGTTCACCTGATGGAGGTAGCTCAATGACGTTAGATTCCTCGTTTTGTCGTTTTTCTAACTGTTCGACAATCTCTGGTTGTCGTGGTTTTCTACTCTCGCCATTACTGCTTATATCAACATGACTTATTTGGGACGGGAGATGTTCCATTGCGACGAGTTTGTCATCATTAAGAACGACAATGTTTCTGATGATATTCTGAAGTTGACGAACATTTCCGGGCCAACGGTAACGCTTCATAAGTTGTTGAACTGGTTTGTCTAGTCCTGTGAACTTCTTACCATCTTGTTTGGCATAGATCTTAAGAAAATGATTCGCTAGCGTAATGATATCTTTACCGCGTTCCCGAAGAGGTGGCATCTCTATCGGGATTACATGGACACGGTAATAGAGATCTTCTCGAAACCTTCCCTCTTCGACCTCTTGTAGTGGATCTCGATTCGTGGCGCAGATGATTCTAACGTCCACTTTTCTTTCTCTGCTTTCCCCAAGAGGAGTGAACGTACCCGTTTGAAGAAACCGTAGCAGTTTTTTCTGCATTTCCAGTTCCATCTCACAAAGCTCATCGAGAAAAAGTGTGCCTCCGTGAGCCTGCACTGCTGCGCCTTTTCTGTCTGCTGTCGCACCAGTAAACGCGCCTTTGATATGACCAAATATCTCGCTTTCCATTAGATCTCTAGGGATCGCGCCGCAGTTTATCGCTACAAATGGCTTATTCTTTCTATCACTCTGGTGATGAATGGCTTCCGCACACACTTCTTTTCCTGTACCGCTCTCTCCATTGATGAATACGCTGGCATTGGTTGGGGCAACAGAATCAATGATTTTATACACCCCTTGCATCTGCACGCTTGAGCCAATAAATCCATGAAACTTAGAACGGTCTAGGCTGTTCTCTAAATCCTCGACGAGATGCTCTAGTTTGGCGTTCTCTAAATGGATGCGAATAGAGGTTTTGAGCCGCTCTGCTTGAATCGGTTTTTCTAGAAAATCCTTGGCCCCTCGTTGAATTAAGCTTATAGCGACATCCACGGAACCATGAGCCGTAGCAATGATAACGGAAGAGGGGATTTCGTTTTCTTGAATCCAGTCTAGTATTTCTTGACCGCTAATATCAGGGAGCTGTAAATCAAGAATGACCAACTGAGGGGCATAGTTCCTTATAAATGCTTTTGCCTCCTTCCCAGTTTCTACATGTAGCAGGTCATAAGGTTCATCTTTGACGTACTGTTTGTATAAAATAGCGAGCGAGGTTGAGTCTTCGACAAGTAATACTTTTGGTCGCATACCTATACCCTTGTGTTTTTCATATGGGACATCATTCCTATAGAATAGACTATAAAGACGTTAAATCTGTTTTATCTCATTAAAATCCTTGTTCTTTTCTTCTTTGCAATGCATCTAATGAGTCTTGTGCAATCGAGTCTAAGTTTTCTGTGATCGCTTTTACCTTTGTGAGTTCATTATCGATACAGAGGGATTCTATTTTTTTAGCTAATTCGGCTAGGCTTGTATTGCCCAATGCGAGCGAAGAGCTCGTTAACGTGTGTGCCTCAAACTTTAGGGCAGCATAATCGGACTCTTCTAACGCGATAAGCATTTTGCGTACATTTATTTGCGCTTCGTCTATATAGTGGTCAATCAACATTGGCATTACTTCGGCACTGGTATCTTTAACCATCTGCCGTAACGTTGATTCATTAATAATTGGTTTTGAATGTGCGGTGTTATTTGTCGTTGTTGGTATCACCTTAATTATTGCCGATTTACTTTGAATCTCTATGTCACTTTCCTGTGCGACGTATCGGTTTAGTGTATTGATTAAACTTGAAAGATTGACTGGTTTTGATAAGTAATCCGTCATGCCTGCGCGAATAAATTTTTCCTTATCGCCTGATAATGCATGCGCTGTAAAAGCGATAATCGGCAATGTGGCCATGGTTTTATGGTCAATATTTCGGATCCTTTTACATGCTTCTAGTCCATCCATTTCGGGCATTGAGATATCCATGAAAATGATGTCGTATACGTTACTCTTAGCCATATGAACGGCTTCAATACCATTGTTGGCAATATCAATGTCGAGTCCAATGTGCTTAAAAAGACTCAAGATGACGAGTTGATTGGCTTTATTGTCTTCTGCGACCAAAATGCAGCTATCTAAGCACTTTGGATGTAGGTTGTTTGGCAATGCTTTGGATTGTTGGAAGTCGTCACGCGTTGCAATCTCCATGGGAAGATGAACCGTAAAGCAGCTACCTACGCCCTGAGTACTTTCTACGATGATCTCACCGTCCATTAGATTGACCAATTTTTTGCAGATGGCAAGACCTAATCCAGACCCTTCATAGTCACGAGAGAAGGTTTGATCTGCCATGGTAAATTCGTCAAATAGGTAAGGCAGCGATTTTTCAGAAATGCCGATACCGGTATCTCTTATTTTGCAGGTAATTTTTGCGTGGTTTTCAGATGTTTTTGTGGTGAATAGTTCAATATCAATGCTGCCCAATTCGGTGAATTTTAGTGCGTTGCCGATAAGATTAAGTAACACCTGCTTATATCTATATTCATCGCCGACAAGGTATTCAGGGAGATGATTGGATTTTAAGTTCAAATCTAGGCCTTTATCAAGCGCTAGTGTTTTGACATTGTCAATGACCGACTGAGTCGCGTCAGAGGGGTTGAATATCCTCCTATCGATGGTCATGTTATTCGATTCCATCCTAGAGAAGTCGAGAATATTGTTGATTAAGGATAGGAGAAACAATCCGGAGTCGGTGGCGACATTAACCAATTTTTGTTGTTCGTCATTTAACGGGGTCTGCTTGAGAGAATTAAGCAACCCAATAACGCCATTCATTGGTGTCCTGATTTCATGTGACATAGAAGCGAGGAAAAGGCTTTTGCTTTCATTTGCCTTTTCTGCTTGTTTTCGGGCGGCCTGAAGGTCTGTGTAGCTATCTTCAAGGTTTTTAGACATGATATCGAAGGCGTTTGCAACCTCACCTAGTTCGTCTTTCTGTTGTAGATTCAGCTGATAACCAGGCCCCTTCTTGCTTACCGTGTGTGCTGCTTTTCTTAGTTTGACTAAGCTTCTGGTCAGGTAGGTACCAAGTACAAAGGAAAACAGTGCCACTAGCAGAACCTCTAATGAGGCGATGCCTATTATGGCCTTGCGAGCATCATCCAACATCTTGCTAATAGCCGTGGTTGCAAAGCCTATTTCAATAGAACCATATACGGTACCATCGCTTTCAATGTCGATTTTGGTGTCAAATACACCATCGTCGACGGATCGTAAATCTTCATCAATTTGTACACCATTTTCAAGCAATTCAATATTGCCACCAGATGAGAGTGTTTGCCCGTAGCTTTTTACTTGAACATAGACCACATCTTCGAGCACCATAATGTCATTTACGAGATCATCTAACGTCGCGAGATTGGTGGTCAATACCGCATCTTTGATGGCGTGCGCAAACATGGTCGTGGTCGCATGGGTCCTTTGTATCAGTTGCTTCTCATTAGAATCGCCTAAAAAAGACATGGCACTGAAGACAAGAATGACTAAGAGAAAAGTCTCAATTGCTGCAATACCAATGATAGTCTTGTTGCGAAGGTTCATCTTATTGTCCTACTATTTCGTTTGAATGAGGTCAATGTCCAGAGCTCGTACGTCGTCCCAGTCACTATTTTTCGCGGGCATAAATGCGTTTATTTTCAATGGTTCTAGTACTTTTTTGCCCTCTGGAGTATTAGCAAGATTAGAAAAAAAGAGTTGAACTTGCTCCAATAATGTTGAGTCTATAGAAGGGTGTGCGGCAATGGCATGCGGTGTGTAACCTTTGGTTGTCCAGATAGGGTTAAGTTGTTCTCTGATTTCTGGGGGTATCGCATTGAATGTTCTCATTACCCCTCCACCTGCAGGAAAGAATCCTCTCGCTATCGCTAAATAGACTGAATCATGGGATGAAACATACTTAGGCGTGTAGTTAACGTTGGCGGCGTTTAGGTACGCTTGAGGAAGTATACTGGCCGCAAATGAAGCCGGTGCAGGGAACGCCATTTCGGAGTTATTGAGTTGCTCTATCTGCGTTATGTTGCTGTCTTTCTTTACGACAATGATGCCCTTTATCTTTTTGTCCTTGGCTTTCGCTACAGCTTGGTATCCCGGTGACTGGTTAAATACAACAAAATGATAAGGGTTCATGTAAGCAAAGTTATACTCTCCCTTAGCGAGGTTTTTTTCGAACGTAGGAATATCACTCGTCGTCTTGAATACAAATTCATGCCCTGTCTCTTCTGAAAGTGCCTTTAATATGGGCGCCCACTGTTTTGCAAGTCGGCTTGCAGACTGCTGGGGCACAATAGCAAACGTATAATGGTGTGCCCAAATAGGCGTAGAAATGAGCATTATCAAGGATATTAGGATGGTTCTAATTATTATCATTATTTGTCCCTATCAATAATCTTTATCTTTTCAAATGGTTGTAGTACTAGTTTAGGTAATAATCCACTATTTACTATACCGTGATGGAGAGAAATTGATTCTTTTTTAGTGTATTTAGAATGGCTGATCGCCATTTATGAGGAAGAAAGGCCAGCCTGTTTACCTCTCTGCTGAGTTCGAATAATAAGCTAGGCTGTTCTTTGGTATTTAAAACGGTGCCTAGTAGTTGTATCTGAGATGAATTAAGTAGCTTCATTGCTTGTTTGATGTCATGTTTGTTTGTCACTCCTGCCAGTACCGTTAAAATGGTTTGGTCACACGCATTGGCAACAATCTGTGCGGGTATATTGCTCTTATTGATATTAAGTAATGGGGACGTGTCTATCACGATACGATCGAATTCTGTGCTCCACTCTTCTATGTTCTTTTTTAGATACCCCGGCCGTTTATACGCCAGTTGAGCAGGAGAATTGAGCGGAGAAGAAATGCCTGTAAAACACTGTGTTGAGCTGACGTGCTCTAACAAAAATGCATTGGGTTCTAATGAGGGGATATCCAGTACACTAAAACTGGGTCTGTGGATATTTAGATCAACGATCAATGTGCGATAACCTGCTAGCAGATACCGCTCAGTTAAGGCGATGGCTAATGACGTTACGCCCTCACCTGATTGGCATGAAGTAATGCATAGTGAACGACAGTCAGCCAATTCAGCTTCGATAAAAATCTGTTCTATTTCGGCGTGCATTGCGGGAATGGTCATTAGATCGCTCTTATTAAAACAATGGTGGTCGCGATTTGAAGAACGTCTTTAAGGCCAAGGCGTATTTTCTCCGTTAAGCTTTCTCTTCTATCGGGAATATAAATGGTGTCCCCAGCTCGAATGACAGGCAGATTTCGAAAACTGGCTGATTTGCTAAACTCAATGAGGTCAAAGGTTCTTGCTTGGCTTTGGCTGGTGGAAATATTGACGACGCTGATTTTTTCCAAGTATGCCTCCTCGCTGGG
Organism: Vibrio frigidus; assembly: GCF_042465995.1. NCBI lineage: Bacteria > Pseudomonadati > Pseudomonadota > Gammaproteobacteria > Vibrionales > Vibrionaceae > Vibrio > Vibrio frigidus. Next base: position 141,415 of record NZ_JBCDMC010000001.1, on the reverse strand, counting down.
CCCCCCAGCTTCCGCAAGGATATCGAGAATCGTCATAGAGTCGTTGAAAACGTATCTTCCGGGGTCATTTACCGCGCCTAGCACTCTTACTGTGCTCTCTTTGGAACGGTCTAACCAATTACGGTTTTTCTCTGGCATGTAAATAGTGTCGCCCGGTTTTACCTCTGGTAGTAGGGACTCGTCGCCTGTTTCAAAATACAAGGCTAGGTTCAATTTGCTCACTTTAGAATAGCTCTTGTCCCTGTGCGTGACTCGAATATTATGAATATCGGCGTCTTTTGTTGGGCCATCAGCAGCAGACAATATATCCAAAAAATGCATTTCGTTAGTGAATCGATAACGACCCGGTGCGTTGATTTGTCCAAATATATAGATAGAAGCATCAGAACTTTGTCTCACCCACTGGGATTTATTGTCTGATGGATCTTGCGGTAGGTCGTGTACGCGAACAATAGAGCCTGCTGAGATGACGGGCTGATCTGATCGTCTCGCGCCTTTCTTGATGAAATCATCTAAATTGAAGGTTTGTAGTTCTTTTTCTCCGGTTGCTCTGTTGGTTGATACGACTTCAATTTTTGTCGTGTCGGCTCTACGTGTTGGCCCACCAACATGAGCGAGCAGATCCATAAAGTCCATTTCATCTGACCACTCAATCCTACCGGGCCTAACCACTTCCCCTATCACGTTAACGGCTCGGTTAGGTGACACTTTCAGCCACGATTTTTCATTCATGTCGGTTTTTTCAGGTACAAAAATAGCGTCGCCGGGCATAATTGATGGTGGTCGGTTGGTTCCTAGACCTTCTGTGTAGGCGGTTAAGTCAAATTTGATGACTTGACCACCACTCTTAATTACGCGGATTTGTCTTGATTCTGCAAACCTTGTCGGTCCACCAGCATTGGCAAGAATGTCCATAAAGCTTGCACCCGGTTTTCCTTCAAATGCACCGGGTGCGGCAACTTCACCCATAACGTAAACGGTGTTAGCACCCGATTTAATTTCCTCTTCTTGCTTAGGAACAAAAATGGTTGATCCAGGTAACAAGGTAGGGAGGAGTTTACTATCGCCTGAATCTAGGTAGCGTTTGAGATTAAAAAGGATAGGGTTGTTATCGGTAATTACACGAATCTGTTCAACGCTAGCGTAGCGAGTCACACCGCCTGAACGCATTAATATGTCGACTAAGTTTGCCTGGGCACTATAAGAGAAAGACCCCGGTGAATTTACCTCCCCGAAAACCTTAATGGCTGATTTAGGGTCTGAACTGTCCCCTGAATTGGCCTGAGAAAGTGGGTTGAATTCTTGCTCTATATTGCCAACAAGCGGGGATGCGGGGACGAAAATTGTATCGAGTGAACGAAGTTTAGGCAGAACACTATTGTCGCCGGTATCAAGAAATTTTTTGTAATTGAAGACGCTGTTTTCCGAGCCTCTTTTTAACAGTATTTTATCTAACTGTGCACCCGAGCGAAGCCCACCAGCGGAAGTGATCGCTGCCTGAATGCCTGCATTGCTAGGGATAGTAAATTGACCGGGTGATTTCACATACCCCTGTACCATGACGATTAACTGTTTCTTAGCGACATATACCTCGGCGTTACGCAGGTCTCTAAAGGCGACAGAAAGGCGCTCTAGCACGATGTTTTTGAGCTGAACTTCATCGTATCCAGCCACAAACACAGCACCAATTTCTGGAAGGGTTATTTGTCCTTTTTGGTCGACTTGGAAACCTTTATTTAAACTGCTTTCCCCGGGAAGGTTAACTTGTATGTTATCACCGATGTTAACCGTCTCATTTGAGTCTGCTTGAGAGGCCGAGGTGAAAAGTAAGACAAATAGACAGGTTAACGTGACTAAAAATAGATTGGTGGGTTTCATAATGAGCCCCTTGTGTTTAAGGCCACGGTCGAGCTATTGCTTGAGATAATCTCAACGCTAACTCTTCTGTTGGTTAATTGAACGGCAGCGGTATCACCTTGGAAAAGCGGTGCGCTTGAACCGAGAGAATTGGATTTAATTCGAGTCGGACTCAAGCCAAAAATGGTTAGGTATCGTTTCACTTGATTTGCTCTATCTAATGCCAGTTTTTCGTTATACTCGACACTACCTGACGCATCAGCATGGCCTGTTATGGCGAGCTGTAGATGCTTATTCTCTTTCAATATGTTGGCTGCCTGCGCTAGGTTTCCCATGTATTTTGGATTGATCTCACTTGAGTTCTGGGCAAATTGATTGTCAACGTTGAGCATCGCGAATAACTCGTTAATGATACCCAGTTCTTGCTGTTGGTCTTGCTGACTTATTGGCGGTGTACAATCGGCCTGATTGGTGACATAAGTCAGCCGTTGTTCCAATTTGTTAAGGCTTTTTCTCTGAATAATAAGGTCGTTTGCTGCATCGAGTAACAGGTTACCTTCAAGCTCTCTGGCGATTCTATTTTGCCTTTCTTGATTCTGTACAACCGCAGCAGGAAAACACCATTTAGCGCCTTCCTGTACTAACATATCGAGATGAAGCTTACTAATTTGCCAGTCGAATCTTAGCCCGTGTTCTGGACCGAGTGGTTCATCAGGTAAAACAGGGGAGAAGCCAGATTCAAAATCATTTTCTGCCAAGCCACCACGACCGCTTTCTGGGTAGCTACTACTGCAAGCAACTAGATAGCTGATGCTAATAAGTATGAACAGGTGTCTATAGGCGTTGTTTTTCATGCTGGCTTCTCCTTAAGTCTCGCATAGAGATGATATCTATGCGGCCTCTCTCTTTTGGTTTACGGATATCGCTTGATTGATACGAAGCAGCGTAATAATTTCGAGTGGTTGTCCATGCACATTTTCAATTCGCATATTTCTTTCTCGTTCAACTAATCGTTTGTACATGTAAACGATGGCGCCAACACCAGAGGAATCTAAGAACAAAACATGCTTTAGGTCGATCTCGATCTCTGGATGGTTATCTTCTGAAAGGACCTGATCAATATGAGGGAGGGCTTCTTTGCTTCCATTTGCGTCCAAGTCTCCTGAAAGCTGAAGAGTAAGGAGTGTTTCACTTGCGTCTATTTTTCTAAGTTCCATGACAATGACTCTCTATGTGGTTGTGTGTAGATAGGTAAATACACTTTATGTGCCACATTGTAAGCTGTTGAAATATTGGAAGTATATTGATTTTGAAATGAGAAAATTGCGTATTCTCAATATGAGAATCGATTTGACGTGCGGTTAATTTAAGAGATTTGTCGTGTTTCGAGACCTTGGAGCGTAGTCGCGAAAGGCGCTCAGCACTTTATTAGAGGATGGGTTAGGGGTAGAAAATAAAAAACCTTGCTAAGAATGAGCAAGGTTTTAGTGGTTACAGTTTGAGCAACGTTATTAGATCTTAATCAAAATCTATTCCATTTTCTTTGTGCAGTCTTCTACATGCTCTACCATCACTATGGAAAAGGTGACAACGATTAGCGGCTAGACCAATAGAGAATTTGTCCCCAACCTCTACCGCAAGCGTGTCAGGAGCGCGGTAAATAACATCCGCATCTGCACTGTCTAAATGCAAATAGATCTGGGTTTCGTTACCTAGTTTTTCAACAATCTGAATATCACCCTCGATGGCGGCGTCGGCTTCTTCAGCATTTTGTAAATGCTCTGGGCGAATACCGAGCGACATGCGTTCGCCTTTATTGACGGTTCTCCCATCGACTGGGATCCAAAGTGTATTGCCATTAGAAAGTTGAACCTGTACACGCTGTGCTTCGACTTCTTCAATGTTCACGCTCATGAAGTTCATTTTTGGTGAACCAATAAAGCCAGCAACAAAACGATTTTCAGGGTAATGATACAGTTCGAGAGGCTTACCTACTTGAGAGACAAAACCGTCATCGAGCACAACGATTTTATCAGCCATTGTCATTGCTTCGACTTGGTCGTGCGTTACGTAGATCATGGTGCAACCAAGTTGACGTTGCAGCTTGGTGATTTCGCTGCGCATGTTTACGCGCAACGCGGCGTCAAGGTTGGACAAGGGCTCATCAAGTAGGAATACATTCGGCTGAGAAACAAGGGTACGGCCAATTGCGACACGTTGACGTTGACCACCAGAAAGTGCTTTAGGTTGTCTTTCTAGCAGATGACCAAGCTGTAATATTTCAGCAACATGAGATACACGTTTATCGATTTCAGCCTTGCTTGCTTTTGCAAGCTTAAGACCAAACGACATGTTGTCATAAAGATTCAAGTGCGGGTATAGCGCATAGGATTGGAAAACCATACCAACACCACGTTTCGATGGCTCAACGTCATTCATACGTTCTTCGCCAATATAGAGGTCACCAGAGGTGATCTCTTCTAAACCAGCGATACAGCGTAATAGCGTAGACTTACCACAGCCTGACGGACCAACGAAAACAACAAATTCACCTTCTTTGATTTCTAAATCAACATTTTTGGAGATCAGTAAGTCGCCATAAGCTTTACATACATTCTTTAACGTGACGCTCGCCATGTAGCTTGTCCTCGATTATTTTTTTGTCTTATCGTCTAACAGTATACAAATACTACGGTAGACAATAAAAAGTAGGAAACAGTTTTTGACTAAATGTTTTTAAAAAAAGAGAGAGTGAGTAAACCTACTTACGGTTATCTTAATATGAGCTTTGCTATTAACAACTAATCACTACTCTTGATGGTGTTTAGTTTCCGGTATTAATGCTATTTACACATCCTCCATTAGAATTAATTTCTAGGGGGAGTAGTGGGGGATGAGGCGTAGAAGGCGTAGAAATACAAAACAAGATCCACTTCAAATAAATGGACACGCAAAATGTGACTAGAATCTCATTTTACAGCCGTTGTGTGATGAGCTTCTCTATCTAATGCAGATGACGATCACGAAAAATTCCCATACCATACGGGGCGTAGAATATAGGATGATGATTACTTACTCGTATTTTAAGATGATACAACTCGAAATATGGCTTATCGTTTAAAAAGAGCCCTACATCTCACATATAAAAAGGATATTAAACATGAAAAAAGCCCTAAGCACTGTTGCTGTATGCACATTAGCCGCTCTTGGTTCATTAAGTGCAAACGCAGCCATTGAAGAAGGTCAACTAACTATCTGGATCAATGGTGACAAAGGCTATAATGGTCTGGCGGAAGTTGGTAAGAAATTTGAAGAAGACACAGGTATTAAAGTGACGGTTGCTCACCCTGATGCACTTCAAGACAAATTCCCTCAAACTGCGGCGACTGGCGATGGTCCAGATATCGTGTTTTGGGCTCATGACCGATTTGGTGGCTACGCAGAAGCGGGTTTACTAGCCGAAGTTAAGCCATCGAAAGAAGTAACAGATGGAATTGTAGATTTTGCGTGGGATGCGGTTAAATATGACGGTAAGCTGATCGGCTACCCAGTCGCGATAGAGTCTCTTTCTCTTATCTATAACAAAGATTTGGTTGCAACACCTCCTAAGAGTTGGGAAGAAGTCGAAGCGCTAAACGCAAAACTGCAAAAAGATGGCAAAACAGCCATTATGTGGAATCTAAAAGAACCATATTTCACATGGCCATTAATGGCGGCTGATGGTGGTTATGCGTTTAAATATACGTCATCTGGTTATGATGTAAAAGATGCGGGTATTGCTACTGATGGCGTTAAAGCGTCAATGAACTTTGTTAAAGGTCTTATAGATAAAGGTATTATCTCTTCTGATATGGACTATTCAGTATCTGAGGCAGCGTTCAATAAAGGCAACACAGCCATGACGATTAATGGTCCATGGGCTTGGGGTAATATCGAGAAATCAGGTATTAACTATGGCGTTGCAACGCTTCCAAAATTTAACGGCAAATCTTCTAAACCATTCGTTGGCGTGTTAACGGCGGGTATCAGCACGGCGTCACCTAACCAAGATCTAGCCGTAGAGTTTATCGAAAACTACCTACTTACTAACGATGGTCTTCGAATGATCAATAACGATAAACCACTCGGTGCAGTTGCTCTTAATTCTTTCCAGAAAGAATTGGATAGTGACAAGCGTATAGCGGCAACAATGGATAACGCAATGAATGGCGAAATCATGCCTAACATCCCACAAATGGGCGCGTTCTGGAGCAGTGCTAAAAATGCAATCATTAACATCGTAGATGGTCGCCAAACAGTGGATGCTGCACTTGCAGACGCAGACAAGCAAATGACAAAGTAACCGTAAACAGATAGGACCCATAAATTGCACAATCACGAAAGCAATTGAAGGTCCTATTCATTTTTAGGAGGGGGTAACCTCTCCTTAATATTTTTTATTTTTAATCGCTAGCAGGTTTTCTTATGCAGTCAATTCAAGGTTCAGGTGCAACGGCATCTGCCGCATTACCTTCAAGCCAAAAAGTGTTTATCAAATGGGCATTATTGGCATCCGTAGGTATAGTGAATGGCTATGCCACAATTCTAATGTATTCTCGCGGTGAACTCGCTTTTGCTCTGCTTACAGTAGTGCTTACTGCTCTAGCTCTTTATATTTTTGGTAGTAAAAAGACATACGCCCATCGTTATATTTATCCGGGTATAGCGGGAATGATTTTATTCATTCTTTTCCCACTTGCTTATACTGTCGGTCTAGCGTTTACAAACTATAGTGCCAAAAACCAGCTGTCATTAGAACGGGCACAGATTGTATTACTCGATAGAACTTACCAGAGTGGTGAGAGCTATCCATTTAATCTCTATAAAATTGACAATGGTCATCAACTTGTTGTCACGAAAGGCGAGCAACTCCTCGCCACTGATATGTTCACCTTAGAAGGCTTTGCGGAAACGGACCTTGACTTGAATATCGTGTCAGATATTCAGGGTGAAAAAGAGAAAATCAAAACGATTATTCAGAACAAAGCTTCTCTCGGCAATGTAGATCTGCATATGCCTGATGGTTCTGATATCCGCATGAGTGGCTTGCGTAAGTTTGCTTCTGTCGCCTCGCTGTATTCGTTGCAAGATGATGGTGAATCCATGATCAACAACAAGTCAGGTGAGACATTGAAACCCAATATGGAGGTCGGTTTTTATCAGGTCATTGATGAAAACGGTGCGTTTATTGGTAACACAATATCACCCGGATTTATCGTCAATATTGATACTGCAAACTTCGAGCGTGTTTGGAAGGATGATGGAATCAAAGAACCATTTATAAGCATCTTTATTTGGACAGTAGCGTTCTCAGCGTTGAGTGTTGGCTTAACTCTGGTCATTGGCCTTGTATTGGCGAGTGTTGTTCAATGGGAGTCATTGAAAGGGCGTGCTGCTTATCGTGTGCTGCTTATTTTGCCTTATGCTGTCCCTGCGTTTATCTCTATTCTTATCTTTAAGGGCTTATTCAACCAAAGTTTTGGTGAGATCAATATGGTTCTGGAAACCCTATTTGGATTGAGCCCGAACTGGTTCTCTGATCCTGTTTTAGCCAGAGTCATGGTCGTTATTGTTAATACATGGTTAGGGTTCCCATATATGATGATTCTTTGTATGGGGTTGCTTAAGGCAATTCCGGATGATCTTTATGAAGCATCGGCAATAGATGGCGCGGGCCCATTGAAGAACTTCACTAAGATAACGCTTCCTTTGATGCTTAAGCCGTTGACGCCATTGCTCATCGCTAGCTTTGCGTTTAACTTTAATAACTTTGTGATGATCTACCTGTTAACGGGTGGTGGTCCAAACATGATCGGGACCTCAGAGCCTGCTGGTTACACCGATTTACTGGTGAGTTATACCTATCGTATTGCATTCGAAGGTAGTGGCGGTCAAGACTTTGGTCTGGCGAGTGCGATTGCAACGCTTATCTTCCTATTGGTTGGTGGTCTGGCATTATTCAACCTACGATTCACGAAACTTTCACAGGATTAAGGAGCAATATTATGGCAATTGTACAAGGTAAAAATGTGAAATATCGTGTATGGGCAACCCATGTTGCTCTATGGATATTCTTATCAATGATAATTTTTCCGCTGTTGATGGTTATTGCTATCTCGTTCCGTGAGGGTAACTTTGCAACGGGTAGTTTGATTCCAGAGAACCCATCTCTAGAGCACTGGAAACTGGCATTAGGTTTTTCTGTAACGAACGCAGACGGCTCGATAACACCACCGCCATTCCCTGTCCTTCTGTGGTTGTGGAACTCAGTGAAAGTAGCGGCAATATCGTCTATCTTCATCGTTGCGTTGTCGACGACTTCTGCCTACGCCTTTGCGCGTATGAAGTTTGGCGGTAAGAACACTATCTTGAAAGCAATGATGATCTTCCAGATGTTTCCTGCGGTGCTGGCACTCGTCGCAATGTATGCATTATTTGATAAGTTAGGGCAGTACATACCGTTCTTAGGCTTGAATACCCATGGTGGTTTGATTTTCTCCTATCTTGGTGGCATCGCACTACATGTATGGACGATTAAAGGGTATTTCGAAACCATTGATAACTCACTCGAAGAGGCCGCGGCACTTGATGGTGCAACGCCATGGCAAGCATTTAGGTTGGTTCTGCTTCCACTTTCAGTACCAATTCTAGCGGTTGTGTTTATTCTCTCGTTCATTGGTGTTGTCGGTGAGGTACCTGTCGCGTCGTTATTATTATCTGATGTAGACAAATACACACTTGCGGTAGGTATGCAGCAGTATCTCTATCCACAAAACTATTTATGGGGCGATTTCGCGGCGGCGGCTGTATTGTCTGCTGTCCCTATTACCGCGGTATTTTTGTTAGCACAGCGTTGGCTCGTTGGTGGTCTGACGGCGGGCGGAGTGAAAGGATAAGAAGCAAAAGAGCGACTGAACGGTCGCTCTTTTTTATACCAGCAATAATATTGCTGGTTATAACTCTTTGCTAGAAGGTGCACAGCCAACGTAGCGCATTAATACATAAATACTTTCTTCATGCAGGGCCACTTTTCTAAAAAGATCTGCAAAAATACCGTCACCACCAAAACAAGTTTGGATGTAATGGTTAATATCCTCGTTTACATACCCTTCAACGTACATGGTACGTACCCACTGGTACTCTACTGCACTTAAGTTTCCTATTGTGTCATCACTTAATGTAATTAGAGATCGGTCATCTATCAATTGAAGGCCTACCGTTATTTATTGTGGATGTCTGAGTTATATACAATGAGTTGAGGATTAGAACAGAAAAGCGTTAAAGAAAAATGACAATGAACAAAATGAAAAGCCGCCGACCTAAGATATTAGGGTGGCGGCTCTTTTTAAGACTATTTTTATGGGTGTAATGATGAATTCATTGCGATATGCGCAATGATTATCTCAGCATTTTCACATGCATTTCCATCTCTTCACCTATCTCTTTGCGCATGTTCATTAATCTTATCGCAGAGTCACGCAGCTTGATGTCTTCTTCTTCTTTAGGTATCCACTCGGGTATTTTAGTCGGCTTACCATTCGCATCTACCGCTACCATGATGACAATACAGTGTGTCGTGAGCGTTTTATTCAACTCCTTAGGATCGCTTGCCTGAACATCTAGCGCGATATGCATAGAGCTAGTGCCGGTATAGATAACCTTGGCACTTACCTCAACCAAGTTTCCTACATGGATGGGGGCCACGAATCGGATGCCACCAGCATAAGCGGTGATACAATATTTTCCGCTCCAACCAGCCGAACAGGCGTATGCGGCCAAATCGATCCATTTCATAACGGCACCACCGTGCACTTTACCACCGAAATTCACATCCCCGGGTTCGGCTAGAAATCGGAGCGTTATGTCTCTTTGTTGTTCGGCCATTCTCATTCCCTTATTATTTTTGGCTGCCCGCTAAGTATCAAGCAAAAAACGACGACTTAAAAGGGGAATTAGACATGAAAAAGAAATAGGTTGAATCATCGATTGTGAAAGGTGGTAACGGCCAGCCGCATCGCTTACAGCTCGAGTTTCTTTACCGCTTCCCTAGACTCACTGATCAGAGTTTCTGCCATCTCCCCTCTTTTTTGGACAAGCGCCATAAATATGAGGTCTATAACCGTATTTTGTGCCTCTCGGGACGAGATAGATGAGCTTCTCCAGCGACTTTCATCTGCGACACAATCGAGGCAATAGTCGGCGATTTTCCTCAGTTCAGCGCCAAGTACGGAGGTTAAAGCCACGATAGGCACACCATTACTCTTTGCTGACTGAACGGCGACGGACACGTCCTTTTTATTGCCAGAAAATGAGATGACAAATTGAACATCTTTAGGGGAGAGGGTTTGAGCAACGGATACTTGTACGTGCGTGTCGAGTTCTGAGATCGTATTGATACCGATTTTTAATAGTTTATAGCTGAAATCTTTTGCCACTAATGCCGAACCACCAATACCGACCAGTTGAACTCTTTGTGCGTTATTAAGTAATTCGACAATGCTATCAAATACGTCGTAATTGATGGATTCCGTTGTTTCTCGGATAGCCTTAATTTTCTCTTCTAATAACTTGTGTGCAATATCAGGAATGGAATCTTCGATGCTAATTTCGTTGTGCAAGTTGTGAGATTCATTTGTTGCCCGCTTTCTTCCTAATTCTTGGCTCAATGCTAATTTAAGTGCTGGGAAGCCTTTGAATCCTACTTTTTGCGCGAATTTAATGACCGTAGATTGACTCACGTTTGCCTGTTGAGCCATTTCTTGAGAGGACATTTTAAGCGCTTCTGAAGGTGTATCCAATATTATCTGAGCAATACGGCGACTACTTGCCGATAAGTTATTCTTTAAATTCATTATTTTTGTTAGTAATGCCATGTTTTTTTACTCAGATTAAATATTGTAGCCATTCATAAAATCATATCAGATTGCGTTAATTCAAGCATAGAAGAATAAATTATCCCCAAAAGGAATTATTTATTGCGATGTAGGTTCAAGATATGGAATTAAATATTCCATATACTCTGTGCATAACGCGGTAAATTAGAGGAAATGTTTTGTGGATCTAGGCCAATTAGTGACAGAGAGTAGAAACGATCTGAGTAAAAATATTGACACACTGGCAACCAAAGAGATGTTGAAGGTGATCAACAGTGAAGATAAGAAGGTTGCGGAAGCGATCGAACTCATCCTCTCGGAAATCGCTGAGTCGGTCGATTTCATCGCCCATGCCTTTCAAAATAACGGCAGGCTTATTTATATTGGTGCGGGTACTTCTGGGCGACTCGGTATTCTCGATGCAAGTGAGTGCCCTCCAACGTATGGGACTGATCCTGAGCAAGTTATAGGATTGATCGCGGGTGGCCATCGGGCCATCTTACAAGCGGTAGAGAATGCGGAAGACGACAAGCAAGCAGGGCGCAATGACCTAAAAAGTATTCATCTATCAAACAAGGATGTTGTCGTTGGTATTGCGGCCAGTGGTCGTACACCTTATGTCATTTCAGCGATGGAATATGCGCGAGACTTAGGGGCAAAGGTAATCAGTCTCACCTGTAACCCAAAATCAGAAATGAATGCGATAGCCGATGTTTGTCTTACGCCAATTGTCGGCCCTGAAGTCATTACCGGTTCATCTAGAATGAAAGCCGGTACGGCTCAAAAGCTTGTTCTAAATATGCTTTCAACAGGGAGCATGATTCGCACAGGAAAGGTTTATGGGCACCTTATGGTCGATGTGGCGGCAACCAATGCAAAGTTAGTCGAACGTCAAAAGAATATAGTAATGGAAGCAACAGGGTGTGACCGAGAGACGGCAGAACACGTGTTGGTGCAAAGTGATGGCGATTGTAAAACGGCCGTCGTGATGGTGCTCACCGAAACAGATTTTAGTCACGCAGATGAATTACTTCGAAAAAATAATGGATTTATTAGAGCGGCGATCAATTGTTAAATCTTTTGAGTAAATAACCGAAATAAACGTCATTACAACAGGGAATTAATAATGGTAAAGATAAATAATACAATGATTGAAACGATCATTCGACTTGTCGGCGGAGAACGAAATATACAGCAGTGCGGTAACTGTATGACGCGTCTTCGTCTTGTGTTGAACAACGATGCGTTGGTAAATGACAGTGAACTTAAACGTGTGCCTGGCGTACTAGGTATTGTAGAAAGTGATGATCAGTTACAGATTGTTTTAGGGCCAGGAAAGGCACAAACCGCGGCGGAAATGCTGAATGCTATGATGGCTGAACGTGGTAATTCGGTTGATGAATTAGTGACGCCTGAAGGTCTTGTCCTTGATATATCAGATGTTGCCTCTGATCAGAAAAAGCAGGTGAAAGCCAAACATACTAGCGGCGTGCATAAATTCTTATCAAAATTTGCCACAATCTTTACGCCATTAATTCCTGGCTTCATCGCCGCGGGTTTGTTGTTAGGCTTTGCGACACTGTTTGAACAACTCTTCATTAAAGCAGCCGATACCCCAAGTGAAGACTTAATCTATCTGATTGGTTACATGAAGGTATTTAGTAAAGGTCTATTTAGCTTCTTGAGCATATTAATTGGATACAATGCACAGAAAGCATTTGGTGGTTCTGGTGTCAACGGGGCCATCATAGCGGCCTTGTTTGTATTGGGTTACGACCCTGAGGCGACAAAAGGTTTCTATTCAGGTATCGACAGCTTCTTTGGTCATGGTATTGACCCTAGAGGGAACATCATTGGTGTTTTGATTGCCGCCATTGTCGGGGCCAAAGTGGAATGCTTTATTCGTCGATATATGCCAGACGATCTTGATATGATTCTTACCTCGTTCTTTACGTTGTTGGTCATGGGTGCGGTCACTTTCATCATCATCATGCCTATCGGTGGTTATCTTTATAGTGGGATGACCTGGCTGTTTTTGAACCTGAACGGCAACCCAATTGGTAGTGCTATTTTGGCGGGTTTATTCTTGATTTCCGTCATGTTTGGTATCCATCAAGGATTCGTTCCTGTTTACTTTGCGCTAATGGACGTACAAGGGTTTAACTCACTGTTTCCGATTTTGGCGATGGCAGGAGGGGGCCAAGTTGGTGCCGCCTTCGCTCTGTATAAAAAAGCCGGTAAGGACTCTCTTTTACGCACTCAAATTAAGGGTTCAATCATTCCGGGTATTTTGGGTATTGGTGAACCATTGATTTATGGCGTAACGCTTCCTAGAGTGAAGCCTTTCATAACGGCGTGTATTGGGGGTGCGGCAGGGGGTTTTTATATCGGTTTGATCTCCTATTTCGGTCTTCCTGTGGGTCTAAATACGGTATTCGGACCTTCAGGTATCGTTGCTCTGCCACTTATGACATCCAATAGTGGTATCTTTATCGCGATGGCCGTTTATGGTTCGGGACTGTGTGTTTCTTATGCAGCTGGCTTTGCGGCGACTTACCTATGGGGTACAAAGGATGTCGATTTAAGTTAACCTGAGTTCAGGAATACTTAAAGAACTGGGCAATATAATAAACAGTTTAAAAGGGCACATCGATGACGATGTGCCCTTTTGTTTTTACTGAGTTATCAATTGTTAAGCGAGAACCGTAACCTTTGAAACCTCTGGTTTGCCTAAATCCTCTCGGACACTATACAAAAACTCACTTCTTTATAAGGGATCGATTGTATGAACTGCACTTAGTTGGCACAATCAAATAATCTTTAGTGAATAGCCTTTATCATAAGAACTTTCTATGCGAATTCTTCATACATCCGACTGGCATCTAGGGCAGTCATTTTTTACTAAAAGCAGGAAAAATGAACACCAAGCGTTTATTCAATGGTTGCTTAAGCTTGTTAAAGATCAGCAGGTAAATGCGGTAATCATTGCTGGCGATGTGTTTGATTCTGGCACGCCACCTAGCTATGCCCGAGAGCTATATAATCGATTCGTTGTGCAGTTGAACTCGCTTAACTGCACCTTGGTCGTATTGGGAGGAAATCATGATTCAGTCTCTATGCTGAATGAGTCTAAGCCTCTTGTTGAATGTCTGAATACCCATGTTATTGCCAATACTTCTGACGACTTAGATAGTCAGATCATCGAACTGCCTTGTTCTGGAGAAATCGGCGCGTTGCTATGTGCGGTGCCATTTGTGCGGGCAAGGGATGTCATGCAAAGTGTTGCGGGATCGTCTGGCAATGAAAAACAGAAACAGCTAGGAGAGGCGATAAAGGGTCACTACATGTCGCTCTATCAGAGAGCCGTGCAGCGCCGTAAAGAGAGGGATATACAGGTTCCCATTATCACGACAGGTCACCTGACCGCAATGGGTGTCACTAAAACCGATTCGGAGCGAGATATCTATATCGGCACACTCGATGCTTTTGCCGCCGATGGTTTTCCGCCGGCTGACTATATCGCCCTTGGTCATATTCATCGCCCGCAAATAGTGGCGAAATCAGAACATATTCGTTATTGCGGTTCACCTATTCCTTTAAGTTTTGATGAACTTAAATCGACCAAACAAGTAGTAATCGTTGAATTTGAAAAAGAGAAGCGCACGGATATAAAAATTATTGAAATCCCTATTTTCCAACGAATGGAGATAATAAAGGGTGATCTAACCTATATAGAAAAACAGCTTGAATCGTATCGTGATGCTGCTGATGATCAGCCTGTTTGGCTTGCCGTTGAGGTTGAAGTACAGGATTTTCTCTCCGATTTGCAACAAAGGGTTCAGGCATTAACAGAAGACCTTAACGTTGAGGTGCTGCAACTACGTCGAGCCAGAGGACAGCAAACACAAAGCTTGCAACAGGAGCAGCTTGAAACTCTTGCCGAACTTACTCCTTTCGATGTGTTTGAAAAGCGAGTCGAACACGAAACGCTAGACAGCGAAAATGAATCTCAAAGGTTGGCAAGAATAAAGACACGTTTTCACCAAATCGTTGAAGAAGTTGAAAACGGGGAGCAGAGCGAATGAAAATTTTAAGCCTACGTTTTCAGAATCTCAATTCACTAAAGGGAGAGTGGAAAATCGATTTCACTCAACCGCCTTTCTCTGAATATGGCCTGTTTGCCATTACCGGTCCAACGGGTGCAGGGAAGACGACGATACTGGACGCTATTTGTGTTGGCCTGTATCAAGAGACGTCGCGATTAGGGCCTATCACACCCGCGAACAATGAATTAATGACTCGTGGCGCGACGGAATGCCTTTCAGAAGTTGAATTTGAAGTGAAGGGTAAGGCTTATAGAGCGTTTTGGGGGATGAAGCGAGCCAGAGGAAAAGTGGATGGTAAGCTTCAGCCTGCTACGGTTGAATTGGCTGAGGTTGAGTCAGGTAAAGTACTGGCAAACCAGCTAAAGAAAAAGGGTGAGCTAGTAGAGGCGATTACGGGTCTGGATTTTGGTCGATTTACGAAGTCGATGCTGTTGTCTCAGGGACAATTCGCCGCATTTCTAAACGCAAAAGAGTCAGAACGTGCGGAGTTATTAGAAGAGTTAACCGGAACAGAAATCTACAGCCAGATCTCTCAAAAGGTACATGAACATTATAGCCAGGCCAAACAAGATTTGGCAGAGTTAGAAGCTCAGGCAAAAGGTGTTCATCTTCTCAATGAAGAAGAGAAACAATGGTTAACGGCAGAGCTTAATGCGTTAAGCGACAAGCAAGCGGAACAAGTAAAGCAACTTTCCGGTCTTGAGGCCAATGTAAATTGGTACGTTAATGTTGAGAAATGCAGCGCTGAGAAATTGGAGGCGCAAACCCAACTAGATGTTGTTAAACAACAGTTGGAACACGCCAAACCCGAATTTGATCGATTGGCGGCGAGTGAGCCCGCAGAGAAAATTCGTTCTCCATATATGCTTTTAAAAGAAGCGAATGCTCACTTACAGCTTGTTGAAGAACGTCTTGCGGACAAGCATCAAGTGATTCAGGCGTTAGACAATAGAACGAAAGAACTCGAACTGTTCTCAGTGAGTGCAACAGAAAAACAAGCGATAGAAAAGCAAGAGAATAACCAGTTAGAAACCTTAATTAATCAACAAATTATACCGCTTGATAATCAGATAAAATTAGAAAATAGCGCGCTTGGGACGATCAAAAAAAGGGTGTCTGAACAGGAAGAACAGTACCATGGTTTTCAAGGTATCCAGCAAAGAGCACTTGCAGATAAGCAAGAGGTAGAGCAAGCGATAGGCGTTATCACTCAATATCAAACCGACCATAAAGCCGATGCGTCACTTATTCAGCATATGGGAAAATGGAGTGAGCAACTGAATCAAATTGAGCGGCATTCAGGCAATGTTCAGCAACAAAAAAGCCATATTGAACAGTTAGGACAGCAGATAACGATTCTAATTGACCAAGGTAAAACTAAACAACAAAGGCTATCTGAAAGTCGTGCTGAATTGGAACAAAAAAAACAGCGAGTGACAAAAACGGATGCCGAAAAACAGGCATTGCAGACGACGTCTACACTTGTTGATACGTTGCCTCAGATAGAGATGCAACTGAGCGTTCTCAATCAAAAAATCGCAATAGTACAAACATTGCATGGCTATCAAACCCAATGGGTGGGTCATGAGACAGAAAAACAAGAGAAGTTAAAATCCAGGGTTGATATTAATAAACAGAAAAAAGAGAAAGAGACTCAGCGAGTTCATCTCAGAGAGCAGTATCGCTTACAAGATAGCTTGAAAGAATCGCTAGAAGAACAAGTGAAGCAAGAGAAAGCGTTACTAGAACAAGAGCAGGTATTAGCACTCTACCGAAGCCAGCTAAAAGACGATTCCCCATGCCCACTTTGTGGGTCGGAAGACCATCCATTTTCCGATAATATTGACCAACAGTTTGACGTGTCAGCGAAGCAAACAGCGTTAGAAAAAGCAGCCGAAGAACTGATGGTCATTAAGACCAACGGGCTAAATATAAAGAGCGATATTGAATCCTTAATTCGCCATATGGAGGATGGTGACAAACGGATTAATTGGCTTGAACAAGAACAGTCAACATTATTACAATTATGGCAAAAAACGGCGGTGACCATTGACTACCCAGAACCGATAAAAAACGGCCAAGCGTTGAACGCCTATGCAATGGAACGAGAAACTCAGCGTAATAAACTGTCGGACTTTACTGTGCAATTTCGCCATATTGAAGATCAGTTACAGAAAGCGAAAGAGAGCCTTTCGCAATCTGAACAAGCACACCATCAATTAGAGTCAGCGGCAAAATTACAACAACAGCAAGTCGACCATGAACAAAAAAGCAAAGATGAAGCGGTACAGCAATTACATAAACTAGAATCTGAAGCGATAAAACAACAGAGTGACCTGCTGAACAATATCTCGGATTGTGGCTATGTTATCCAACAAGAGACGAACTTAGTATCTTGGCTGGCGTTAAAACAACAAGATCTGGCTAAATGGCAAGCCAATGAGCTGCAGTTCAATGACAGACAGAAAGAACATGCGGCGCTCCAATCCAACTTGGAGGCTCATCACCATCGATTGTCTGAGATAGAGATAAGTCTAGGTGTTGAGAATAAGAAATTAAGCGATCATGAAAAAACATTGGTTGATCTGATTGATAGACGAATTGAGTTGTTCGGCGAGAGAGTCGTAGAGCAAGAAAGACAACGCAGCCTACATGCGTTTGCTCAGGCGGAACAAACGCTGGCTAACGCACAGAAACACTTCCAACAAGCTCGGCAGGAACAAAAGGCGGTAGAAGGGGAACTGAAGATCCTGAACGCCAACCTGAAAACGGCAAAAGAAAAATGTGAAGGGCAGCAGACTCAGTGGAATGGGTTGCTAGAACTCAGTCAGTTCTCCTCAACACAGGCATTTGAGTTCGCGTTATTGGATCACGAAGAACGACATCGCCTAACGGAGATGAAACAAAAATGTGTGATGGCATTGGAAAGAGCACAAGCCATATCTGATTCCGCCATCAAACAATATGATGCCTTAATGGCGGATGAGTATTCTGAAGAGTATCAAAAGGCGGACAGAACCAGCATAGAGCAGAGCTTAAGTGAGCTCAAAGCGATCATAGGACAGGCGACGAAAAGGGAAGGTGAGTTGGCGAACGAGATTCAATCGGATCAGCGCCGTCGCAAAGAGCAGCAGAACCTGTTTGATCAAATTGAGCAGTACAGAGCGGCCTATGACGATATTCAGTACTTGCATTCGCTGATTGGCTCTAGCAGTGGCGATAAATTTCGTAAGTTTGCACAAGGACTGACCTTAGATAACTTGATTCACTTGGCTAACCGTCAACTGTCTCGACTACATGGTCGATACCAGTTACAGCGTAGCCATGGAGAAGGATTAGAGCTCTCGGTAATGGACACTTGGCAGGGGGATGTAGTACGCGACACCAAAACATTATCAGGAGGCGAAAGCTTTTTAGTCAGCCTTGCTTTGGCACTCGGTTTATCTGATTTAGTGAGTCATAAAACCAGTATCGATTCGCTGTTCTTAGATGAGGGTTTTGGTACCTTAGATGCAGAAACGCTCGATTTAGCACTGGATGCATTAGACAGTTTGAATGCGTCTGGGAAGATGATTGGAGTGATAAGCCATATTGAGGCGATGAAAGAGCGGATTCCAGTTCAGCTTAAAGTAAGCAAGAAAAGTGGTTTGGGAATCAGTGAGTTGGAGTCGACTTATCGGGTCTAAAATAGTGGGTACATAGACAAGCGTCATGACCCCTTCGAATATTTGTATTTTGCTTATTATTTATGGCCACATTCGCGTAAGCGTTTATAGACAGTATTTCTGCTTACGCCTAACTCGGCCGCCGTTTTAGAAATATTGCAGCTGAGCGATTGATACAGAGTCACTATATCCTCTGCAGAGGGCTCGGCACTGATCGAATGTGCCTTATTTTCTATATCAATAATGACAGACTTAGCATTGTTTGCTTCCGCTTCTATATCTGCGAAAAAATCGTCCGGTAGATGCTCAAAGTCAATGGCTTCGTTGTCTGACATCGCTTGCCCAATCTGTATTACACTGACCAATTGGCGAATATTTCCGGGCCAACTGTGTTGACAGAAACTCTGCATCGTTCGTTCTGTTATTTGAGCGTGATGTTTGTTTTCTGCATAATAATCCAAAAGGAAATAGATCAGTTGTTTACGATCGCTTCGATGACGCAGTGCTGGTAGTTCTATATTTAATCCGCTGACTCGGTAGTACAAATCTTTGCGAAAAGTCCCAGCAGCCACTGCCTCTTTAAGGTTACAGTTGGTCGCAGAAATAAGTTTAAAATCAACAGGATAAGATTCAGTGCTACCAAGAGGGTTGACTCTTCGCTCTTGCAATACTCGCAATAGACGTGCTTGAACATTCATTGGCATGTCACCAATTTCATCCAAAAATAGAGTCCCTTTATCGGCTTTACGTATTAACCCGATATACCCTTTTTGACTTGAACCTGTGAAGGCTCCTTTTTCATAACCAAATAGCTCGGATTCAACCAATTCTTGGGGAATTGCGGCACAGTTTACCGTGATCATGTTTTGGGTGGAACGTTGGCTTGAATGGTGTAGTGCTTTGACAAAAAACTCTTTACCAACACCAGTTTCACCGTAGATCAAAATAGGAATATCTTTGTTAATAATTCGCTTGCTCTGAGCGACCGCTTTCTCAAATACAGGGTCACCAAAATTGAGTTCATCTAAATGGAATTTGTGCTGTTCTGATACATGTTTCTTTGGCTGTTTCACTAGGGTTCTAAAGTCCAATACTTTCGATTTTGGCTGGGTAGGTTTATCCAATATACCGTGAACTCTAAACCCTTTGACGGTAAGTAACGGGACCTGAAAACCCTTCGGTTGGTTTATGAGTTGGTGAACATTGATATTGAACAGTTCAGAGATGTTCACCAGTTTTAAGTCGCTACCCAATATGAGCTCAGCACGATGATTGGCGGAGATGATTAATCCGTTTTCATCAAATACTATTAATCCTGACCATTGGCTATCGATATTCTCAACGCTGGTATTAAAACGCAGTAAAAAATACTCACTCTTGAAGTGAGAAATAATGATTTGATTTTCTACCGCTTGTGACATGATTTTCACCATGCCTAACGTGTGAGAATCAGGTAAATATGTATCGCTTGATATGTCGATAACACCAAGCATCTGGCGGTCTATACCAAAAATAGGGGCAGCAGAACCGGTCATAAAACGATTGGAAATCAAAAAGTGCTCGTCGTGCTGAATTTGCACAACGTTACCCGTTTTTAATGCTGTGCCTATCGCATTTGTTCCAAATGTAGATTCTCTCCAATCCGTGCCTGGGACGAATAATTCTTCTCGGCTTTTTTTAATCTGTTGTTCGCCCCAACTCTTAAGCACATAGCCTTGATGGTCAGCTAACATGACTTGACTCTTACTATTAATCAGTAAATTTTCATAACAAGGGAGGACTTCGTTGCGAGTAGTTTCGATAAGGCGATGGTGTTCTTCAAGCAGTGATGACAGTGAACCACCTGTTATATGGTCAACATTTGGTTCTGATTGATGAGTAAGTCCGGACTCTCGACAGCGCATCCAAGATTGTTTGATCGTTGTAGCATGGTCAACTTTCGTAGCGGACTTTTTAAGCATGAATCACTTCCCATCTTCTAAAATGATGAATTTAATAGTGAGCGTATAACCTGAGTGTTTTTTCGTAGCCATAGTGTGCTTACATTTGCGAAACAATACATTAACCCCCATCACATAACTCATACAAATATCAGTAAGCTGTGCTTGAACAGTTTGGTTTACATTCTGTTCACACACTTAACAACGATTGTTCAATTAAATAACAACTGAACAGGAGGGGCAATTCATATGATATCGATAAATATTCATTTATAACAAATGGTTAGGTGATATTTTTAAATATGGCATGAATTTGGCAGTACAGCTAGGGAATTGGCAGAATTGAACAGAAAATTAATTTTGCATTGCAGTTAATCAAAATGGAGATTATCGCTGTATGTCCCTGACATTGGAAAATGTAACACAAATAGTGGACGGTCAGTATTACATTAATCAGGCAAATCTCAGTTTTGAGCCTGGATCATTTAATGTACTGCTTGGTCGAACATTGTCTGGAAAAACGAGCTTGATGCGTCTGATAGCTGGATTGGATAAACCGACTTCGGGTCGTGTATTGATGAATGGCGTAGATATGACTGGTGTTCCAGTCCAGAAGCGTAATGTATCCATGGTGTATCAGCAATTCATAAACTATCCAAGTATGACGGTGTACGACAATATCGCCTCACCGCTACGACTAGCTAAGGAGTCGGAAGCCACGATCAAACAGAAAGTGATGGAAATTTCTGACATGTTGCGCATCACCCCTTTTCTTTCTCGCTTACCTTTAGAACTTTCGGGTGGTCAACAGCAGCGTACTGCGATGGCTCGCGCGTTGGTGAAAGATGCCGACATTATTTTATTTGACGAACCTTTGGTTAATTTGGATTACAAATTACGTGAGGAATTACGTCAAGAAATGCGTAATTTATTCGCTGAGCGTAACACCATCGCTGTTTATGCAACGACAGAGCCTAACGAAGCTTTGGCGTTAGGTGGTACCACGACCATTCTTCATGAGGGGCAGATAATTCAGAGTGGCCCAACCGCCAAAACCTATCATTCGCCGTGCAATGTTATCGCGGCAACCTTATTTAATGAACCGCCTATTAATTTGATTACAGGCAACATAACCAAAGCAGAAGTGACCTTCGATAACACAGTGCATTTTCCGTTGACGTCCGAGCTTCTGTCTTTAGATGAAGGGGAATATCAATTTGGAATACGTCCGAGTCATTTAAGTTTGTTACCGAAAAATGATGATGACTTGGAAATCTCAGTCCAAGTAGAAGTGGCAGAAATTAGTGGTTCCGAAACATTCTTGCATGTGCGCAATGAGCACTTTCAAATGGTATTGCATTTATCTGGCGTGCATAACTATAACGTGGATGAAAAAATCAAGATCTATGTGCCAACCCATAAACTCAATGTATTTCAAATGGATGGTCAACTAATCCAAGCTTCCAGTCGCAGAATCGAGGGTAACTATCATGGCTGAAATCCACCTAAAATCTTTAGCGCATAGTTACGATAGGACGGCAGCGGAACCAGAATATGCAATTAGAGAGATGAACCACGTATGGCAGGATGGCGGCGCTTTTGCTCTCCTTGGACCGTCGGGTTGTGGGAAATCTACTTTGCTTAATATTATTTCTGGTTTGCTGGAGCCTTCAGATGGCGACGTATTGTTTGACGGGGTAAGAGTCAACGATATTCCACCGCAGGATCGTAATATTGCTCAGGTTTTCCAGTTTCCCGTCGTGTACGACACCATGTCTGTTTTTGACAATCTGGCATTTCCATTGCGCAATATGGGAGCCAGCGACGCAAAAATTCAATCCAAGGTTGGCGAGATTGCAGCCATACTTGAACTAACCGATGTACTGAAGAAAAAAGCCGCGAACCTTACCGCGGATGAGAAGCAGAAAGTATCGATGGGCCGAGGTTTGGTACGTGATGATGTGTCGGCTATTTTGTTTGATGAACCTCTAACGGTTATCGATCCGCAATTAAAGTGGAAACTGCGTCGAAAGTTGAAGCAAATCCACGAGCAGTTCAATACCACTATGGTGTATGTCACCCACGACCAACTTGAAGCCTCTACTTTTGCAGACAAAATAGCCTTGATGTATGAGGGTCAGGTTGTTCAGTTTGGTACGCCGCGTGAGTTGTTTGAAAAACCAAACCATACGTTTGTAGGTTACTTCATCGGTAGCCCAGGTATGAATTTTCTAGAAGTAAAACGTTGTGAAGAAGGCGTCTGTTTTGGAGAAAAGATATTTACCCTTAACGAACAAGAACTGAAAGCGTTGGAAAAGTGTGATTCAGACAACTTAAAGATAGGTATCCGGCCGGAATTTATACATGTTTGGGACAAACCAAATGGTGAAGCTTACAAAGCTGAAGTCGAATTTGTTGAAGATCTCGGAACCTATAAAATTGTTAGCCTTAATCTAGATGGACTTTTAATTAAAGCACGCCTGCAAGAAGACCAACCTGTTCCAGAAGGTAACGCTTTTATTAGCTTTCCAGATCAATGGTTAATGCTTTATGTCGACGAGTTTCTTGTCTCTAAGGGTGAAAATAATGAATAAATCTCGTTCCAACAAGGCATGGTTCCTAGTTCTACCCGTTGTTCTGCTGGTGGCGTTTAGTGCCGTTGTGCCGCTTATGACTGTGGTCAACTATTCGATTCAAGATATTTTTGACGTCAACACACGTATCTACGTTGGCACCGAATGGTACCGAGAAATTTTGAGTGACCCTAGATTACAGGATTCATTAGTACGTCAGTTTATCTTTTCCGGGGCCGTGTTACTGATAGAAATTCCTCTTGGAATCGCAGTGGCCTTAATGATGCCTAAATCTGGCAACTGGTCTGTCGTGACTTTGCTGGTATTGGCTTTACCTCTTTTAGTACCTCTGAATGTAGTGGGTACGATTTGGCAAATCTTCGGTCGTGCAGATATAGG
Organism: Vibrio frigidus; assembly: GCF_042465995.1. Lineage (NCBI taxonomy): Bacteria > Pseudomonadati > Pseudomonadota > Gammaproteobacteria > Vibrionales > Vibrionaceae > Vibrio > Vibrio frigidus. Next base: position 117,963 of record NZ_JBCDMC010000001.1, on the reverse strand, counting down.
GCTCTTTGGTTGGGCACTAAATGAAATGGGCATGAACTATAACTATGCCGCTAATCCTATGGACGCTTGGTTTACGGTACTTCTGATGGATGTCTGGCATTGGACATCGTTAGTGGCGTTGCTTGCTTATTCAGGTTTACGCGCTATCCCAGATGCCTATTACCAAGCTGCAAGTATTGACCGAGCATCTAGTTGGGCTGTTTTCCGTTATATACAACTTCCTAAACTAAAAAGTGTTCTGTTGATTGGTGTGCTACTCCGGTTCATGGATAGTTTTATGATTTATACCGAACCTTTTGTACTCACAGGTGGTGGCCCAGGCAACTCAACCACTTTCTTGAGCCAGGCATTGACTAAAATGGCAGTAGGACAATTTGATATAGGACCTGCTGGTGCATTCTCTATTATCTATTTCTTGATAATCCTATTAGTCAGTTGGCTTTTCTATACTGCTATGACCCATGGCGATAGCAAATAATTAACGCAAAGGATTCAATTATGAACAAGAGAAAAACACTGGGCCTTAGCATATATATATTATTTTTGTTACTCCCCCTTTATTGGCTGTTGATGATGTCATTCAAGAGCAATCAAGAGATCTTAGGAGGCCTTACATTTTGGCCTAACGATTTTACTTTTGCTAACTACACAACGATTTTCACTGATGCTAGTTGGTACATGGGTTATATCAACTCTATCTACTACGTATCACTGAATATGGTGATTAGTCTGATAGTAGCCCTGCCTGCTGCTTACGCATTTTCACGCTTTCGTTTTATTGGTGACAACCATTTATTCTTCTGGTTATTAACCAACCGTATGGCACCACCAGCAGTGTTCTTATTACCGTTCTTTCAACTGTATTCTTCTGTGGGTTTGTTTGATACGCACATAGGTGTCGCCTTGGCACACTGCCTATTTAACGTGCCATTAGCCGTATGGATTCTTGAAGGGTTTATGTCTGGTGTTCCGCGTGAGATTGACGAAACAGCGTATATCGATGGTTATAGTTTCCCGAAATTTTTCATGAAAATATTTATCCCTTTAATCAGCTCAGGGATTGGAGTAACGGCATTTTTCTGCTTCATGTTTAGCTGGATTGAGTTGCTACTAGCGAGAACATTGACTTCAGTGAGTGCAAAACCCATTGCGGCTGTTATGACACGTACTGTGAGTGCATCTGGTATTGATTGGGGCGTACTAGCAGCGGCTGGTGTTTTAACGATTTTACCTGGCATGTTGGTTATTTGGTTTGTTAGAAATCACGTGGCGAAGGGCTTTGCTCTTGGTCGTGTATAGGAGATAAATATGAATTGGATGGCTTGGACATTGCCTTCAGCACTATTTTATACGGGTATTGCCTGCATATTAATAGCGATGACTTGTTGGGAAGTAATGCGCCCATGTGTTGCAAGAAAAGGTTTCTTCCCTATCGAAACGACTCGTGGAGATAGGTTGTTTATAAGCTTATTAAGTGCTGCGTACATTCATCTAGGGTTCGTCGGATTTACAGAAATGTCGATTTGGGTCCCTTTTGTAGTCGCAATAATCTGGTTGTTAATTGTTATGAAATGGGGGTGAAAACATAAAAATTAAGGGGTCTTAGAGAAGGACGCGTTTGGCACTAGGTTGTGCCAATAATAAGTACATAGTTAATGTGCACTTTAAATAACAAAGGAAGAACGAATGTTTAATAAAAATAAATCAGTTTTCAAACTGGGCCGTTTGAGCATCGCGATGTTAATTGCAGGTTGTAGCAGCATGGCGCTAGCAGATCAATATAGCGACGCTGCTGAGAATTGGATCGGTACAGAATTTACACCGTCAACATTAAGTCAAAAGCAACAAATGGACGAGATGGGTTGGTTCACTGAAGCTGCAAAACCTTTTCGTGGCATGGAGATTAATGTCGCTTCTGAGACCCTTACAACTCACGAATATGAATCTAAAGTTTTAGCGAAGGCTTTCTTCGAGATTACTGGTATTAAAGTAAATCATGATTTGATTCAAGAAGGGGATGTGGTTGAAAAACTTCAAACTCAAATGCAATCAGGTCGTAATATTTACGATGCCTACGTTAATGACTCAGATTTAATCGGTACGCACTTCCGTTACGGAAAAGTGGTACCAATCAGTGACTTTATCGCTGGTGAAGGTAAAGCTGTCACCTCTCCAACCTTAGATTTAGAAGATTTTATCGGTTTGAGCTTTACTACTGGACCAGATGGAAAAATCTACCAATTACCGGATCAACAGTTTGCTAACTTGTATTGGTTCCGTGCTGACTGGTTTGAACGCGCTGATCTTAAAAAGAAATTTAAAGACGATTATGGTTACGAGCTAGGTGTGCCACTAAACTGGTCTGCTTATGAAGATATTGCCGAGTTCTTCTCTGTAAAAGTGAAAGAAATTGATGGTGAGCGTATTTATGGCCATATGGATTACGGTAAAAAAGATCCATCTCTAGGTTGGCGTTTTACCGATTCATGGCTATCAATGGCGGGTGCTGGCGACAAGGGTATCCCTAATGGTATTCCTGTTGATGAGTGGGGGATTCGCGTTGAAGGTTGTAACCCTGTCGGTTCGAGCGTCGCTCGTGGTGGTGCTACAAATGGTCCAGCCGCCGTATACGCAACGGCCAAGTATGTAGAATGGTTGAAAAAATATGCGCCACCTGAAGCTGCAGGCATGACCTTTGGTGAGTCAGGTCCTGTACCGGCTCAAGGTAGTATCGCTCAACAAATATTTTGGTATACCGCATTTACTGCAGATATGACTAAATCGGGTCTACCTGTTGTAAATGAAGATGGCACACCAAAATGGCGTATGGCTCCGTCACCAAGAGGCCCATATTGGGAAGATGGAATGAAGCTGGGTTACCAAGATACTGGTGCGTGGACTTTCTTGAATTCAACACCGGTTGATCATCGTAAAGCGGCGTGGTTGTATGCGCAGTTTGTAACTTCAAAAACACTCTCGTTGAAGAAGACTATCGTTGGTCTAACACCTATTCGTGAATCTGACCTTAATTCACAAGCGATGACAGACATGGCACCGAAACTTGGTGGTTTGGTTGAGTTTTATCGCAGTGATGCTCGTGAGCAATGGACACCAACCGGTACCAATGTTCCTGATTATCCGAAGCTTGCACAGTTATGGTGGCAATATGTTGCTGAAGCCGCTAGTGGTGAAAAAACACCGCAACAAGCAATGGATGGTCTAGCACTAGCTCAAGACAAAGTATTGAAGCGTTTAGAGCGTAGTAAAGCGCAGGGCGAATGTGGTCCTAAGCTTAACCCTGAGAAAGATCCTGAGTTTTGGTTGAGCCAACCTGGTTCACCAAAAGCGAAGTTATCTAACGAGAAACCTCAAGGTAAAACAATTGCTTATAAAGATCTAATTGGTGGTTAATCAATAAGATGTGTTAATAATAGACCGGTTACTTTAAGTGACCGGTTTTTTTTTCTATTCCGCAGGACTGAACAATTAACAGAGACACTCCTAACATCGCGATAACAAAAATACAAAGAAGAAATATTAGAGAGCGATAGTAACGAGACAAATAAACATTAAAAGAGGTAAGCGTTAGAGAGGGTATACATTGTAGTCTTGAGAGTAGGTGTCTTTAGATGTAGCAGGATTTATAATTTGGTTTAAATGCTATAAAAAACCGGCCCAGTGAAGTGAAGAGGCCGGTTTTGGACTTAATCGGTTTTTTTATTTACCCATTTCATGCGCCGTTAAGATAGCGGATAGTACGGAAGCGGCTGTCACCTCGAATGGCATATTGTGGATGGTTTCACCTTCTGCACATGACGCCTGAGCGACTTCTAATAACTTATCAAGATTAAGCTCTTTAACGCCCATCATATGTAGATTGGTTGGTAGACCAACAGATTTACAGAAAGCTAATACTTCCTGAATTTCTGCCATTGGCGCATTCTCTAAAACAAGGTGAACCAAGGTTCCAAATGCCACTTTCTCACCATGGTATAGGTGATGGCACTCTTCTAACTTGGTTAAGCCATTGTGAATCGCGTGAGCAGCAGCCAGTCCACTACTTTCAAAACCGATCCCACTGAGATAAGTATTGGCCTCAATGATATTTTCAACGGCTGGGGAAGTCAGTCCATTTTCGGCTGATAACTTGGCTTTTACCCCATCTTCGATGAGTGTGTCGTAACACAGTTTCGCAAGGGTTTGAGCGGCACGTGTAGGTGCACCACCTGCCATTGTTTGACCACCAGAACGTGCATTGGCACGAGCTTCAAAATAGGTGGATAGAGCATCACCCATACCTGAGACTAGTAATCTAACTGGAGCCGCGGCGATTATCTTGCTGTCCATAATAACCATGTTAGGGTTACGTGGAATCATCAAGTACTCACTGAACTCACCTTCTGGCGTGTAGATAACTGCTAATGCGCTCGTTGGTGCATCCGTAGAGGCAATTGTCGGTACAACGACGACAGGTACATTACAGTAAAAAGCAATGGATTTAGCCGTATCTAGAGTTTTACCACCACCGATACCGATGATAACTTGAGACTCGTTGCTTTTTGCTAGTGCAATTAGGCGATCGATTTCTACGCGGCTACATTCACCATTAAACTTCTCTAGTACTAACTCACCCTCTGATTGGGCAAAGCTTGCTGTTACTTGCTCGCCCACAAGCCCTGTTACAAAATCATCTGCAATTGCTAAGGCTTTTTGCCCAAGTGGTTTAACATAATCGCCGATGCTAGCAAGAGCGTTTTCACCTTGAACATATTTGCTTGGAGAAATGATAATCTTATCCATGGATTTTTTCCTTATTAAAAAAGTGTTCGATCAATTTGGCTTAATAATAAAAAGATCGTGTTATTTAAATATTGCAAATACGTTTTCTACCGCAACGGCACCCGGGTCTTTAACACCACGGAGGCTTTCACTGTTGAGGTAAGCTGAACGGCCTGCTTTTGCTTCTAACATTTGCGCTGTGCTATCTGCACCTACTTTTGCAGCTTCAACTGCAGAAGAAATATTCTCATCTCGTAATGCTAACAATGCGGGTTCTAATGCATCAATCATGGTGCGGTCGCCAACTTTTGCACCACCAAAGAACTTCATTTGCTCCAAACCACTAAGCAATGCTTCTGGTAAATCTTGATGTTTACCAAAATGAGTGCCAGCTGCTGTGAAGAAGATGGAAAGTAAGATACCGCTTGAACCACCCATAGACATTGCAAGGTGCTCACCAACGAGCTCAAGCAGTTTTTGGACATCGGCTAAAGGTAGGTTCTTATTGTTTAGTTCTTGCTGTACTTTTAACGCACCAGACGAGAAAGTTGATCCTGTATCACCGTCACCTACAAGGGCATCAAGACGGTTTAATTCTGACTTCAGTTCAATAATGGTGTCGCAGATTTGTCCAACAATGGATTCAACACCAGCGGATTGAGAAGGGGTAAACTCAACACTGTTTGATACTTTTTCTATGGTAATAGGTGCGCACTCATTAACGGTCATTCCGTGGGACCAAGATTCTACCGACACTGGCGCCAATAATGCTTTCTCTATGTCATCGGTCAAGACGACGCAAGATAATGAAAAGCCTTTCATATCGATGGCGGTAACGAAAGGTTTTGGCCCAAATAGATACTGCATGCTTTTGCCCAAAGACGATTCCACTACATCTTTCGTCAGCAAGCTCATTTCTAAAGGAGAGGTTCCGCCTAAATTATTTAATAATAGCGCGTGTTTTTGATTATTGGTTTTTTCTAATAATTTTTCAGCTAATATTTCAACAACCGTATTGCAGTGGTCTATATCTATGATAGCAATGCCAGGCTCACCATGAATGCCTAATCCCAGCTCCGCCTTGTGTGGAGGAACGCGATCTTCACTCTCTTCGCCCGGAACGTGACAGCTAGTAATGGCGACACCAATACTACTGACGTTTTCATTACAACTTTCGGCATTACGTCGAACGTCTTCTAAACTGGCATCTTGTTGTGCGTAATATCCAGCAACTTTATGAACGAATACTGTACCTGCAATGCCTCTAGGTTGTTTGCTGTCTTTTATTGAGATGTCATCATTGACGATGACCATTTCTACTTTGTAACCTAATTTTTTCGCTTTCTCTGCTGCTAAGCCGAAGTTTAATCTGTCCCCTGTGTAGTTTTTAACTATCAGCAAACAACCTGCTTCTCCGGTAACATAAAGAATAGCGTTCAATACTGCCTCAACACTTGGAGAGGCGAAAACGTCACCGCATACCGCCGCCGTTAACATACCTTCCCCAACAAAACCTGCGTGGGCTGGCTCATGCCCTGCACCACCGCCGGATATTAGCGCAACCTTGCTTTTATCCCAGTCTTTTCTGATGACAACACGAATATGCTCGTCTATGTTTAATCGGGTTAAATTATCATGTTGGTTGCTATAAATAAGGCCGTCGATTGCATCACTAACTAGCGTTTTACGCTCATTAAAAAATAATTTTGACATTGAAAATTCCTTGTATTTATATGTGAAATCTAAATTTCTCAGTATTCGTAGACTTGAGTCCCAGATACATACTACTGGACGCTGCACAAGCACCTCATGATGTGAGGCAATTAGAAGCGACTCTTGTGCAACAACAAACTAAAGCGAACAGACGATTAAGTTGTGCTGATTTTTGATTAACATGCCAATTTCATGCCAAATGAAGGTGTAATTTTAACTACTTGATAAATAATGATAAAAATTTAAAGTAGCGTCAGGTGTTGTCGATTTGTTCATTGTGCTGTGAGCATTTTGTTAATGCGGTGAACAATTTGTTAGCTAGGGTGAAGGGAAATAAGTGAAAAATTAACAATACGATGAGGCTTGTAGCGATATGATGGCAAATGTCTTATATTGGGGTACCGTAATTGCATTTACTGCAAATATGAGCCAATTTTAACAGTATCAATATAATTATTACGGTGAATCACTTGATATATAGATTGGCTTTTTTGAGTTTGTGTTTGTTAAGCATGTCGGTTTCGGCTAAAGAAGCGCTCGTTTTTTATGTGGTCAATTACCCACCCTATATGATCATTAATGATCAAAATGAAATATCCGGTATGGATGTCGATGTTGTTTCTGCGGCTTTTAAGGAGAGCGGGCAGCCTGTTAGCTTTGTGGTACTTCCGTGGAAACGTATTATGAAATTAATGCAGGCTGGGGAAATTGCTGGGGGACTTTCTTGCAGTAAGCGCAAAGGAAGGGAGAGCTATATGTTATTTAGTGAGTATATTAGTGAAACTCGACAAGCTGCCATCACTCTAAAAAGCATGGATACAAGTCAGATCAAACACCTTGATGATTTTAAGAATTATAGTGTGACGACTGTCTCCAGTTGGGGAACCGCGAATCAACTGCGTATGAGTCAGATTGACTATATAAACTCTAATGATATTCGTTCTGGGTTGGTCAATGTGTTACATCGCGGAGTCGATATTTTATACGGGCCTGAAATTCCTGCGATGCACGACGCAAAAAACATGGGAGACATAGATAATATTAAAGCGACGTATCTGGAGGATGTTGCTTCGAACAAACTTCATTTGTGTATTAGCAAGGGATATCCACACAGTGATGACATTTTAGTTGAATTTAATCGTGGGTTAACAATCATTAAGCAAAATGGTGCGTATAAAGACATTCAAGCGAAGTACTTCTAACTGGGGTTTTAAGGAATAACACGAATTTGAAATTAAGTATTTCCGTCAGACAAGCTATTTACGTTCTCGTTGCATCCCTTTGTTGTGGGGCGTTATCTTCTGCCGCGCAGATTTACCTTGGTTGGCAGCAAGACAGAGTTCTACAAACAGAAACGATCGCCCGTTCAGTAGATTTACATCGGGATACGCTTGGTAGCGCTGCTTACATATTAGATGAAACGCAAGCCAACGAAATATTGACCTCGCTAATACGGCAGCCTTTAATTAAGCGTGCGTTGCTTCTAGATGATTTCAAAGATGTGTTAGGTGAACAGATGCGCGGGGATACCTTTCCAATGACGGCCTCTCTTCGTTTTGTGTCTGAATTGGTTAATATTCCTTCCGAGCAAGTTTATAAAATAAGAGTTGGTTCGAATGAGGCGAGACATGCGATATTAACGATTGCCATTGATGAATCGGTCTTAGCCAATAACTTGATAAAAAAACTGATGGTTAACTTTGGTGTTTCTCTGCTATTCACTGTTTTATTGACCGCCATTCTCGTCGCGCTTAGCTACACATATATTTCCAAGCCAGTCATTCGTATAGCCTATTGGGTTAATAATTTAAATAAAGCCCAAAGCATCTCTTCTCTTCCATACACCAGAGATGATGAGTTGGGGATATTAGTTGATAGGCTCAGTAAAGAGTGGCAAGAAAATCAGTCAACCTCTTTAAAACTCAATGAGATGTTAGATAACGTGAAAAAAAGTGAACGCTTTTCACGAATGTTGATGGAAAATTCTAGTGATGCAATGTTTCTGTGCCATCACGGCTCAACTATCCATTTGGTCAATAATTTAGCTGAGAAATTAACAGGTCAAACCTCATCTGAATTGCTCGGTAATAGCTTGGCCGATTTTAGTCGAACCTATTCAGACTGTGAGCTGGAAGCCATATTTAAAAAAGTGATCGCCAAAGAAGTTCATGGGTATGAAGATACTTTAGTGTCTAACGTTCTCCAAGAGCAAAAAAGCGTGTATTTAGAGTGCAGAGCTACCGCTATAGTCATCGATGGCGAAGCATTCGTCATGGTGAATGCCCGAGACATCACAGAGAAAAAATTAGCACAAGAAAAAATTCATGAGCTTGCTTATTATGACTCGTTGACACAGCTTGCCAATAGAAGACTCTTTACCGAACAGATAGCGAGTAAAATAGAACGGCATAAAGATGATAATAGATATGGTGCCTTGCTTTATTTCGATTTGGACCAGTTTAAGAAAATTAACGATTCTCTCGGTCATTCGGTTGGTGATAGCGTATTAATTGAAGTTGCATCGCGTATCCGGGAAATTTTTGGGACCCAAGCGTTATGCGGTAGGATTGGTGGTGACGAATTTGTTATTGGCCTGATGGACCTTGCTGATAACCCCGAATATGCCGCTGAGCAAGCGTTACAGATGTCCAATAGCCTATTGTTACGTATTTCCGACCCATTGCAATTTGAAGACATAACGTTGCATACAACGGGTAGTATTGGTGTTGCTTTTTTTCCAGATGAAGCTATAGATGCTCACGAACTTCTTCGGCGCGCAGATACGGCCATGTATAAAGCAAAATCACTGGGTCGAAATGGGGTACAGTTTTTCAAAAGAGAGATGCAGTATGCAGCACAACATCTCTTGGCCTTGGAAGAAGGTATCTACGAAGCCATCAATAAAAATCAATTCGAGATATGGGTTCAGCCACAGGTTAATTCGAACGATGTTATTTTCGGAGCAGAGGTCCTCGTTAGATGGAATCATCCTCAACGTGGCTTACTGACACCACAAGCATTCATTCCTCATGCGGAAGAAACTGGACTGATTATTGATATTGATAAATGGGTCCTAAAAGAGAGTATCAAACAATTAAGGGAATGGAGGGATGACGGTGTAATGGGCGATCTTGAAAAGTTGGCTATTAACGTAAGTCCTACCTTTTTCCTCCAAGTTGATTTTGTTATCTATGTGATTAATCTGCTTGAACGGTATCAAGTGCCAGGTAATCTCGTCGTTTTAGAGATAACAGAAAATTTACTGCTGAATAATTTTGAATTGGCTAAAAACAAAATGCTGCAGTTAAAAAACAAAGGTCTTTCTTTCTCTATCGATGATTTTGGCACCGGCTACTCGTCGTTAAAGTACCTAAAAGAACTCCCACTTGACGAACTAAAGATAGATCGATCTTTTGTATCTGGTTTAACCGACGGCTCTGATACAACGTCTATTGTCGAAGTCGTAATAACAATGGCGAAGAACCTGCAGTTGGGCGTTATTGCTGAGGGTGTAGAGACTCAAGAACAATTAGATTTGCTGACTAAACTTGGCTGTAAGGCATTTCAGGGTTATCTATTGGGGTATCCAAAACCTTCCCATGAATTCACCAAACAGTTGAGTAATGAAAAGGTTGCTGAGACCTGAATAAGGTTACTCACAAAGCGTCAACGTTAAGCCTACGTCAGGTTATGTTATCTAGATGCAATTCGATGATACATCCTGATTATTGGTTTTCCTTAGGCCCTAAATAAACTAACCAATTCTGCGTCATGGTATCGAAATTATAGAGACAGTATTCCTTGCGGTCTTTTAGATAATCTTGTTCTACTTCATCCAACAAATAATTATATTTATCTGGGTTACTTCCATACACTAAACATAAGGTTGAAAAGTAGCGCTGTAAGTCAAAGCTGTGTTCGTCGATATACTCACCAAATTCATAGTAGTCAGGTCTGTCATCAGATTCAAAGGCAAACATATCGGCAGCACCGATAGCGATATCGTCGCCTGAATCGACATAATTTAATAAGATTATTGATGCAAAGTTATCAACGGCATCTTCTTCTTTTCCTAGCACTGGAATATTGTTATCTGCGATATAGGCATGGCCAGCTTCATGTAATAGTGTGTGTAATAATGTGTCTAGAGCGCCATCTTTGGCCGATTTTCCGAACTTCTTTTCGTAATCATTCTTTTCGAAGTAGTGGCGCGATTCAATATAGAAGCGATAGGGGATAAATACAGTGTGCTTTTCTGGGTCGTAAAGAGGTCCTTCTTCCCCACCAAACTCAATTAACAGGGTGTTGTTGAAAGGAAACCAGTTGTTTGATAAATCGACAATAGTGTTACTTAGACCACTCACCTTTATGTCTTGCATTGCTTTTTCTTCAGCAACGGACTGTGGAGTCGAAAATGTTATTTGTACATTTTCATTGGCGTAAGCGACAGAAAGACAGAAAAAGGTAAGAAATACAGCAGCGATGAGTTTCATAACAATCCAGTGGTCATAACATGGTCGCCTATGAGTTTAGCAAACGAACTCCAGCTTTGGCTAATCGTGGCGCGAGTTACTTTCGCGCGAGCTTATGGTGAGCTCGTGCGAAGTGTCCGGCACAAAAGGCGCCAACGATAGATAACTCTCCAGCTAAACAAAGAGCCGCGCATACTTCAGCAAGGGCTTGCGATTTGCCGGTACCATGTAACCCCATTAGATCTAAACAGGCTTTTTGGCTGGGTAATCCCGTTCCACCACCAACGGTGCCAAGCATCAAATTTGGTAAAGTGACGCTCGCATATAACCCGCCATTTTTGTCCACTTCCATACGAGTCATACCAATGGCCGACTCAGCAACACAGGCGGCATCTTGTCCACAGGCGATATACAGTGCCGCTAGCGCATTTGCATAGTGTGCATTTATCCCAATCGCCCCACTCAATGCGCCACCGACAGTGGTCATTTGACCAAACTGCATCATTTTTTCAGGTGTTGTGTGCAGATATTTTTGGATTAACTCCGCAGGAATATGGGCTTCAGCCGTCACTTTTTTTCCACGCACACTACGCAGAGTTTGAGTGTTGGCTTTTTTGTCACCTGATAAATTTCCGTCTAGAAAGGCGTACTCGGGTTCTACGGGTGTATGTGCCAAAATATATTCAAATACGGCGTTTGTTGCAATGGTCACCATATTCTGACCAGAAGCATCACCTGTTAAATATTCAAAGACAAGATACACATGATTGCCTTCAATATTGATATTAATATCCGTGAGCTTGCCGTAAGCAGTGGTGGATTCACCGACGTGTTTAAATTGGTCGTATTGAGTAACAGCCCAAGCCACAAACTGACCGGCCTCCGCTAGGCCATAAAAGGCGAAGCCTGGTGTTCTGGTCACACCTTCATTGAGAAGCATGGCACTAACACCACCTGCTGCAGTAAGCAATTTAGACCCTCGATTATAGGATGCAACCAAAGCAGCTTCTGTGGTCGCTAATGGAATAAGGAAATCATCCTTAGCAAACAACCCATTAACCCTTAACGGACCCGCTAACCCAACCGGGACCTTAATGGTACCAATAAAGTTTTCAATATTTTTATGATAAGTACTTGCCTGACGCTGCGTATGTTCATCTAATAACTCAGCTTTCAATGATAGGTTATCCAGATCACGCCAACGTCGTTCGATGTTTTTTTCTGTTAAATAAGGGCTTGGTATAAGGCTTTTCTTGGCTGGTGCGTAATTAGGGGACAGCATATGCTTCAGCTCTTGTGCTGTGATATCGCCACCAAGAATAGAAACATAGTCGCGACGATGCAGATCGAGTTTAGGCATATCTTTCTCTCGTTTGAAATTTTCGCTGATTTTACGGGTTTCTTTTTCAGACACAAGGTTTGCTTATACTGTGTTACAGTTTATTGGATTCTGGCAATATCTTACTGGTTTAAAGCATGCGCCAGCTTATAAATCGTTTTTAATTTATTATACCTTGTCCAATCAATAGATTATGGTGGAGGGTATACTATTCCAATTAACGAACGGGTCAGTACTCTAAGGACTGTTTATGAATATAGATAAAGCCAAAAAGCGCATCGCGAAGCATGTTAAAAAGGGTGATAAGGGCTATCCAATCATTTCGATAACATATTTTGGTGAGAAAATAGATTGTGCAACAGAAGTTTCGATCCAATTTACGTTGCATGAGGGTGGGGATGTCATGGAAGAGCGGTTCGCAAGTAAAACTGACGCTAGAGAAGATGAAGTGATTCAAACCACGCTGCTTAAGGTTATTGAACGAGCGAATGCCAATACGGTTTTGGAAGTAGAAGGTGTCTCTATTTTATAGTGCTTTCGCTGCAATCGAAGACTTACTATATAGAAAACAAAATCGCTACCAATTATGGTGGCGATTTTGTTTTTTAGGCATTCTAATTCTAACTGCGATTTTGTTGTTTTCAATGTTGTAACATAAATTTAACAATTCTGGCATTCTGCTGCTATAGTTGGTCCGACCAGATAGTTCGGCGTCAAGACATTAGAAGTCGAACGTTAAACCGCATAAGGACATGTTTTGCAGCTGCATAGAATTCAAGGGTATATCCAAACCATGTATCTGGCTGAATATCCAGATAAGCTCATGTTGTTAGATGGTGGTAGTCGCGCGGATATTCCTCATTTAAGAGATTTCATTGAGCATCAACTCCAACGCCCATTTACAGACCTGAAATTGGTTGTTGTCACTCATATGCATCCAGACCATGCGGGTGCCGCACATAAATTGCGGGTGCTAACAGGTTGTACTCTTTTGGCGGCAAAACGAGAGACAGATTGGTATGGTGGATGGGATGGCTGGCTGATGCATTTAACAGACTTAATGCTGGCGCTATGGGTGGCAAAGCGAATGCGTAAACCAAAACAGAACCTGTGGTATCCGCGTAAGCTAAAACCTGATGTTGAAATGCTCGATGGTGATGCTATTCCAGGTTTTGAAGATTGGCAGGTTCTGGATACGCCTGGGCACACAGATAGAGACCTTTCCGTATATCATAAGGAACAAGGGATATTATATGTCGCAGATCTTGTTGTAGAAGTAAAAAACACACTCATTGCTCCATTTCCAATTTTTCACCCTAATCAATATCGCTGCTCAATTGAGAGGGTATATGGATTAAAGCCGACGTTTTTGTTAGCCGCACATGGCGGTGAAGTCACATTTAACGCAGTGGCTTATCAACACCTATTGAATACCGCACCGAAACAGCCGATCACCCATTGGCGATTTACAAAAATAAAGATCAAAAAGTTGATGCGTAGCTTAATGCTTAGGAAGTAGAAAAACAGCGGCGATAACTATTATGTATTCGTTGAAGAAGAGAGTATGGGTCTTATTCATATCGCGTATGCTACGTTAATCTCGAATCTTCGATAAACACTAGCCTATTACAATGCAATCTCGTCCGTTATCTTTGGCCTTATAAAGTAACATATCTACTCTTTTTAATAAGGTGTAAATATCGTCGTCATCCTCCAACATAGTGACACCGACACTCACGGTTAAGATGATCGCCTTATCCGCAATTTTCAAACCTGCTTGTCTAATGTTGCTTTGTAGTCTTTCTAAGGAGGTTGAGACGCCTTGAACATTTTTGGTGGGAAATATGGCTAAAAACTCCTCGCCACCCCAGCGTCCATAGACGTCATCACTTCGGCTAAATTCATTGGCAACATGAGCAAAAACCTTTAACGCCTCGTCTCCAATAGCATGGCCATGTTTATCGTTAATGTCTTTGAAATTGTCAAAATCAAATAGTGCGACAACTAGGCCATGTTTATGTCGAAACTTATTTTTTATATAGTCTTGTAATACTTGTTCTAGAAATCCTCGATTGGCTAATCCAGTTAATGCGTCGGTATTGGCTAATATTTCGAGTTGGTCGTGGGCGTTCTTCAATGCATTGAGGTCATTATTTCGAGCAACTTCATGGCCTACCCACTCCGCGAACAATCGGATCAATTCATAATCTTGTCTTATAAATGGTTTGGTTGGCGAATTACTTGAGAAGTTGAGTGTGCCATAGCGTAGACCATCAACGAAAACTGGGACGCCTATATATGCTTCGAGTTTGAAATTTTGATAACAAGGATGGGATTCAATTTCACTCGTTGCTACGCTATGAAATCCTTTTGCTTTGTTAGCCTGAAAAACGTGCGTGCAATATGTCTCGTCTAAAGCAAAGCTCATCTGTTCTTCTAATTGGTTGTCCGGGTGTACAGCCTGTTGAATGATATAACGATTGCCATCAATTTTACTAAATATACCGATAGGTAAACCATAGTGGTCACAACCCAACAGGAGTATGGCCTCTAATCTTTGTTTGAAACTAAGCTGCTGATTAGAGGTTATGGAGTGGAGTTTGTTCAACGTCTCTTCCGCATTAAGGCGCGAAGAATCATCCTGAATCATCGCGACATAGAAGAGGTTTTTTCCTGCTGCATTCTTTATAGGGCCTCCAGTCACTTGGCACCTAAAAACATAACCAGATTTATTTTTGAAGGTAGCGATAGAAGACTCGTCGATATAGTCGGCTGTGTCGTTAAAGCGATTTTTCCCTAAATCAGAAAAATCGTGCTCATTGGCGTATAACATTCGAGTACTTTTGTTTAGTACTTCTTTGTCGCTAAAACCGAAAAGTGTTTTTGCTGCGTCGTTAATGCTGACAATTTTTCGGTCTAAGCTCGCGAGTATGACGGCTGTTTCTATATGCGCGAACACAACAGAGAGTGTTTTGACGTCCAGTGGCAATGCTGTATCAATGTGGTCAGTCATAAAATACTTAACGTCCCTATTTCGGTTGACGAGTCTAAAAGTATCGCTCTAAATGGTGATAATTGCTAAGAATAATAAATACATACATAAAAGTTTGTATGAATACATCGTATTACAGATTCAGTGAATGAATCTTGTGTCTTCGATTCCTTTCATTAAACTGGAGTGAAAGTAGTAACATCAACCTGGAAAAGTAGTGGTTCACAGACTTACATAGCTTGGTATAAATGGGGTGCGGTATGAATATTCCAGCGATTAGATTTAAACATAATAAATGCGATCAAGCCGAGTTTGAGATGGTCGAACTCGAATCTCTTTACCAACGAGATTTGAGGCAAAGGCCTGAAGAGCCACATCGTGTCACCTTTTTTATGCTTTTGTATATTGAGGAGGGCGAGGGTGTGCATATGGTGGATTTCGAAGAATATCCATTTACTTCCGGGTCTTTTGTCTTTATTCAAAGAGAGCAGGTTCATGCGTTTGATTTCTCTTCTCAACCGAAGGGGAAAATCATACTATTCACTCAAGATTTTTTGGACCGACTGCATGCCAATATGCGATTGCCGAATTACACACCGACTCATCTAAATAGTCACCATACACCTTTGATAAAACTAAATAAGCAAGATAATGGCCGATGTAAAACCTTGCTTGGTGAAATAACAAACGAGATAGCGCATTTAAAATCGGATCCGCTTATCGTTATGTATCTTTTCTCCTCTCTATCTTTGATGTTACATCGCTTACGACCAGAACTTCGCCACGATAAGCTTTCTCATGAGCAGAGCAATAAGTTCGCTCGATTTTTGGATTTGCTTTTTGAGTATTTTAAGAAAATACGCGATGCAAATTGGTATGCCAATCAAATTAATACCACATACAAAACACTCAATCAGGTATGTAAACTTGCCACTGATCTAACCGCGAAACAATTGATTGACGCGTATACAATGATAGAAATCAAAAGAAACCTAGTAGTCAGCAATATCACAACACAACAGATTGCCTATGATTTTGGGTTTGAAGACGCAAGCAATTTTGTGAAATATTTTAAGAAACACGCTGATGCGACACCAAGCCAGTTCCAGAAAGACTACTTGAAACCTTTATTGTAATAAGGTTCGATATTGACCATTTTTAGGCAAATATCTACTCTGCCCCTGTTTGGAAATAGTGACTAATATGCACTCATCCAATCAAGGGAACAAAAAATGAACAAATTAGCACTTTCAAATGTATTCGGTAATAGTCTTATTGTCGCTGGTATTTTAGGCCTTGCAGCATGCTCTTCAATAGCGAGTGAAACAGAAACAGTGTCAAACAAAGATAAAGCGGTTCAACTTATTTCGTCTATAGAAACTGGTGACCCCGCACCGATCGCTTATATCAATCCTGATCAATATATTCAACATAATTTGGGCATTAGCGACGGGCTAGCAGGTTTTGGCGCTGTCATGCAGATGCTGCCAACAGGCAGTGCTAAAGCCGATGTTAAACGTGCATTTCAAGATGGTGAGTATGTTGTTCTCCACACTGAATACAATTTCTTCGGTCCCAAAGCTGGTTTTGATGTATTTCGTTTTGAAGAAGGACAAATCGTTGAGCATTGGGATAACTTGCAAGAAATCGCACCAAAAAACCGTAGTGGGCGCACTCAGTTTGATGGAACGACTGAGGTCAAAGACTTAGAAAAAACAAAAGAAAACAAAGCACTGGTTGCCGATTTGGTTGATTCAGTTTTTATCAAAGGTGAATTTTCGAAAATTGGTCAATTTATTGGCCCTAAAGGTGACGACTACTTACAACATAACGTAGCTGTTGCTGATGGTCTAAGTGGTTTAGGTGAAGCAATGAAAGCGCTAACAATAGCTGGGTCACCAATGATTTATACTAAAAATCATAAAATATTAGGCCAAGGTAACTTTGTTATTGCGATTAGCGAAGGGGAGTTCATGAAGAAGCATGTTGCATTCTACGATTTGTTTCGAGTTGAGAATGATATGATTGTTGAACATTGGGATACGATTGAAGAGATCCCAGTTAAAGCTGAACGGAAAAACACAAACGGTAAGTTTGGTTTTAAGTAATCTTCGAAGAAGATTAGTGTTAGCTTTCTTCAGGCAATAAAGGCCTGAAGGAAACCGATGAGAGGTGACGACTGATTAAGTTCCCCCAATAAAAAGTGTTATTGGGGAGAACTGGTTAGGATTTGCCTTTATTTTCTAAATAAAGGACGGTTGCCGCAACGCGGGATTTTACGCAAAGCTTTTTAAGTAGGCTTTTGATGTGTACCTTTACCGTCGCTTCAGAGATAAATAATCGATCAGCGATTTGTCGATTACTAAAACCTCTCGCGACCTCAACAAGAATTTCTTTCTCGCGATCCGTTAGTGAGCTAAACATGTCATCACTCACAGATTTATCACGCATTATTTCCAACACATACTCGTTATATGCATTCCCTGTGACCATCGCTTGTTTAAGCAGACGAATGAGTTCATCTGGTTCGGTATCTTTAAGCAAGTAACCGTCGGCACCAGCATCGACTAACGCTTTAATATCTTGCTTGTTGTCAGAGACCGTAAGCACGATAACGGTTGATGTGACGCCTTCTTCTCGCAGTACTTTAAGGGTGTCGAGACCGGACATGCCTTTCATATTGAGATCGAGTAATATCAGGTCAGGTTCTTTTCGGCATGCTATGGTAACGGCATCGGCACCATTACTGGCCTCAGCAATAACGGTGAACTCATCTTCGAAAGATAGGAGTTGACTCACGCCTCTTCTCATTAGAGGGTGGTCATCGACTAATAGTACGTTCCAATTTGACATTTCTTTTCCTAATTTAATCCGAGTTCAGGTTTATCTACATCTGTAAGGGGAAAAGCAGCTGTACTGTACAGCCTTCACCCGGGCTACTAAATACTTTGAGCTCACCATTCAGACGATCAGCGCGTTCAGACATGATGGTTAAACCGTAATGGTTAAGCTTTTCAACGCTAGTGCAGAATCCGTTACCATTATCAACAATACTGATATTAACTGATCGATCTTGCTGGTGACAATTTATCTTTATTTCAGATGCATTTGCGTGTTTTATGGCGTTGAGCACCGCTTCTCTAATCAGCTGTATAACGTGTACCTGGTGGTTTGCGCGAAGAGATATTGATGCAAGTGTGTTTTCTAGGATTATCTCCGCCTTTGTCTGCTCTTCTAATGGTTTCAGCAGCTCTTGCAATGCTTCCTCTAGATTTGCTTTACCAATCGTCAATCTAAACGTGCTGAGCAATTCGCGTAACTGTGTATAAGTCGCACTCAGTTGCGTGTCTATCTCTTTTGCGGTTTCACCCGCTAGTTCCATATTCGGCTTCGCAAGGCTTCGATTGAGTAACGTAGTTTGAATTTTTAAGTAAGATAGAGACTGCGCAATAGAATCGTGCAACTCTCTGGCAATGGTTGCGCGCTCTTCCATTAGCAATAGTTGTTGGGTCTGTTTCTGAGTATTATTATAGTATAGACCGCGAGCAAGAATATTGGCTACGTTAGCGATGAGTTCTTGATCAGGGCAAGGGAGAATGAACTGCCATTCGAGTCTTCCCATTATATCGCCATCAATTTTTAGCGGTTCAACATGCCAAGTAGAGTTGTCTGCGTCGCCGACCAAAAGGTCCCATTCTGCATGGGCCTCTTTAACAACGAGACGTACGGCAGTCACCCCTTCCGTTGCTTGTAAGTAAGAAAGTATGTTCTTAAAGTTATCTTCTCCAAGATGGCTGACAGAAAGTTCTTGTTGGCATCCGTAGAGAACCTCAAGGGAGTTTTTAGCATGCTCTAAACGGTGAGTTTTTTCAGATATTTTTTGTTCAAGCTCAGAATAGTATTTTTCTAATTCCGTGGACATTCCGTTAAAAGCGCCAGCTAATACACCAAGCTCATTTTGACTTTTAATTCTCAATTTGAAACTGAAATTACCTGATTGGACTTCTTTGCTTGCGACCATTAATTGTCTCAGTGGTTTTACGATCTTTTTCTGAGAAAAATAGATGACATATGAAACAACCGTCAAAATAAGGATAAAAACCAAGCCATACGCGAGAGATAAAATTTGTAGTTTAAGCTGAGAGAATTTCTGCAGCTCATAGACAAAAATATCGATTTGATTGACGTAATTGGCCACTTCATCTAGGTAGGAAAATTTGTTTTCTGATAACAAGGCTGGGTGTAGTGCCTCCCAGCGTTCTAACAAATGTTGATAATTACTGACTAACGAATCTGGCGTTATCCAATTTTCAATAGCACGTAACGTTGGCGAGTTTAGAGAACGTTCATAGCTGACAATATGATCATAAAATAGGACTGATTGTGTCTCTATATCAAAGGCTAAGCGATAGCTCTGCATGCGAAGAGAACCCGCAATATTTATGGCTTCGGCATCATCTAAATTGGAGTATAACGATATCAATGTGATCAATGTTGATATCACCGATAAAAGGAGAATGATTATCATTGCTCTTGCAATTGTTTTCGTTACAGAAATCTGAGCGCGTCGCAATTAAATTTCCTCCGATTGAGCATGGAATAGAATTGGTTATTGTGTGAACTAAAGCGATGATAAATATTGATCTTGCTCAAGTTCACAAGCTAATTACCTCTTTGTAGGTATTTATTAGCCGAACCCACATCTTAGACTAAAGTTATAATGAATAAATAAAAATATTAACAAAAATGTCTACTTAAAGATGTTTGTTAATTTGGTCACTAACATAATTGTCACAGTCATTTACAGAGGAAAGTTTTGGTCGATTTAGCACGGCGTCGTTTGTTTAGCCGAATACCAAAAGCGCAATTACTGTCTGAAATTGGAAATGTACAAGTACCTCAACGGATGCCATGGCTTGTCGATGAACAGACTTTTATCGCAGGATGTAGTCGTTGTAATAAGTGTTTAGACGTATGCGAAACCGCCATCATTATTCAGGGAGACGGCGGTTTTCCTGAAGTCGATTTTGGCAAAGGTGAATGTTCCTTTTGCGAAAAATGTGCAGATACATGTCCCGAACCTCTTTTTTTTCCACGAACTGAACCTCTTGTTTCGCGGACTGAAAAACCTTGGAAACAAGTCGCAAAAATCAATGACAAGTGTTTGTCGATACAAGGTGTTGAGTGTCGAGTTTGTGGTGATAATTGCGAATATTCAGCAATTAAATTCCGACTTCAAGTGGGTGGCAGTGCAAAGCCACTAATCAATGAATTTGATTGTACTGGATGCGGAGGTTGTATTAAGCCATGTCCATCTGATGCAATCGGTATGTATAAAATGGAAAGCATAAAACAGGAAACATAGATGAGTTATCACGTGAGCAGTTTAGCGGTGCATGCCGCCGCTGACAAACTCGAAGCGGTGAAAGCTGCAATAGAGGCAATGCCAGGAACTGAAGTTCCTGGAACAAGTGAAGTGGGCAAGTTAGTTGTGGTTATCGAAGGTGATAGTCGTGACAGCCTCGCGGATCGTTTTGATAAAATTAAATTATTGCCAGGGGTGCTAGCGGCAACTCTGGTTTTCCATCAAATGGATGAGCAAGTTGAGCTTGACTGAGGAAGCAAAAATGAGTGTCAGTAGACGAAGTTTCTTGAAGGCAAATGCAGCGGTTGCTGCGGCATCGATAACGGGAGTTATACTTCCAACATCGATTGCTCAAGCTGCTGGAAAAGATAATGAAGTAAATTGGGATAAAGCACCCTGTCGTTTCTGTGGTACTGGTTGTAGTGTTTTAGTCGGTACGCAGAACGGCCGAGTAGTCGCATCTCAAGGTGACCCAGACGCACCAGTAAACCGTGGTTTGAACTGTATTAAAGGGTATTTCCTACCGAAGATCATGTACGGGAATGACCGTTTGACTCAACCGTTATTGCGTAAAACCGATGGTGTTTACGACAAGGAAGGTGAATTTACTCCAGTAAGTTGGGATGAAGCTTTCGATATAATGGAAGAGAAGTTCAAGGCAACACTGAAAGAAAAAGGACCAACGGCCGTGGGCATGTTTGGTTCTGGTCAGTGGACTGTCTGGGAAGGCTACGCCGCAGTAAAACTTTTTAAAGCGGGTTTCCGTTCTAACAACCTCGATCCTAACGCTCGTCATTGTATGGCGTCAGCGGTTGTCGGTTTTGCTCGTACCTTTGGTATGGATGAACCTATGGGTTGTTATGATGACTTAGAGTACGCAGATGCATTCGTACTTTGGGGGTCAAACATGGCGGAAATGCACCCGATCCTTTGGTCGCGCCTAACTGACCGTCGTTTGTCTGATAAGAATGTTCGTGTTGCGGTTCTATCTACCTATGAACATCGTTCTTATGAGTTAGCCGATAACCCGATTATCTTTACGCCACAAACTGACCTTGCGATTCTTAACTACATCGCTCACTACATTATTTCTAATAATAAGGTGAACCAAGACTTTATGGATAAGCACGTCAATATCCGTGAAGGTGAGACTGATATAGGTTATGGGTTGCGTCCTACTCATGCACTTGAGAAAGCGGCGAAGAATCCAGGTAGCAAAAAATCAACACCAATGTCTTTTGAGAACTATGCGAAATTCGTCGCCGATTATGATGCAGAAACCGTTTCTAAGCTTTCAGGTGTGCCTGTAGATCAGCTTGAAGAACTTGCTGAAATGTATGCTGATCCTAAAGTTAAAGTGGTGTCTTATTGGACAATGGGTTTCAACCAACATACTCGTGGAGTATGGGCAAACAACTTGGTCTATAACATTCACTTGTTAACCGGCAAGATTTCTAAGCCGGGTTGTGGGCCATTCTCGCTAACTGGTCAGCCTTCCGCATGTGGTACAGCTCGTGAAGTCGGTACGTTTGCGCACCGCTTACCAGCAGACATGGTGGTAATGAATCCTAAACACCGTGAAATGTGTGAAACCAAATGGAATATTCCTGCAGGCACCATTCCGGCAAAACCAGGTTACCACGCAGTTCTTCAAGATCGTATGTTGAAGGACCGTAAGCTAAATGCTTACTGGGTCCAATGTAACAACAACATGCAAGCTGGCCCGAACATGAACGAAGACCGCCTTCCAGGTTATCGTGATCCAGCGAACTTCATCGTTGTTTCGGATCCGTATCCAACGGTTACGGCGATGGCAGCTGACCTTATTCTTCCAACCGCTATGTGGGTAGAAAAAGAGGGGGCTTACGGTAACGCAGAGCGTCGTACGCAGTTCTGGCGTCAACAAGTCTCACCACCGGGTGAAGCTAAGTCAGATATGTGGCAAGTAATGGAGTTTTCCAAACGCTTTAAAGTAGAAGAGGTTTGGCCACAAGAACTTATCGATAAGAAACCAGAGCTTGCTGGTAAGACATTATTCCAAGTTCTATTCGAAAATGGTGAAGTGAATAAATTCAGTGTTGATGAATTAGCAGAAGGCCAATTGAATGATGAGTCACGTGATTTCGGCTTCTACGTTCAAAAAGGTTTGTTTGAAGAATATGCTTACTTCGGTCGCGGTCATGCGCACGATTTAGCACCATTCGATATGTATCATAAAGCTCGTGGTCTTCGCTGGCCTGTGGTTGATGGGAAAGAAACCTTATGGCGTTATGTTGAAGGCTATGACCCATATGTAAATGAAGGTGAAGAATATTCGTTCTACGGTAAACCAGATAAGAAAGCCGTGATATTTGCGCTTCCTTACGAGCCGGCAGCGGAATCTCCAGATGAAGAGTACGACCTATGGCTATGTACAGGTCGTGTACTTGAGCACTGGCATACAGGTTCTATGACCCGTCGTGTGCCTGAGTTGTACCGCGCTTTCCCGGATGCAGTTGTCTATATGCACCCATTGGACGCTAAGAAACGTGGTTTACGTCGTGGAGACGCAATAACAATTGCTTCGCGTCGTGGTGAAGTTACCAGTCACGTTGAGACTCGTGGGCGTAACAAGGTACCGCAAGGCCTCGTATTTATGCCGTTTTTCGATGCTAGTCAGTTAACCAACAAGCTAACCCTTGATGCGACTGACCCACTATCAAAAGAGACGGACTACAAGAAATGCGCAGTTAAGATCGGAAAAGCCTAGTTGTTGTTATGGAGCAGTAAAGAATGAAAATCTTACATTCTTTGCCATCTGCAAGTAGAAGGCGTTTCATGCGAGACGCCATTCGAACAGCGGTTGGAGTTGGTGCCGCAACGACAGTACTTGGGTTGCAAACCACACAAAGTAAAGCCGCTAATACGTCTGGTGTGCCTATTCGGCCACCCGGTGCATTAGCAGAGCAAGAGTTTTTAAACGCTTGCTTACGATGTGGTTTGTGTGTCCAAGCGTGCCCTTATGACACCTTAAAGCTGGCGACAATGTTGTCTCCAGTGGGAACTGGAACACCTTATTTCACCGCGAGAAATATTCCGTGTGAGATGTGTGACGATATTCCCTGTGTGGTTGAGTGCCCTAGTGGTGCTCTTGATAAAGGGCTCACCGACATAACGAAAGCGAGAATGGGAACCGCCGTTCTCATAGACCATGAGACATGTTTGAATTGGCAAGGGTTACGTTGTGATGTTTGCTACCGAGTATGTCCATTGATTGATGAAGCCATCACGCTAGAGCCAATACGTAACCAACGTACTGGTGTACATGCAAGTTTTATCCCAACTGTAGTGTCAGATAAATGTACTGGTTGTGGTAAATGCGAACAAGCATGTGTGCTTGAAGAAACGGCAATCAAGGTTGTTCCAATCGCGTTAGCAAAAGGTGAATTAGGTCACCACTATCGCTTAGGTTGGGAAGAGAAAGCGAAACATGGCGGTGAAAGTTTGATTCCAGAGCAACTCGATTTACCAAATCGTAAACCCCTTGGTAATCCAGATGGTATTAATCCAGATGGCATTAATAAAGGAGGTTTGTGATGGCAATGAAACCTAAGAGTGTAAAAAATCTGGCAAAAGATGCAGGTAAAGAAGCAAGAGAAAAGTTCGGTTGGTGGAGTGCCTATCGATTCTTAATCTTACGTCGACTGTGTCAGCTTTCGGTAATTGGTCTGTTTATTATGGGTCCAACGTGGGGTGTATTGGAAGGGAATTTATCTTCTAGCGTGTTGCTAGGTACGGTTCCTATGTCCGACCCTTTATTATTGCTTCAAACGATGGCAACAGGTTATTGGCCTGAAACTACAGCGATTCTCGGCGGGATAGTTGTTGCAGGGTTTTATGCTATCGCAGGACCAAGAATGTTCTGCGGATGGATATGCCCGATGAATCTGGTAACAGATTTGGCCGCATGGATAAGAAGAAAAACGGGACTTAAAGCAAGTTATCAATGGCCATCTTCACTACGCTATTGGTTATTAGCAGCAATCCTAATTGGTAGTGCTGTATCAGGCACGCTTTTATGGACATGGTTAGACCCAGTATCAGCCCTTCACCGAGGTATTATTTTCGGATTTGGTGCGGGTTCTGTGTTAATCCTTCTAGTGTTTCTTATTGACTTGCTCTTGGTTGAGCATGCTTGGTGTGGTCACTTATGTCCGTTAGGAGCCACTTATGGTGTTATCGGTCGCTATAGTCTAATGCGCGTCACTGCGACCAACAGGGAGCAGTGCAATAACTGTATGGACTGTTACAACGTTTGTCCGGAACCAAAAATATTACGGCAACCGTTGAAAGAGGGCGACAGGAAAATCATGAGTCAGGATTGTATTTCATGCGGTCGATGTATTGATGTCTGTGCTGAGAAAGTATTCGAATTTAGAATAAGAACTGGAGCTAAATATGAAGAGTAAGTTTGTCGTGTCTGCAATGCTGGCGGCTTTTGTAAGTACGGCAGCATTCGCCGAAGTGACATCACTTCGCGGCGATCAGAGTATAAGCGATAATAATGAGGTATCTACTATTAAGCAGTTACCCAAAAAACAAGATAAGTTGGCGTTGGATTATGTAAACCAACCACCACTTATCCCACACTCAACGGTTCAAGTGCAACTGAATGTAAGTAATAACGGTTGTCTCGAGTGCCATGATGTGAGTACTTATCGCAAAACTGGAGCGCCACGTGTGAGTCCAACTCACTACATGGATCGTGATAACAAAATGTTGACTGATGTAGCGCCACGCCGTTATTTTTGTCTGCAGTGTCACGTAACACAAGTTGACGCGAAACCTCTGGTCGCTAATGATTTCAAACCAGCTGGTAAATTTGGCCAGTAGGGGGCGGTATGGGAATGATTAAACGCCTATGGGCGTGGTTTACCAAGCCGAGTCATTTGGCTCTTGGAACACTTTTAACGGTTGGTTTCATTGCGGGTATTATCTTCTGGGGTGGTTTTAACACCGGTATGGAGATGTCAAACCAAGAAGAATTTTGTATTGGTTGCCATGAAATGGAAGATAATGTATATCAAGAGTACTTAGGTACCATTCACTATTCGAACCGTTCTGGTGTTCGTGCAACCTGTCCGGATTGTCACGTACCGAAAGAATGGGTTCCAAAAATGATCCGTAAGATCCAAGCAAGTAAGGAGCTATACGGGAAAGTTTTTGGTGTTGTCGACACACGTAAAAAGTTTGAAGAACATCGTTTTGAAATGGCGACGCGTGAATGGGCCCGAATGAAAGCTAACGACTCTCAAGAGTGTCGTAACTGTCATAACTTTGAGTACATGGATTACGTAGAGCAGAAACCTGTAGCGGCGCAAATACATAATTTGGCGGAAGAACAAGGTCAAACTTGTATCGATTGTCACAAAGGTATTGCTCATCAGTTACCGAAAGGACATAGCATTAAGAAAGAGTTTTAATGTTGCCTTGTTAATAAAATGGCACCCAAATGGGTAATGCCGTTCGCTTAAGAAAAAGTATTCGTCGTCATTCCCGTGAAAACGGGAATCTGGGTGGGTTTAGATCCCCACTTTCGTGAGGATGACGGAGTTTGATGTCTTAAGTTAACAGCATTACACCCAAATGGGTGCCATTTTTATGTTATCTCAAGCTTAGTAAGTTTGTGAGCAATATGAATACCTTTCCGCTGAACACTCAAAACGTCCTCGTGCACGTAGTAATGTGCTTCAATGCTTATTGACACCCGACTCATTGTATCAACAATGCTTTTTACTATTTCTTGGCACCATATTAATATGGTGTCTATCTGTAACATGACTTTGCTTGTGATTGGCGTCTATACTGTAAGTTATAGATAACTTTTTAAGGGAGGAATATATGGCTGTTACACGCATGCATACTGACCCTGGTAAACCCTATGATCCAAATAAGGAACTTACCAATAACCAACGCAAGCGCTTTTCCGATGTGGCGAATAAGGCTGAAGAGAAAAGGGAGCAGCGCGAGTTATATGATGCGGTCATTCATCCTGAGAAGTTGAGAGCTAAAGCGATCGCTCAAGCTAAAGCTCAACAACAACAGGCACAGTTAGAAAAATCGCAACGGAAGATAAAGGTACCAGAGCTTTCTTTTTGGAGAGTGTTGATGTGGTCTATTACGTTGGGTGTGTTTTGGGTTTGGGTACTGTTTATGTTTCCAAGTAGCTAACCATGGTTAAACAATATTGAGTTTAACGATTTTCTTCTCTGCTTGGTCATTTTGCGAGGAATGATAGAATCGATAACGATTTTTACCTGAATTTTTAGCGCTATACATCGCCTTATCGGCACATCGTATCAGGTCTTCTAAATTGTCTGCATCTTGCTTATATAAGGCAATTCCAATACTAAACGTAAGATGGGCGGCCAATTCTGTTTGATTGAGTTCGTCATCAAACAGAATATTGATCCTATGCACGATTCGCTGTATGTCATCAAGCGTTGGTACGTCATGCAATAAAATCATGAATTCATCACCTGCGTAACGAGCAATAGAGTAATCATCTTTTTGGGTTATGCGGTCAGCGGCTCTCATATTACTGATGATACGCTTAGAAAAAAGCTGTAATAGTTTGTCACCGCTATCGTGACCGTATGTGTCATTGATGTTTTTGAAGTTATCAATGTCCACAAACAGTAGTGCGGTAATACTATCCTGCGAGTCTGCTATTTTTAGTTTCTCTTTTGACCATATTTCAAAACTCCAGCGATTCGCTAAGCCCGTTAATCTATCTCGGTAGGCGAGTTGGTCAATACCTTCTTGATAAAGACTTTGCAGATAATCGGATGCGTTTTTATAGCCATAATTTGAAATAAGCGCAATAAGGCAGAGAGTGAACATGGACAATAAAAAAGCGGTTTCTGATAGGTTTTGTAACGAAAAATAGTCGACAGAATTGGTTGCGTTGAAAGCCAATATTGCTGCTGTCACTATAAAAAAGACAACAGTGTAGATGATGGCAGCTTTAAACTCATTGATCATTAGAATGGCAGCGACAATAGGATAGACCCAAAAAATGGTGCCATTGGGTTCAGCAATATTGATAAACGCATTCAAAAGCACGGCTACAGAAGGGACAAGCGGACTATGTTGGATATTCTTGACCACCAAGAGATAAACAATGTGCATAGAGCAAAATAAAGCGGCAATAAGATTAAACTCTGCTATCAGTTCTTTTCCTGCAATATAGTTTACGATGCTGTACGGATAGAGAAGGACTAGAGCAATAGAAGAAAAGGTGATCAACAGTTTCTTCTTTCTTGATTGGCGAATATCTGCCATTGCTTCGAGTTTAATTCCTATTAGTTGATCACGCATATTATCTGCTTCTTGGACCTTATATAAACAGATAATATTGTAGTGAATTTTGGGTGAAATTGGTCTTATTTCAAGTGAACAAACTGTGACCAATGTCGTCTTGTTACATATTTTTTGAAGCAGCATCACATTTAAAATATGTGTTAACACTGATCTTTTTTATCTATATTGACGGCTATCTAAGTTAAATTGATGCAATATTAACCACTTAGAGCCCAATTGTTGTGTAACGCACTAAAATGTAATGAAAAAGCATCTACACTGAAAAGATATCTATTACACAAATTGTCACAGGAGGTGATTATGCCAATAACTCCACTGCATTCTTCTCAACTTTATCATGTAGCAACGCTAGAAAAGTTGCCTTGCAAGTCGACCAAGGAGTTACCACCTTTAGATGAAATAGTTGGGCAAGAGAGAGCGCAGAAAGCGGTTGAATTCGCGATGTCTATCAAAGACAAAGGGTACAATATTTATGCTATAGGTCGAAATGGATTAGGCAAGCGCACCATGATATTGCGATATTTGAATCGACACCAACATGAGATTAACTCGTTGTTTGATTGGTGTTATGTCGCTAATTTTAAAGATATTCGGACACCCAAAGTACTCAAACTCCCAATTGGTATGGGGAATAAATTTAAGCACGATATCGAAAAGTTGATGGAGAAGTTAATTAAAGCAATCCCGTTGGCTTTTGATAATGAAATGTATTTCACGAGGGCTGAAAAATTAAAAAGTCAGCTTGCAAAAAAACAGGAAAGTGAGCTAGAAAATATTAGTAAAATCGCCAAAGAGAAGAATATCAGCTTAACCCTTACTACGCAGGGGGACTACCAATTTATAGCGATGGATGGCGAAAAAGAACATACTGAAGAAACGTTTGATGAATTAACAAAAAAAGATCAGGACCAGTTTGGTAAAAACATTGATGCCTTAGAGATACAGCTTCGATCTATGGTTCGCCAATTGACTGAATGGGAAGAGACATACAGCGAAAAAATTCAAAAATTGAATGATGACGTCACGTTAGATGTAATTACTCACTTCATTAAGGCCCTTAAAAAAGAGTACGCGAGATTCAGCGAAATTAAGAAATACCTAACTGATTTACAAAAAGATATCGTTGAGAATGTTGAGATATTTTTGGAGGAAAGTGATGAGCAAGGTGAAATTGCTGCTGCTTCATTAGACAAGAAGCTCCCTCGTCGATACAAGATCAATGTTCTGGTCAGCCAAAGTGCTGATGCTTTTCCTATCATTGTTGAAGAAAATCCTAATTACCATTCTATATTTGGTTATACAGAAACCGCGACGTTCAAAGGGACTGTGTTTACTGATTTTTCATTGATCAGAGCGGGCAGTTTGCATCAGGCGAACGGCGGTGTTTTGTTGATGGATGCTATAAAAGTGTTGGAGCAACCATATGTGTGGGATGGATTGAAGAGAGCACTTCGATCCAAGCAACTGAGTTTTACTTCACTAGAAAAAGAGGTGACGCTGACGGGTACCGTTTCGCTCGATCCAGAGCCTATCCCACTGGATGTAAAAATCATTCTGTTTGGCGATTATCGGACCTATCAGTTACTGCAACATTATGATCCAGAGTTTAGTGAGTTATTCAAAGTGACCGCGGATTTTGAAGACGAAATGTCACGGACTCCTGACTCGGAACTGCACTACGCACGATTTATATCCAGTATTGTTCGTGACAATAATATGCTCCATTGCGATAAAAAGGCGATGGGCAGAATTATTGAATACAGTTCACGTAGCGCAGGGGATCAAAATAAGCTGTCGCTTCATTCTGCTCACATTGCTAACTTGTTGAGAGAATCTAATTATGTGGCGAGAAATGCGCGTTCAAACTTGATCCGCGCTAACCATGTAGAGAAAGCTCTTGATAATCAGAAGATGCGTGTCAGTCGCTTGCAAGATGATGTAATGGAAAGTTTTGTTAATGGTACAACCCTTATTCGTACTGAAGGTGAAGCCGTTGGTCAGGTTAATGCTCTATCCGTATTATCAACCAGTGATTACATGTTTGGTGCCGCCAATAGAATAACCGCAACGACATCTTATGGTGATGGTGAAGTTATTGATATTGAAAGGAATGTTGATTTGGGTGGTAGTATTCATTCCAAAGGGGTACTAATTTTGTCTGCTTATTTGGCCTCTGTGTTTGGTAAAACTGCAAAGGTTCCTTTGACGACTAACATTACTTTTGAACAGTCTTACGGTGGTGTCGATGGTGATAGTGCTAGTATGGCTGAGTTTTGCGCGGTGGTTTCAGCCTTTTCTAAACAGCCTAATCGGCAGGATATTGCGATTACAGGTTCTATGAATCAGTTTGGTGAATCACAACCTATTGGTGGTGCCAACGAGAAAATTGAAGGTTTCTTCGATGTTTGTCGAGTGAAAGGACGCTCTCGAAATCAGGGGGTAATTATCCCTAAGTCGAATATTCATAACCTAATGCTACGTAAAGACATTGTACAAGCCGTCGATAAAGGGGAGTTTTTCATCTGGGCCATCGATCATGTGTCTGAAGCAATAGAGCTATTTACTGGTAAACCTGCGGGAGAGCCAAGCGAAGAGGGAAGCTATCCAATAAATACTATATTTGGAATCGCTCAAGCTAAATTGAATGCTCTGCGAAAATGATGCGATAAATAGTAAAATCTTAGGGTGATGTGTATCAACTCGTTACCATCAACCTAAGCCTTTATTTTATTTATTACTGTTACAGATTAAGTTATTACAATTTTAGGGTAAGTTTGACACCATCGAATTTAAGCAGACCCAGCAAACTCTTAACGTGGGTCGTACCCGTTTCATTGAACTTAAGTCCATATTTAGCGTAGTGCATAGAAGATTGTAAGTTGCATATAGTGCCGTACAGCGGAAGCAGCTTGACCTTAGAGTTTGGCGGTGTGCTGATATTGATCATGACCTCTTCACCGACATCATATTTCTTCCCTAGAGGGCTAGTAATGAATCGACATCCACCTTTAGATAGATCCCTTACTTCACACTCAACTTTAGTCTGACCAACCTCTGCGTGAGCTCTAAGTGCTACATCGTACCTTGGCTCTTTTCTCAGCTGGTTGATTTTCATCATGCCGGGAATAGAAACCAAAATAATCGGGATAGGCTCTTTAAGAATATGCATGATCTGCGTGCGAAAATAGATAAGAGCACCTTCTCCCTTTTGAGAGATAGCCCTGATATTCATCCAGAAACCTTCTTGGAAGAAATAGTCTTGATCCTCTTCGGATATACTTGGAATCTCCATGAGGATAAAGTTATCTGAGTGGGTACCGACGAACTTGGTCTTACCCATATATTTGATGCCAACAGGTGTCGTCAAATTAATAGTAAGTTCACTACCGTGGTCGACCATATCAATAGCATCAGTACTATTAATCGTACTTTCATTGCCATCGATAGCCGGCGGTTCTTTTACATCTATTTTATGTTGTCTTTTTTCTGAACGTTGAGCACTCACTTAATCGACTCCTGAGTGTGTATACTTGTTGAAGCTTATCATTCCTATTATATGAATAATAAAGATTATTGTTAGTGTTGCAACTCACTTTTCAAAACATGGACACACACACACGTTTGATTGAATGATTTGTGATCTCGCCGTCGACCATGAAACTAATAGCGTTGGTGTGAGGCGTCAATGCTCTGGTATGAATTCACCATGCTAATGACTTCCTCACTAGAGCTACGTGTTATTCAACGCTGAAGATATACGCTTGGTAAGGGTTAAGCGTGATCTTTTGTATCGATTCACATTCATCAGAGTAATTGTTGATGATAACCTTTTTAAGTTGGTAGTCGTAATGTCGTATTTGATGTTCATCAGTGAAATTGGCAACGATAAGTAGTGTTTTACCATCATAAAAACGAAGAAATGCATACACATCAGTGTCATTTTCGTCAAGTAATTGGTGTTTACCGTATACGATAACATCACTATATTTGTCACTCTGACGCAGCGCGATAAGTTTACGATAATGATGAAATATAGAGTTC
Organism: Vibrio frigidus; assembly: GCF_042465995.1. Lineage (NCBI taxonomy): Bacteria > Pseudomonadati > Pseudomonadota > Gammaproteobacteria > Vibrionales > Vibrionaceae > Vibrio > Vibrio frigidus. The sequence continues at coordinate 85,900 of NZ_JBCDMC010000001.1, read as the reverse complement.
TCATCATCTGTTGACTGTTCAGCATTGATATCAACATAATTCTCATTCATCGCCAACCAAGGTGTTCCTGTTGTAAACCCAGCATTCGTCTCTTTATTCCATTGAAGTGGGACTCTGGCGTGGTCGCGAGAGAAGTAATTTAGGAAATCGAGCGCGTCTTGTTGCGAAATACCGCTGTCCAACATTTTTTGATAATGGAATTTTGCCATTAGATCGTCGTATTCATCAATGTTAGCAAAGAACTTGTTGGTCATTCCTAACTCTTCACCCTGATAAATGTAAGGCGTCCCACTCATCATGTGAAGCACTGTGCCTAGCATTTTGGCGCTAATGATACGGTACTCGGGACTATCATTTCCGTAGCGTGAAACAGCACGTGGTTGGTCATGATTGCTCCAATATAAACTGTTCCATCCTTTTTGATAAAGGTCATTCTGCCATTTAGACATAATGGATTTAAACTCAACTAAATCAAAAGGCTTTCGCACGGCATTGTGCTCTTCTCGATCGATACTCATGTGCTCAAAATGAAATATCATGCTCATTTCATTTCGATCTGGATGTGAGTAATACCGACCATCTAACGTAGTGGTAAATGGTGTCTCACCAACGGTGAGTACATCATAATGTGAGAGAACTTTTTCGTGCATTTCACGCAGGTATTGATGAACGAGAAGGTTGTTAGACCAATGTTCCCAACCAGCGACGCCAGAATCAAAAATGGTTGCATCGGGATAGTCTGATGGTTTCCCAATCATATTGATAACATCCATTCTAAAACCACCGAGCCCCTTCTTAAGCCAGAAATGCATCATGTCATAGATTGCATCGCGTACATTGGGGTTTGCCCAGTTAAGGTCAGGTTGTTTCTTGCTAAAAAGATGGCAATAGTACTGGCCACTATTTTCATCAAAGCTCCACGCTTTGGGTGTAAAGAAAGACTCCCAATTGTTTGGCTCACTGTCATCTTTTTTAGGATCTTTCCAGATATACCAATCGCGTTTAGGGTTATCTTTACTGCTCTTGGATTCAATAAACCAAGGGTGTTCGTCGGACGTATGATTGGCAACCAAATCCATAACGATCTTGATGCCACGGACCTGCGCTTGTGCGATAAGGTTGTCCATATCCGCCATGGTGCCAAACTCTGGAGCAATCTCCATGTAGTCGGAAATATCGTAACCGTTGTCGTCCATCGGCGATTTGTATACTGGACTCAACCAAATGACATTGGCCCCTAGCAGCTTGATGTAATCGAGTTTTTCAATAATGCCTGGGATGTCACCGATACCGTCCCCGTTTGAGTCGTTAAAACTACGCGGATAGATCTGATAAACAACGGCATCGTGCCACCAACGTTTTTCGAGTTGTTCGTTACTCATGGGTACTTACTCCTTAAGCAGGCGTTTGATTAGATTAGCTGCTGTGACGATTTACTAGCTGGAACGGTAGCTCAACAGATTCATATGGAATGAGGTTTAGCGCCATCTGTGCGGCCACTCTTCCTTTTTCAGATAGGGGTTGCGAAATGGTTGTCAGACCTTTCTCTTTTGCTTCTGGAATACCATCAAAACCGACAATCTTTAATTCGTCTGGGATAGTTAATTTTAGCTCATGGGCGATGTCTAGAGCGGCCAACGCAATCTTGTCACTCATACACAGAAGAACGTCAACATGATCTGGTGCGGTAAGTGCACCTCTTAATATGGTTTTCAAGGATTCCGGTTCTAAGTGATGAATCTGCCAAACATCTTGCGTGGTTAACTCATGACCAATCTCCGCAAGTGCTTCTCTATAACCTTCGAATCGACAGCGTGAGATTGATTCATCGCTTGTGTAAAGGCTATCGAAGTTCGCGAGCGAAAGCGATAAAGAGGGTTCGAGTCGCAGACCCAAAATAAGTGTTTTGTGTCGGCTGTCCTTAAGTGCGTGACAAGCGATGTCATACGCCGCTTTTTTATTATCAATGCCGACGGACGGGGTGTTTTCTAAAGTGAAATCAACGGTAATTAATGGTTTACCTTGGCGTTGAATACGTTCGATTATACTGGAATCTACTGGCCTTCCGTACACAATAAAGCAGTCTGGGATCGTTTCAACTTGCGTACTTTGATAATTTTCGGCGTTGGAAGGCAGCAATAACATATTAACGTGCTGCGCATCTAGGGTTTGAGAGATACCGGCTAGAAATTCCGTCGCAACGGGGTCGGTAAAGTTGAAAGAAAGACTATCCGCCAATAAAACCCCAATCACCCCTGTTTTTCCTGTGCGTAAGCTTCGAGCGGTTAAGCTCGGACCGGTATATCCCAGCTCATCACATTGACGCAGAATTTTGTCTCTTAAGGCAGCCGATAGTTGATCTGGACGGTTGAACGCATTTGAAACGGTGGCGGTTGAAACGCCAAGCTTTGCCGCGACAATCTTAAGCGTTGGTTTTTTTATGTTATTCGCTTTCATGTTGCTTTCCCAATTTCGTCGACCTAAAGTTTAGGTACAATGGGATTCTAGAACGATTAAGTAATATTTAGAAATACGATTGTTGTATTATTCATGGTTAGTTTGACCCTTGTCACGAATTGCTCGTAATATCACCAAATTATATGATCTATTTAGCAATTATTGACTGAAAGTTGGTCGGTTATGTAAATGCAGTCTACTGTACTTGAATGGACTTAAACGATTAAGTCTTAACGTGAAGACAAAAGAATAATAGTAACTAAAGACATGGAGTTCGAACCAATGAAAACTACTCTACTAATGAGCGCAGTGGCTCTGGCGATACTTTCCTCATCTGCTATGGCTGCTGATCTTAAGTATGCACCAGGAGATGATGGTCGCTTTAGCTGGTCAAGCTACGACTACTTAAAGAAAGTGGATCTGCAAGGTGAAGTTATTACTATCCGCGGCCCTTGGTTGGGTCCAGATAAAGAATTAGTGCAAAGTGTCATTGCCTATTTTGAAGCAGCGACTGGTGCTGATGTTCAATACGCAGGCTCTGATTCTTTCGAACAACAAATTGCGATTGATGTACAGGCAGGAAGTGCGCCTAATATCGCTATTTTCCCGCAGCCTGGTTTGGCCGCTGATCTCGCTTCTAAAGGGTTTTTAACACCTTTAGAGCAGAGTTGGGGACCATGGATCAAAGACAATTATGCAGCAGGTACTTCATGGGTTGATCTAGGTACCTTTGCTGATAAACAGGGAAAAGACCATCTATATGGTTTCTTTTATAAAGTCGATTTGAAATCTCTAGTTTGGTATGTGCCAGAAAACTTTGAAGATGCGGGTTATGACGTTCCAGAGTCTATGGAAGAATTAAAGGCATTAACAAAGCAGATCGTTGCCGATGGAGATACACCTTGGTGTATCGGGTTGGGTAGTGGAGGCGCGACGGGGTGGCCTGCTACTGACTGGGTAGAAGATATGATGCTACGTACTCAATCACCGGCTGACTACGATGCATGGACAAAAAATGAACTTAAATTTAACGATCCTAAAGTGATCGCAGCCATTGATGAATTTGGCTGGTTTTTAAACGATAAATATGTCGATGGTGGTTCTCGTGCTGTTGCGGCAACCGACTTCCGTGATAGCCCTAAAGGCATGTTTAGCTCTCCGGCTAAGTGTTACTTGCACCGCCAAGCGTCGTTCATACCGAGTTTCTTCCCTGAAGGGACGACATTGGGTGAAGATGCAGACTTCTTCTACTTCCCAGCTTATGAAAGTAAAGATCTTGGTAAGCCAGTTCTTGGTGCTGGAACAATGTGGAGCGTGACCAAAGATTCAAAAGCAGCGAGAGAATTTATGAAGTTCCTTCGTTTACCAATTGCTCACGAAATATGGATGGCACAGTCTGGATTTTTGACTCCGTTTAAAGGTGCAAATCTTGATGCGTACGCAAACGAGGCACTGAAGAAACAAGGTCAGATTCTTCTTGGTGCAACGACATTCCGTTTTGATGGCTCAGACTTAATGCCTGGTAAAATTGGAGCAGGGTCATTCTGGACGGGAATGGTTGATTACAGTGGTGGCAAATCGTCTAAAGAGGTTGCAGACGAAATCCAAAATACTTGGGATGCAATTAAGTAATTTATTGGAATAATTGGCGGGTGCATTTGTATTTAATGTTGTTCGATTAACACACGTATTTATACAGTCGTTGTCATCTCGTGTAAAGCGGGTATCCACGTGGTGTTAGGTTCCCAGATTTGCGGGAAAAACGAAGTTAGGTTGTTTAAACGTTCGGCATTGCGTACATCTGTACCGGTTGAATCTCCACTATGATTAAGTATCAAATCGTTGGAAATTCTCCCCAATTTGGTTTTCTGTTTTCTTTAGTGAGGCTGTTATGGATCAGTTATATTCCTCCCTCTTTATCATGGTCCTCGGTGTTACTGGCTGTGTATTTTACTTTTTTGGTAGCAACATAGTACTGAATTTGATATTTCCGACTCACGGTGTTTCCAATATGCAAATGGCGAAGAATATTCGTCTAGCTGCGTCGGTGCGGCCTTGGTTATTCCTTGGTCCGGCATTAAGTTTTTTAGGATTGTATCTTGTTTACCCCGTATTTGATTCCCTTATGCTTTCATTAAGCGATAGATCAGGAGAGGATTTTGTCGGCCTAAAAAATTATATGTGGTTAGTGAATGACCGAGAATTTCGTGAGTCTCTCTTTAACAATCTTCTGTGGTTACTCGTGGTGCCAGCGGCCTCTACATTTTTTGGTCTTGTTATCGCAGCAATGACCGACAAAATCAGTTGGGGTAACATTGCCAAGAGCTTGATCTTTATGCCGATGGCTATTTCCTTTATAGGCGCATCAATTATCTGGAAATTCGTATACGATTTCCGCGCTGAAGGATCCGAGCAGATTGGTATATTGAATGCAATAGTCGAATATTTTGGTGGGACACCGCAAGCGTGGATAACCATTCCTTTTTGGAACAACTTCTTTTTAATGGTCATTCTTGTTTGGATTCAGACGGGTTTTGCAATGGTTATTTTATCTGCAGCACTTCGTGGAATTCCAGAAGAAACGGTTGAAGCGGCCGTACTAGATGGTGCGAATGGTATCCAGATTTTTTTCAAAATTTTGATTCCTCAAATTTGGGGGACGATAGCGGTTGTTTGGACAACGATCACGATAACGGTATTAAAGGTATTCGATATTGTGCTAGCCATGACTAATGGCCAATGGGACACACAAGTATTGGCCAATATGATGTTTGATTGGATGTTTAGAGGCGGTGGTGACTTCGGAAGAGGTGCCGCTATTGCAGTGGTGATTATGCTCGCTGTTGTACCCGTTATGGTGTGGAACATTCGCCAAGCCAATGCGCAAATGGAGGGTCGTTAAATGTCAGGTGCAAAGCTTAGCCTCAGTAAATTAAGGCGCTCTCCGTTAACGATTTTGGTACACCTGTCTGTTCTGCTTATCGTGGTTTTATGGACGCTGCCAACGGCAGGGCTTTTGATTTCTTCTTTTAGAGACAAAGATCAACTCGCGATATCAGGCTGGTGGACGGCATTGTCGGCCTCGGATCAAAATCTCATTGGACGCACTGCACATCCGGACACTCAGGTGCAAGAAAATGGTGTCTATCTTTTGACAGGATCGATTGGCGAAGATGGCAAAGATGTTGATGTGAGGATGTTCGGTTGGACATCTAAAGCTCCGACGGCGTATCTTCCAGGGGCATTGGCGCCCATGCGTAAAGGTCAAACCCTTACTGTAAGTGCGACTGGTCAGTATACGATGACATCGCCAGAGCCCTTTACGGGGTCTCGTGGAAAACGGGTTTTCTTTACCGCCAATATCCCACCTAAATTTAGCCTAGATAACTACCGTGAAGTACTTACCTCGGAGGGAATTGGCCAGTCATTTATAAACTCACTGACGGTGACTATTCCGGCGACTGTCATTCCTATTCTCATCGCTGCGTTTGCTGCATATGCATTGTCGTGGATGCGCATGCCCGGTCGTCCATTGCTGATAGCGCTGGTTGTTGGTTTATTGGTGGTACCTTTGCAGATGTCACTGATACCGTTGTTACGTTTGTATAACGACATAGGTGCTTTTTTTGGTGTGGGAGCAAAGACCTATCTTGGTATATGGCTGGCCCATACCGGGTTTGGTTTACCGCTAGCTATTTACCTTTTGAGAAACTATATCTCAAATCTACCGAAAGAGATCATTGAATCTGCACGTGTAGATGGTGCGACAGACTTTGAAATATTTGTTCGCATTGTATTGCCATTGTCCTTTCCTGCGTTGGCATCATTCTCTATTTTCCAGTTTTTGTGGGTGTGGAATGACCTGTTAGTCGCAACGGTATTTTTGGGAAATGGCGAAAATGAGCTGGTGCTGACAGGTCGGTTAAGAGAGCTGTTAGGTTCCCGTGGTGGTAACTGGGAAATTTTAACGGCGTCAGCATTTGTCTCTATCGCGGTACCTTTAACCGTGTTCTTTAGTTTGCAGCGTTACTTAGTACGTGGCCTTCTGGCTGGTTCAGTGAAATAATTGATTTAAGAGAAGAATTCAATGAATGGTTTAAAACTAACAAATATTAAAAAGGCCTACGGCGAAACTGAAGTTCTTCATGGTATCGACTTAGAAATCGATATTGGTGAGTTTATTGTTTTCGTTGGTCCATCCGGCTGTGGTAAATCGACTTTATTGCGAATGATTGCAGGGCTAGAAGATATCACGGATGGTGACTTAGAAATCGAAGGAGCGGTAGTTAACGACCTACCTGCGGCTATGCGTGGTATTGCTATGGTATTTCAAACCTATGCGCTTTACCCTCACATGACGGTCTATGACAATATGGCTTTTGCGATGCGAATTGCCAAAGAATCAAAAGAGGATATTGATCAAAGAGTGACGTCCGCTGCCGAAATGCTGCAACTGACGGAATACTTAGGTCGTCTACCTAAAGCACTTTCTGGTGGGCAAAGACAGCGTGTTGCAATAGGTCGAGCTATTGTCCGTAATCCCAAGGTATTTCTATTTGATGAGCCTCTATCTAATCTTGATGCCGCGTTAAGGGTTCAAACTCGTATAGAAATAGCCAATCTAAAAGAGAAGATGCCAAAAACAACCATGATCTATGTAACACATGATCAGGTTGAAGCAATGACGCTTGCAGACCGAATTGTCGTATTATCTGCGGGTCGAATAGAGCAAGTAGGCACACCTTTAGAGCTTTATACTAATCCGGCGAATGTCTTTGTTGCGAAGTTTATTGGTTCTCCTTCCATGAATATTATTAAGTCCGATATTATTGCTGGGGGTGAAATGGGTAAAATTAGGTTTGATAATAAAAGAGAAACTGATTACGCATTCCCTGTTCCTACTCATTTAGTGGGCACAATTGGACAATTGGGTATTCGACCAGAAGATTTTGAGTTAGCAACTGAGAATGAAGCTTTTGTCTCAGGTACCGTTCTTTTTGTTGAGTCGTTAGGAGAGGTGACACAACTTCACATTAATGTGCCAAATCATGAAGACGCCATTGTGATAAAAATACCGGGTATTAATGATCTACATAAAGGTGAAATTGTGCATTTGAAAGCGGCGGCAGACAAAATACATCTGTTCAATACCGATGGTATATCCGTTCGATATCTATAGCTAAATTATTAGGTTGGTGTGTTGTCCTAAGATAGGTTGATGAATTTTATATTAGAGCCAGTGGGGTACGCCCTGCTGGCTTTTTTTAGTCGCTATCCTTGTAGATACAGCAGTTTTTGCTACCAGTACTGTGTTGCTTGTCTCTGGTTCAATGTGATGCCGACGAGTGGTGGTTTTATGAAACAGTCATACTAATCATTCGTGTACATTGTATTTTTATCTGACATTTTTCGTGTATGTCACTTGCTTACGTTATTATCGCTACCAAATGGTTCAATTGCCTTCGCATTTTTATAATTTTTCTGACTGAATATCCTGTTAATGCACGTTGTGGCTCCGTTTTAGCTGCTAAAGTGTATTATAAATAGTTCGATTACAAATCATTACAGGTCGTTGCATCGGTTACCTTAAGCTTAATTTAAGGCGCATTATGGCATTTTCTTTTATCAACGCTTTTCAAGTTGTATAAAGTCAGTTATTTTCGCTGTAGTTTTGGATGTCCCTATTATTACGGAGTTACGAGTTGGAAAAGCATGAAGAAGTTTTGGTTTCACTGAGACAAATTATTAGAGCGATTGATTTGCACTCAAAAAAATTGAGCAAAGAGTCGGGTCTTACTGGCCCACAATTGATACTCATGCGTTCGATTAGAGAGTTAGGTGAAGTGACTATTAGGCAATTGTCCACTCATACTAATATGAGTCCAGCTACCGCGACAACTATACTTGATCGATTAGAACGAAATGGGCTAGCAGAGCGCATACGTAGTACGACAGACAAACGTAAAGTTCATGCGAACCTTACTGCAAAAGGGGCTGAGTTACTTAGTCATGCTCCGTTGCCCTTGCAAGAGAGCTTCATCAATAAATTCCATAGCTTAGATGAATGGGAGCAAAGTTTATTGCTGTCTTCAGTACAGCGCATAGCAAGTATGATGAATGCGGAGTCATATGATGTGGCGCCTGTATTAGAACTGGGTAATATCACGGATCCAGAAGTAACAATTGAAAAATAAAATTTTCATTAATCGTGATATTTTTGCAGTAATCGCCCCTTTTTTTCAGTGAATTATAACTACCTTTGAAATGCAAATACCTCTAATCATTTGAACACTAATCAAATTGTAGGTATGCTATTCAGCCTAATTAGGGAATATTTTCAAAGGAATTGTTATGAAACTGAAACTTGCTGCGCTCGCTTTACTTGCTAGTGCCAACGTATCTGCTAGTGAGTGTGGGAGCGTAACTATCGCCGACATGAACTGGAGTTCTGCTAGCTTAATTGCCAATGTAGATAAGTTTATTTTAGAAAATGCCTATGGTTGCGATGCGGAATTGATTCCCGGTGATACCATGCCTACGACAACATCGATGATCGAAAAAGGGCAACCAGATATAGCGCCTGAAATATGGGCTAACTCGGTAAAAGAAGCGGTTGATGCCGGTGTTAAAGAAGGTCGATTGGTCTTCGCTGGCCCATCATTAATTGATGGTGGTGAAGAAGGTTTCTGGGTGCCAAAGTATATGGTAGAGCAATACCCTGAACTTAAAACCATCGAAGGTGTTAAAAAACACGCCGCATTATTTAAGCACCCAGAAAATAAAGATGTCAGTGGCTTTTATGGCTGTCCAGCCGGTTGGGGTTGCCAAATTTCAGCGTCGAATTTATTTACAGCACTAAAACTGGCGGATGCTAATTTTGAATTGATTGATCCAGGTTCTGCTGCTGGTCTTTCAGGATCAATTGCAAAAAGTTACGAACGTAAAGAAGCTTGGTTTGGATATTATTGGGCTCCTACTGCCATTCTCGGTAAATATGAAATGGTTAAAGTCGATTTCGGTGCAGAGGTTAATGAAGCTGAGTACTTTAGTTGCACAACAATCGAAGGTTGCGAATCGCCTAAAGTTACATCTTATCCTGCATCCCCTGTCTTCACGGTCACCTCAACAGAATTTTCTAAAAAGAACCAACCGGTTATGGAGTATTTAGAAAAACGTGGATTTAAAAACTCTGATATGAACAAACTTCTAGCATGGATGGAACAAGAACAGGCAGATTCAGAAGATGCCATGTTCTACTTCTTTGAAAACTATCCGACGGTTTGGAAATCTTGGTTGTCTACGGAAGCGGCTGAGAAAGTAGCAGCAGCGCTGTAATTAGTTAATATTTAAAAATAAAAAGAGTAACTTGCTACAAGTTACTCTTTTCGCATTAAGGAATTAAAGATGGCTGATAGTAGCTGGTTGTACAGCTTTCCCGAAATGGAGCGTTCAAGTCTCCGTGCAATACGAAAAACACTTGATGGTGCTTATAAAGAGTTCTCACGTGAATATGGCGATTTAATAGAGTCTATTTTTGACCCGTTGCTCTCTTTTCTTATTTGGTTTGAAAAGCTTTTATTAAGTACACCTTGGTGGATAGTACTTATCCTTTGTACTGGCTTAGTTTACGTCGCGAGCCGTTCGGTTAAGCTTGCAGTCGCGTGCCTTGTTTCGCTGTTGCTTATCGGTTACTTTGGAATGTGGGAGGATACTATGCGGACGCTTAGTATTATTACCGTATGTACCTTCTTGGCTATAGCCATCGGGATACCAATCGGTATCGCAATGGCCCGTTCAAATCGAGTGCAGGCTGTCGTGACGCCGATGCTAGATATCATGCAAACTATGCCCGCCTTTGTATACCTAATTCCAGTTGTTATGCTACTTGGTATTGGTAAAATTCCAGGTTTAATCGCGGTTATTATTTACGCTATCCCTCCTGTAATACGCTTAACGAATTTAGGTATCCGTCTCGTTGACAAAGAAGTTCTCGAAGCCGCAACAGCGTTCGGTTCTAGCCCATGGCAAAGGTTGACTGGGGTGCAATTGCCCTTAGCCATGCCTACCATTATGGCGGGTATTAACCAAACTATTATGATGGCTCTATCCATGGTTGTTATCGCATCGATGATAGGGGTAAAAGGATTGGGTCAGCCGGTTCTAAAGTCGATAACCAATCAATACTTCACATTGGGTTTACTTAACGGCTTTGCTATTGTTGCCTTGGCGATTCTTTTTGACCGCGCATCACAAGCTTACGCAAAGCGTACTCAAGCCCATTTAGGAGACCAGAAGCATGACTGAGTCAGTAATTAAAATTTCTGGTCTATACAAAATATTTGGCCCTAACCCAAAAAAAGTTCTCCCTATGATTGCGGAAGGCTTAAGCAAGGATGAAATATTAGAAAAGACGGGACACACAGTTGGACTTAAAGACATAAACCTGGAAATTAAGAAGGCTGAAATCTTCGTTATCATGGGGCTTTCTGGTTCAGGTAAATCGACGCTAATTCGCCATTTCAACCGACTAATAGATCCGACCGAAGGCAAGATAGTGGTGGAAGGCGCAGATATTATGGAATTTGGTGTGCATGAGTTACAGGAATTTCGCCGCCACAAAATGTCGATGGTTTTTCAACGCTTTGGTCTGTTCCCACATAAAAAAGTGATCGCTAATGTTGCTTATGGACTTGAGATTCAAAAGATTGAAAAAGAAGCAAGGCTTGCGAAAGCAAGTGAATGGATAGAGACAGTTGGTTTAAAGGGGTATGAAGAGCAATATCCTTCTCAACTTTCTGGCGGTCAGCAGCAACGTGTAGGCTTAGCAAGAGCCCTCTGTACTGACGCAGAAATACTACTCATGGATGAAGCTTTCTCCGCGTTAGATCCATTGATTAGAAGTGAGATGCAGGATCAGCTAATTGATCTGCAAGAGACGCTACAAAAAACGATTATCTTTATCACCCATGACTTGGATGAAGCATTAAGGCTAGGTGATAGAATTGCCATCTTAAAAGATGGTGAGTTAGTTCAACAAGGCACGCCAGATGAAATTTTACTAGAACCTGCTAACGATTATGTCGAGGCCTTTGTAAAGGACGTGAACAGAGCAAGAGCGTTGACTGTAGAAACGGTGATGCAGCGTCCTGCGATGAGAATAACGGCCGCAACCATTGAAGGTGCGTTAGCTCAAATGAGGAAATCGACTCATGATTACGGCTATCACATCACCAAAGATGGTTTCCAAGGTATTATTACTGAGAAAGAGTTAGAGTCAGCAGTTTCACTAGAAACAAGTGGGGCTATTCACCCTGATATATATGAAGATGTTCCGACGATCTCTCCCGAATCGGCTATTGAAGATGTGTTAACCGAGACAATCTCTTCTGATTACTCTTTGCCTGTTGTTGACAGTGAAGGTAACTTCAAAGGCTCTTTAGAGAAAGAATCTGTTGCTGAATTATTTTCTGAGAAATCAAGCTCTGAGAAAGAAGCAACAGCCACTGAGAAAAAATCAAGTAGTTAGCCTGCACTTAGAATCATCGATTTGTGTTTGTTGAATGAAGCAAGACACTAAAAAGGGAGTCGATTTATCGGCTCCCTTTTTAGTGTCTTGCCTAACGTGTATTGATGTATTTAAGACTTTAATTCAATTTTTTAAAACACTGACGTCTAGGATCCCGTTATCGACCAACTGTTTTAAAATAGAGGCGTATTGATCTTATATTGTTGATCGTCACATAAGAACGCCGATTCGTCGTGCAGTACGTCATATAGCTAATAGAGAAGCCCGTTATGCTCTGATAGGACATCGGGATGCATTGGGCCCCATTGTCATCCAGATACCCTTGTATCGCGATTAAAACGCTTTTATCTCGAACAAAATTTAACCACGAAAGGTCAACAGACCCTAGCATGGCTTAAATTGATTGCCTAGCCTCAAGCTGTTCTCCTACTGCAAAGGCCAGATTTAGAATGAGTATTCATAACTAAACGGTTATTTTCGAAATATAAGTTGTTGGCTAATTTAAAAGTTAATAAGACGCGCTTTTATAATTGAACCGAATTGAATGAATATTCTATCACTCGTCATTATGAGGATGTGTAACACATGACAAAGCTGACAATTATTGCAAATATCGTTGCTAAATCAGACAAGATTGAACTGGTTAAAAGTGAATTATTGAAGTTAATTGAAACAACTCGTGCGGAAGAAGGGTGTATCAACTATGATTTGCACCAAGACAACGATAATCTGGCGCACTTTCAGTTTTTCGAGAACTGGGCGTCACGTGAGTTGTGGCAGGCTCATATGAGCAACCAGCATTTGATCGATTATGTCGCAGCAACGGAAGGCGCTGTAGAAGAAATCGTTGTCACTGAAATGACGCAAATAGCCTAACGAATTAGCACGGCAATGAAAGAAATAATAAAAGGTAGGCCAATGGCTTGCCTTTTTTTGTATAAGCTCAGACGTTTGATTTAAAGAATAAATGTAGTCAGCCTAAAATGGTTGGCCTTATACTAGAGAAAATGCCAAGAGTGGAGATTTAGATGGAAGCAGCAGTTAAGTGGGTAAATGACTTTACCTTTATCGGAAATTCCCAATCCGGTCATGCCATTGTAATGGATGGAAACGGAGGAGCATCTGCACCAAGCCCAATGGAATTAGTGTTAATGGCGGCAGGTGGATGCAGTTCCGTAGATGTTGTCGATGGTCTCAGGTCAGCGGGTCAACAAATAGATTTCTGTATTGCCAAGCTAACAACAGAAAGACGAGATACGGCACCAAGAATATTTACCAGTGTCAACATCCATTTTGAAGTCAGTGGGCGGGGGCTTGATGCTGCTGTAGTAGAAAAAGTGACTCGGGATTCATTACAGAAATACTGCTCTGTATGCTTAATGTTAGGTGAGGGTGTAACCATGACCCATTCATGGGAAGTGGTATAAAAAATTTGACGACTGGCGCAAATTTTAGGGTCCGTTATTCTACTGTGTGAATACGTAAATAACTGACCTTTAGCGACCTAATTGCTGTCTGATGTCGTTAAAAAACCTTTGCGTGGGTACTTAATCATCTAAGATTAAATCCTCATTTTACTTACAACGAAGCCGTTTTTATCAGACCCAGAATTGACCGATAATACTGTCACTATCTCGTTGGCTAGGTTAGGATTAAATGGAGAAAGATGAATCGAAGAGAACGTAATGGCATCATTGGGACAAACAACACCGCGTAAAAATAGCAAAGACGTTGATTTGGAAAGAGGCCCCAAATACGCTCTGTATGTGTGGTTATTTTTCTTTTTGGTGACCGCGGCGATAGGTATTTACGTTGCCATTAAAAGCTATAAAGAATATATCGACCCAGTACGTGTCTATGGTCATTGGTCAGAGATCGGTGCGCCTAGTTGGTCAACGGATCAATTTATACTTACACCCGAAGGAGTAATGGTTGACAGTAGATATATTGCCTCTACTTTCGAGTTTGATGGCTCGATTGCTTCTTTCAATGCAGGTGGTGAACGATATGAATATAAGGTGTTTGGGGCCAATAATGAACGACTAAAGCGTTTATCTGGTGGTGGCCATGTAGCGTCATTCATAAAACAAGGCTACGAACACACACTCCCACAAGAAGATGGTATTGGCCCTGCTAGACGTGTTTCGTTAGCTGAGCATTTTCAAAGTAAGAAATAACGTCGTTGTCTCTTGCGTTATCGAGCAATATGAAAATTTAAGCGTAAATTAAACGGCATGGTTGAAAGTTGAAGAGCGATAGACTGCCGCGTTTTTTCAATATCCTCTACGTCAATAGAACGATTCTCCTGCGTATTGATATCAACATTGACTCGAAGTTCACGTCCTACTTTTGTTAAACCGGTCAGTTTTATTTGTTGAGTGCCTTGTTTATCGACCTTGTTTATACCTTCATCAACCTGATTGCGTATCTCTTCACTTGGCGGCATCATCAGTAATTCTCGCATTGAATCCTTTAACATATCCAAAGGTACCTTGATAAAGTATACCGAAATGATACACATCATTAGTGGATCCGCATAGACAGCATATCCAGCGAACGACGTGTAGCTAAGCGCCCAAGTAACAAGGAAACCAGCAGTGACACCAACACTCAACAAGGTATCCATTTGCCATTGCATCGACTCCGCTTCAATTAGCCCAGAAGAGAACGTTCTGCTACGATTTACTATATACCACCAAGCATAACCACAACCGACGACATTGATCACACCAAATAGTGTCGCAATGCTCGCGTCCATCTCTCTACCGCCATTAGAAATGGCGATGACAGCAGAATATAATGAAACACCGACGACCGCTAATATGACAGAGGCTTTTACTGTGATTACAACCGGTTCTAAGATGGCTTTGCCAAACGGAAACTGTTTTTTTTCTGGTTTTTGAATGTACTTAGATACTGCCAGTGACAATAATGTTAACAGTAAGCTGACGGTTGAATATACACCATCAAAAATAATCACGAGTGAGCCTGTTAATAATCCAAAAAACAGTCCTCCGATAGCAAATACAGATGCTAAAAGGGCTGAGAAGATTAATACTCGATTTTCATTGTGATTAACTTGAGCACACATACAATATCCATATTATTACTGTTGGACAAGTTTTGGCCATATACGCAAGATGTTCAATGATAAAATAGAAAACTGAATGGGCTTATGACTCTTTTGATTAAAAAAATCATTAATAACAATGGGTTATTAATCTAATTTAGTGTCATTAAAATTGACGCTGACTGATTGGTTCCAATTAATATGCTTAGAAGTCAAACAAGAAGTCACTTAATTTATCGGATAACCATGTCATACCGGGGTGCTCAGACATTCCTGCAGCAGTCACCATGCAGAAATCTTCTTGAGTTAAACCGTAGGTGTGTTTGATGACAGCGATTTGTTCACTTCTTAAAAGGTGCCGAATTAGAGGTTCAGGTAATACCCCCCAAGCGCCTTCTTTTAAGATCGTGTGGAGCATATAGTCAAAGCTTGAAAATCCAATATATTTTAGCGAGAACGGTTGCAGTTCCGGGTTGTTTTTTTCATTTAGGTAGGCCATTGAAGCTTGCATTGTGTTTCGTAGATCTTGATCTGATACTCGGCGCATTTTACTTAATGGGTGTCCTTTTTTGCATACAGACATCATGCGGATCTTACCCAAAGGTTGATAAACGAGTTTTGGGTCGTCTGTTCGTTCAAAGTCTACGCCAAAGGCATAGTCGACCTGCTTTGTTTCTACCAAGTTGGCTAAATCTCCGCTGGATGCCAAAACAATATTGAATGAAGTTGCTGGGTATTTGTTATTGAGTTTATGAGCCAGTTCCTGCCAAAACTCATCGGGTAAACCGTCATCGCGAGCAATCCATATTTCCGCGTTGAAGTCACCTGAAGCCTGACAGCATGTCTGCTTAATTCTTGAGAAGGTCGATAACAAGTTTTCACAATCTTTATAGATAGCCTTACCTGCCTCAGAAAGGGACAACTTGTTTCCTGTGCGGACAAAAAGAGAAATGTTTAATTCTTTTTCGAGTGCTTTAATTGCCATGCTCAAGCTGGTTCTATTGCACTCCAGTTGCCTAGCCGCTTCTGAAACAGAGCCTAGATCAGCAACACGACAAAACGCTTCTATATGTGAGATATTCATGTTTGCTCCTAGTTTCATGGCGTTAGGATAACGAAACCAGCTGAGATTGCCTAATTGAAAGCATCAAATCTGAATAAATATGAAAAGTTTAACAATTAGTCGTGAAGCTAAGCGACAATTTGTTTACCATGGGGTAGCGAAAATTAAGGATGTACAAACGGAGACCAAATGTCATACGATTGGGATAAACGCGCAAAAAAATGGGAAATGGAATCAACGACAGCTCGCTATGCAGAGAAGGCGTTCGAACAGTTAGATAACATTATTAATGTGACCAATTTACGAGTGTTTGATTTTGGTTGTGGTACAGGATTATTAAGTCAAAAGATCTCACCATTAGCAAAAGATATAGTGGCGCTTGATTCATCGGAAGCCATGATAGAAGAGCTAGACAAAAAAATGCTGCCAAACGTAGAACCCGTTGTTGATATCCTTTCTCGAGGGTTAATTGCTCAACATCCGGCGTTTCGTGGTCAGTTTGATTGTGTTATTGCCTCTTCAGTATGCGGATTTATAGACGATTTCGATGAGGCTGCTGAGTTGATTTATTCTTTACTTGAAGATGATGGTTTATTTATCCATTGGGATTGGCTAGCGGAAAACGACAAAGACGGGTTAACAGAAAGCAGGGTAGAGCAAGTTTTAATTGATGCGGGCTTTGATACTGTTACGGTTTCTGTTCCTTTTGAGATAGAAACTGAGCAAGGTACGTTGTCCGTATTAATGGGTGTTGGTGAAAAATAGCACTAAGCAAATACTAAAAGGTTGTTAGCTATAACATTTATAGCGCATATGAATTGACCTCTTTTTGCAATTACTCCTATTATTGAAGCAAGGAATTAATTCTGTTTATCGATACTCTGATGGGATAATGAAGTTTATGAGTAGTGAATCAAAAGAACACTTGCATGCGTTGCGGATGATTTTATTGGCTTTAGATGAAGTGGTAAAATCAGGTGGTGCACCTATGTATGAAGGTGATGATAGTGCGACAAATCCTGAATCATTTAAAAAATTAGTAATGCAATTTGCTGGGAACAGAGTGAGTGAAGAGACAATGGATGAGGCATTGAAAATTCCATTGCAGGAGATTGCAGAAAGATTGATGGAAGCTTCAAAGAACAATCAATAATAGTAAAGTGAATAATTTTATAAAAGGTCGCGTTGTGCGATCTTTTTTGTTTGTGTGGCCGTCTAGCCATTGCGCTGAATGCCTATCGCAATCTACTCGCACGTCTTCCTTAGGCTCTTAATTGAGTGGAATTGGAGTATAAGGCCACCGATACAAAAAACCGCCACTAAAAAGTGGCGGGCTAAAGATACAAATTAAAATACCACAGCAAAACTATGCATAAATGTGTTCAAACTTATAAGGGAAGAACCCCATGATTGATTACATAGAACCTAGTTCATTAGCCGTTAGCATAGCCGCTAACACTAGGGCTGGAGTCACTTCAAATGGCATATTGTGAATAGTCTCACCTTCTGCACAAGAAGCCTCAGCCACTTCCATCAGCTTATCGCGATTGATTTCAGTTACGCCCATATCTTTTAGGTTTGTCGGTAGGCCTACCGACTTACAGAAATCCAATACTTCAGTTATTTCAGCCATTGCTGCATTTTCCAGCACTAATTGAGTTAGGGTACCAAATGCCACTTTCTCGCCGTGATATAGGTGATGACACTCTTCTAGTTTTGTTAAGCCGTTGTGAATAGCATGCGCTGCCGCAAGGCCTGAACTTTCAAAGCCAATACCTGATAGATAAGTATTTGCCTCGATAATGTTTTCAACGGCGATATTAGAGAGGTTTTGATCACAAGCGATTTTTGCTTTAAGACCATCTTCAATTAATGTTTCATAGCAAAGCTTTGCCAATGCTTGAGCTGCACGTGTTGGTGCTCCCCCAGCCATTGTTGACTTACCAGAGATACCATTTGCACGTGCTTCAAAGTAGGTTGAAAGTGCATCACCCATACCTGATACAAGTAAACGAGTTGGTGCACCAGCAATAATTTGTGTATCCATAATAACCATATTAGGGTTAGTTGGAATCATTAGGTATTCTGAAAATTCGCCTTCTGGCGTATAGATAACAGCGAGTGCACTTGTTGGTGCATCTGTTGATGCGATAGTCGGAACGATTACAACCGTTTTCTTCAAATAAAACGCGATAGATTTAGCGGTATCAAGTGTTTTACCACCGCCAATACCAACAACGACATCGACACCTTTTTCGTTAGCGATTTCCATTAAACGTTCAATTTCAGGACGGCTACATTCGCCTACAAATTCAGCCATGCTTAGCTCAATTCCGGCTTCTTCACAACTTTTCGTTACGGTTGCACCAACTAGACCAGTTACAAAACCATCGGCAATAGCAAGAACTTTCGTACCTAATGGTTTGACATAATCACCAATGCTTTCTAGTACGTTTGCGCCCTGAATATATTTGCTTGGTGAGATAATGATTTTGTCCATTTTAGAGACCTCTTTGAAATTTGGGTAAGGGGATAATGTTCGCTTCGCTATGAAAACAATATTTTGTATTATCAACAGTGATCCATCACGCATTTTGTGATTTTTTGTATATTTTTGTTTGTTTGATTTTGAGTTGCTTCACGTTAAACGTTTTCATTGTTGGAAAAACTACAATTTCTGACATAGTCTAGCGCGTAATGTAATATTTATCCCTATTACCCATATGTGTATAAATTTATCCAACAATCAGTGAAGTGAATGTGATGAAAAAATTAATCAATACAGTAGAAAACGTAGTGACTGAGCAAGTAGAGGGCCTTGTCCTTGCGAACCCCGCGCTTAAACTCGTGACGGATCCTTACTTTATTTACCATGAAAAAAGCCAAGGGAAAGTATCTTTGGTCTCTGGCGGTGGTAGCGGTCATGAACCATTACATGCAGGATTTATTGGTAAAGGAATGCTGACAGCGGCTTGTCCCGGTGCGGTTTTTACCTCTCCAACCCCAGATCAAATGATGGAGTGTGGTAAAGCGATTCCTAATGAAGAAGGCGTGCTCTATTTCGTCAAAAACTATACGGGTGACATCCTTAATTTTGAAATGGCAGTTGAAATGCTCCATATGGAAGGAATTAAAGTCGGTTCAGTCGTCATTGATGACGATGTGGCCGTAAAAGATTCTCTATATACTGCGGGTCGCCGTGGTGTCGCGGCAACGGTACTGATTGAAAAAATTGTTGGTGCGGCGGCGGAAGCAGGTAAAGATATTTCATATTGCGAAGCATTAGCTACCCGTCTTAATAATCGTGCTCGTTCGTTTGGTGTCGCTCTGTCTGCTTGTATTGTGCCAGCAAATGGTAAGCCTTCTTTTATACTTGCTGATGATGAAATTGAATTTGGCGTGGGTATCCATGGTGAGCCAGGCATTGAACGTCGCACATACAAAGATGTTGATACTACGACAACAGAGATGCTTGAAGAGCTTCTCGCTTCAGACACATATTCTCGCACATTAAAAACGTGGGATCGTGAAAACGGTGACTGGATAGAAACAGTGCAATCAACAGAAGCCTATCAAAAAGGTGATGAGTTAATCGTGCTCGTTAATGGCCTTGGTGGTACGCCGGAATCTGAGCTATTCGGTGCTTATCGTAAAGTTCACACAGAGTTAGAAGCAGCAGGCTATACAGTGGCTCGCACTTTAGTGGGTAACTATTGTACTTCTCTAAATATGGAAGGCTTTTCAATTACATTGTTGAAAGCAGATGCAGAAACATTAGAATTATGGGACGCTCCAGTCGATGCTCCTTCACTACGTTGGGGTTGTTAATATGTCTGAGATTACTAAAGCACAAATCGTTACTTGGCTAACAAATTGCAGTGGTATCTATTCTGAAAATCGTGACATGTTAACTGAACTGGATGCCGCGATTGGAGATGCAGATCATGGCCTGAATATGGAACGAGGATTTGGTGAAGTTGCGGCTAAACTTCCAGCGGTTGCTGATAAAGATTTAGCAACTATTTTCAAGACCACAGGTATGTCTCTACTTTCTAAGGTAGGTGGCGCTTCAGGTCCTCTTTATGGCACGTTTTTCATCCGCGCGGCGACAAAGTCTGCTGGTAAAGAGAGCCTAACACTAGCCGAATTTATTGAAGCACTTCAAGCCGGTGTAGATGGTGTTGTTGGCCGTGGTAAAGCAAACCCCGGTGACAAAACGATGTGTGATGCATGGTGGGAAGTCATCATGGCGGGCAAAACCGCATCTGAAACAGGTGTAAACGTTGGTGGTGCACTCACCAGTATGGCTGATGCAGCCGCTAAGGGCGTTGAAAAAACAATCCCTATGCAAGCTAAAAAAGGGCGTGCAAGCTACTTGGGTGAACGCAGTATTGGACACCCAGATCCAGGAGCAACATCGACTAAGTTGATGATTGAAACGCTAAATAAAGTCGTCAATGAGGCATAAATAATGGTAGGTATCGTTGTTGTATCACACAGCGAATTGCTCGCTAATGGTGTTGTTGAGCTAGCAAACCAAATGACTCAAGGTCGTTGCAAAATAGCGGCGGCTGGCGGTATCGACGACCCTGAGAATCCGATCGGTACTGATACTATTCGTATCATGATGGCTATCGAAGAGGTGTACGACGATAGCGGCGTTGTTGTGATGATGGATATGGGGTCAGCCCTTTTGAGTACAGAAACCGCATTAGAGTTAATTGACCCTGATATGGTGCCGAATATTGCTCTGTGTTCCGCTCCGATTGTTGAGGGTACGATGGCTGCGTCAGTGGCAGCATCTGCGGACTTACCAATGTCGGTAGTATTGGAAGAAGCGGCAGGCTCTTTATCTGCGAAACGTGAACATTTAGGTGAGGTGGAACAAAATATCTCATCTGCGACAGATGTTGAAGTGTCAGCAGACGCGCTAGAATTTCGTTGGACGGTGTTGAATCCACATGGTTTACATGCGCGCCCAGCGGCGGCCATTGTGGGTGTAATGGCAAAGTTTGACGCTAACATTCTATTAGAAAAAACAGATAAGAAAGTGAATGCGAAGAGCCTCAATTCTATCGCGAAACTTGGTGTTAAACTTAATGATAGTATTCGAATTCTCGCATCAGGTAACGATGCTGAAAAAGCGATAGCATCATTTGAGGCACTCGCAAACAGCCATTTTGGAGAGTCCATTGCGCAGATGAAAGTCGTTGCGCTAGACGAAGACAAACCAACAGTGGCAAAAGTTGAAGGTGCTATCTCTGGTATTTCCGTATGCGACGGGATAGCAAGTGGTCAGATTCTTGGTCTTGAAAGTGCAATGCCTGAAATACCCCAACGTGACTTCACAACTGAAGTGGATGAACTAGCTAGGTTTGCTCAAGCCGTGGCCAGTGTGTCTGCATCACTCAAGCAACAAGAAACAGGCGCAGAGAAAACACTTGGTAAAGCGCACGCCGATATTTTTGGTGCTCATAACATGATGATCACGGACCCTGATCTGGTTGCGATGGTTCAAGAAGAGATTAAGTTAGGAAGCATCGCTGAAGCGGCTCTGATGAAAGTGATGACGATACAGGCGGCAGAATATGCTCAGTCTGAAAGTGAGTACATGCGCGAACGCGAAGCGGATGTATGGGATGTCGCAAAGCAGACAATGTATTCATTTGACGGTGCAGAAACTGAGACTATTGAACTAGTGGACAATTGCATTATTGTCGCAAGTGATTTGTCACCAGCCCAGACTGCACAGCTTGATCCAACTAAGGTTGTTGGTATCTGTCTCGAGGCTGGTGGCAGGACTTCACACAGCGCAATTATAGCTCGTGCAATGGGCATTCCCTGCATCGTAAAGGCAGAGGGAGTTATTACTTCCACCACAAATGGACAAGAGGTCATTCTTGATGGAAAACGTGGTCATTTATGGCTTGCACCAGATGCAGAGAAAGCTTCATGCCTAATTGAAGAACGTAATGCCTGGATTGCCGATACCGTTGCTAAGAAAGAACAGGCGTCGAAACCTGCTATCACGGTCGATGGATTGAAAGTTGATGTTCACGCAAATATCGGTGGGCTGCAAGATGTGAAGGCGGCGCTAGCATCAGGCGCGGAAGGTGTTGGACTACTTCGCACAGAGTTTGTATTCCAGTCGAGCAAAACGTTGCCTACTGAAGAAGAACAATATGAGATCTATCGTGATATAGCGGTTGCTTTAGAGCATCGTCCATTAACTATTCGTAGTTTAGATGTTGGCGGAGATAAACCCCTACCTTCTTATCATATGGCACAAGAAGAGAACCCATTTTTAGGGTTACGAGGTGTTCGGTTGTGTTTGACGGATAACGAACTGTTCAAACCGCAGTTAAAAGCGGTATTACGTGCAGCGAAAGATAACTCAAACATTCAATTAATGATTCCAATGATAGCGGAAGTAGAAGAACTTCAAGCGGTTAAATCACTTATTGCAGATTGCCGTGATGAGTTGAATCTACCAGAAATCCTATACCCAATGAAAGTGGGTATTATGATTGAGGTACCAGCCGCGGTACTTAATGCAGACGAACTTGCTAAAGAGGCGGATTTTTTCAGTATCGGTACCAATGACTTAACTCAATACGTTATGGCCGCTGACCGTGGAAATACAGCTGTTTCTGATTTAGTCGATTATAAAAAATCAGCTGTAATTTCAGCAATTCAAATGACCTGTATTGCCGCGAAAGCAAATGGTATTCCAGTTAGCATGTGTGGTGAAATGGCCGGGGATACTGAAATGTCTGAGTTATTGATTAAGTTGGGTGTGCATAAGTTAAGTGCGAGCTCGTCGCTTATCCCTAACGTGAAAGCTAAAGTTCGTGAAATCAGCTATAAGTAAGTGATAGTAACGAAACAGAAAACGGATTTAGTTGAACGCTAAGTCCGTTTTTTTATCTGTATTCATTGTGAATGGTAGGCTATTAGTTTCGGAATGATAACAGATTCGAATATCTAACTTTATTGTTTGTCTGTGAATGCGATTTAACGGTCAGGGGCGTTACCTTTCTGTCCGTTAATTCTATTTGAAGCCAATTAAAAACCTCTCTCCAAAGTGGTGTATCTAAATCGACATCCAAGATGGTCTTCTTCTGAAATGGTTCTTGATAAAGATAGGAGTCGCTCATTAGCCCCAAGGTTTGATATTGTCGAAAATGGTTAAGTAGACTCCTGACCTGTTCAACCTGAGGGTTGCCTTCGGTGCAACGATTAATTACGAAGCCCACCTTGACCTCTTTCTTGATTAAAGCCAGATTTTTCAATATTTTTTCAATAAGGGGAAGAGTGGCATGGAGATCGATTGGTGAAGGTTGAATAGGAACAACCACATAATCTGCCAGCATTAAATATTTTTTGATATGGTTATCATCAAAGTTAGCGGGTGAGTCAATGAGAGTAAAGTCGCAATCTCTATTTACCTTTACCGACGAAGCAATATCTGAATAACCGCGAAAACTAATATTTAATTGCTGAGATTCAATCTGTTGTATCTCTTTTGCCCAAGAATGGGAAGAACTCTGTTTATCACTATCAATGATTTCAACACAATACTGAGCCATACATAATTTTGAAGCGAGATTCACCGTAAAAGTTGACTTGCCAACGCCACCTTTTAGATTTAGTACGAGTATTTTTTTTGATTTCGCATGTGTAATGCTGATTTTTTTTCGAAGCATTCGACATTCCCGAGATATCTATATTTATTTCGACACAAAGACATCAAAATACATGTATCTCAAAAATAGCATAGGCTAAGTGAAATAAGAAATAAGAAATAAGAAATAAGAAAGAGAAAAAATCTCGTTTATCGAAATGGATGGGAAGTGTGTTTTGATAGCTAACTTATAGCTCTAGTCATTGTCAGGAATTAGAACTAGGATGTGTAATTAAATTACATTTTGAGCTTTCTGTTTAATGCCCTATTCCATGTGAGGAAAGAGTTATTCATGCACAATAACAAGTTTGATATTGTGGTTACTACTGGGCTAATTAGAATGCTTTGTTGTACAACCGCTTTAAACAACTAAAGTGCCTTGAGCACCTTAGTAGCTTAAGCAATCCAAGTAAGGCTTGTTAATAATACAATGGTAGAAGTCACAGCAAACATAGTGAAAATAGCGGCAATCTCATGTAATACAGATACTATTTTGTTGCTTACTTTTGGTGCTTCGATTTGTGAAGTTAATATTGAGCTCATGTCGTTTTCCTTATTATTGATTATCAGATGACCATCACATTATCGGCATTTATGTGACCTACGTCAACCTTTAGTTGGTAATTAAATTACAGTAATGACTTGAGGCTTACGGAATGAATGTAATCAGGTGATTTTAATTCTTTAAAAACAAGATGTTAATAAAATATTAATAGTATGTTTCGATAAAATGATTTTAATCTGAGGTTACCAAAAGTGTGGAGTTGAGCTTGACTACATTATTAATAGTGGACAATATGCATATAAAATAAAACATAAAGAAATACCGAGGATTTCATGATTACTTTACATCACTTAGTTAGATCACGTTCAAAAAGAATTATATGGCTATTAGAAGAACTAAAAGTACCTTATGAAATCAAGGCGTATCAAAGAGATACTGTCACTCAACTTGCGCCACCTGAATTGCGCGCGGTACACCCTCTGGGTAAATCCCCGGTGTTAGAAGAAGACGGCAAGGTCTTGGCTGAATCAGGAGCCATAACGGAATATTTAGCACAACGTTTTGCAAGCGAAACATTGGTTCCCGCACATGGGTCCGTTGAATACCCGCTTTATTTACAATGGCTGCATTTTGCAGAAAGTTCGGCAGCGTTGCCTCTGTTAATGCATTATTTCTTGAAGGTTGATGGGTCAGAAACACGGTTTGTTTCTGATTATAGTCAAAATGAGATTAAACTCATTCTGGGTTATATGGATACGCACTTGTCTCATAATACTTGGCTCGTTGGTGACCAATTTACGGCTGCAGATATATTAATGTCATTTATTATAGAAATGGCGGCGGGATTAGGTTTTCTTGGTGACTATCCTAAACTGACAGAATATCTCGCTGCGTTAAATGAAATGCCTGCTGCGCAGAGAGCCGCTACTTTGGAGCAACAGTACGATGAAAGTGCGGCTTAATCTACTTTGTAACTAGGTGTATTTGAAATCTCTGAACGCTCCTGACCCAATGGAAACCATCTTAATGGCCCATTCGATTCGCGAGCGTTTTCTTCACTGCATATTATGTTGTTTTCTCCAACCTGCAAAACCGCACCAAGCGAGTATGCTTTGTCTTGGTAATAGCAGACTCGTTTAGCTAGTGCATTATTACTATTCCCTACAATGATGGCTTTACCAGGAGTAGAGATTGTATTTGCGTAACCAACTGTCGATAGCAGACCTAATATTAACCAATGTTTATTCATTTAATCTCCCCGTCATGACCTTTATCGTAAGATAGATAAATTTGGCTCGTAATCAATTTAAAGTTATCACAGTTTTTGATTTTAACCAGACATGAGTGCCTATCTTCTTAATTGGCTCATTTAAGTGCTTTGAACTACTCCAGTTTTAAGGCGTAAACCAATTGGCCCCTTTAAATTCGCAAAACGTGCGCCTTTCTCTGTGGCATCATGATTTCGTATTGAGCTCGCGTTTTTCTATAGACGCAAATTTAGAGTGATGTTGATCAAATAATCATGCACAAATTGCCAGGGTACATATTATTTACGTGATCTCCGTTGCGTAAATACAGCTTGATTTTAGAATATTAATGCATTTAGACCATGAGTAGAGGATATTGAGTATTAGTACGCCATACGGGTGTGTGTTTTTTGATAAAATCAAACAGTTTTAACAGTACTCTAGAAATAATAACTGCTTCTATGGATATGGTCGCAACATAATTTTCTGTACATTTTGCTATCTCTCAGGACATGGAATTTGAGAATGGCGTGGAGAACGTCGATGCTAAGCCATAAATTAAGCAACCTACTCAAACTATATCGAATTGCCAATCGAATTGAGAATTTGAATACCATCTCTCATTGTTCAAATGAGTTTCAGAAAGTGTTAATTAAGATAGATGGGCAAAAAATAGACCCGGCCGCTCGGATTTACTTAAAAGATCTGACTACCGTGCATCAAGCATGTAATGACATCGTTAAAAGAAAAATGGTGAATGTAGAGGCCGCATAACAGCGGTTTCGATGGCGGTTTTTAGACAATTGACTTATTATTGGTCAACTCAATATTAGATAGTAAATTTATATGTCGCCTCATTCTCCAATCCAGGGTGCTAGCTGGATGTTAACCGCTGGCTTAGCCTTTGCTGTAGTTAATAGCCTCGCTCAATATGTTAGTATCAATTTCTCGCTTCCGTCTACCTCTGTTGCCTTGATTCAATATGGTGTTGCGCTTGTCGTCATTCTCCCTTATCTAAAGACACTCGGTATAAAAAAATCGTTAACAACAATGAACTTAAAGATGCATATCTTCAGGGTGTTGTTGTCTGTTATCGGTATTCAATTATGGATGTGGGCGCTAGCTTATCCTGTTCCGATTTGGCAAGGTATCGCTCTCTTAATGACATCACCGCTTTTCGCTACGATTGGTTCAGGTCTATTTCTTAAAGAAAAAGTTGGGTTTGCCCGCTGGGGAGCGACCTTAGCAGGCTTCGTCGGCGCCATGATTATTTTGGAACCTTGGGGGGAGAATTTCAATATTGCTTCTTTATTGCCTATCGGCGCTGCATTTTTCTGGGCATGTTATTCGTTGATGGTGAAAAAGCTCTCTTCTGACGATTCACCATCGACAATGGTGGTCTACCTTTTGTTGTTTATTACGCCCTTTAATCTACTTCTAGCGATACCAGATTGGACGATGCCCACAACGTCAATTACCTGGGTCTTCTTACTTGGCGCTGGTGCTATGACCGCGTTGGCACAGTGGGCGATTGTAAAAGCTTACGCGGTGGCAGATGCATCATTTGTTCAACCTTTCGACAACGCAAAACTGCCATTAAATGTACTGTTAGGATGGATGGTATTTGGTTGGGTTCCACCAGGTCGATTATGGTTAGGTGCTGCGATTATTATTGCAGCAGTCGCATTTATCACACATTGGGAAAGCAGTGGTAAACGAGCATTGAGTGAAGCACGTTAAGTCTATTGGTTAATTAGTCTCTATACGCTCGTTTCTTTCATTCTCATATTCTTTATATGGTTTACTTAAGTTGTCTAGGCGCTCTTGGTAGGCCGTATTGCTCTGACGATAAAAAGCGTTGTCCTATTGCACTTTATCATTGCAAAACCCCTCATAACGATTTCATCATATAAAACTTCTTTGTTTCCACAGGAAAATCATCCATCGTCATTGCATGGGTATACCCCATCTTTTCATAAAATGTTCTCGCTTGAAAACTAAATGTATCGAGCAAACAGGAATGGCAACCTTGCTCTTTCGCATACTGTTCGAGTTCAGACAATATAGTGGCACCTAATCTATTGCCTCTCTGAGTTTCATCTACCCAAAGGTATTGGATGAGTAACCAATTACCCCATATTTCGCCTGTGACACCTGCACTTTTGTCACCGTTTTCCTTAAAACTGAAATTGGCGATTTCGTATCGTCTTAACCCTTTTAGATAGGGTGAATTATGCTTTATTAGGCCGTCCTTAATGTCCTGAATATCTTCAGCAGAAGGATTTACGACGATGGTAGAGGTCATTTTTTATTCCAAATGTTGATAATTATCGATGTCTATAATCTTGATCTTAGGTTAGTTATCGGATGATCTAATGTACGTGACTTTTTCATGTTTTGCTGGAACTTCAAACGATTGCCAGAACATCAGGAGCATTTCAGGTGTCATTTCGTAGGCTTTGTCTGAGCGGTCAGCATTGCGTTTATAGGCTCGTTGGCTGCAAACTTCGAAACTAGAATCTAGATAAATTAACTCAAAATCGAATCCTTGAGATTGTGCCCATTGGGTTATTTTTGTTCGTTCTACTTGGTTCCAAAAACCAAAGTCAAATATAACCGAAGTGTTCAGTTGCATCATCTGTATTGCTGACAATTTAAATAGTTCGGTTAATGTGTCCATACGCTCATCTAATAACTCTCTAGGCATGTGCTCACCGAATAACGGTATCATCCATTCGTCGATAGAAAAACGGAATGCCGAGTGGGTATTGACCAATTGTTTTGCATAAGTGGTTTTTCCTGAGCCGATGAAACCACAAATAAAGTAGATTTTAGCCATGTTTAGAGTGTTCCGTGCGCTTTCCAAATACAATCTTTAACTGAAATGTGGGAAAATTCAGCAGTGAATGATGAATCGATAGGACTGCATGCATAAACACCAAATTTAATAGGCTTCTTAGCCGGTAATGGTGGATTTGCTGTTCCCATGCTTGAAGATGTTTCACCTAAAGCGTGGATATGAAATACCCGCATTTGATGGAACTCTATGCCATCTGAAGAGCTTTCAATAAGGAAGTCTGGTCCTCTACGACTTAATCTATACCAAATCTCTTTTGGCAGTTCAATATCGGTTGTTGCCCAATCAGAATAGCCCATATTGGTAACAACACTCCCGAGTAATGTTCGTTTTCGTACTCGATTGAAGCTTTAAACCAATTTTCACTATCAAGATAGATAATCACGCCACATTGGTCGAACAGATTCCTATATTGGAATGTCGCTTTCACAAGGAAAGTGACATTGTTTGAAGATTCGAACTGATAGGCGGGTGCGTTGTCATTACGAAATCCATAATACGAACGCTGCCATAAATCGGTGTTCGGCTCAGTGGTGAAACGAATAGAGCGGTCGGTGATGGTTTGTGATTTGGGTTCAGATATCCAAACGCCACTATGTATATCTATGCTCATTGCGGTTCCTTTTTAGTACCAATTTAATATTTTAAGTTTTAATTCTTGCCATGTGATAGACGCTGACAAATTCACCCTTTCTAAAGGCATAATCCTTTGACTCGCCCTCAATGACAAAGCCAAATTTTTTATATAATGCAATGGCAGATGCATTGTCGATAAAAACGGTAAGCTCTAATCTTTTTAGATTTAACCAGTTGTCGGCTAATTCAATCACGGCTGATAAAAGCGCACTGCCTATACCTTTGCCTTGTTGTTCATCTTTCACACCCATACCAAAAGAGCCAGCATGTCGACGTCTTAAATTAGCAAAAACCTCGAACCCAAGGTTACCGACTATTTCGCCATCGATCTCAGCAACAAAGCTGTAAATATTATCCGGTTTATTCGCGATCCTCGATTCCCACACAGCACCGTCAGGAAAAGGGAGCTGCAATGTGTTTGAGTAGGCATTTTCGCATTGGTAAACTTGCGTAATACCTTGTGCATCTTTTGCTTCACTATGACGAATGATAATCTCTTTCTTATTCATAGATAGTCTCTCTAGCGATAGTTTATTTTTTCAGGGCGAGCTCTATAGGTTCTTATATGCGTCTGGCTTGTGAATCTGCATCATCATCTCAGGGTTATTCAATGGCTCAAAACCGAATTGTTGGTAGAGGCCGTGTGCGTCTTTGGTTGCTAACATAATTCGCCTTAATCCTTGAAGTTGAGGATGATTTATAATTTCCGAAATCAACCATTTGCTTAGTCCTTTTTGCCTATGATCTTCCAGAATAAAAACGTCGGCTAGATAAGCAAAAGTAGCTCTGTCTGTAATTAGGCGAGCAAAGCCAACCTGATGGTTTTCAGAATCAAAAAGCGCAAAGCAAAAAGCATTCTCAATGGCTCTTCGCATGGTTGTTTTCGGAATGCCTTTTGCCCAATAGCTCGTAGAGATGAATGTATAGATCACATCAAAATCCATTTCACGTGTCTCTGTGGTAATTCGATAGCCGTCCATTATGTGTCCTTAACTCTTTGTCTACGTGCCCATTTTCATTTATAAGCTTGCGCTTACCTTAAATATACTTTTATTGAGAAAAAGTGCAATTAATAGCCGGTATACGCATTCGTATTCCGACTTTATCTTTACCAATTATATACATACCTTTACCTTCTTTGACGGACTCTTTACTTAACGTTGTTTAATATGAGTACATCTCATGAGGGGATGAAATTAAAAAAGGCTAGATTATGAAAACATTATTAACGATTGCTATGACTGGTTTGGTATTAAGTACGTCTGTTTTTGCGGGTACTAGTTTGTTAAAAAGTGAGACAGAATTTCGTTCTGAAGGCTATGCGACTCAAGATCAAGCTTATGAAGCGGGCTTTGATATTGCGGATGAGTTGAAAGCGGCGTCAAACTCACAGCTTAAGTTTCAGCTTCCAACCACACTAAATGGTCAGATTCAGAAGGTAGCGATTGAAGAGGTAGAAGTTAGCCTAGAGGAATTTTCAGCTCAACGTGGCGAAGTACAATACCGAGCTATAGTTGATGTTGATTACTCTTACACAGTGAAAGAGAGCAACAATAGTTAACGGTATACATGCCGAACAATATGGCTCAATGCCGTTCGGTTAGTGCCAAATACTTCGTCATTCCCGTGAAAACGGGAATCTAAGATCCCCATTTTCATGGGGATGACGTTGGTTTTCGTGAAAATAGGCCCATTTTAATCGAGATGACAGGTTTAGATAACGTTAACCGAACGGCATTGGAACAATATGGCTAACGTATTAAAACAGCCCGACTCAATGATGAGGGACGCTCCCGACCATTGAGTCGAGCTATCTGTTTTTATTCCACAAGGCGTATTGTTAGAAAATCTTGTTTTGAATCAATTCATGGTTGATGTAAAAAAGACATCATACGTATCCAGAAAAATAATCATCTGAGATATTAATGAAGCCATCCCTAGATAAAGTGCTTTTACAGATAGCTCTTGACCTAAGCTCCTCATTACCCAAAGGACAACACTATCAAAAATTGATAGATTCGGTAAATCAGGTGCTTCCTTGCGATGCTAGTGCACTGTTCATATTGGATAAAAAAGGTTTTCTTATCCCGGTAGCAGTCAGTGGTTTATCCAGGTCCGTTTTGGGTCGAAAGTTTTTCCCGCAGAATCATCCACGCTTAGAGCAGATCCTCACCAATAAAAAACCCACTCGATTTAGCGCATCATCTAATTTGCCTGACCCTTTTGATGGTCTACTTTTGGTAACACCAGATGAACATATTGATGTTCATGATTGCATGGGGTGTAGTCTGTATGTTGAAGATAAATTGGTCGGTATATTGACATTAGATGCTTTGGAAGTTGGCGCATTCGAGAAGATAGACACTATTACTATCGAGACCTTTGCGGCCTTAGCCGCCGCGACGCTGAGGAATATAGCGTTATTTGAAACCCTGCAAGAATCCAATCGTCAGCAAAAATCGATAAACCAACAACTTATTGAGCAAGCAAGAGACAAGCAAGGCAAATTGGTGGGAGTCAGTCCACAGATGAAATATCTGAAAAACAGTATCTCTATGGTTGCAAGGTCAAATTATGCCGTATTGATTTCTGGTGAAACAGGTACGGGCAAAGAGCTTGTCGCCCATGGTGTACACGATCAATCAGAACGCCGCGATAAGCCAATGATCTATGTAAACTGTGCTGCGTTACCAGAATCTATTGCGGAAAGTGAGTTGTTTGGTCACGTGAAAGGTGCATTTACCGGGGCGACAAGTAACCGAGCAGGAAAATTTGAACTGGCTAATGGTGGTACGCTTTTTCTCGATGAAATAGGCGAGTTAGCTATTCATCTGCAAGCTAAGCTGCTTAGGGTTATTCAACAGGGTGAGGTTCAAAGAGTCGGTGCCGACAAAAATAGTTTTGTAGACGTTCGGATTATCGCAGCAACGAATAGAGATCTAGAAAAAGAAGTAGAGGAGGGGCGATTTCGACCAGATCTTTATCATCGGTTGAATGTTTTTCCTATTCATATTCCTCCCTTGCGCGAGAGAACAGGTGACATCCCTGTTTTAGCCGGTCATATATTGGACAAAGTGCGGAGTCAATTTAACCTGCCCAACTTGCATATACACCCTCGATGCTTGGATTATATGGAAGGCCAATCATGGTTAGGTAATGTTCGAGAATTAGAGCATACATTGATGAGGGTGAGCTTGAGGGCGATTCAACAAGAAGAATATGTTATTAATCGAGTGCATTTTGGTGCGGACGAAAAACCGATAAAAGCGAATAAGGAACAACCTTTCTTCCATAGAGAACCTAAACCAATGCGAGAAACGGTTGAGTCATTTCAGAGGCAACTTATTGAGCATGCACTACTAGAATCGAATGGTATTTGGGCCAGAGCAGCTGAATTCCTTCAAATGGACAGAGGAAACTTGTATCGAATGGGTAAAAAGTTGGGTGTAAAGTAACGACAATCCATAGGGATGTGAAAATGACATCGTAAATGATGTTTTTTTTACATCGTTACGTGAAGTGATTTTGGTAATAATGCAATAAAAACAAATAGATAGTTATTGGCATGGATAGTGCTTTAGTTGGGGTAAATTAAATGACCATCGACCGTTTTCAAATCCTATAAGAGTCGATGGAATAACTAGACTAACTGGAGCTTTAAAATGTTTTGTATTCAATGCGAACAAACAATTCAAACACCAATCGGTAAAGGTTGTTCATATACGCAAGGTATGTGTGGCAAAACCGCTGAGGTTTCTGACCTTCAAGATGTGTTGGTGTATTCCCTTCAAGGTGTGTCGTTTTGGGCTGAGTTAGGTCGCGCTGTAAACGTTATTGATACGGAGATTGATCAGTGGGCTCCCAAGGCGTTTTTCTCGACATTAACCAACGTGAACTTTGACCCAGTACGTGTTATCGAATTCGTTCAACAATCAAATGCCTTTAAGCAACGTTTAGAAGAAAAAGTGCGTGCAGCTGCAATGGTCACTGATTTTGAAATCCCTGAGCTTTCTCCCGCCGCGAAATTTGAGCTACCAAGTGACGAACAAGCGATTATAGAGCTTGCTCCTCAAGCGGCCGTGAATCGTGGTCACGAAAGTGAGCATGAGGATGTGATTGGTCTTCGTCTTCTATGTTTATATGGTTTAAAAGGTGCTGCTGCCTACCTTGAGCATGCACGTGTCCTCTCTCAAACTGATGATGAAGTGTATGGCGAATATCACAAAATTATGGCGTGGTTAGGCACTGACCCTACCGACCTGAAAGCATTACTGGATACATCAATGCAGATCGGTCTCGTTAACTACCGCATTATGGAGATGCTCGAC
Organism: Vibrio frigidus; assembly: GCF_042465995.1. Taxonomy (NCBI): domain Bacteria; kingdom Pseudomonadati; phylum Pseudomonadota; class Gammaproteobacteria; order Vibrionales; family Vibrionaceae; genus Vibrio; species Vibrio frigidus. The sequence goes on along the minus strand of NZ_JBCDMC010000001.1, from coordinate 52,527 downwards.
AAAGGTGAAACCGATACATTTGGCCACCCAGAGCCTTCTCAGGTTAATGTTAAAACGGTTAAAGGTAAGGCTATTCTGGTTTCAGGTCATGACCTTCACGATTTAGAAAAAATTCTTCAACAAACAGAAGGCAAAGGCATCAACGTATATACAAACGGTGAAATGCTTCCTGGTCATTCTTATCCTGAACTTAAGAAATATCCGCACTTGGTAGGCAACTACGGTAGTGCATGGCAGAACCAACAGAAAGAATTCGCCAATTTCCCAGGCGCAATTGTAATGACATCTAACTGTCTTCTTAATCCTAATGTGGGCCAGTATGCAGATCGTCTATTTACTCGCAGCATTGTTGGCTGGCCGGGTGTCGCGCATCTTGAAGGTGATGATTTCAGTGCCGTTATTGATTGTGCTCTAGCGCAAGATGGGTTCCAGCACGATGAAATAGAGCAGATGATTACAGTAGGATTCGGTCGTAACGCTCTAATGGCAGCTGCACCAGCAGTGGTTGAGCAAGTTAGAGAAGGCAATATCAGCCATTTCTTCCTAGTCGGCGGTTGTGATGGTGATAAAGCAGAACGAAGCTACTACACCGATTTTACGGCTCAGGTGCCCGAAGATAGCGTCATTCTTACTTTAGCTTGCGGTAAATTTCGTTTCAATAAAGGTGAATTTGGCGACATTAATGGTATTCCACGTCTTCTTGATGTTGGCCAATGTAATGATGCGTATTCTGCTATTCAGCTCGCGATCGCGCTTTCAAAAGAGTTTGATTGTGATATCAATGAACTACCGTTAACACTGGTTCTTTCTTGGTTTGAGCAAAAGGCAATTGTCATTCTTCTTACTCTGTTTGCATTAGGATTAAAAGGCATTTACACCGGCCCAACGGCGCCAGCATTCTTAACTGATAATCTGTTAGCCATCATGCAAAAAGAATTCGATATGCGCAGTATCAGCAACGTAGAAGATGATCTGAAAACTATTCTAGCAGCTTAATTACTTTGCTTACTTTCCCGGTAATGTTCATTCATTACCGGGCTTTTTTATTTTTGTTCTTGGAGATATTTAGTGATGTTAGCGTGGCAACATACCGATTCTGTTGATCTTATTTGTAAAGATAAGTGGAGCGAAACCCCTGATACAGTTAGCTTCTCGCTGGGTAGTATAGATGATGATATAACGTTTGATTTTAAGCCCGGTCAATTCGTCACTCTTGGTTTTTCTCTGGTCGAAAGTGTCGAATATCGTGCTTATTCAATTAGCTCGTTACCAAAGAAAAATGAGCTTCAGTTTACTGTTAAGCGAGTGAAAGCTGGAAAGGTCTCCAATTACATCAATGATACCTTGGTGGTGGGAGATAAGGTTACGGTTCTGAAACCAGCTGGTAGCTTTAACAGTGTCGATTGTTTACCACAATCGAAAGTCGTTATGCTGAGTGCAGGATGCGGAATCACACCTGTCACATCGATGGTAAAGCAGTGGCTTTCTGAAAATGCCGATCTTGATATCGACTTTATCCATCAAGCAAAAAACAAAGAGAACACCATATATTTTGCTGAACTTGAAGCTCTGGCAAATGCACATCAAAATTTTCATTTGAAGCTGCTTCTAAAGGATAACGAAGGTACGGATTACCATCAGGGTCGATTTGACCAAGAATGGCTGGAACGGTTATGTCCTGATCTTCATCAACGTAGCGCTTACCTATGCGGCCCTGTCGGGTTCATGCAGGATACCAAATCTTATCTTGAGGCTCTTAGCTTCGATATGACGAACTTTTTTGAAGAAAGTTTCTCACCAGAGCAAAAGATGTGTGACATCGACCAGAAAAATGGCGTTGAACAAAGCGAAGTCGTTTCGGTATCGGTACCAAGCTTTGGTGTCGAAGTGGATGCGGAATATGGCACCATGCTGATTGACTCGCTAGAAAAAGCAGGGGTGCCCGTTATCGCGGCATGTCGAAGTGGGATGTGTGGTTCATGTAAGTGTAAAGTGAAAGTGGGTGAAGTTGAACGTACAAGTGTTGAAACGTTAACGACAGAAGAGATAGAAAAGGGCTTTGTATTAGCATGCTCTTGTATAATTAAATCTGATGTTGAGGTGAGTTTAAACTAAGTCTTGAGTCGCCGCTTTTTTGAATACTGCCACCTTAAATAAAAGGTGGCGGACTATAAACTGAAAAATTTTAAACGTTATATCTAAACCACATATGAAATAGTGATCGATAATTACAGGTTATTTGTTATTGTCTCTTTATGAGTACTCTTTCCGAGATTGTATAATTAGCATGGCAGACTCACTATCACTTCAACAGGCAAGAAAACTGGTACTGTTATCTCAAAAGCTACCAGCACGACAGCAAAAAGGAACGGCCTTAGAGGCAACTCTATCTGCTATTGAACACCTAGGTTATGTGCAAATGGATACCATCTCTGTTGTCCAAAGAGCACACCACCACACCCTTTGGAATAGAAACCCTCGTTACCAACCTACCCACTTAGATACATTGGTAAATGACAAACAAGTATTCGAGTATTGGTCACACGCTGCTGCGTACTTACCGATGCGAGATTTCCGTTACAGTCTTTATAGAAAGCACGCGATTTTAGATGGGCATCAAAGTCATTGGTACAAACGTAACCATGACGTAATGGATCATGTTTTGTTGAGAATCGAGAAAGAAGGCCCATTAATGGCAAGGGACTTCGATGGTGATGGGAATAAATTAGGTGCTTGGCAACATAAACCCGCAAAAATGGCACTAGAGAATCTGTATATGCAAGGGGATTTGATGATTTCGTCTCGAGTGAATTTTCAAAAATCCTATGATTTGACAGAACGTGTATTGCCACAAGATATAGATAAGCGTATTCCTTCTGCTCAAGAGTATGCTAGACACCTTGTATTTCGTTATTTAAAGGCGAATGGCATAGGTCAGCTTGCAGAAATGAACTATTTGCTTCAAGGCATTAAGCCGCACATCACCGCCGTTTTAGAAGAGTTAGTAGAGAATGGTGATGTAATCATAATAAACGTCGCAGCGATAGAGTATTACACTCTTCCCGAAACGCTTTCATTACTAAGCAAGCGTTATCAGATCAACAAACTGCATATACTATCTCCTTTTGACAACCTATTGATTCAGCGAAAACGAATGCAAGCTCTATTCAATTTCGACTATCTTATTGAATGTTATACACCTGAAGCGAAGAGAAAATTCGGGTATTTTTCGCTCCCAATATTATGGAATGGGCAGCTAGTCGCACGCATGGACTGTAAAGCTGTGAGGAGTGAATCAAGGCTAGATATACATCATTTGGTGCTGGAACCGAGATTGAAGAAAGTGGATGATTTTATGTCTTCACTTAAGCAAGCGCTTCCGGAATTTTTGATATTCAATGGTTGTGATAGCTTTCTGTTACATAAAGTAACGGTAGACAACAAGGTAATTGCAGTTGATCTAACCTAAGTTTGCAATGCGAATGTATTTACAGCTGTTATTGGCAAATGCTATAAACGAGAAAGCTATCGTTACGGAATAATAAGGAACAGGTTTAATGATTACTGATACCCGCGAGAAAATTGCAATTTTAGGCATCTCTGATAAAGCCGAACGTTACAGTTTCAAAGCGTACCAAAAACTGCTTGAGAATGGATTTGCAAATCTTGTGGGTGTGTCACCTAAAAAAATAGAGCTTTCCCAGATAGAACTCGTAGATACATTAGAAAAGCTATCAGGAGAGGTGCATACATTGACCCTTTATGTCGGTGCACAACGCTTAGAACCCATGATCGAGTCGATATTGTTGTTATCACCAAAGCGTATCATCCTGAATCCAGGAACTGAGAATCAAAATTTGATGACTCAAGCTGCCAAGCAAGGCATTGACGTTGTTGAAGGATGTACTTTAGTGATGCTTGCTACTGAGCAGTTTTAGACGCTTATGAATGATGAATGCGTGCTACCGAGTAAATGTAGATGAATGGATTCACAGTGTTGCTTCTAACATTTGATTTAGCTGTGCTCTAATATGAGTCTCTTGTGTGTTAAGTAATGTATTCTCGTGTCTATTAACTATATTTATGTCTCGAATTTGAGTGGTTGAATTCGATGCAAATTGATAGATATCCCTAATTAACATCATTGAGTTGCGCATAATCTTTTCGCTTAACTCTGGGCTTATCAGCGCTTCTGTCTGACTTAAGCCAAGCAAGCTTCTAATATCAATGAAATGTTGAACATAACCAGAATGATGAACCTTGTATTCATTTCGATGGATTATGGCGTCTGAAAATGAACAGATATACGGATTATATTTGAGTGTACCAAACCCCAGCACGACAACGCAGTTATCATAATAAAGCTCTAGGCGACGGTCCCAAGTATCGGTTCCTTTTCCACCCTCAATGACAAACGCTATCTCGGCTTCAGCAGACATTATATTGCCAGCACAAAGCATATACGTTTCGGCGTTTCGGTCCCTCATCAAGTCGGGGTGGTGGAGAGCTTCCAGAATCACGTTATCCAACGTAATGTTGGTGATTGAAATGGGTAATTTCTCTAAAAGCGTCATGAATCCCGCGATAGCATGTATGCCCATGTCGAGGCCAAATCCAGCTCCGCCGTTAGTGGCCAAATTAAGAAGTTGCCTCTCATTAAGCGCGGCTATCTTGTTGTTGAACCCAAATTCCTCGATCAAAGGGTGAGGATTGATTGGGTTGTCGACACCAACAGCGATGATCTTGTTGGGTAATGTATTGTTTGGGATATCCGGATGGGTCGTAAAGTCGATTAAAGGGGGAGTGACCATTGCAGTATCGATGAAGTAAAACCGATTACCATGTTCTTTCATCTCTTTAGATATTTGGTTAAAACCTTGCTCAATTTCGCTCAGTGAAAAAGACGGTTTTTCAATTACGATTAGACAATCACTGTCGGAAACGGTGGATTTTAGCTGTTTTAAGATATCCAAATGGTAGATTACCGGCGTTAAAATAAAAACGGCGGAAAGGGAGTTTAACCCCAAAGATCTTGAATAACTATCAAAGGATGAATAGCTATGGTGGTAGGCGATACCCGTTTGGTTGTTTAGCTCTTTTCGTGCACTTTCATGATCTGGAGTTGGATCGATAGCGATCAATGAGTAATGCGAATATAACTCTATCATAAGCTCTCGATAGAGTTTTATGACTGAATGTTCTGGGTTACCTAAGCCACCAAATATGAGTATTTGTTTTTTCATCGCTACCATACTGTTATGCCGTTTATCGGGTCAACTTTTCGTTATCTAAACTATCCATTGACCCGACCATATCTCCGCCGGCCTATTTGTCAGCTGGAAAAACGACGCCAGTTTGCTTACGTATTTCAGTGATGACTTCGGCTACTTCTAATGAGCGTTGTACGTAGGCGTAATTCATCGAACCATCGCGTATTTGCTCTGCAAAGGCGATAGCTTCGTAGATCATCGAATTTTCTTCCTGTCCAACGTGAACGGTTTGCGGGTTTGAATCGGTTTTTTGGATAGTAAATCCGGTACATTCGGATAGGTGATTGATTAAAATTACGCCCTCGTCACCTTGTAACTCACTGGCAATATTGCCGTCAGACACTTTTGAATGTTGAATAGACACGATGAAGTTAGGGTACTCAAGAATAACGGTCCCATGAGCATCAACGCCAGACTCTAGCAATTTCGCGCTGGCTTGAATGGCATCTGGCCTACCAAATAGAGAGACGGCGGCCGCAACGTTGTAATAACCGATGTCCATAATTGAACCGTTAGAGTATTTTGGGTTAAATGTATTTGGATTCTCACCATTGAGGTACTTTTGGTAGCGAGATGAATATTGGCAGTAGCTTAAATGAACGCTACGCAGTTTGCCTATTGAGGCAAGGCTCATTTTGAGCTCTTCAAAGTTGGGTAAAAATTCGGTTTTAAACGCCTCAAAAAGAATGACATTATATTTTTCTGCCGCGTCGTACATCTGGTTTGCTTCGTTTATATTGGAAGCAATAGGCTTCTCACAAATGACATGTTTACCATGTTCCATCATAAGAATGGCCTGTTCACAGTGCAAACTATTGGGTGAGGCTATGTAGACCGCGTCAATGCTTTTATCCGCACCGAGTTCTTCTAGGCTATTGTAGAAGTTGCAATCAGGGACTTGATGTTCTTTTGCGAAACCGTGAGCGCTCTCTAATTGACGTGAATAAATGGCAGTCAATGTGAACTGATTGCTTTGCCTAGCGGCTTCGACGAATTTCTCTGATATCCAGTTGGTTCCAATGACGGCTAAGTTGATCATCTGTTCGTATCCCCAAATTGTTTTAGCTGATTAGCAAAGCAAGTTTAGCATTGTTAGATGAAAAAGTTGGACATAGTTAACAATAACTTATGGTTTTTCACAGAAACGTTAAATGGCAGAAAAGGCCGTTGAATATGGCCGTGTTATTATTGCGCTACATGACTATTTCCTAGACATGTGGAAGCTACCAAAGGCGATTTTTTCTAGCCCAATATTGCCATCGTGTTCAAGGAAAAAAAACTCAAGTTCGTCATCTTTCCCTTTACCAACAAAATGGTGGAGAGTACCGTTCTTCGTCAATTTTTTGGTGTAAGCCGTAATAGTGGCGCGCTTTATTTTTTGTTTAGAAAGAAACTCATAGTATTCTCTTGGCCCACCAGAACGTAGATCGAGAATAACTTGATTGATTAAAGGCATAAAAGGGTAAACATTATCGGGCATGTCGGTTTGTGTATTATTTTTTTTATTTTTTATTTTTCGTGTTAAAAAATCATAGGTAAAGGCTCTCTTCTTTGACCCTATTTTTTCGGCATATTGAGTGGTGACAGGAACGACTTGCCTATCAATTTTTTTATATGTGCCTTTTTCGTTGATTTTAGCACCAATAAACATAAAAGAACCTTTAACCCGAGTCTCATAGCTACAGACGTCCTCATTGCAGTGTGAAGTCATCACCACGTCGCCAAGTGGTACTGGGCCCAGACCAACAGTAAATTCTCCATTTGCCCCTGCCATTGCTTGAGAACAAATAGGGAATAATGAAGCAATAGATGCGATACAAATTGACAATGTTTTAGTTAGCATACAATAAAATAATCAGTTGAGTTATGAATGAGTGATAGTACTAAATCTAGATGAGTTGTTAGAACAGGTCCAATAACTATTAATACTCCGTTTGATAAAAAGCGTCGTTACCGATGTACGAATCCAAAAAATACGGAGTAAATCGCTTGTAAACAACAGCTTTGTGTACAAATCAGCTACAATTAAAAAATAATAACAAAAAAAGAAAAGAGATATTGAAGATATTAGAATGTACTAGTGATATCAATGAGATTCTATTCTGTCCAAAGGTGATGGGCCGACAGAACATCGGTCACCGATTTATTCTTACAATGTCAATGTTATTCTTCGTACCTGCAGTTCATGGTCAGTCTTCACAAAGCATGGATATAACCATGTTATCAGCAGGACAAGATCATCAAGAATTATCGACCGATTTTTCTTATCAAGACGAGACCTCCTGGATCGACGATACAGAAGATTATTTCTCTGAGACTGTGCATGATTTTAGTGCTTTTTTGGATCAAGGTTTGGCGAAGCAAGATGATGAAGAGGCACTAACCAATAAGAGCTATTTCAAAATTAAGTATCGTTCAGAATATAGCCATTATGGCTATTTTAACTCCGATGAGAGCATTTCTATTCGTATTGACTTACCTCACGTAAAAAACAATTGGAATATAATCTTAGAAACCGATCCAGACGACTATGACTCTTTAGAAAGTAAGCAAAGGGGTTTAACGTCAGATGCGTCAAAAAATAGTATTGATGGCGCGATAGGAGGCGTTCGATTACAAGATGAAGAGCTTAACAATTGGCGTACCAATCTTGATTTGGGCGTCAAAATACGCCTGCCGTTTGACCCATTTGTAAGGGCTGAACTTCGTAGAGTTGAAGATTTCTCTGAGAGCTGGACAGCGCAGTTTAAACAAGACGTATTTTATTATCACTCGTTAGGATCTGGTTCATTGACCGAATTGAACTTTTATCACGCCTTAACAGAAAATGATTCTAAGATTTTTAAAGTAGGATCAAGTGCGCAATATATTTATGAGGATGATAATTGGGAGTTATTATTTCAACTTAAGTATTTCGATCGTCTAAGTAATAATCATTTATTGGAATATTCCACAGGCGTTAGTATTGAACCAAATCAGGCAGATGAAGTCGCTAACTCGTGGGTATCCGCATCTTGGCGCCAAAAAATCTACAGTAATTGGCTTTACCTATCTCTTACACCACAAGTTGATGCTCCCCGGGAATTGGATCATAAATTAAATATGGGTATTCAGTTGGAACTAGAGGCGGTGTTTTCAAAAAATAGAGACCTAGATCGTCTTAATCGGTTTATACCTCGCTCTACTCGGGTGACAGATTAGCGTTTTGCTCTTGCGGCGTTGTTACAGCTATGAATTAAGTCACATTATTTTTAAGGGAATAGGTTCAAGCTAGTTATAGGTAACCGAGTTAAAGGATCAACTTTGTATATGGCTATCCGAAAAATGACGTGGAAGACGAGTAGGCGGTGAGACCGCCAGCTCCGAAGATGTTTTGTTTTAAAAACTGTTCACGAAATTTTAGGAGTTCATCATGCCCATAAATAAAATCCGTAATATCGCTTTTATAGGTCAAACTGGTACCGGTAAAACAAGCCTTATAGAGCGTCTTCTTTTTGAATCAAAAACCATTAGTTCGCTTGGTTTTGTTGAGAAGGGAGATACGGTCACCGATTTTGATCCATTATCCATTCAGTACAAGCACAGTATAGAAGCGACCCCGGTTTCGTTGTGTTGGAACAACCATCGTATGAACTACATCGATACTCCCGGGCAGGCAGAACTACTGGGTAGAACCTATAGTATCTTTCCTGCCGTTGAATCTACGGCTCTCGTACTCGATGCAAATACCCCTCTAAACCAAGTGTCCGATAGATTATTTACTTTTGCTAAAGAACAAAAAAAGTGTCAAATGATCGTGGTAAATAAAATCGACTTAAACGCCAATAAAATCGTTGAACTAATGGCTAATATTGCAGAGCATTTTGGTGATGCTTGTTTGCCAATTAATTTACCTTCTGAAGATAGTACCTCAGTAGTTGATTGCTATTTTTCCCCAGAATATGAAAAAGCGACGCTTATTGATGACGTGACAGCGGCTCATGAACGTTTGATTGATCAAGTGATAGAAGTCGACGAAGATTTAATGGGAATCTATTTGGAACAGGGCTCTGAACTCAACCCCAATCAATTGCATGATCCATTTGAAGAGTCATTAAGGACTGGACACGTTATTCCAATCTGCTTTGTCTCTTCTGATACAGGGGCTGGAGTTGATCTATTGTTAAAAACGCTCGCTGAAATTATGCCAATGCCTAATGAGGGTAACCCACCGTTGTTAGAAAAAAAAGGCAAGCAAGTTCAAGTGAACTGTGAGTCTTTAGAACATAGTGTCGCGCATGTATACAAAGTTAGCGTGGACCCTTATATGGGAAAACTGGCTTATGTTCGCCTATTTCAAGGTGAGATAAATGCAGGCAGCCAACTCTACATTGGTGAAAATAATAAGGCGTTTAAAGTCGGGCATCTTTATCAGTTACAAGGCAAACAAAGAAGAGAGATACAAAAAGCCATTGCCGGAGACTACTGCGTGTTGGCCAAAGTGGATGACCTTCATTTCGATTCTGTGATCCATGATTCTCACGAAGAAGATGGCATACATATGCGTACGCTGACATTCCCGCAGTCCATGTATAGTTTAGCCGTGACGCCTAAAAAGCGTGGAGATGAGAAAAAAATATCTGAAATATTAAATCGCATTTCTGCCGAAGATCCGTCTTTGCGAATAGAACATCGAGTAAGAACAAACGAAACATTAATAAGTGGTCAGGGTGAATTCCATCTAAAAGTGGCCTTAGAGAAAATGGCCATGGTTTATAAACTAGAGGTAGAAACCAGTCAACCCAGTGTTGAATATTTTGAAACCGTAACAAAACCAGCAGAAGGAATGTATCGCCATAAGAAGCAAAGTGGTGGGGCTGGACAGTTTGGAGAGGTTCAGCTCAAGGTTTGCCCTCTGCCTCGAGGGGCTGGTTTTAAGTTTGTAAATAAAGTCGTTGGTGGTGCAATCCCTACTTCTCTCATCCCGGCCGTAGAAAAAGGCGTGCGTCAAGCTATCGATGAGGGTGCGATTTCTGGGAATCCGATTAAGGACATTGAAGTAACGGTATATGACGGAAAGTATCATTCGGTTGATTCTAAAGAGATCGCCTTTGTTATTGCGGGTAAAAAGGCATTTTTAGATGCAGTCAGTAATGCTGACCCCATTGTGCTAGAACCCATTGTGCAATTGGATATTCATATCCCTACACACTGCGTAGGGGATGTGTCCGGAGATCTTTCGGGTAATAGAGGATTAATCGAGGGGAGCCGGCCTGAAGCGAATAATTTCACCCTTCTTAAAGCGAAGTCGCCTATAAATGAACTACAAGAATATTCGCGTCGTATTCGCGCTATTACAGGGGGAGAAGGCAGTTTTGATATGACGTTGAGTCACTATGAAATTGCCCCCCCTGCGATACAAAAAAAGGTATGTAGAGAAGCAACTCAATAATAACGACAACTCAGTCACTTAAAGGCGTTCCTTAGGGGGTAATGCTGTTTGGTTAATGTTATCTAAACGTGTTATCCCGATAAAAATTGACCTATTTTCACGAAAACCAACGTCATCCCCATGAAAATGGGGATCTAAACCCACCTAGATTCCCGTTTTCACGGGAATAATGACGATGACTACTTTGTCTTAAATGAACGGCATTATGCCTTAGTGGACGCCTTTTTATCTTTTACGTGATAGAGGCCATTCTCGCGCACTTGCGAGCCGAGAAAAGTGGAAATAACACTTTAAATGTATGTTGTGTTTTTTACTACTTGAAAGGATGGAGTTTACCTCCTATTGTAAGGCCTTCTTATGTGCGTAATTTGGTTGTGATTGTGGTTGTGATGAAAAATTTTTTGGTGCTTTTTATAGCTTTATTTATCTCTTTTAGTGGTGCTAGCGCAGAGAAGTATTCTGAGAGCGACATTTTGGAACGTCCATTGGTCGAGCGCTATATATTGGATGAGCTTAAAGCGCTTAGACAAGACCAACAAGATCTGGAGCGTAGGTTAGTTATTCAGATTACCGACAGAGAGTTAGAAGTCGCCGATAAATCCATGAATTATGCCAATGTCACGGTAACGTATTTTTTCTACATTATTGCTGGGGTTGCCTCATTGATTGCACTGGTTGGTTGGCAATCATTAAAAGAGATCAAGCAAAGCACCAAAGAAATGGCTGATGCGCGATTGAATAAATTAGCCAAAGAGTATGAAACGAAATTTTTAGCATTAGAGAGAGATCTAAAACGTAAAACCCGTATTATTTCTGAAAATAACCAAGAAATTGAGATTATCAATGAAGTTCATAATCTTTGGTTGCGAGTTCAAAATGCTCAAACACCTGAGCAAAAAATGGAAGTTTGCGATGAGATCCTAGTCATTCGCCCAGGTGACTTAGAAGCGCTGACTCATAAAGCGGATGCGGCAATGGAAATGAGCGAATATCACTGGGCTATGAGCCTTTGTAATCGCGTACTTGAAGTTGATGATAACAATGCACACGCGCTATACCAAAGGGCTTGTTCATATGCGCGTTTAGGAGCAGAAGAACAGGCTATCTATGATCTCCACCGCTCGATTCAAGTCAGTGCATCTATTCGTGAACTTGCCGCAGAAGAGCCCGATTTAGAGTCATTACATGGGAATCTTCAATTCGACACATTAATTGAAGGGGTGGAAGGCAGTCAGGCGTGATAGCTAGGAAACGCCTTTTCTGGCAGGGAGCGTTAGCCATATTTCCACTTTCGGTGGCGGTTGTTCCATGGGGTTTTCTGGTCGGTTCGTTTGCTATGGATGTTGGACTAACACCTTTTGAGGGACAAGCACTTTCGGCAATCTTGTTTGCTGGCTCTGCGCAGTTAGTCGCTGTCGGGATGTTTAAAGCGGGCGTGGGGCTGAGTACCATGTTATTAACCACGTTTTTCATTACCTCACGACACTTTTTATACAGTGTATCAATGCGTGGTAAAATTGCACCATTGCCGATTAAGTGGCGATTATTGCTGGGTTTTTTACTGACAGATGAGCTGTTTGCCGTGGTAGGTAATCAAACCCCAGAACGATTTAAGCCGTGGTATGCACTGGGCGCTGGGCTGAGTTTTTATTTGGTTTGGAATGCGGCTACCTTGATCGGGATCGTCGCAGGGAGTCAGATTCCAAACCTAGATCAACTGGGTCTGGAATTTGCTGTTGCCGCAACCTTTATTGCATTGGTCGTCCCAACAATAAAAAGTATCCCTATTTTAATGTCCGTTGTTGTCGCGTTGGTTCTATCCGTTGCCTTGGAGTATATGAAAATTGAAGGCGCTTTAATGATATCTAGTATTTTTGGTATGTTAAGTGGCTTTGCTTGTGAACGGCTATATAGGGTTAACAGTGTAAATGACAAAAAGATAAGAGATAAAAATAGTGAGGATAAGCGATGATTTTGTTTTCTATATTCGCGATGGCGGGGCTGGTGTTTTTCAGTCGTTATCTTTTCTTAGAACCAAAATTACCCATCAAATTGAATGCAACCACTCAAAGGTTGTTAGCCTATTCTAGCCCAGCAATATTAACGGCCATTTGGGCGCCAATCGTTTTTATCCAAGACGATGAGTTGTCTATTGTTCCAACCAATCCTTATCTGTTGGGTGCGCTCTTTGCTGCCTTCATGGTCTGGAAAACGAGGAATGTACTTTGGACGACGATAGTCAGTATGGCGCTATTTTTGTTTCTAAAATTGGTTGTTTTTAGCTAACAACACGAAAGATCAACAGATCTCTAATACTAAAGTAAGGAAATATAAATGAGTTTATCAGAGATGACGTTTTTCGAACGTTTTGAAACCGACATTTTGTCAGGTAAAAAGACGATTACAATTCGAGATGAGTCAGAAAAAAATTATGCATCAGACTCCATTGTTCAGGTGTCTACACTCGAGACTGGCCGTTGGTTCTGTGCATTGAAAATTGACTCGGTAGTCGCGATTAAATTCGACGATTTGACAGAATTTCATGCGCATCAAGAAAATATGTCGCTTGTTGAGCTGAAAGCGGTTATTCGCGAAATATACCCCAATATCAATGATCTGTACGTCATTAGTTATGCTCTTGTTTAAACCTTTAAAGTCGAAAATTTGTTATACCATGAGGTTGTTTCTCACTAGTCCTCGGCGAACATTTTTGCATAGCTTGCCAAACTGTCTAATATCGTCAAAGTTTGGCGTCATTCCGCGAGATATTGCGGACTCCCAGTAAGTGAGCTCTGAATCCACTAGTTCAAGAAGTTTTTTAGGACAACCAGTGCAGTTGCTTTCTGTTCCACAGATAAAGGTGTCTGGCTCATACAAAGGTAAGGTCTCTTTCACCTGTTGTATAAGCTCTAACATTGCGGTGCATCTGTCTGGTTTCTTGTTCATCTTGTTATTTGATTCGCTCTCAGATTCATGTGGTTTTAAATCCTGACCTTATATAACTTGTACAATGGCATGGTGTCCATTTTTATAGAGTAATAGTTTATGGGTTGATTTTCGAGGTCAATTTGAAGTGTTCATATTTGAAAACCATCGATCAGAAAAATCCGTAAATCCAATAACATCAACCTTTAAAGCCATTGATATTTTTCTATGCAAATTCTTTTCGAAGCCAACTTCGTAAGGTCAGCACGCTTTCAAGCCTAAGTTTTTCTGATTGGCAGACAAAATAGAAACTTTGAGAAGGGTGTTTTACCGGTTCCCCTACCTCTACGAGTAAGCCGAGTCTAATATCGTCTTTGACAAACTGTCTATGTGTGACAAATATACCGAGTTTGCTAATGGCGGCCTGTACAGCATGGACAGAAACAACAAAGCTTAAGTTATTCCTTTGTTTGGGAATGGGTAATTGGTGAGCTTGGCACCAATAGTTCCAGTCATTTTTACGTCGGAGATTGGAGGCATAAATTGCGGGATAAGAATTTAGAAGCGATTCAACGGTTGCTTCATTGCTAACTAATTCTGGATTACACACCATTACTATTTCATCATCCCCTAGTTTTTCGCAATAATAATTCTGCCATTCATCTTTAAGGTCGTGAATAAGAGCAACATCTACCCCTTCATTATCTAAATTAAATGGGCCGACGAGATTGGAAATTCTTACATCGAGATTTGGTGCGGTTTGTTGAAAGCTAAGCATACGAGGTATCCACCAATGAACCGCGAGTGAATTGTTCATGTTTAATGTCACTCGGTTTGAATGTATTGGCTTTTGCAGAGCTTCAGAAGCATCGACTATCTGCTCTAATGCTGGTGCCACTTTCTTGTAATAGCGTTTGCCTTGGCTATTGAGTTCAACACGCCTACCTATACGTTTAAAAAGTGGTTGACCGAGTTGGGTTTCCAAGTTTTTTATTGCCTGACTCACAGCAGAGTGGCTGACGTTAAGTACGTCAGAGGCATTAGTCATGCTGCCGGTTTCAGCTACAGCAACAAATGCATAGATAGATTTCAATGGAATTAGTGAGCGCATATGTAAGTTTTTCTAACAGGTTTGGTTAATAATACTCGCTTTTTTATTCGCCGTCACTTCTCTAAGATGCCCGTATCAAAGGAGAGTAGAATGTCTAGTGAATATAAACCCACCATTTTTATGCTTGTATCTACGCTAAGCCTTTCATTATCCGGAGTTATTGCAAAATACCTAACGGGTCAGTTTAGTTTAGTTGTTTTAGTTTTTTTACGTCTATTTATTCCCGCTATTTTTATGCTATTTATGATGGCAACAACACGATTTATGTTCCCTCAGAAAAACTTAACCAAATCGTTCATTATGCGTGCCTTGTGCGTTGCTGGCTGTCAGATGTGTTTTTTATATTCACTAAACACTCTGACATTGGTAGAGAGTGTGGTGTTATTTGCGGCTGGGCCGTTGTTTATCCCTATATTTGAGAAAATACTTTTTGGTGTAAAGGTTCAAACCGTGACCAAGATAGGATTAGTTGCCACGTTTTCTGGGGTGCTAATGCTAGCAGGGGATGTAAGCAGTATCGCTTTGAAACCGGAATTGTTGGTTGGATTATGTGCAGCGATATTTAATGCGGGATCACAATTAAGTCTATATCGCTCAACTAAGGGGGATATGCCTGCTATCGCGGTTAATGCGTGGAGTTTTCTATTTAGCTCAATTGTGATTTTTCCAATAACCTTGTGGTATGGCGTATCCGATTTAGATATCCAAGTATTGTCCGAACCTGTAAATCATTGGGCTATTTGGCTAGCCGTCGTGGTGCTTACATTTGTGATAATTAGCAATCAAGTTTTCCGCTCTAAAGCCTATAAATTGGTGGATAGTAGCTCTCGGTTGGCCCCATTGATATTCACAAACTTGATCTTCACTTTAGTTTGGCAAGTGACGTTTTTTAACGAGACACTAACACAAGAAAAACTGGCCGGTGTTTCACTCATTATAATAGCGAGTGTCTTGCAAGTTTTGTGGCCAAAAATGAAGGGAGTTTGGTGTAAGCCTAAGCTGAAAAAGGCACATGACGTATAAGTAGTATTGTCTATAACGGTGTTCGTTTATCTATACGAGCGATTCCTTCTGTTTTTTTATATTCTGTCCATCATTTTATAAGCTTTCGTCATAGGCTTTGTTTCCTGTCATTAATTTTTCATAATAGAAGATGAAGAAAGAGTGATCTATATCCACAATTGTTGTTACACTTGTTGGAAATAACCCGTATAAGACAAGCGAGTGAGGCGATATGAAGTTTGAAGTTGATACACATACTCATACCTATGCAAGTGGACATGCGTATAGCACCTTAATTGAGAACGCGAAGGTGGCAAATGAGAATGGATTAAAGATTTTTTGCACGACTGATCACGCAGAAACGATGCCCGGCGCACCTCACTATTGGTTCTTTGCTAATCAACGAATTCTACCTCGGTTCTTGTCTAACGTTGGTGTTGTTCGTGGAATTGAATCGAATATTCTGAACATGTCTGGTGAAGTAGATATAAATCCAACACTAGATGAAAAGCTGGATTGGGTTATCGCGAGCTTTCATGAGCCCGTATTTTCACCCCAAGATAAAGCCATACACACTGAGACGTTAATCAACGTGATAAAGAGTGGTCGGGTGGACGCATTGGGTCATTTAGGTAACCCAAACTTTGATTTCGATTTTCATAAAGTATTAACATGTGCCAAAGAACACCACGTGGCGATTGAAATTAATAACAGCTCACTTAGGGGTCATAGCCGAGTCGGCAGTGTCGATCGCTGTTACGAAATAGCGTTAGTTGCGAAGGAAGTAGGCACTTACATTACCACGGGGTCAGATGCACATTTTTGTGTGGATATTGGTATATTAGAAAAAGCCAGTGACCTGCTTGATAGAGCGGGTATCCCTGAAACTCAAGTTATTACTCATACTGCCCGTCAGTTTTTAGATTTCCTTGGGCTTAGAAATAGACAAACAATTGTCGAGTTTGAAGATCTATAGATCGTTATTGTCATCATAATTTTGAAGCGTTGCTCGAACTGTTAGTGTGTAAGGGTCGTTAGCGAACGAAAATAGCGAATTGAAACGAATTAACGGTCAACAAAAGCTGACCGTTAATGTATATGGCAAAAAAACCAACCCCTCCTCTATTTATATATAAACTGAATAGCAGAAACGTAGCTAGGTTGTTGGAGTGATCGTGTGTACACGATGATACCTAAAATAGAGTCCGGAATATAAGTCTCTATTGAATCGCCATTCTCAAGCTTCCCTACCTTTTTATATGTACCATCATCCCACTCTAGGATTTGTAGTATTGGCATGTTGCTTGCGGACCATTGTGTGCCAGAAATCCCTTTTATATAAGTGACATCTTTGATGACCATTTGATCGGAGTAATATACTTCTCGATCTGCTTCCTGTAACCCACCACCATATCCTCCGGCTAATAACTCTCCTGTTTCAGCATCATAAATACCATCGATAATAGAACCTCCTTGAAACCGGATTTCATTATGTAAGTCACTTGAAATCTCATTGGTATAAGCGGTTGGTTGACCAACGATAAGGCTTTTTTGGGCAGTAATCATAGTGACAGATACAGGCTCAGATTCGACTCCTAGATAGGAGGCTTTTACTTTGTCCGTTTTACCGTCTATAAAATTGGCGACTTGAATGTACCCCATCATTACCGATAAATCCGCGACTATTAGCCCTGACAATTCCGCGCTCTCAGATTGCCACTGACTATCGGTTGTTACATTATATGAAGTCCCATCCGAATACGTAGCGAATGCTTGTAGTTGAGTTCCGAAATACTCGGTAATAGTAATAGAGGATGCATTGATTTCGACCCTTTGTAATACAGGCTCTGTAATATCGATCTGTATTGTGTCACTGAAAGCCTGTCCATTAGCAATGCCAGACGCGGTGAGAGTGACGGTGCCAGAAGTTAGTCCTGTTACCATTCCCTTCTCTGTCTGGTTGTTGCTTACGCTTGCTACAGTCAAATCACTGCTACTCCAACTGAGCGCATCGTTTTGCGTCACATCCAATGTTTGTCCGTTAGAAAGTGCTGCTTCCGCAGTAAGAAACAAGTTGAGCCCTTTAGGTAATGATGAATTGGACGATGCTACTGTTAGTTGGGTAACAACCGCACTCGTTACTTCAACTTGTATTGAATCGCTGAACAATTGACCATTGGCGCGACCCGATGCAGTGATGGTTGCTAAGCCCGTTGAAAGCCCAACTATTTTTCCTTTATCTATCTCATTATTGCTCATCGTCGCTATTGAATTATCACTACTACTCCAACTAAGCACACTATTTTGCGTTACATCGAGTATCTGTCCGTCAGACATGGTGGCTTCTGCATAAAGGTTTTGTGTAATGCCTGCTGCAATTGATACGTTCTCTTGCGTAATACGTAACGTGCTTACTACGGCATCAGTCACCTCTATTTGAATACTGTCCGTGAATAATTGATTATTTGCTTCGCCAGACGCGGTAATGGTTACGGTGCCATTGGTGATACCAGTCACCATTCCTTTGTTTGGCTGACGGTTGTTTACTTTGGCAATGGAGGTATCACTGCTACTCCAGATAATGGCATCATTATTGGTTACATTGAGTATTTCGCCATCAGATAATAGAGCAATAGCACTCAAATTTTCTGCTAACCCAATGGGTAGCATTTCATCAACTGCCTCCACATTGAGTTGATTTACGATGGCGTTGGTTATTTCAATGTCGATGGTTTCACTGAATGATTGACCATTAGCAATGCCAGAAGCAGTTATTACGACTGTCCCTTCTCTAACACCTGTGACGTTTCCTTTATTGTTACCATCGTTACTGACAGTAGCAAGGGTTGTATCATCGCTATTCCAAGTTATGGCATCATTTTGGGTTACGTCAATCACTTGTCCATTGGACAATGTAACTTCAGCAACGAGCCTGCTTGTAAGGCCAATAGGGGTCGTGGCGTCATAGGGGGTTACTTGCAACTGCGTGACAATAAGATCAGTAATTTCGATTTGTGCAGTACCACTAATCAGTTGGCCATTATCAATACCAGACACGGTAATGGTTACAATTCCTTGTGAATGTCCGGTGATTTTACCTTTATTTTCGTTGTCATTACTAACCGTAGCAATGGACTCATCGTCGCTACTCCAATTGACATCAGGTACTTGAGTGACGTTGACTACGTTGCCGTCTAGCGTATGGATTTCCGCAGTAAGCTGTTGAGATAAGCCAATGGGTAACGACGTACTTGCCGGTGAAATAAGTACATGTGAGATATCGGTAAGTTGATCCGCTTGCTCTGGCATTCCGTTATCACCATCGTTGCAAGCCGTTAAAGAAACCAATATAAACAGCACACTCAATAATTTACTAAATATCAATTTGAATTCCTCTGACCTTATTTTTCGATGTTGTAAGATTGACTCATTGCCCACTCTCAGTTGGGTGCTAGCGCAAGACCTCCGCGACAAGTTGCGTCTAGCCGTCGTTCTGTGAGGTATTATGGATGTTGCTCTTTGATATTTATGTCGGAAAAATCCGAATTTAGAATGGTTTTAGGAGACTATCTATGTGGCGTTCTGAAAAGGATAAGGATAAGTAAAAGGTTGATGGACTAGATAGGAGACAACGACAATTTTTTGTTGAAATTCGGTGACTCAGGATCACCGAATTCAAGTGATATGACTAAACTGTTATTTCGGGCTTATCCTTAATGGCATGGTGTGGGGTCCGAGTATTCAGCACATGCAACAACTGAATCAGTAGTAATATTCCCGTTACGCCTAAACCTACTCCAATGCCGCCCCAAATCCCGACTAGTCCATATTTTGGCATTAACCACCATGCTGCAGGTAAGCCAAACGCCCAATAGCCTATTGCCGTCATGATCGTTGGAGAGAGAACGATTTTCATTCCTCTGAGTAAATTCAGAACCAATAACTGCCAAGCATCAACCACAAAACAGAGAGCAACCACCCAAATAGAGGAGGTAAGTAGGAGAGTTAACTCCCGATTGCTTGATGGGTTACCATCATCAAGTTGAAATAGCTGAGCAATTGACTCCGGCCATAACATAAATACAACAGCCAATATAATGCTTAGCCAGGTGACGAGTATAAAACTTTGGTAAGAAATGCGTCTAATACCAGCGTGATTCCCTGCGCCAAAGTCTTTGCCGACCAAAATAGCGGCCGCCTGGGAAAAACCGAAATTGATATTCCACGTAAAACTTAAACATTGTAATAATATCTGGTGCATAGCTAATGATGCGACACTGATCATACCTGCCATCAGTGTTCCACCGTAGATCAATCCATGCTCCAAAATACTCGCCAGTGCAATAGGTACTCCCATTGTCAATAAAGGCGTAATGAGTTTAATTGAGTACTCTTCAAGTCGTAACCAAGGGGCAAAGCGATAGTATTTGTCACGCCCAAAAACCCAGTAGCCATAACCGAGTAACGAGATAATGGCTGAAATAGAGGTTCCAGCACCGAGACCTGTTATCCCAAATCCTAATTGGAAACCGAGTAAATAGCTGATAGGCACATTGAGCATCACGGTTATTACTGACATCACCATAACAGAGCGAGCGTCGCCAAAGGTACTTGTTAAGCCTCGCAACACTAATAGCAAGAGGGTGGGTAACATCGCCCATTTTAAGGCGTTGAGGTACTCCATTCCAAGAAGAATGACGTCATCTGATTGGTTTGCACTACGCAGTAGTTCTGGTGCGAAAAGCAAGCTTGTCGTGAGTAGGAAAGTACATATTACGGCTAGCATCACCGCTCCTTTAATGGCATTACGTATTTGTTGTATACCAAACTCAGGACGTGACAAGCTTTGTCCATAAGCGATAGCGATTAAGTTCGCACTACAACCAACGGTGCTTGCTGCAATAAGAAACACAAAAGAATAGACGGACGCACCTAATCCACCAGCAGCAAGTGCTTGCACACTGATGCGTGACATCATCCAGATATCGGTTAATACCAGTGCCATAGAGATGAGTTGGGAGACAATGAGTGGAAGAGCGAGAGAAAATAATTTTTGCATAGTAGCCTCTGTGTTATGTAGCACAAAGTAACGCTTTCACGGCTAGCGTTCAATTGACATTTGTGTCATGCTGACATTACATGAACTCATGCGAAAGACTATGTCACCCTATCCCCAACTTCCCTATTCTCATAAAGGTTTACAGGTTTTTGAATCTGTAGCGAGGCTTATGAGCTTTACCTTAGCAGCAAAGGAGCTACACGTTACCCAAAGTGCTGTCAGTCGACAGGTCAAACAGCTTGAGGATGATCTTAATGAATCTCTAATCATTAGACGACATCGCTCAATTGAACTGACATTAAAAGGACAGGCGCTTTATTCCGTGCTGGAAAAAAATTATCTAGCTCTAGAAGCTCTAATGGCTTCTTGGAAACAAACTAATCAGAAAAAAATCGTTATAAAGGCCGCGCTGAGTTACGCCACGCGTTTGCTTATCCCTAAAGTTCAGCAGCTACACGAGAAATTTCCCGGCTACGAGATAGTTGTGATCCCTAGCATGGACGAAGATGAAAGTGTTAACGCGAGTGAGTACGATTTACTGATATTCAATACCCGTCGTGGCTCACTTTATACCGATAACCTCGATGTACTGTACTTGCGAGAAGAGTTTATGGCTCCAGTTTGCGCACAACAATTGGTGCCGGACCAAGCCGACATAGAGACGATTATTCAGATGCCTAGGCTTCATCCAACCATGGATCACTATGACTGGATCACATGGTTAAGAAATACCCACTATGTTCACTCCTCAAAAACACGAGATACCACATTCTTAACCTTGGATATGGCGCTTAGTGCCTGCTTATCTGGTCAGGGTGTTACAGTGACCGATCTTTTGTTGGTTCTACCTGAATTGGAGTACGGGTACTTAATATGTCCAGAAGGTGCCCCTGTTCAATACAGTCCTTGGCAATATTTTTGTCACTATCGTACTAAATCACCCATCGTTGAAGAACTGATTGAATGGCTAAAGATTGAAACAGAAAAAGAGGTGCAGACCCTTAGTCGATTGGCGACTCAATACCATTGGAAAGGAGTGGTAGAGTAATCTTTACTAGGCTTGATATAGCTCTAATGGTAACCCGTCCGGATCTTTGAAAAAGGTAAATGCTTTGCCGGTATACTCGTCAATACGAATCGATTCGACTTCGATACCTTTTGCCTCTAGTTCGTATTTTGTTTTTTCTACGGAATCGACCACAAACGCTAGGTGCCTTAATCCCTGAGCCTCTGGTGTATTGGGGCGTTTAGGGGCATTAGGAAACGAGAATAGTTCAATCTGTCCGCCATCTGGTAGTGCAAGGTCCAACTTGTAGGAATCCCGGTGAGCACGGTAGTTTTCTGCGATCACTTCTAGACCCAGAATATGAGTATAAAACTGTTTTGAAACCTTATAATCTGAACAGATAATAGCAGTGTGATGGATTCGTTTAAGCACAGGTGGTCTCCTAGTTGGCGATGAGAAAATGTTCCATCGCATAATCGATGAATACACGAAATCGAGCGGGCATATATTTGGTTTGAGCGAACTGAAGAGCAATCATGCCATGATAATTGCCTTTTATCGTCCAGTCACTGAGTACTTCCTCTACCTCTCCAGACCGTATTGCTTCTTGGATAACGAAATCATGGAATATGCCAATACCTAAACTATTCTTAACGCCATTAAGTCGCATCTGTGAATGGTTTACAGCGTAACGACCTGAAACAGGAATTCGGTGTAACTCATCGTCCTTAACAAAACTCCAGACATGGTCGTTGTCAGTCTCGCCGAGATAAAGGCAATCATGTTCAATCAGTTGATTGGGATGGGTCGGATACCCTTTTTTGGTCAGATAGTCACGGCTGGCACACAAGACCAGATTCGTTTTACCCATCTCTTTTAGTACTAAATTTTCGTCGGGTTTATCCGTGAGTCGAAAAACAATATCTATACCATTTTTAAAGATATCAATGTTGCCATCTGCAGCGCGAAGTTTTAATTGTATATCAGGGTATTTTTTTAAAAAAGGAATGACAAAAGGCTGCAAAACAGAATTGAGAAATGCCTCAGGTGCAGCGACGGTAATGGGTCCACTAGGGTGATCATGGTCTTCAGTCGATAATTCAATCGCTTGTTGTGCGGAGTTCACCATAGTGATGCACTCTTCATAGATCTTTTTGCCAGCCTCGGTGATGAGCAGTTTACGTGTGGTTCTTTCAAACAGTTTTACCGATAGCGCTTTTTCTAAGCGGGTTATCGTTTTGCTCAGCGCAGAAGGCGTTACGTTGAGTTTCTTTGCTGCAGCAGTAAAACTTTTCTCCTGCTCGACTAGAATAAAAACAGCAAGATCGGGAAGAAGTGTGATCAACTTATTAGAAATCATCGTTATTTGTGCCTGCGATTCATTAATGTTTTTCCATGTGGAGGGATAATAGTCTTTATCGCGATCAGTTAGAATAGTTTTACACTATAAATACATCATTTTCAGCAAGGAATACAAACATGTCTTCAGCATTTTATGATCAGATAAATCAACAGATTGAAGAAGTAAAAGAAGAAGGGCTATATAAGTCTGAACGTATCATTACTTCTGCTCAAAAGGCCGCTGTTTCTATCTCTACTGGAGAAGAAGTATTGAACTTTTGTGCGAACAATTATCTTGGACTGGCGAATCACCCCGATCTTATACAAGCGGCAAAAGATGGCATGGATGAACATGGTTTCGGTATGGCATCTGTTCGTTTTATCTGTGGTACTCAAGACTCACATAAAGTACTGGAACAGAAATTGTCGGAATTCTTAGGTAAGGAAGATACGATCCTATATACCTCATGTTTTGATGCGAACACGGGTCTTTTTGAAACCATTTTGGGTAAAGAAGACGCGATAATCTCCGACGCATTAAACCATGCTTCTATCATCGATGGTGTTCGCCTATGTAAAGCGATGCGTTTTCGTTATGCCAACAACAATATGCAAGAACTAGAGCAACAACTCATCGATGCCGATAAGGCGGGTGCTCGTCATAAGATGATCGTAACCGACGGCGTATTCTCTATGGATGGTGTTGTCGCTAATCTTCCCGCAATTTGTGACCTAGCGGATAAATACAATGCCCTTGTTATGGTTGATGATTCGCACGCGGTTGGTTTTATGGGCGCAAACGGTCGTGGAACCCATGAACATCATGATGTGATTGACCGAATTGACATAATTACTGGCACATTAGGTAAAGCCATGGGTGGTGCTTCTGGCGGTTATACTTCTGGTAAAAAAGAAGTGGTGGATTGGCTGCGCCAACGTTCACGTCCATACCTGTTTTCTAATTCCGTTGCACCAGCAATCGTTTCGGCATCTATTCGTGTGCTGACTCTTTTAGCAGAAAGCGGAGAGTTACGTGACAATTTATGGGAAAACGCGGCCCATTTTCGTACTCGTATGGAAGGGGCGGGTTTCACTATGGGAGGCGCTGACCACGCGATTATTCCAATTATGTTGGGTGATGCGAAGATCGCAGCGGAGTTTGCTGAGCGATCCCTTGCAAAAGGCATTTATGTGGTTGGTTTCTCATTCCCTGTCGTACCAAAAGGGCAGGCACGTATCCGTACTCAGATGTCAGCAGCACATAATCGTGAAGAATTAGATAAAGCGATTGATGCATTCATTTTGGTAGGTAAAGAAATGGCGATTATCTAAGTCGGTGGCAATAACCCAACGTATCTTGAGAGATTTGAGTATGAAAATTAAAGCACTGGCAAAACTAAAACCTGAAGAAGGTATTTGGCTTACTGAAGTAGATAAGCCAGAAATGGGTCACAATGACCTGTTGATACGAATTAAGAAAACGGCAATATGTGGAACGGATGTACACATCTACAACTGGGATGATTGGTCGCAAAATACGATCCCTGTACCTATGGTTGTTGGACATGAGTACGTCGGTGAAGTGGTTGGTGTTGGTCAAGAGGTACGTGGCTTTTCACTCGGTGACCGTGTTTCTGGTGAAGGGCATATTACCTGCGGGCATTGTCGAAACTGTCGTGGTGGACGAACTCATTTATGCAGAAATACGGTGGGTGTGGGTGTAAACCGTACGGGTGCATTCTCTGAATTTCTCGTGATACCCGCGTTCAACGCATTTAAAATCCCGGATAGCATTTCGGATGATTTGGCATCGATATTTGACCCATTTGGTAACGCTATTCATACGGCTTTATCGTTTGATCTTGTCGGAGAAGATGTTCTTATCACGGGGGCTGGGCCGATTGGTATTATGGCTGCTGCCGTAGCCAAACATGTTGGGGCTCGTCATGTTGTTATTACTGATGTCAATGAATATCGCTTGGAACTGGCGCAGAAGATGGGTGTAACTCGAGCCGTCAATGTTGCCAATCAAAACCTTGAAGAGGTGATGACTGAGTTAGGAATGACGGAAGGATTTGATGTTGGCTTAGAGATGTCGGGTAACCCTTCTGCATTCAATAGCATGTTGCATGCAATGAACCACGGTGGCCGAATCGCACTACTTGGAATTCCACCGAAGGATATGGGAATAGATTGGAATCAGGTTATTTTTAAAGGGATGGTTATAAAAGGAATCTATGGTCGTGAGATGTTTGAAACTTGGTACAAAATGGCCAGTTTGATACAGTCCGGTTTAGATCTCACCCCAATCATCACTCATCACTACAAGATAGAAGACTTCCAAAAAGGCTTCGATACCATGCGTAGTGGGCAGTCCGGAAAGGTTATTCTGGATTGGGAGTAGCATAAACTCAGTAAATTACTAAGGGACCTTTTTGGTCCCTTTTTGGTCCCTTTTTTGTTTTAGTGCGTCGAAGATGCTGCATTGCAAAAAACGTCGTCAGTTTTTATCGAACAATTTCCGTATCGTTCTAATCTAACGCTTTCTCCAAGTAATCTAACAACACCCTTACCTTTGGGGATAGATGTCGATTATTAGGATAAAGAGCTGAAATCGCTTCATCAGGGGAGCGGTTTTGTTCTAATATCTGTGTCAGCCTTCCCTCTTTTATATGAGGTAAAACATAGTAATCGGGCAGTTGGATGATGCCTAACCCTTTGATGGCAGCATCAACGAGCGCGTGACCGCTATTACAAACTAAGTTCCCTTTAATTTTGATATTTTTGGGTTTTCCAGCGTCTTGAAATCGCCAGTAATCCAATGTCCCTACCAAGCAATTATGCTGATCCAATTCTGATAAAGAATGGGGAATACCAAAGGTAGAGAGGTAACTTGTGGACGCGCATACATACTGGGTTCGTGCTCCGAGCCTTTTAGCCATCATGCTTGAATCTTCTAGTGGCCCCAATCGAATCGCCAGATCATACCCCTCATCGACTAAATCAAGTTTCTGATTAGTCAGGTTTATATTTACCTTTAGTTCGGGATATTTGCTCATGAAATCATTAATCAAAGGCGCGATTGTTTTTTCACCGTAGGTGATAGGTGCGGTAATTTTTAACAAACCTCTGGGCGCGCTCTGCAAATGGGTGATGGCGCGCTCAGCGTCTTCCAACCCGTCAAGCACCTGCCGGCAGTGTTGATAATAGATTAATCCAACTTCGGTTACCGACACTTTACGCGTTGTACGGTGGAAGAGTTTGGTTGCCAATCTAGTTTCTAGTGCACTGACTTGTCTGCTAACTTGGGCCGTTGATATGCCAAGGCGTTTTGCTGCTTTGGTGAAGCTTTCCGCCTCTGTTACAGCGACAAATTCGCTAACCCCTTCCCAGTTAAACATTGTTACCCCTCAGTAATTATTTTGGCAAACACTAGCGACTATGATCGAGCTTATCATAACTGTAATCAAAAAGGGATGTAGTAATAATAGGTAAAATATAGTAATCAACTGATAAATAACGATTTTATAATTATGAGTAATTTAGAGATTCGATGTTTACTACGCTTATTATTACCATACAGTAAAAGTAATTTTCATAGCAATGGGATTATCACTCTAAAAAATGAAGACTATAATGTGTCTATACTTTTAGAGAACACAACAATACCAGACGCTTTCAGCGATCAAATTAAGGACATCAATATGACAGCACAAACAATAAAATCCAAAGCCGCCGTTGCATGGGCTGTGGGTGAACCTCTATCGATGGAAATAGTCGATGTTATGCCACCTCAAAAAGGTGAAGTTCGAATTAAGATGATAGCGACTGGCGTATGTCATACCGATGCTTTTACCCTTTCAGGTGAAGATCCAGAGGGTATTTTCCCGTGTATTTTAGGCCATGAAGGCGGCGGTATCGTTGAATCAATTGGCGAAGGCGTTACTAGCGTTCAAATTGGTGACCACGTTATTCCGCTTTACACACCAGAATGTGGCGAATGCAAATTCTGTAAATCTGGTAAGACTAATCTTTGTCAAAAAATCCGTGAAACTCAGGGTAAGGGTCTTATGCCGGATGGTACAACACGTTTTTCAAAAGACGGGGTTAAGATATTCCACTATATGGGAACCTCGACGTTCTCTGAATATACTGTATTACCTGAGATTTCTCTTGCAAAAGTAAATCCTGAAGCCCCCCTTGAAGAGGTTTGTTTACTTGGTTGTGGTGTAACAACTGGGATGGGCGCAGTAATGAATACGGCGAAAGTTGAAGAGGGTGCAACCGTCGCTATTTTTGGGATGGGTGGTATTGGATTGTCAGCAGTAATCGGTGCAACGATGGCTAAAGCGTCACGAATCATTGTTATCGATATTAACGAAAGTAAGTTTGAACTTGCTCGGAAATTAGGTGCGACTGATTGCATCAACCCAAAAGACTATGATCAACCCATTCAGGATGTCATCGTGGAGTTAACCGACGGCGGTGTCGACTACTCGTTTGAATGTATTGGTAACGTCAACGTAATGCGCTCTGCGCTCGAGTGTTGCCATAAAGGATGGGGAGAATCTATCGTGATTGGTGTTGCAGGGGCAGGACAAGAGATCTCTACTCGTCCATTCCAACTCGTAACAGGTCGTGTATGGAGAGGGTCCGCTTTTGGTGGTGTAAAAGGTCGCACGGAACTACCCGATTATGTAGAACGCTATATGGCAGGTGAGTTTAAGCTCAATGACTTTATTACTCATACGATGAGCCTAGATAAGGTGAATGAAGCGTTTGACCTCATGCACGAAGGCAAGAGCATACGTACTGTTATTCACTTTTAGTCTTTAATCAAAGCGAGCTCAGGAGTTAGAAGCGTGACGATTGAAAATATCAGCGTGAACAAGAGTTTTGGTGGCTGGCATAAACGCTATAGCCACCATTCCAAAGTACTAAATTGTCAGATGCAATTTGCCATCTATTTGCCGCCACAGGCGTCAAATGGTGAAAAAGTTCCGGTCCTGTATTGGCTGTCGGGACTGACCTGTACCGATGAAAATTTTATGCAGAAATCGGGAGTACAATCTCTAGCGTCTGAGCTTGGGATCGCGATTGTTGCGCCAGATACGAGCCCGCGTGGTGAAGATGTGGCAGATGCAGATAGTTACGATCTTGGTAAAGGTGCTGGCTTCTATCTTAATGCTACCCAAGAACCGTGGAGTAGGCATTATCATATGTATGATTATGTGCTTGAAGAGCTGCCACAATTGATCGAATCGACGTTTCCAGTGACAAATAAGCGTTCGATCGCAGGGCACTCTATGGGCGGTCACGGTGCACTTGTTATCGCACTGCGGAACTCGGGTACCTACCAATCCGTATCGGCTTTTAGTCCGATCTGTCATCCGTCTATAGTACCTTGGGGCAAAAAGGCTTTTTCTGCCTACCTTGGCCGCGATACAGAGCAATGGAGAGAGTATGATGCCAGTATTTTGCTTAGTGAGGTGACTGATTTTGTTCCTGCTTTGGTTGATCAAGGCGTAGCGGATGAGTTCCTAAATGAACAGCTAAAAACGGAATACTTAGAATCTGTTGCTACGGAAAAAGGGTACCCGTTAAAAGTTAATTACCGTGATGGCTATGATCACAGCTACTATTTTATCGCGAGCTTTATTGAAAACCATCTGCGTTTTCACGCGGAATATCTTAATAAGTAGCGGCTAATTGACCGAAAAAAGCCTCAGCAAGATTACTATCCTGCTGAGGCTTTTTCTTTCTTACAAGCAAGTCATTTCTTACACATTATTTTTGAGTAAGGCTACGAATTAACTTAGGTACATCTGTATTGTTTAATACACCTTCGAAGTACTGAGAACCCGGACCTGTCGCGAATAATGGAATCATATTCGCTGAGTGACCACCAGTGCTAGAGGCTTCTCTGACAGCACGATCGATAGCACCAGCTTGGTAGTGAGCGGCGACCATTGAGCCAATTTCCCAACCGAGTTTGTATTGATACTTCAACTTCCCTTTCTTACCCATTACGTGAGAATTTAATTCAGCAACTTGTTCATCGGTCACTTCAAAGCCTGCATATTCTTTGAATATAGCTTTAATTGAATCGGGTTCAAAACTTTTCCCATCGGCCGCTTTAACGAGTTTTCCTGCCATAAATTCAGGTGAAACAGTGATGTTTTTTAAACCTGCAATGTCCATTGGTTCGGTAACAGATAAGCCCATGGTTTCATGGTCGGCTAATACAACAATTAGTGTGTCATTGCGATCTTTTGCCCAATTTACAGTTTGTTCGACAGTGCGATCAAACTCCATAAATTCTTGCCAGACACCGGTAATATCGGCGGCATGTGCGGCGTGGTCAATTCGAGCGCCTTCAACCATAAGGAAGAACCCGTCTTTATCCTTTTTAAGGACATCTATCGCTTTTTCGGTCATCAATTCTAAGCTTGGTTCGTTACTATTTAAATCATCACGATCCAATTTATAGTTCATATAGGTTGGATTGAATAGACCTAAAAGTTTGTCTGCGCCTTTAACGGCCGCGAGTTGGTCTTTATCTTTTACGATGGTATAGCCCGTTTCTTCAAATTTTGGCAATAAATCAACACCGTCTTGTTTTTTAGGACCAAAATACTTTGAACCGCCACCTAATAAAACGTCATATCCGTGTTCTAGCATTTGACGGGCGGCGGCTGGTTGGCCTTGATAACGATCGGCGACACTTGCTGTGAATGCTGCTGGTGTCGCATCTGTTACCGTATTGGTTGATATTACCCCAACCTTTCGGCCAGCTTTTTGGAAGTCATCGAGAATGCTATCAACTTCAATGCCCTGAGGATCAACACCAATAGCGCTGTTGTTTGTTTTTACGCTCGTTGCAATGGCAGTACCAGCGGCGGCGGAATCAGTGACTTGATTATTTGCTGAGTACGTTTTAACTAAAGCAACATTGGGTAATGATTCAACGAAATGAGAACCGTCTTTGCCATATTCCATATGGCGCGCTATTTCAAGTTGCCCTAAACCCATGCCGTCACCAATGAATACAATGACGTTTTTAGGTCTTATCGTTTCTGCTTGAGCCTGTGCAAAATCTGGTGCGGCCATAACGTAGTTAGAGCCTGCCAATGCGGTAATTGTGGCTAAAGCGATGGTTTTCAATTTCATAAATGGTGCCCTTCAACTAAAAAAATAAAACCTTTAACACAAAAAGGTCAAAAATACGGTCTATATTCGAATGAATCCGTATTTTCTCTGAAGATCACATATAGATATGATATCAAAATCACATAGTTAGTATGAATTAACTATTGATAGAACACTCTGTTTAATACTGTTGAAATTGAACGCTAAATCACATCTTATTCGGTGATTTCTTTGGATAGATCTCGGAAAAAATGACCCGTTTCACGGGTTGCGTCTCGCGTAGCATGGCCAATAGCCGTTGTGGCTTCTTTGGTTGCTTTAGCTACTTCATTAGCGTCTCGTTTTATCTGATCTTTTTGAGTAACGGAGCATGCAAATAGAGTCGTGCAAAGAAATAAAGTAAAAATAGAGTACCTGTTCATTTTGGTAAAGGTCAGCCGCTATAAAAATTAGGCTATAGTTTATCATTTTGTCAGAATGACGGAAGAAAAATAGCCCCAGATGAAAGCAATGCCAGCCATTTAGGAAAAGGTATTCATCGTTATTCCCGTGAAAACGGGAATCTGGGTGGTTTAGAACCTCACTTTCGTGAGAATGACGGAGTTTGATGTCTTAAGTTAACATTCAATTCTATAACAGGTGTTGCATCCATCTGTTTCCATATATGAGATGTCAGTATGTGAATTTCGCACTATATCCAACGCAGTTTACATGGTTAGATCACGTTTTTATTAGGAACTGGAGGTTAAACATGGGCTGGACAATTCAAGGCACAACACGTTATTTATCAGAATTTGGTCTTAAGCCAGTACGCAGTCGAATAAGCGTAGAAGAAGGCAGTATTTTTCTGAGTGAATTGCTTAAAGTTGATCCTAATAACATGATGAATTCAAACGGTTACGCTTATTATATCTGTCGCCAAAAAGAAGAGGTGAAAGCGTTACTCATTACGACTTCTATTGAAGATAGTAAGTATGTAAAAGAATCGGAGGCAAAGTTTATTCGATTAGTAAAAAGTTTGGTTAAGCAAACGACAACTGGAGTGGTTAATAAAGAAGTGGATTTGGTCAATAATCATATCGAAAAAGTTGGAGTGCATACTTTTCAGATTGAAAGAAATGGTATAAATCATAGTAATTCTTTGCGATGTATATTGAGCCTAACAGAAGACGCTATTGCAGCGAAGCAATGGCTTGATAAGATCGATTACCACGCCGTATAAACACACGATATACGTTGATTCTAAGCGCAATAGTCTATCTAAAAGTGCTCAATAGGATGCCCATTGATGTCGGCTCCAGTGTATCCGAATTGTTGATCAGTTATTTTCCAGATTGGTATTTTATAGGGGCCAGTTCAGTTTATTGAAAATGGCCCTATTTTTATCCCTGCTACTTACCCTGACGTCACGGCACTTAATCAAGTAACGGTCAATTAATGGCGAAGTTAATCACCTAAAGCCACGCCTTCACGACGAGGGTCTGCACCCCCTATCAATTTGCCGTCTTTAAATAAAATGGCATGAAGACCCGAGTTGAGGTCGCGGATATTAACTTTAAATCCCATTTTTTCTAATGGTTCTTTAAAGCTTTCTGCGGATGTACCTTGCTCAAGGTCATAGGTACCGAATCTATTCACCATATGTGGCATATCGATGGCTTGTTGAATATCCATTCCCCAATCTAAGTGTGCGATCAATGTTTGCGCGACGTAACCAATAATGCGAGAGCCTCCCGGAGAACCAACGGCCATGTAAGGTTGCCCTTGTTTCATCACGATCGTTGGCGCCATAGAAGAACGAGGGCGCTTTCCTGGTTCGAGGCGGTTCGCAATGGGATAGCCATCTTTATACGTGGCAAAAGAGAAGTCGGTTAATTCATTATTGAGAATAAAACCGTTGCTCATCACTCTAGAACCAAAACCATTCTCGACGGTACTGGTCATTGACACGATATTACCTTCTTTATCGGCAATCACTAGATGCGTTGTGCTTGGTAATTCAATGGACTGATCATCGGCTAGGGCTATTTTATTCGCCCATGGTGGATCTCCGGCCGTAACCGTCGATAATGCGCTGCCTTTTTTGATCAATGACGATCGGCTAGCAAGGTAATCAGGGTCAACTAACCCTTCAGGAACGGGTACAAAATCTGAGTCCGCCATATAACGACCTCGGTCAGCAAAGGCTAATCGAGATGCATCCCCTATTATCTGCCATGAAACGGGATCTTCAGGTCCCATTACGCCTAAATCAAAATGACTAGAGATGCCCATAATTTGCCCAACAGTAAGGGCACCAGAACTTGGTGGTCCCATGCCGCAGATGTCATATTGTCGGTACGGAGCACAGGTGGTCTCTCTTTCTACAACGGCGTAGTTAGTAAAGTCGGCTTGAGATAGATAGCCAGGGTTATCGGTAATGCCGGTGACTTTCGCTACGATATCTTTGGCTATTTGACCTTGATAAAAGGCACTTTCCCCTTCTCTTGCTAAAGTCGCAAGCGTTTTCGCATAAGCGGGATTTTTTAATGTGCTGCCTTGAGCAAGAGGTTGCCCATCGGATGTGAAGAAATAGGCCTTGGTGTCTGGATAGCGGCTCAAGCGCTCTTTATCTTTTGCAATAGAAGAGGCCAGTCGTTCTGACACGGTAAACCCGTCCGTCGCCATTTTTGTTGCCGGCACAAATAACTCGGTCCAGCTCTTTTGTCCATATTTTTCATGCATCGTTGCGAGTAACTTTACCGTGCCGGGCGTACCCACAGAGCGGCCGCCGACAACAGCGTCATAAAATTTTAAAGGCTTACCATTTTCGTCTTGAAAAAGTTCGGGACGAGCAGCTAAAGGGGCCGTTTCTCTGCCATCAAACGTGGTGATTTTTTTAGATTTTGCATCATAGTAAACCAAAAAGGCACCACCACCCAAACCAGAAGATTGTGGCTCAACTAAGCCCAATACGGTTTGTATTGCAACTAAAGCGTCGGCAGCATTACCCCCATTTTTTAATACCTCATATCCTGCTTGAGCGGCCAATGGGTTTGCTGCTGCGACCATGTAGTCATTGGCGACGACAGCCTGTTTAGCTGTCACTTTGCTGGTTAACTCTGGAGCGACAGAGTCCGCCACTTGCGAGGTGGCATTGGCGTTAATGGAAAGAAAAAACAAGCCAACTGACGTTAATGTTTTTTTGTACATATATTCCCTTATTATAATGTTAACCCATTGAAATAAAGTCAATACTTGGAAAGTATGCTTATATTTTCTCTATTTAAAATCAAAGGGTTATATTGTTTTTAATAATAATTATTCAAGTCGTCTTGCTCAGTAGAGGCAAACTGCACTGGAATGGGGAAAGTATAGAAGAAGATTGAAAAGAAGTGTTTAGCATAAATAAGATATTCACAATGACAAAGCGAAAACGTCAATGAAATAACACGTTGTATGCCGTGTTTTAAGTGTAATACAGGCCCTAGTTGGGGGGATGGGTTTTCTACAATTTAAAGGGTGAGTAGATATCTACTCACCCTTTCTTTGAAGCGGATAACCTTACACTATAAATTTGTCTAAGATACCATTCTGCTCTCGAACATTGTCGCTTTGAATCTGCATTTCTTTACTAGATTCACCTGCGGCATTGGCAACGAGGTCTGACAAATCTTTGATTTTCACAGTATTAGAGTTTATTTCTTCAGCCACTAAGCTTTGTTCCTCCGCTGCGGAAGCGATCTGCATATTCATATCGGTGATACGCTGAATAGCTTCTCTAATGCGCTCTAGCGCGCTATTTGCCTCTTGTGCTTGGGTCACAGTTGTAACTGCGGTCTCTTTACTTGTACCCATCGCCTTAGCTACCGCACCTGCACCGGCTTGTAGTTGTTCAATCATGGTACGGATTTCAGTAGTGGACTCTTGAGTTCGTTGTGCCAATGTCCTCACTTCATCCGCAACAACCGCAAACCCGCGACCATAGTCTCCGGCGCGCGCGGCTTCAATTGCTGCATTGAGCGCAAGCAGGTTAGTTTGGTCTGCGATATCGTTAATCACCTGAAGTACGGTTTCAATTCTATCGGTAGCATCTTCCAATGATTTTACTTGTATGACGGCATCGTCAATGCTGGCGGATAACGCGCCAATAGATTCTGTCGTATGGCTAACGATAGCACTGCCTTCTTGTGTGGCGTTATCGGCTTCTTGAGCCGCAGACGCAGCACCTTGTGCATTACCAGCCATGTCGGTAGAAGTCGTGGCCATTTCATGCATTGCCGTCGCCAATTGTTCAATTTCACGCATCTGTTCTGTCATAGCCGCAGCCGCAGCAGACGCGCCTTCAGAACTTGATTCGGCACCTTTTAGTATCTCGTGACTTATGCCTTTGAGTTGTTTTATCTTGTCTTGTAGGCTCTCGGTAAACAGGTTGAAACCTTTTGCGAGCTCTGCAAATTCGGTGTCTGTGGTGGTGGCTAAACGTTGTGTTAGATTACCGTCACCAGTAGCAACATCTTGGATTGCATCATTAAGTGATCCTAATGGCCTCATTAATTTACCAATCAACACAAGTAGCAAGCCGATACTGATTATCAGCGAGATGGTGGTAACAATGATAGAACTTGTACGCATATCACTAACGGGTTGGAAAGCAATACCATTGTCGATTACTGAACCAACATACCAGTCAATTCCGGGTATTTTTCGAAAGTCATAAGCTAACTCATTTCCATCTGAGTTCACAATCTGCATCTTTTCAGAAATGTTCACTTGAGCGTGCATTTCAGAAAATGGTTTGCCGTTTAATTCAGTATCTGGGTGAGCAATAATCGTCCCGTCAGAGGAGACAATAAATAGGAACCCTGCATCAAAAAGGTTCACTTGGTTTATTGTTTCGGCCAAACTTGCGAGACTCACATCAAAGAACAATGCACCAACAAATTGTCCACTTTTTTTCAATGGTGTTGCAATTGAGATTACGATCTCTTTGGTAACAGAATCGGCATAGGGGGCAGTAATGATAAGTGCATTTTTTGATTTGGCGTCCTTATACCAAGGGCGAGCGCGCGCATCCCAACTAGCACCGGGGTCCCAGTTAACATCGCCACTGATCGCTTTACCGTTTGTTTCTAAACCAGCACCAACAAGTATGAAAGGTTTTTTTAGACTGGGTTTATTAATTGCTTTCTTAATGGCATCGGGGCTTAGATCATCGTTAGCCATTTCTGTTGTATAAATAGCGAGTGCTTTTTGTCCGGAGATCTTATCAGCGACATTACTTTTTACACTATCCATTGCATTGTTTAACCCATGCATGATGGTTTCAGTAAGGAGGCTTTGGGTGGTAAAAACTTGCTTTGTAGTAACTATCGCAACGGTTACAAGCATCAATAATGTTGAAGCAGCAACAATTTTGTGACTAAATTTCATATTAAATCCCTTAACAAAAGGTATTTCGGACTTTCGTCAATAAGCTTATACACAGAATAGAAAACCATCCCGTACGCTCAAGTAAATATAATTATTATTTTTTATATAAAGCCTAACTAACACTTACAAGTATAGCGGCCTAATTCCGACAATCTTTAGTTAAAAGCTCGATTTAATACCGCTTTCTTAATGAAGATAAGTAGTTCACACTTTTTGGGGTGTACGTACATTATTGCAAGACGGTTTTGAGACTAATATAAAAAATGATTTTCATATCAGCTCAGTTCTCTACATACGGATGATGCCTAATGGCTATCGAAGGAAGAAACCCCGTCTTTGATGCGAGGAGTTATTCTTTATCTGCCGGTTGTGGTCTGAAATTTTTAATATCTCTTCTTACAAAATGAACCAAAGCAAAAACAGCAATAGCATAGAGAGAAGCCCAACCGAGGCATGCAAATACCAGAATAGTGATGACCAGAGCAATGAGAGAAAGTACTTTATTCGTGTCAGTGAGCAGTTTGTACGCCGATAGCATGGCAAGCAAATAAACCAGAACAAATACCCCGTTGGCTAATTTTACCAGCGCTTCTAGATCAACACTCAAAACTTCTCCGACGAATGCACAGATAACCAAAATTCCGGTGATAGTAAGAGTAGCTACGGTAGGAACGCCACGTTTAGAGATGACCGCCATTTTGGTCTGAGGATGGCTGTTCTTAGCGATAGCGTATGCCATTCTAGATAAGCTTTGCACATATAAATTAAGGCTAGCGAAACAGGCGAAATATCCGACAAGGCTAATGAGCGTCGCCCCTTTTCTACCAAAAATTTGCTCACTTATCCAAGGGATAGATCCAGAAGAAAGCGCTTCTGTACCGTAAGCTTGGAACTTAAGAATGACAACAGAGCAACTCCAATAGATCACACCAGCAAATAGAGATCCCAAGATAATCGCGATAGGGAAATCCGTTTCGGGTTTTTTAAATTCTTCTCCCATATGAGCAAATGCTTCAATACCGACAAAACACCAGAACATCACGCCCAATGCAGATGCAATCGGAAAAATAGAATCGGTGGTTAAAACCGGCATTTTAATATCTGCGGTGCTGACACCACCATAGATCCAGAACAGAGACACAAGGGCACAGATAGCCAAAGCAACAATCGTTTGAATCCGTGCTGACGATTTGCTACCAATCAGATTGACTGCAATCAATAAGCCGATCGTGATAAGTTCAGCGACGAGGGTGTGATCAAAAGGGGCAGGAAGTAGCGGTTTTCCAAAACTACCGGCTAAGGCAATACCCGCGGGAATACCAACAGGTGTAACACTCAAAAATAACCAGCCAACGCTGCGCTCCATTCGTGGACCAAAGGCTTTGCGGACAAAATAAGCGGTGCCACCAGAACTTGGAAAACGTTTACCAAGGGCTGCGAAGGTCAGGGCGATAGGGATGATGGCGACAAATAAAATCAGCCATGCCCATAGTGACGCTTCGCCCGCGATACCTGCTGCGATTGCGGGTATCATAAATAGGCCAGTACCCAATAGGGTGGTAGATAATTGGCCAACGCCAGACCATAACGTAATTTCTTTTTTCAGCTCGCCCATAGAAACTGCTCTTAATGTATTGATATCCCAATTGGTTAGGCGGGCAAGGATACTGCAATTCTTGATGCAAGATACAATTTTTCACAGACTATTTTTGATTAATTGTTCTATCAAAAAAAACAGAGCCTCGTTATGAAGGCTCTGTTGATCTGATAACTTGAATGCAAGTCAAATAACGCAATTAAGCAATAGCTTGCTCTGTTTGCTCAGCACGGCTTTTCAAAAACGCATAACCAAACCCAGTAACTGCGGTACCTGCTGTTATGGCGATAATGTACATCAGTACGGAAGAGATAGCATTTGGAATAAACAGCACGAAGAGACCGCCGTGTGGTGCCATTAACTCGCAACCAGCAAGCATTGAAAGAGCACCCGCAACCGCTCCACCAGCCATTGTACAAGGGATAACGCGCATAGGATCACGGGCTGCAAATGGAATAGCACCTTCAGAAATAAAGCATAAACCTAATACAAATGACGCTTTACCAGCTTCGCGCTCACTCTGATTGAATTTCTTTTTCGCAAGGAAGGTCGCTAAACCCATACCGAGCGCAGGAACCATACCGGCAGCCATGACAGCGGCCATAGGTGCATAGGTTTGCGAAGCCAATAAACCAACGCCAAATGTGTAGGCGGCTTTGTTGACTGGACCCCCAAGGTCGAAACACATCATACAACCGAGAACGATACCAAGCATGATGGCATTGGCATTGCCCATGTTATTAAGGAACTCAGTCATTGCTGCCATGACGGTAGCAACCGGACCACCAACCACATAGATCATTATCAGACCAGTAAATAGGGTCGCGACAAGTGGAATAATAAGAATTGGTTTTAACGCGTCCATTGATCGAGGAAGCTGCAGTTTATCAGCGATAAACTTGGCCGAGTAGCCTGCGATAAAGCCCGCTAAGATACCCCCCAAGAAACCTGCGCCAATTGAGCTCGCTAACATACCGCCAACAAGACCGGGCGCAAGGCCTGGACGATCCGCGATAGAGAAAGCGATGTAACCAGCAAGCACAGGAATCATTAGTGCGAATGCCGATCCGCCTCCTATTGTCATCAGTGCCGCAGCAAGAGTACCTTCTTCTTTAAACGCTTCTATACCAAAGACAAACGAGAGTGCGATAATCAAACCACCAGCTACAACGACGGGTAGCATATGTGAAACCCCGGTCATCAGGTGTTGGTATATGCCTTTGCTTTCTTCTTCTTTCGCGGTAACAGTGCCATTAGATTGGGTATAAACCGTTGCTTCAGCGAAAGCTTTTTCCACTTCTTGCTTGGTTTTTTTAAGGGCTGGTCCTGTTTTCGTTTTATAGAGTTTCTTACCGTTAAAGCGATCTAAAGGTACATCGATATCTGCGGCGATAATAACTAAGTCAGCCTCTTCGATTTCCTGATCAGTCAGCTGGTTTTTTGCACCTACACTACCGCGAGTTTCTACCTTAATTTGATGGCCAAGGCGCTTTCCTTCGTTTTCTAAAGCTTCAGCTGCCATGAAAGTATGTGCAACACCTGTTGGACATGCGGTAACCGCGACAATTTTCTTAGGTTCACTATGGCTTGATACGGGTACTGAAAGTGTGTTTGCCTCGGTAGAGGTTAATTCAGTTGCCTCTAAAACGGCTTTTTCTAACCATGTTTTTGTATCTTCAGTAATTTTAGATATCTCCGCCTGATACACTTTTTTTCCGATGAACCGTGTAGTATCAATTGGCGTGTTAGCGGCGATAATGACAACGTCAGATTGCGCAATATCATTGGCAGTTAGCGTATCTCCCTGCACTACGGTAGATTGGCATTCAATTTTTGCAATCCAATCGAGTGATTTCGCTGCTTTTTCAAGTAGCCCTGCTGCAATGATGCTATTTGCAACACCACTTGGACAAGCTGTAATAATAGCTATATTCATAATAATCGACCTTGTTAATTCATTGACTAATAATAGTTTATTGTTTTAGCTCAACTGGGTAATTTGCGTCTTTTCCTGTAAGGATTTGAGCGCCTCTAGGCTTGGAACACCAACGCCTACTTGCGCGACAGCTAATGCAGAGAGGGCGGTAGAGAATTTCAATAGTTCTGGTTTCTGCATGTTTTGCATATGGCCCCAACAAAGACCGGAAACCAATGTATCGCCAGCACCAACGGTACTCACCACCGTCATTTTTGGTGGCTGAGAGCGTAACCATTCATTTTGGTTAAGCCACAACACCCCTTTGGACCCCATAGAGACCACGATGTTGTCGATGCCTTTGTCGGCAAGCTCCTGTGCAGCTTGTTGACATTCAGTCGGTGTATCCAAAGACCGACCAACAAACTCGGACAACTCTTCGTCGTTGGGTTTTATAAGCCATGGGTTTGAATTGATACCAACGGTAAGCGCTTCACGACTGCTGTCAAACAACACTTTTTTACCAAGGTTATGCAGATGCTGTATCCAACTGGCGCATAAATCGGGTGAGACACCTTTAGGCAAGCTACCCGCGATAACAAAATAATCGTGGTTCTTCGCCAGCTCGAAAAGCGTCTGCTCAAATTGCTTGATGTCGTCTTCGCTGACCTCAACACCCGGAAAGTTGATATCGCTCACTTCTCCAGATTGCTCAACTAATTTTACGTTGATGCGCGTTGCACCATCTACCCGAACAAATTTGTTGGTAGCACCGATCTCTTCAAATAATTGACAGAACATCTCCTGGTTATCACGGCCCAGAAATCCAGTGACGGTAACCTTCGCGCCTAAATCAGAAAGTACCTTCGCAACATTCACGCCTTTACCTGCAGCGTGTAATGAGCCTTGATTCACGAGGCTCACACTACCTACATTTAGCGTTCCCATACTACCAGTGAGATCCAAGGCAGGATTTAGGGTGACGGTAACGACTTTTTTGGTTGTCATAATACGATCCTTACCCTTCACCTAGGCCAGATTCAATGGCGATGCCTATTGCTTTTATTGCTTCACCAGCGTCGATGCCATCCGCGGAGAACGCCAAAGAATGTCCATGCATAACACCTAATCCGATCACCTTCATTAAGCTCTTAGCGTTGACGGTCTTTCCGTCTCCATCAAGATTCTTCACACTGATAATTGACTCAAATTTCTTTGCTTCTGCTACCAGCATTGCGCCTGGACGAGCGTGTAAACCGTGGGCATTTTTTATCTTGAAGACGGCATTATTATCGGACGTTGTGGGAGCAGACGTTTCGCCATCATCTTGTGTGAATAGAGAGACCAACTCTTGCTTAGTGGCTTGAAGAATGGTGGTTTGCTTCTGTTGGAAGACTAATTCACTGATCGTATCCAGCATGGTTTGGTGAGCGGCATTGCAAACGGAAAAAGTAATGAGTCCGTTGACGGGTTTGCCTTCAAATGAAAATACGGGGTCGACAGTAACGACAGACATTGCAGTGCGTGATACCGAGGAAACACTGCTGATCAACCATAGGCCTTTACCTAGATAGGTTGGTTTTTTACTAACAAGGTCTGCGATGAAGCTCGCCTCAACTGAATGGGTGTTTTTTAATAGGCCACCCGCAACGGCAGAAAGTTGAATCATGTCGCTTGCAGGGAAGTCTTGTAAGATCAGAGATTCACCAAAGTCTGCAGTGAATTGAACGTCACCATTTAATAGGGCGATGATTTCTTGTTTTGTAGAAGCATCTCTCAGTTTATCTTCAACACCATCAGCAGAAAGAACCTTAGTCAGTTGCTTTAATATGCCTAAATGCTCGTCAGATTTAGCGGCGATGCCTATTGCGATATAAACCGTGTTGCCGTCTTCCCAATCTACGCCTTGGGGAAAGTGATGGACAGCGACCCCGGTGCTTTTCACCAGATGACGGGTATCGGTTGTACCATGAGGTATAGCAATGCCGTTTCCAAGGAAGGTGGTGTTTTGTGCTTCCCGATTAAGCATACCTTCTACGTAGTCAACTTCTACTAATCCTTTCTTTGCGAGGTCGCTCGCTAAGACGCGAATGGCCGTGCTTTTGTCTTGAGCAGTTTGTTGAAGCTCAATATCTAATGTTGTCAGTTTTAACATGGTGTACCTCTTAGAGCTCTTTTATGTGAGCTTCAATCATCTGGTCTAATTGCTCTAAATCTTCGATTCATCGCTCGTGCAAGTTCAAAGCTGAATCGGTTCAGCAATGCTTCAAAAAAATTCAGCAAACATCTACACATGTTGCTGATACTTGTTGTTTCGCTTAACTCACTAAACCACGGTGCAAAATAAGTGATTTAAGTCATATTTCAAGTTTTGCTGAATCCTTTCAGCTTTAATACTGAATCGATTCAGCGTATAATTCAAGCTAGAATAGTAAATAATCTGTAAAATTTTGATCAACTGCACATAAAGGTAATGAAATGACATTAGTCGAAATAGCAAAGTTGGCAGGTGTCTCAAAGACTACGGCGAGTTATGTCATCAACGGTAAAGCAAAAAAATACCGTATAAGCGAGAAGACTCAACATAAAGTGATGGCTGTTGTTAATGAGCATAATTACCAACCTGACCATGCAGCTTCATCTCTGCGGGCCGGGAATAGCCGTTCATTTGGCCTTATTATTCCTGATCTGGAGAACTCGAGCTACACCAAACTTGCCAAATTACTCGAACAAAACTCGCGAAAAGCGGGTTATCAAATCTTGATTGGTTGCAGTGATGACGAAGCTGAAATTGAAGAGAGTTTGGCTACCGCACTGTTGAGCCGAAGAATTGACGCACTGTTTGTGGCGACTTGCCTACCCAATGCAAACGAATATTACTTAAAAATCCAAAAATCTGGTACGCCTGTCGTGGCAATAGACCGTCCTTTAGATGATGAATGTTTTGGGTGTGTTATCAGTGAAGACTATACCTCCGCCTATGATTTGACCAATTCAGTCTTGTCGCAGAGTGTAAAGACGGTTGGATTAATCGGTGCTCTGCCTGAATTAAGCATCTCTAAAGATCGTCAATTAGGTTTTTACGCAGCAGCGCGTATCCATAAAAAAGAATCCATCGTTGGTTATGGCAAGCATTTTAATAGAGAAGAAGGCAAAGCTGTATTGTCTCAATGGGTGCGTGAGAAAAAAGTACCTGACGCCATCGTGGTCACATCTTATACTCTTTTGGAAGGCGTGTTGGATGTGCTTTTGGAACACACCGAGCTGATGTCAAAAATAAAATTGGGCACTTTTGGCGACAACAGATTGCTCGATTTCCTGCCAATGAAAGTAAACTCGCTGCCTCAGCAATTTGAATTAATCTCTGATAGCGCGCTTGCGTTAGCACTCAATGCTTCAGCCAAACGTCAGCAGTTTGGTATTGAGTTAATACCGAGAAAATTAATACGCCGATAACGGCTGAGATACTCAAAGGCTTACTCCAACGCCGTTTCCTCAAATTTAGCTGTTTATTCTATATAAGTGGCTAAATATCGAACAATTAACATCTGCACCAATATTATCTTTTTTCTTTATTTCCGCACCATTAAGGTGCGTTCATTATGAGCGAAATACATAGAAAAAGAACATGTCAGTTTAATGTGCTTATATATTCTAATTTCTTGGGTTAAATATCTATTAATTT
Organism: Vibrio frigidus; assembly: GCF_042465995.1. Lineage (NCBI taxonomy): Bacteria > Pseudomonadati > Pseudomonadota > Gammaproteobacteria > Vibrionales > Vibrionaceae > Vibrio > Vibrio frigidus. The sequence continues at coordinate 9,624 of NZ_JBCDMC010000001.1, read as the reverse complement.
TCCATTTATCAAGTGTGATGTTATCGGCATAACTATTGCTATAACTAACGATAGATGCACAATTTTGGTGATTAAGAATAGATGCTCTAAAAAGTAACCTGAGTATTTATGCTGTACAAATGATATATAATGCAATATTATTTAGTAATAGTGAATAAAAAACCATTAACGGACTAATTTGTTAACAATAATAACAGGGATTTAACATAATGAAGCATAAAATAGGTAAGTTGGCCGCATATAGCGCGATAATCCTCTGCTCTGCGGGAGCGACCGCAGGACCAATATTAGACGGTATTGCTGAGTCTGGTGAACTACGCGCGTGTTTTGATGCGGGTTATATGCCATTTGAAATGAAGTCTACTAACAATAGTTATATTGGTTTTGATATCGATTTAGGTAAAGTGATGGCGAAGCAGATGGGAGTGAAATATGTGCCTGTAAACACAGCATGGGATGGCATTATTCCAGCGCTTATTACCGGTAAGTGTGACATCATTATGGCGGGTATGACGATAACGGCTCCTCGTAATATGAAGGTGAATTTTGCTGACCCATATATCGTCGTTGGCCAATCTATACTCCTAAACCCTAAGTTGAAGGGTGAGATTAACAGCTACAAAGACCTTAACGATCCTAAATATGTAGTAGCAAGTAAGCTTGGTACAACCGGTGAAACGGTAGTAAAAAGAATGTTAAGTAAGGCGAAGTATAACGCGTTTGAAACTGAAACTGATGCCGCATTGGAAGTGATAAATGGTAAGGCTGACGCGATGATCTACGACATGCCGTTTATCTCTATCTATGCTGCTCAAAATAGTGAGAAAATAAACGCAATTCTGGAACCATTCACCTACGAGCCGCTTGGTTGGGCCGTTAAACAAGGTGATCCTGATATGGTCAATTTTTTGAATAATTATCTTCGTCAAATCAAAGGTGATGGCACTTACGAGCGTATTTATGCTAAGTGGTTCAAGAGTGATGCTTGGTTAAAACAAATTAAATAGGTGGAATCAGCCAGAAATGTTCTGTTTCTGGCTCTCACTACTCTCATTTTGGTATTGATATGCTACATAAAAAGAATAATTGGGCCTGGCACTTTTTATTTGTACTCGCTCTTATCGGCATTGGTTTTTCCGTTTATTCCGCTTCGCAAAAAATAAATTATACATGGCAATGGAATCGAATTGTCCCCTATATAATTGATTCATCACCAACTGAAACGTTAGCCGATAGTGATGGTACGGTTATTACGGTCGAAAAGGACAACATTGTTATTGAATTTGACAATGGAGACCCTGCTCAACGAATTGAAAAAGCAGATGATGTATTTGTAGTAGAGGGTGATTTAGTCTTTGCTGGTGACAGAATTTCTAGCCTAAATCAGCAGAGTATGGGTGTACTTTTAATCGGATTGATTACGACGATTCAACTCTCAATTATTTCATTGTCTTTTGCCATTGTCATTGGTTTAGTTGCCGCGTTAATGCGTATATCCACAAACCCATTAAGTCGAAACTTCGCTTTTTTGTATGTTGAGATTATTCGCGGTACACCACTTCTTGTGCAGATCTTTATCGTGTATTTTTTCTTAGGCACGATCTTCGATCTAGACAGATTTACCGCAGGTATTACTGCGCTGTCTGTCTTTACAGGGGCGTATATTGCGGAAATTATTCGTTCGGGTATCCAGTCGATCCCACAGGGACAAATGGAAGCAGCACGCTCATTGGGTATGAGTTATCCCAAGGCAATGACTTACGTTATCTTACCCCAAGCATTTAAACGCACGCTACCACCTATGGCTGGACAATTGATTAACTTAATAAAAGATTCCTCATTGGTGTCGGTTATTTCCATTACGGATTTGACTAAGGCTGGTCGAGAAGTCGTTGCGGGTAGCTTTGCTACATTCGAAGTATGGTTTGCCGTTGCGGCGCTTTACCTTGTACTAACTTCTACACTATCTTTCGGTGTACAGCGCATTGAGAAGAGGCTATCAAACAGTGACTAGAGCGGATTATAAAGGCGAAGAGATGGTTGTCGCCGCAAGCGTAGATAAGATTTACGATAACGGCTGTCACGCACTAAAAAAGGTGTCCGTGACTGTAAAACGTGGAGAAGTCGTGGTAATTATTGGGCCGTCTGGTTCAGGTAAATCAACCTTCTTGCGTACACTAAACCAATTAGAGGTCGTGACGGATGGCGATATCATCATAGATGGTATCAATATGTATGACTCTTCTACTGACATCAATGTGTTACGCGAAAACGTTGGCATGGTATTCCAGTCCTTCAATCTATTCCCACATCTTTCAGTCAAAAAAAATGTGATGCTTGCTCCATTGAAGGTATCTAAGCTAGATAAAGATGAAGTAGAAAAGAAGGCTGTGCAACTGCTGACCAGAGTAGGACTAGCTGAAAAAATAGATGTCTTTCCAAGTCAGCTATCCGGCGGACAACAACAGCGTGTTGCTATTGCACGTGCGTTAGCGATGAATCCCGATCTCATGCTGTTTGATGAGCCAACATCTGCACTCGACCCAGAGATGGTTGGAGAGGTTTTAGAAGTGATGAAGTCGCTTGCGGAAGAGGGTATGACCATGGTCGTTGTTACGCATGAGATGGGTTTCGCTAGCGAAGTAGCAGACAGAGTTCTGTTTATGGAAGATGGCCAGCTGCTTGTTGACGATATCCCAGAAAACTTTTTTGAAAATCCGTCTCACCCTCGATTAAAAACGTTTCTGTCGAGTATTCTGTGAGTCGATACGCTGCTCATTTGATGTGTCATAGTAGGGTCTGTTGACCTTTCAGGCTGTTTAACAACAGATCCTATGATGTTTGCATAAACTGATATTGACCCATGCTTTTCACACGAAGCATGGGTAGTTTTTCCCTTGTTATCGACACGACGATATTTAAACCCTCTTATATCCCTCACTTTATCCACTTGCCACTGAATTTTGTTACACTACGCTCAAATATCCCTATAGGTCATTCCCATGAACGAAGAGCAAGCAGACGATCTCTCCTCTGATGAAGTAGAAGTTGAGGCGATCGGTATCGAGATCAGCAGTCAACCAATTGAACTTTATAAATTATTTAAAATAGCTAACTTGGTCAACGGTGGCGGTGAGGCAAAACATATTATCTCAGAAGGATATGTGGCTGTTAATGGTGAAATAGAGACCAGAAAACGTCGTAAAATGTTTGACGGCGATTTGGTTGAATTTAATCAAGAGTATTATGTGGTTTTGTGTGATCTTCCCGAAGGCGAACTACCCGAAGTTTTTGAAGAAGATCTGGTCGCGCAAGAGTATCAGGTGAGTGATTCGGATATTGAGTCTAACGATCATGAGATGCTAGACGCACCTATTCAAAACGAATACGAAGAGGCCCCTTTGGAAGAGACTGAATCAGAAATTAAAGAATCTGAGTCAGAACCTGAAGAGCCTACAAAAAAAAGTAGCGGTAGAAAATCGATTCAATTTTTCTAGTCTGACATAATGTAATTGCTCTTTTGATTTAATTGTCGCTAGCGATTAGCCACTGAAGTAGGGAAGGTATTCGGTGGCTGTTATCTGTTTGACTATCTATGGCGATTAGCATCACAAAATAAGACTTAATCACTTCCTTAACTGTTACTTAAACGATTAAGTTAAATATCATGCTATTTAACTGTCAATAAAGTACACGTAATAAGGGAGTTCTCAATGCTGTCACATTCGTTGAGCGAGAAAGCATTAAAACAAGTCTTGAGTTCAGTCACCCTGCCAACGTTGACCAATAAAGAAGAAAAGGTTTTTCTAGAGCGTTTAGAGCGTCATTTTCCAGAACTGGTTTCTAAGCTCCATCTACTCTATTCCGATCATTATGATTTTTTCTTTCATCTGCAAAATCTAGTCAATGGTTTGGCGTCGGCATTCGCCAGTCGTAAACCTAAATTAAAAATGAGAGACGAGCAGCGCCTTCTCGATCCCACTTGGTATCGAAGTGAAAAGATGTTGGGCATGGCACTCTACGTTGATTTGTTTGCTGGTGACTTAAAAAAACTTAAACGCAAGTTACCCTATTTTCAAAGCCTAGGTGTTAATTATGTTCACTTGATGCCGCTATACCAGTCCCCTAAAGGTGATAGTGACGGTGGTTATGCGGTATCTGATTATCGTAAAGTCGATTCAGCATTAGGAAGTGAAAAAGACCTACAGGATCTCTCTGACGCTTTTAGCGAAGCGGGTATTAGCTTGGTTCTTGATTTTGTGTTTAACCACACCTCAAATGAACATGAATGGGCAAAAAAAGCATTAACTGGCGACCCAGAGTTCGCGGATTTTTATCATTTTTTCGATGATAAAAAAGAGGTGGATGAATATAATCAAACATGTCGTGAAATTTTCCCTACGGTAAGACGAGGAAGTTTTACCTTTCTAGAACAACCAAACAAATGGGTATGGACCACATTTAACCGTTTCCAATGGGATCTTAATTATTCTAACCCTGCGGTGTTTAATGCGATTGCGGATGAAATGCTTTTTTTAGCAAATATAGGGTGTGAAGGATTGCGCCTAGATGCACTTGCGTTTATCTGGAAGGAAAAGTGGACACAATGCGAAAACTTGCCAAAAGCACATACGCTTATTCAGGCATTTAATCTCTGTTTGCAGATTGTTGCTCCCGCCGTTCAGTTCAAGTCAGAAGCGATTGTTCACCCCGATGAAGTTGCAAAATATATCGATAAGAATGAATGCCAGCTCTCATATAACCCACTTATGATGGCACTTATGTGGGAAAGTTTGGCAACCAGAGAAACCAAACTATTAACGGCTTCGCTTAAGAAGAGCTTCGAGATTTCCCCCGACTGTGCATGGGTGAATTATATCCGATGTCACGATGACATAGGATGGACGTTTGATGATGATGTGGCGAGTCAGTTGGGGATAAATGGCTTCGATCATCGTCGTTTTCTGAACCGATTTTACACGGGTCGTTTTGACGGTTCTTTTGCGAAGGGAGTACCATTTCAAGAGAACCCGACAACGGGCGACTGCCGAGTGTGCGGCTCACTGGCCTCATTAGCAGGGTTAGAAAAAGCGGTAATATCAGGTGACACGCAAGAATTGGATTTCGCCATCAAGCGGATATTACTTCTTAACAGCATAAGCTTGAGTATTGGTGGTATTCCGCTTATCTATCAAGGTGACGAGATCGGCGTGTTGAATGATCATACTTATCTAGATGATGAATTTAAAAAAGACGATTCTCGCTGGGTCAACCGACCCGCGATTACAGCAGAGATTGTCAACTTAGCGAAGCATGCGACGTCCCCACAAGGTATCATTAATCGCCAACTAAGCCAGATGATTGCTATTCGTCAATCTGAATCTGTGTTTGGCGAAGCAAGTACACAGATACTGGAAACCTACCGTTCTCACTTATTTGCTTATTCCCGTGAACATAAAAACGGAGAGAAGCTGCTCGCTATTTGCAATTTCAGTGAACATCCGCAATCAATACCAAGTTCTATTTGCGATCTGCTACAGGCGAATCAGGTGTTTGACTTGCTGACAGGGAATGATATTTCACTTAACCAAGAGATCACTATCGGAGGGTACGCTGTGCTTTGGATAAAAAAATTAGAAATTGGAACAGTTAATGAGAAGTGAAAAACAAAAAATGTTGGCTGGTGAGCCCTATCTTGCTTGGGACAAAGAACTGTATTCAGAACGTGTCGCTTGCCGTAAAACATTACAATTACTAAATAATAGCTTACCAAATAGTGACGAATGGAAGGCATCGATCAAGCAACTGATTTCAAATGCGACGGATGATACTTATATCGAACCACCTTTTCGATGTGATTACGGTAGCAATATCCGTGTAGGTAAGAATTTTTATGCTAATTTTAACTGCATTATATTAGATGTGAATCGAGTTGATATTGGTGATAACGTGCTCTTTGCGCCCAATGTTCAAGTTTATACTGCGGGTCATCCAACGGATGTGAAAAGCAGAGTTGAAGAGGGTGTTGAATTTGGCTTACCGATCACAATCGGTGATAATGTGTGGATAGGTGGCGGCGTAATCATCTGTCCGGGCGTGACAATTGGGGCCAATTCCGTGATTGGTGCAGGTGCCGTAGTCACCAAAGATGTACCGGAAAATGTAGTTGCAGCAGGTAATCCGTGCAGGGTTATTAAGAAGATAGATAACAGCTAAATGCGATATTTTTGTATTTGTGATTTTATACAGCCTAAAGTAGCGATAACTTAAATATCCCGAGTTTAGCTGAACAATAATGATTAGAGTAACTAACAGTTGTAATAGCGCATCGATACAGTTATCGTGCGCTTCCAATTTCGTCACTCCCTAACCGATAGGACATTCCCTTGAGCCAGATACCATTTTCTACTCTTTCTTTATCGCCTGCTTTATTGCAAAACTTGGAGACATTGGGTTATACCTCAATGACACCCATTCAAGCAAAAGCATTACCCCTTATGCTTAAAGGCGTTGACGTTATTGGGCAAGGAAAAACCGGCTCAGGCAAGACGGCTGCGTTTGGACTTAGCTTATTGACTAACCTCAATGTAAAACGCTTTAGAGTTCAATGCTTAGTATTGTGCCCAACAAGGGAACTCGCTGATCAGGTAGCAAAAGAGATCCGATCGTTGGCGCGTTCTATTCACAATATTAAGGTATTGACACTTTGTGGCGGTATGCCAATGGGTCCACAGATTGGTTCACTTGAACACGGTGCTCATATTTTGGTCGGCACACCTGGTCGTATTTTGGATCACCTTGAGAGAGGACGTATTGACCTTTCTGAGCTCAACACTTTGGTTTTGGATGAAGCTGACAGAATGTTGGATATGGGCTTCCAAGATGCACTAGATGCGATAATCGGTGAAGCACCAACAGAAAGACAAACACTCCTATTTAGTGCGACCTTCCCAGAACAGATTCAAACAGTGGCTAACAAAATAATGAAGAAGCCTGAGTTGGTTAAGGTTGAGGCAACCCATGATAACTCAAGTATTTCGCAATTCTTCTACAAAGTAGGCAATGATACGGACAGATTAAATGCGGTCAAAAAGCTGCTATTGTCGCATCGACCTGAATCTTCTGTGATCTTCTGTAATACAAAACGCGAAGTTCAAGAGGTTGCCGAAGAGCTGTATCAAGAAGGGTTTGACGTTATCGACCTTCATGGTGATTTAGAGCAAAGAGACCGAAATCAAGCTCTGGTTCAGTTTTCAAATAAAAGTATTTCCATCTTAATTGCTACTGATGTCGCAGCTCGTGGACTTGATGTTGATAACCTAGATATGGTTATCAACTATCAATTATCTCGCGATCCAGAGGTTCACGTACACCGTATAGGTCGTACCGGCCGTGCGGGTAGTAAAGGTATGGCGTGTAGTTTGTTTAGCAGCAATGAAATGCATCGAGTTGCACAGATAGATGAGTATATGGATCTTCCTATCGACCCCATTGCGCTGCCGAATGAAGAGGTATTGAGTGAGCCAACATACCAAGCCGAAATGGTGACTATAGAAATCTCTGGCGGTAAAAAGCAAAAAGTACGCGCAGGTGATATTCTTGGAGCATTGACTGGCCAAGACGGCATAGATGGCAAAAAAGTGGGCAAAATTAATCTTTTTGACATGCGTTCTTATGTAGCGGTACATAAAAATGTCGTTAAAGAAGCACTCAAAAAGCTAGAAAATGGCAAACTTAAAGGCCGCAAGTTCAGAGCACGGATTCTTCGTTAATCGTTTTCAAGCATAATTGCATTCAAGTTGTCTCGAGGTATATTCGTAACCGAATGTGCCTCGTTTTAGTTTCTAGCCCTATGGCGTTAAGGTTCTAGGGCCGTCTCGTCTGCACAACACTCTTCTCTTAGATAACTGATCACGCCTTCTAAGTTCTCATACTCTGCTACACAGTATAGTGTGCGGCCTTCTCGTCGTTGTTTAATCAGGTCGGCGGAAGCGAGGCTAGAAATATGATGAGACAAAGTAGAATTTGGGATTTTCAATACCTCTTGGATTTTCCCAACAGCAATACCTTGAAAGCCTGCCTTAACCACCGTTTTATATATGCACAAACGGGTAGGGTGACCAAGTTCTTTCAGTGCTTTTGCAACGCTTTCTAGATTCATTCATTACTCCTAATTTATAGTTCGATAATATTCGAAATGTGGGGAATGTTCAACCCACTTTACGGTTCTGTCGCAAGATTGAGTCTATATACAAGAACATTGCATGTTTCAATCACTGAAATACCTATACTAACTTTCAATGACTTAACTACAGGTATAATGGATCAAAGTAGGTCCTCTCCATGTTTATATTTCGATAATTATGGAAATATATTGACGACATTAATTTGCGATAGTATATTTCGGTTATTCTAGAAATACAGAGATAAAGCATTATGAATATTACACAAGACATGGTCATGGATACCTTGGGCATGTTTGCCTTTTTAGCGGTAGAACTCACCATTCTTTTTCTATTGATTAGCTACCTTGTTGGTGTATTACAGGAATACATCCCACCAGAAAAAATACAGAGTATTCTGAGTGGTAAGAACGGTAAAGGGTATCTCGTAGCGGGTTTCCTCGGCGCGATTACACCGTTCTGCTCATGCTCAACCATTCCTTTCTTGAAGGGTTTGTTACGGGCGAAAGCGGGCTTCGGAACTATGATGGTTTTCCTATTTGCGAGCCCACTGTTAAATCCAATAATCATCGGGCTGTTTGCTGTAACGTTTGGACTAAAAGTCACCGCGTTCTACTTTGCTATCGCGATGGGTGTATCCGTTGTAGCAGGCTACACACTTGAAAAGTTTGGCTTTGAAAAATACGTAAAACCAGAAGCGTATATTACCCCTGAAGCAAAAGGGTGTGCTTCCTCATGTGGTGGAAAAGTAAAGACGGTAAGCAAATGGATAAAGATTTGGAATAGCACATGGACAGATTTTAAAAAGGTGCTTCCTTATCTAGTGGGTGGTATTGCGCTTGGCTCGATGATTTATGGTTTTATGCCAACAGAGTTTGTTGCGAGTATTGCAAGTGAAGACAATCCATTTGCTATTCCGGTCGCCGCGATAATTGGTATTCCATTGTATATCCGTGCGGAAGCTGTGATTCCCCTAAGTGCAGCGTTGGCCGCTAAAGGGATGGGACTTGGGGCCGTAATGGCGTTAATTATTGGCAGTGCAGGTGCAAGTTTAACGGAAGTGATTTTGCTTAAATCTATCTTCAAAAATCAGATGGTGGCCGCGTTCCTATTCGTTATTCTAAGCATGGCAATCGGTGCTGGATTCCTATACCAGTTCATCTTCTAATTGGAAAAAGCCCACCCTTCAGGGTGTAATCCTGTTCACTTAAGACATCAACCTCCGTCATCCTCACGAAAACCGACGTCATCTCCATGAAAATGGGGATCTAAACTCACCAAGATTCCCGTTTTCACGGGAATGACGATGACTACGGTATTGACCGCCCACATAGGTAACAGATCTGACCGGGCACATGGGTAACAGGTGTTAATGTGTAAGCTTCATAGAGGAGAAGCTTATGCCTTGGAATGAGACCTGTATCATGAGTCAAAGAACACA